>JBBQGE010000005.1:0-144304 GCA_038322675.1 Bryobacterales bacterium
CCTGCAATCCATCGCGCACGCGCTACGGGGCGGCCGCCTCAAGCCGCCGTACACCGCGTTCACTGTCGCCGAATGGGCACCGCAATATGGTCGCAATTCGCTGGCAGCCGAGTTGGTGTCGCTGCAGGCGTGCGGCTTCACTACCACCACTCTCGCGATCACGCTCGAGGCTCTCGCCGAGGATGCTGCGGCCAGGCAGCGGGCAATCGATCAGGTTCAGTTGGTTTGGACCAGCCCCGATGAAGAGGGCCCGCACGTTCGCGACACGAGCGTTGTGGTGGGGCAACTGCTCTCAGAGGCACGCCAGTCGCTCTGGATCTCGACGTACAGCATCTTCAACGGCCATGAAGTATTTCTCCCCATCGAAGAGGCCTGGACATTCCGTCCAGAGCTCGAAGTCGTCCTGATCCTGAACGTGCCGCCAAGCGATGACGCCGCCGTCGAGAAGTACGCCTGGTCGTTCTGGAAATATCACTGGCCGTGGAGCAGGAAGCCGGCGGTTTTCTACGACCCGCGCGGTCCTGAGAAGGCGTCGGGGTTACCAGCCTGCCAGCATGCAAAATGCATTCTTGTGGACGGTATCACCGCATTCATCACATCTGCCAACTTTACGGAGTCCGCGCACGAACGGAACATCGAACTCGGAGTGCTGTTCCGCGAGAACCCGAAGGTGGCGCAATCGATCCGGTCTAAATTCGAGAGTCTCATCCAGAATGGATTCCTTAAGCCGTTGCCGATGTGCTGAAGGATTGAGTCGGACTCATCCGGCGCCAAAGCCGCCGTTGCTCCTGCCAAAGCACCTGCGACGTCACCGAGCGAAGCTGCCTCTCTTGGATTCCTGGTGAATCCGTTGCGCACCAAGGGATCTCCTCTTGAATGTTGGGTGCCAGGTTCAGCAGGTTCATGATCTGCGTGATCCGGGCGCGTGTCACGTAGCCAAGGCGGGTGAGATCAGCATAGTCGCGGACGTCGCCGCGGTTGACCATGTCCCCTCCCGGACCTTCACGACGATGTCCCGGCCCTTGTAGCGGCGTTCAACAGAACCGCCGGGCGCGGGCACTCGCGGATCCGCTTCGGCGGTAACGCGTCCCTTTACCGCGCTGGCCGACGACAGGCTGAAATCCTGCTGGAACGTCGTCTTGGGCGCGCGAACGCGCAGGTCGGCGTCGTTGGCGATCTCCAGGGCGCGGCGGCGCGCCCGTTCCGACAGACCGCCCTCTGCCAGAGCCTGGATCCTCCAGGCAATGCGACGGAACAGGAAGTGCTTGTGGTGCGAGCGCGTCTCCTCGCCGAACACTTCGGCATATTTCTTTTTCATTTGGCCCACCGTCATGTGGCGCAGCGCTTCAATCTCTTTCCGGATCGTGGTTTCCAAGGCCAACTCCTCTCTCGGGCTGTTAACCTCGTGTCCATGAGGGCTTGAAGGGGCTGTGTTATCAAGTGGATCTTCGCGCCGGATTCGACGGCGGTATCGCAGGTAGCCGGCGGCCAGGATGCTGGCGATGGATTGCAGTTCTTCGATCGGTACGGCCAAGACGGATCACCTCGCTGTGGATTTGGCACCCACAGCGTTGTCCGCTTGGCGGTCGTTCCGCTGTCCGGTGGGGTTGCGGGATTGGCGTGCAAGTGGCGCGTCGCGGAAATCGGGGGACAAGGAGTTATCGAAGAAATTGGGCGCCGCGGTGCTGAAAGAAGCGGGACTTAGCGCCGGCGAGTTAGAGAAATTGCAGGCAATGCCCTGGAAAGATTTCTATGCCGTCGCGACACGAGCCCAACAGACGTGGGCAAGAGAAGCCGGGCCCGGTGGCCGCTTGATGCGAGGATTCAGTCCCGTGGTGGACGGCACTATTTTGCCGCAGCATCCTTACGATCCGGAGGCGGCTCCCGCAGCCGCGAATGTCCCGATGATCATCAGCTCGGTTCAGGACGAGATGTCAGCCGCTTGGGCCGACTCCTCGCTCGAATCGATCACGATGGACCAGGTGGTGGAGAAGCTACGTCAACGCGCCGGTTTCGGCCCGGGCTTCGGCGATCGCGCGAAGGAAGTAGTGGACGCATATGCGAAAGCGTTCCCCGGCGAAAAACCAGTGAAAATCTGGTCGCTGGCCAGCAGCAACCGCCAGAGTGTAGTGGCGTTGGCGGATGTGAAATCGAAGCAGCCCGCCCCGGTTTACGTGAATTGGTTTGCCTGGCAGCGTCCATTATTCGACAACCGCATGCGGGCGTTCCATTGCGTCGATATCTCCTTCTGGTTTTACAACACGGATCTCATGCTGACCCATACGGGTGGGGGTCCGCGGCCAAGAGCACTGTCGACCAAGATGGCTGGGGCGTTGCTGCGATTCATGAGGACCGGAAATCCGAACGGTGCCGGGCTCACCAATTGGCCGAAGTACTCCGCCGCGAAAGGTGAAACGATGATTTTCGACGATACCTGCGTGGCGAAGAACGATCCGGACCGGGAGGCGAGAAAGTCGCTTCCGGCACGAGGGTAGCCGAGCTCAGAATCAGGACTGGCAACCCGGGCAGTAATAGGTCGACCGGCCGCCTTGCTGAATCCGGCGGATCCTGCGGCGGCAGAGGACACACGGTTCGCCTTCGTGTCCATACACCTGCGGCGTAAACGACTCGCCTTCGGAGAATGCACCGGGGCGCGAGTAAGCAGTCGCGGTCGAGTCGATTGCTTCGCTTAAGATCTGGATGATCGCCGCGTGGAGTCGCGCAATCCGCGTTTTGCGCAGCGACCCCGCCCGGCGCGACGGATCGATCCGCGCGGCGAACAGCGCCTCGGCTGCATAGATGTTGCCTAAGCCTGCCACCTTGGTCTGATCCATCAGAAAGACCTTGACCGGCTGGCGGCTCCCGGCGGCAAGCTGCTGGAGCAATGCCGGAGTGAATTCAGCCGACAGCGGCTCGACTCCGAGCGGGTCCAAAACCTGCGCCAGTTCGGCATCGGTGTAGATATTGAGATGCCCGAGAACGCGGGCATCTTCGAAGATCAGCCCACGATCGCTCACCAGCCGGAACCAGACGCGGGCGAATACGGGACGGAAGCGGTAATCATCCACGACGTAGACATCGCCGGTCATTCCGAGATGGATGCGGATGGTGAGTCCGTTGGAGAGTCGGATCAGCACCTGCTTTCCACGGCGCTTCACGGTCTTGATCGATGCGCCGGCGGCGAGGCTCTCGACTGTCTCCGCGGTTTGCGGTTCGACGGAGCGTGGCCGCTCGACGCGAGCTTCGGCTATGACAGCGCCCCTCGTCTGGCGGCGCAGGCGTCGTACGACTGCTTCGGCTTCCGGTAGTTCAGGCATCGAAATGCATCACGAGAAGAAGGTCAACTCGACCGGACTACCGGCGGCACACCCCAGCATCTTCGTCGCCGAGCCCTGATTGATCACCACCTCAAGATAGCCCGAACTGCCCAGGATCACGAAAGGTTCGCCTTCGAGGCAATCGGCGAAGGTGGTGGAGAGGTCGTACAGGCGGCGCAGGCCGATCGACAGTTCGAACGATTGCGTGCGCACGGCGGGAAACTGGTCCACATGCAGGTTCGTGATCAGATTGCCGAAACGGTCGACCTTGAGCACCGTGCCGCTCCAAACGCGCCGCGCCATCTGGACGGGTTTCATCAGGCCGAGTTGGACGTAATCGGAGATCAACTTCCCGACCCGCGCTGGGGCGACGCCCGCCGCGATGTGTGCCGCGACGGGCGCGAAGATGTCGCGACCGTGGAATGTCGAACTCACCTCGGGCAGAAACAGTTTGCGATTGGAAAGCTCACGTACACGGTGCGATTCCCGGTCGTAAATCATGGAAAATACGCCGTTGTCGGGCCCGATGAAGCGCTGTCCGGCGGCTTCCACCAGCACCGCGCGGCGCGAGGTGCCGACGCCCGGATCGACCACGACGACATGAATCGACCCGGCGGGGAAGAACCGGTACGCTTGGGCGATGGTGAAGGCTCCGTCCATCACCTCGAACGGGGCGATGTCGTGGCTGATGTCCACCAGGGCCGCTTCGGGCGCGATCTTCAGAATGACGCCTTTCATGGTGCCGACGAAGTGGTCCGCGGTGCCGAAGTCGGTGGAGAGCGTGATGAGCGAGCGCGTGTTCGAATTTTTCGAAGGCATAGGTTGTTACACTTGAAGATACCGGTGGGACGTTTTTACTTCGATCACAACGCGACAACGCCAGTATCTCGAGAAGTGCTGGAAGCTGTGGTTCCAGTGATGCTCGAAGTGTACGGCAATGCCTCCAGTATCCACTGGTTTGGTCAATCCGCGAAACAAAAACTGGATGCCGCGCGGCGCGAAGTGGCTGAACTGCTGCGCTGTCATCCTACCGAACTTGTATTTACAAGTGGGGGAACCGAGGCGGATAATCTGGCAATTTTCGGCACCGTCCGGCGCGATGGTCCGGCAGGCCGGCACGTGATTACCAGCGCCATCGAGCACCCGGCGGTGTTAAACGGCTGCATGCGGTTAGAGCGCGAAGGCGTTGAGGTGACGTACGTTGGCGTTGGCGCAACGGGTGTCGTGGATCCCGATGATGTGCGCCGGGCGCTGCGTCCCACGACGTCGTTGATTACGATCATGCACGTGAACAACGAGCTCGGGACCATTCAACCGGTGGAGGCAATCGGCGCAGTCGCGCGCAACGCCGGAGTGGCCTTTCATTCCGATGGAGTGCAGGCGGCCGGCAAACTGCCGGTGAGCGTGAACGAACTCGGCGTGGATCTTTACTCGGTGAGCGGGCATAAGCTGTACGCGCCGAAGGGAATCGGCGTATTGTATGTGCGGAAAGGCGTGGATCTGCTGCCTGTGCTCTTCGGTGGGCATCATGAGCGCGACCGGCGACCGGGCACGGAGAATGTCCCTGGCGCTGCCGGATTGGGGCGTGCGGCGACGATTGCACGGCGCGATCTGGAAACGGAATCGCGGCGAATTGCCGGTCTGCGCGACCGTCTGGAGCAGGGTATTCTGGAGCGCGTGCCGCGGGCGCGAGTGAATGCGGCTGGATCGCCTCGTGTGGCGAATACGTCGAATATCCGCTTCGAGGGAATCGAAGGCGAGCCGCTGCTGATTGCGCTGGACCTGAGGGGATTCGCGGTTTCGAGTGGAGCGGCGTGTTCCAGCGGCGCCGTGGAGCCGTCACACGTGTTGACGGCCATCGGGATGCCGAAGGCGCAGGCGCGGTCGTGCATCCGGTTTTCGCTGGGAAGTTCGAATGATGAGGCGCAGGTGGACGGATTGATCGAGGCTGTGGCGGCGTCGGTAGCGCATCTGGAACGGCTCGCGCCGAGTGGGATGGCCCATGTCTGAGTCCGTGATTGCGGTTGCGATGTCGGGTGGAGTGGACAGCTCCGCAGTGGCGGGATTGCTGCACCGGCGAGGCGAACGGATCGTCGGGATGACGATGCAACTGTGGAATCAGCGGCGGCTGCCGGAGTTATCGGGCGGACACTCGACCGGGCGTTGCTGCTCGCTGGACGATGTCTACGATGCGCGGTGGGTGGCGCAGCATCTGGGCATCCCGTATTACGTCGTGAACTTCGAGAACCGCTTTGAAGAGCAGGTGGTAAAGCCTTTCGTCGACGAGTACTTAGCCGGCCGGACACCGATCCCGTGCACGCTGTGCAACAACTTCGTGAAGTTCGATCAGTTTCTGGAAATGGCGGCAGGAGTTGGCGCGGAGCAGGTGGCCACCGGGCACTATGCGCGCGTTTCGTACAACGGCGCCACAGGCCGTTATGAGTTGCGGCGGGGAGTGGATCACGGGAAGGATCAGACGTATTTCCTGTTCGGGCTGACACAGGCACAACTGGCTCGGACGCTGTTTCCGCTGGGCGGCCTGACGAAGCCGGCGGTCCGCGATCTGGCACGCGAGTTAGGACTGCCGGTAGCCGAGAAGGCGGACAGCCAGGAAATCTGTTTTGTGCCGAACGGCGATTATGCGGCTTTTATCGACGCGTACTTTGCGGAGCAGGGAATCGCGCGGGATGCGACCGAGGGCGAGATCGTAGATACGGCTGGCCGGGTGATGGGTGGACATTCCGGAGTTCACCACTTTACCGTCGGGCAGCGGCGCGGCCTCGGCATCGCGAAGGGCGAGCCGCTGTATGTGATCGCGACGGAACCGGCGAAGCAGCGAGTAGTGGTGGGGCGGAACGACGATTTGTTGCGAGCCGCACTGGTGGCAAAGAACGTGAATTGGGTCTCGATCACGCCGATTTCGAGTCCGGTACGGGCTGAGGTGAAGATCCGGAATAAGCACGCGGCGGCTGCGGCGACGGTGTACCCGGGTTCAGATCCGAACCAAGTGGAGATCCGGTTCGATGAACCGCAGCGGGCGGTCACGCCGGGGCAGGCGGCGGTGATGTACTCGGGAGACGTGGTGTTGGCCGGCGGTTGGATCGACTAGGGCGCTTCCGCCTCCGTTATACTGTGAATATATGAAGTCCCTCCGCCTCCTGGGAGTAACTGCGCTCACTGCCGGATTTATCCTCGCGTCTGACGCCGTCCTGGTAGAAGAAATTATTGCTAAGGTAAACGGCGACATCATCACGCGCTCCGAACTTGAACGCTCAGAGCACCAGGCCGAGGCGGAACTCCGCCAGCGCAATCTCACGGGTGCCCGCTTGAAGGAGGCCATGGAGGAGCGAACGAAGAATGCGCTCCGCGACCGTATCGATCAGCTCCTGCTGGTGGCAAAGGGCAAGGAACTGAATATTAATGTCGATCCGGAGATCAGCAAGTACATTGCGAAGCTGCAGCTGGATTCGAAGATTGCGGATCCGGATAAGTTCCAGCAGTTTGTCCACGAGCAGACGGGCATGCCGTTTGAGGATTACAAGAGCGAAATCAAGAGCAGCATGCTGACAGAGCGGGTGATTCGAGACGAGATTGCGCGCGGCGTTCAGGTGAAGCCGGACGAGTTGCGCAAGTACTACGACGAGCACAAGGCGGACTTCGTTCGGGATGAGCGCGTGTTTCTGCGGGAAATCCTGATCTCGACAGACGGCAAGGACCAGGCGGGGATCGCGGCCGTGGAGAAGAAGGCGAAGGACGTCGCGGCCCGAGCGGCCAAGGGCGAGAAGTTCTCCGAACTCGCGCGCGACAACTCCGATGCTGCGAGCGCGCCGCAGGGAGGCGACATCGGCGGTTTCGAGAAGGGCAAACTCCGGAAGGACATCGAGGACGCCGTGTGGGATCAGCCGCGGGGCTTCGTCAGCCCGCCGCTGAAAGTCTCCAACGGCTTCCTGATTCTGCGTGTAGAAGACCATCAAAAGGCCGGGCAGGCGACGTTCGAAGAAGTCCAGAACGAGATCATGGACAAGCTCTTCACACCGCGCATGCAGCCTGCGATTCGCGACTATCTGACCAAGCTCCGCCAGCAGGCGTTTCTGGAGATCAAGCCCGGTTATGTGGACTCGGGAGCGGCTCCGGGCAAGGACACGACTTGGGTCGATCCGGCGCAATTGAAGCCCGAGACGGTGTCGAAAGAGGAAGTGGCGAACCAGAGCCGGCGCAAGAAATTCCTTGGGATCGTGCCGATTCCCGGAACCACCAGCGTCAAGTCGAAGGATTCGTCCTCGCGTTAGAGACATGAAATCGCCGTACGTTCGCGACCTTCAGCCGAACCAGGTAATCACTTCGGTATTCCTCGTCCACTCCAAGGACATTCGCCAGAAACGGACTGGTGAGCCCTACCTTTCGATGACCCTCGGCGATCGCACCGGCGATGTCGACGCGAAGATGTGGGACAACGCCGCCGAGGCGATGCACACCTTCGATCGCAACGATTTCGTACGGGTGAAGGCGCTGTACCAGATCTTTCAGAACCGGCCGCAGTTGACCGTCCACAAGGTGATCCGGGTGGACGAGCACGAGGTGGACTATGCCGATTTCTTCCCCGCCTCTTTGCGGGATCCGGAGGAGATGTTCGCGGAACTTCAGAGCATCGTCGCCGGGATAGGGAATCCGCACTTGAGGGGTCTGCTGGATCTATTCTTCGCCGACGAACGCATTGTGCGCGCGTACAAGATCGCGCCGGCAGCGAAGGTAGTGCATCACGCGTTTCTGAGCGGACTGCTGGAACACGTGTTGTCGGTGTGCCAGTTGGCGCGCATGGTGGGGCCGCACTACAAGGATGTGGATACCGATCTGTTGCTGGCGGGCGCTGTTCTGCACGATATCGGCAAGATCGACGAGTTGACGTACGATCGCGGATTCGGCTACAGCAGCGATGGGCAACTGCTGGGGCACATCATGATCGGGATCCGGATGATCGAGGAAAAGCTGCAGCAGATGCCGGACTTTCCGCCGCGACTGCGCACGCTGCTGGAGCACTTGATCTTGAGCCATCACGGGGAACTCGCGTTCGGATCGCCGAAGGTGCCACTGTTTCCGGAGGCGCTACTGCTGCACCATTTGGATAATCTGGATTCGAAGATGGAGTGCATGCGGTCTCTGGTAGAGAAAGACCGGTTGCAGGAAGGGCACTGGACGGCGTTCAACAACTCGCTGGAACGTGCGGTGCTAAAGAAGTTGAAGTATCTGGATCAGCAGCCTGCAGCCAAACCGGCTGTGGCTCCCGCGCACTCACCGGAGCCGGCCCAGCAGCAGCGGCAGTCATTGTTCGGCGATAAGCTTCTGCAAGCGCTGAAGCCCGATCCCGCCAAGGTTGGTTGAGCCTGATACACTCGCCATCAGATGGCAAAACTTCTTGACGGAACGTGGGTCCGTCAGCAGATTCTTTCCGAACTGAAGCCGCGCGTCGAAGCACTTAGCCGGATCCGTCCACCTGGACTCGCCGTCGTTCTTGTCGGGCATGACCCGGGTTCCGAGATTTATGTCCGCAATAAAGTGAAAGCCTGCGGCGAGCTCGGAATTTACAGCGAGAAGATCACGCCGCCGGAGGACATCAGCACCGCCGATCTGCTGGGCATCATCGACGATCTGAACCGTCGGGCGGACATCGACGGGATTCTGGTGCAGATGCCGCTTCCGGGGCATATCGACTCGAGGAAGGTGCTGCAGTCGGTGCATGCGGACAAGGATGCGGACGGGTTTCATCCGACCAATGTGGGGCACCTTGTCGCGAACCGTCCGGCGCCGCGCGCGTGCACGCCGGCGGGGATCATGGAGATGCTGCGACGGTACGAGATCGGGGTGGCGGGAAAGCGCGCGGTGATCGTAGGCCGCAGCGACATCGTCGGGAAGCCGATGGCGATGATGATGCTGCACGCGAACGCTACCGTGACCATCTGTCATTCGAAGACTC
This sequence comes from Bryobacterales bacterium, assembly GCA_038322675.1. Classification (GTDB taxonomy): domain Bacteria; phylum Acidobacteriota; class Terriglobia; order Bryobacterales; family Bryobacteraceae; genus TMP-7. The sequence goes on from JBBQGE010000005.1 coordinate 9,289, forward strand.
GCGACCTTGCGGGCGAGTGCCGCCGTGCCGATCTGCTGGTAGCTGCGATCGGGCGTGCCTGCATGATCACGGAGGAGTATATCCAACCGGGGGCCGTGGTGATCGATGTAGGGATGAACCGGGTGGCCGATCGCGCTGAGGTGGAGCGGTTGTTTCCGGGGTCGGCACAGCGGATGGAGCAATTCGAGCGCAGGGGTAGCGTCGTGACGGGCGATGTGGATGCACAGGCCGCGGCCGAACTCGCCTCTGCCTATACACCCGTGCCCGGCGGCGTGGGTCCACTCACGATCGCCATGCTCATGACGAATACCGTCGCCTTGGCTGAGCGCCGTCTGGCGGGCGACTGACATGCTGCTAGTGGGACTCACGGGCGGTCTCGCGAGCGGCAAGAGTTTCGTCGGGCAGACTCTTGCCTCGCTCGGGTGTCTGCTGGTGAAGGCGGACGAAATCGGACACCTGGTGCTGATGCCGGGCGGCGAGGCGTACCAGCCGGCGATTGACGAGTTTGGTACGGGGATTCTTCGCCAGGACGGCACGGTGGACCGGCGGAAGCTGGCTGCCGAGGTGTTCGAGAATCCGGAGCGCCTGGCGAAACTCAACTCGATGGTGCATCCTCCAGTCCGGACCCGTACGCGCGCGCTGCTGAGCGAGTTTGAGGCGCGGGAGCCCCGGGGAATCGCGGTGGTTGAAGCTGCGATACTGATAGAAACGGGGTCCTATCGGAATTATCAACGCCTGATTGTGGCCATTTGTACGGAAGAGCAACAAATCGCGAGAGCGATGTCGCGAGATCGGATAAGCCGGGAAGAAGCGCTGGCCCGGTTGAGCCACCAGTTGCCACTTGCTGAAAAAGTGAAGTACGCAGACTACATCATTGATACTTCCGGCCCTAAGCCGGACACCGCCGCGCAGACTCGCGCGGTTTATGAACAGTTGCGGAGCCTCCCCCAGTGAAGACTCGAATTATATTCATCAGTGCCGTTCTGATTGGCGCTTTCGTTTTTCTGACGACTCATAACTCGATCAGTTTCCGCCGGCTGTTCCAACCGGTGGCCGATGTGGGCGGCCGCCTCTGGTCGTCGCCATCGGTGGTGCACACCGCCGGACTCACCTCCGATGAAGTAAATAACATTGAGGTGTACCGGATGGCGCGCGAGTCCACGGCTTATATCACCAGCACCGTGTACCGGCGGAGTATCTTCCTCGATGTGTACCCGGTTCGGGATCTAGGGTCGGGATTTATTATCGACTCGAGCGGCCGGATTCTGACGAATTATCACGTAATTTCCGGAAGCAATCAGGTGGAAGTTACGCTGCCCGATCAGTCGAAGTACAAGGCGGATATTCTGGTACAGGATCGGATCGACGACCTCGCGCTGATCCAGATTCATGCGAAGAAGAAAGTTCCATTCCTGAATCTTGGCGACTCGGACAAACTGCAGGTGGGTCAGAAGGTGCTGGCGATCGGCAATCCGTTCGGTCTCGAATTGACGCTGACGACGGGAGTGGTCAGTTCGATCGGGCGTACCATTCAGGGCGGGGAAGGGCAGGCTCTGGAAGGGATGATTCAGACCGACGCGGCCATCAATTCCGGCAACAGCGGCGGACCTCTGCTCGATTCTCAGGGAGCGGTGATCGGCATCAACACAGCGATTTACGGGCCGAATGGCGGCAACATCGGCATTGGCTTCGCGACCCCGATCAATCGCGCCAAGGCCATGCTGGACGATTATCAGGCGGGCCGGAGTTTCAAGCGTCCGCGGTTGGGAGTGACGGTGGTGTACATTGCCGGGGATCTTGCGGAGGCGTTGGAACTGCCACGCGAGGGCGGTCTGCTGATTCAGGATGTGGCGCGCGGGTCGGCCGCGGATCAGGCAGGCATCAAGCCGGCGCGCCAGACGGTGTTGATCGGAAACGCGCAGGTCGGAGTTGGGGGCGATCTGATTGTCGCGGTGGATGGCAAACCGGTGGATCGTCAAGATGCGATTAGCCGGGCTCTGGCCCGCAAGCGCGCCGGCGACACGCTGGATTTGACGATTTTCCGCGGCGGCCGCAAGATCAATATGAAGGTGCGCCTTGGAGCTATGCCGGATGGGCCCGCGTAAGTTATCAATTTCTTAGCTTGAAGGGGCTAAAGTCAGTCGAGTAGTCGAATACATTCACCTTCTCGACGCGCTTGAGCCATCCGACTACGGCATAAGTCGCGGGAGTCATCAGCACTTCGTACGCGACTTTGCCGAGATAGCCGGACACGATCAGGTTCACGACCAGGGATGTGTTCAGGCTGCCTCCAAAGGCGATCAGCATCAGGACCACGGTGTCGATGAACTGGCCAACCACTGTAGAGCCGATGGTCCGGGTCCATAGGTGACGGCCTTCGGTTACAACCTTCATCCTCGCCATGACGTAGCTGTTCGCGAATTCGCCGGCCCAGAATGCAACCAGGCTGGCTACCACGAGCCGTGGAACGAAATCGAATACCGTCGCAAAGGCCTTCTGATTGGGCCAGTCCGGCGCGGCGGGAAGCGCCACCGTGATCAGTCCCATCACGGCCATCAAACCCGAGGCAAAGAATCCGAGCCAGATAGCACGGCGGGAGGCAGAGTATCCATAGACCTCGGTGAAGATGTCGCCAAAGATGTAGGTGATGGGAAACAGCAACTGCGCTCCGCTGATGCGGAACGGTCCGAACGCGCAGATCTTCTGTCCCACCAGATTGGAGATCAGGAGGATGACGATGAAGATGCTGAGCATCAGATCGAAGTAGCGGAACGAGCGCAGATCGCGAGCGTCGTCTTTTGCGGGTTCGAGATTAGTTGCTTGCATGTGCCCCAGTATCGAAACGGATTCTTCGATTATAGGATGCAGTTCAAAGTCCCAGGAATGCCGGCGGATTCTGCGCGAACCGGGTGCGCTTCAGGACAAGCGGATCGTGGTGCTCCGACCGGTACCCCGTCCAGACATACGCCAAATCGCTCAGCGGGTTCGCACCGGCGAGCCAGACGGGGTTGCCTTCCGTCACGATCCGGCAGCTTTCCCATTGGCCGCGCATCGCAGCCGCACCAACCGCGTCCGGTATCGTGCCCTCGATCGTCACCAGGCGAATGCCGGCGCGGCCATTCGTCGAGGGACGACATTGCCCGCAGAGGTCGCGCCCGTCTGCACCCATGAACCACGAACAGGACTCGGCCAAGTCTGCGCCTGGCACGGTGCGATCCACAGAACCGCAGACAGAAAAAGCGCTCTCAGGAAACGCGAATTCTTCTTCATATCCGTCTGGGCTTCGAAGTCTATCACGGAGAGGCTGGGGTGCGACGCCGGGTCACGCTTCCCGCCAGAATAACTCGGCGTCCGAGCGGCGGACATAATTCGCGTCCATGGCCGCGGGATCCAGGGCTGCACCTTTCAGGAATTCCGATGCGGCGATCCGGGCGATTGCGCCAGCGAGCGTCCGATCGACGCGGGCTACCGGCGCATCTTCAAATTGAGTCCCTACCAGAGCGGCCGCGAATGGAGCGAAGTTAGGGGACACAAACTCGACCCCGGCCGGCAGTTGATCCAGCCAGTCGCGAAACTTCAGGACGCGTTCGGGCTGCAACTCGCCTAACTCGGCGTCGTAGACCGCGCCGTAGATTTCGCCGCGCCGTGCGTCGATGACTGCAGCCCGCAGAGGGCCTGCTGCATACCAGGCGAGCGCCTTCAGGTTCGATACAGCCACCACCGGGCGCGCCGACGCCTCGGCCAGGCCTTTCACGGCTGCCAGCCCGATGCGCACGCCCGTAAACGATCCGGGACCCGACGCTGCCGCGAAACAGTCTACGGTGGCTAACGGGATTCCCGACCGCTCTAAGAGCGAGCCGATCCGGTCGAACAACACGTGCCCAAAACCTTCCGGCGAGTAGATCGCGGACTCGCACATTCGGTCTTCCGCTGAGTCGAGAACGGCGATGCTGCCTGACTCCGACGTCGTATCCACGGCCAGGATCCGCGCCATCACGGAACCAGCTTATAGACTTTGTCGAGCAGGTACACCTTCCCGTTGGCATTCATCCCCGCGACTCGCAATGACAGGACATTCGGGGCCATCTTGGCGAACGCAGGCGGAATCTCGAAGGTTCCTTGCCTGCCGGTTGCCAGCACGCGGAATCCGCGGCCCTCGGTCGGGACGTCGCCGGTCCACAGGTACATCATCGATCTCGTGCCACGGGTCTCGCGCTTAATCTTCACGTCGAACTTCGCCGGTTCGGACGCGCGAATTGTGTCGCCTTCCGGTTCCACGACCGCGAACGGAGTCAGCTTCGGCATGGTCTCCGGCTCCTGTAACTGCAGCGGATACTCGCGCGACGTGAATTTGTACGAATTGAGCATTGATTCCTTGCGTCCCTCGCGTTCGATGTGTAACACCCAGTCGTGCGAGTTATCCGGGGGCTCGCCGGTCCATTTCTCGCCTTTGTATTTCTTTTCCGGCACGGTCTCGCCGGTTACCGGATTAAACCAGCTCACATCGTACCCGTGCCTCTCGATGGTTACCTCCACCGGCCCGGGCTTCTCAATATAGACGATGTATTCCACGCCTTCGAGCGCCACTGCACGGCCGCCATCGACGTCGAAGTGAGGCTCGAGTTCCCAATGGCGCGTGTCGTCGAAGAACTTGAACCAGTGTGACATCTGCTGAGCGCCCGGCGAATTCAGAGCCGCCGCGTCGAATGGGGCGCCACTGGCCATCGCGGTGGCCACATTGCCGTATGTCGGATACTGACCGTCCATGGTGGAGTTCCAAAGCCGGTGCCGGGAGGTATCCGCGTCCACCCCGCCGCTGCTCTCCAGGCCGAAGTTCAGGTTCACGAACGGTGCGGGATAGAGTTGATGCTCGATGGCGCCGAGTTGATCGTTGGACGATTGGTAGGTGATGAAATTCATCCAGCCATCGCCCGCCAGCGGGGCGGAGGTTGTACGCGGCTCGGACGTTCTCGGATGGCCGAACGGATCGCTGCTCTTGAGTTCCGTTCCGATCTCCTTCATCAGGGCGCGACCGTTGTCGTAGGTTTCGAATTCGCCGATGCCCTGCCAAGTGACGTCCATCGAAGCGTATCTCCCGATCAGGTAACGAACGTAGCGCTGCCGCTGCTCGGGTTGCGGAAACAATTTGGTCAGCGCGTTATCGGCGCCGGCCAGCAGAAGGTCCACTGTTATGCCCTTCTGATTCAGGGCGCGGATGCGGGCGTCGAGCTTTTGGAAATACTCGGGGCGCGGGTGATCGGGGCCGTCGTAGACCGCGGCGGAGTCGCTCGCGGTTCCGATCGCAATGCCCCTGAGGTGCGTGAATTTTTGTCCGGCGCGGGCGTCGAGCAGCGCCTGGAACTGATCGTCGTTCAGGAATCCGAACCGGTAGCAGGTATCGCCCATCCACAAATGAGGCTTGACCATGCTGATGTTCTCGCCTGCGAGCGTCGCCCAGTGGTGCAGATTGGCTGGTTGGACGTAGCCGTGCGAAGGTGACGCTGTGGCCTGCAGCGAACCCTCCTTATCGTTGAAGCGTTCGATGTTGCTGGTCAGGTGGTAGTCCCATTGGCCTTCCTCGTTGGGCACCATCCGGATGACCAGGTTGCGGCCCCCGTTCCAGAACGCGGGCAGCAGATAGGTGCGATGCCGGGGTCCGCGGAACTCTGCCCGGAGTTCCACGCTGACGTACGGATTCGGGTGGGCTGCCGCTTCTTGATCGTTCAGCTCGAAGACCACGTCGCAGCCGGAGTACACGGGAGTAGCGGGACAGTTCGATTGCGCGGCCGCGACCCCCAGTGCGAATCCGAATCCGGCCAATGCGGTGAAGACCCTCATGTTCTCAACATAGCAGCAGCTCTCGAATTTGTTACAAAAACCCGAAACAAGCGGGTCACCCCGGTTGTCCAGAATATGGGTATCATTATGACGCAAAAGACTTTGACGGAAGCCCCGGCACTCACACTGCGGGACATAAAGGAGTTCGGATCGGCGGCTGGTCCCTACGTGACGATTTACCTGAAATTGAACGTGCCGGGTCGTGCGGGACGTAACCTGGCGGATCGAATTCGCGCGACGGCGAAGACGGCTGCCGCGAAACTTTCGGAGCGGGGGGAAGTTAGCGCACTCGTCGAGCGTCTGACCGAGGGTATCGGGGCGATCGCCGATCAGTTGCAGGAGGAGGCGCAAGCAGAGACGCTGCTGATCCTTCGGGGCGACGATTACCTGCAGCATCGATGGCTGGCGCAGGAGTTCGAGGATGAGATTATCGTCGCCGATAACTTCCATGTGCGGCCGTTGCTAAAGGATTTGGAAGTCGAGTCGGAGTTCTACATTCTGGCCCTGAGCCAGAATGACATCCGTCTGCTGCACTGTACCCGGACTTCTTCCGAAGAGGTAGATCTGGGCGGTCGAGTTCCGAGAAGTCTGCGAGAGCACATGGCCACGGACACGCCCCAGCAGGGACTGGAAGCCCACAGTTCGGGACACCCGGGGCAAGCTAACGGCACCAAGGGGTATCCGCAGACGCTGAACACGGATAGCGAGGCGAGCAGTGAATATCTCGCGCATTTCTACAAAGACGTGAGCCGGGCGGTTTCCGATCTGCTGCGGGCGCAGGGAAAGGAAAAGGTGGCGCTGGTTCCATGCGGGGTGGATTACGAACTGGCATTGTTTGGGCGCGTGAATACATGGCCCGAGACGGTGGCCGAGGGCGTGCGGGGTGCCGCGAATGGACTCAAGGGCGGCGAAATGCATGCGCGCGCACTGGAGGTGCTCGACAAGGATCGGGAATCGAAAATCGGCGAAATTGTAGCTCAGCACGACAAACAGGGAGGGGAAATCCCGACTGCGGGAGTCAATGATATTGTCAAAGCTGCTTATGAGGGGCGCGTGTTACACTTATTAGTCGCCGAGAATGCTCCAGTTATGGGCAATTTCGACGAATCGGCGCATCGGGCGCGCACCCACCAGGTGCCACGTTCGGGCGACGAGGACCTGATTAATGCAGCGGCTGTTCAGACCATTATCCATGCCGGAACTGTCCACTCGGTTCCGCAGGCGATAGTCCCGGGGAACCGTCCGATGGCCGCTGTAATGCGTTACTAATTTGGAGTAGGAGGAACCTCATGCAGCCAGCCCCCGACAAGAAACCGGCCGACGAGAAGCCGGATAGTGTCCAACCCGAATCGCTTTCGGATGCCGACCTGGAGAATCGCCCATTCGAGGGTGAAGACCGGACGGACCGCCAGAATACACCGAATACACCCGCGTAGCTTTTTGAGGGGCGGTGCCGCATGGCGGTGCCGCTCCGCGTCTTTGTGACTCCGTTCCGGTCAGCCGACTCTGCGGCGGAGTTCCGTCGAAACCGTGCAGGACCTGAGTAACGCCTGGGGGATTTTGTCGAGCGATGCGACCTCGTGAACCGAGCCGTTCTCGATAGCTTCTCGGGGCATTCCAAATACGACACAACTTCGCTCATCCTGCGCAATGTTGTAAGCGCCCGCATTTCGCATCTCGAGCATCCCCGCGGCACCGTCGTTGCCCATCCCAGTCAGGATGGCACCCACCGCGTTTGCGCCCGCGTGCCGGGCGCAACTCCGAAACAGCAGATCCACTGACGGCCGGTGATGGTTTACGCGCTCGGTCTGCGTGATTCGGACCCGGTAGTCCGACCCGTTTCTGAGCAGTTCCATGTGATAATTGCCCGGCGCAAGCAGAGCGTATCCCGGGAGTACCCGGTCGCCGTCGCGCGCCTCCGAGACCCGTATCCGCGACTCAGCATCGAGATGCTGTGCGAAGGTTGTAGTGAATCGCTCCGGCATGTGTTGGACCATGACGATTCCGGGGCAATCGGCGGGCATTTGACGCAGCACCGTCCGGATCGCTTCGGTACCGCCGGTGGAAGCCCCGATCGCGATCACCCGCTGTGCCGCATCAGGGGGCGCCATGCGGAGCGGTTGCGCCGTCACGGGAGTAGAGACGCCGGGGTGAGCCACACGCGCCCTGGCTGCCGCTTTCACTTTTGCGATGATCTCGGCGGCGCGCTCGATGGTGCCGTTCTTCGGGTCCAGCCTGGGTTTCGTCACGAAGTCCACAGCACCCAACTGAAGAGCACGCAACGTCGCATCGCAGCCCGCATCCGTCTGTGTGGAGATCATCACCACCGGCATTGGACACGACCGCATCAGTTTCTCAAGGAAGGTCAAGCCGTCCATCCGCGGCATCTCGACGTCAAGAGTTACCACGTCGGGCTTCAGGCGCATGATCTTCGATTGCGCGATGAACGGATCAGGCGCCGTACCCACCACTTCGATTTCCGGATCAGACGACAGGATCACCTGCAGCACCTGCCGCATGACCGCCGAATCGTCAACAACGAGAACTCTGCATCGGGCCATACAATCTGTCCCTCAGATCTCCTTTTCAGAGATGATCGAAAACGGCGTCGGCTGTGCGGAGGCGCCGCGAAACCGGCTGAGATCGATCTCCATTACGGCAGCACCCTCCCAATGACGTCGAGCAGTTTCGCAGGCTGAAAGGGCTTCACAACCCAACCGGTCGCTCCCGCCGCCTTGCCCTCCTGCTTCTTCGCTGCCTGGCTTTCGGTGGTCAGCATGAGGATGGGGGTGAACTTCGTTGCGGTCCGCGCCCGGGCTGCGCGGATGAACTCGAGGCCATCCATTACCGGCATATTCAGATCGGTGATGACCAGGTCTACGCGATGGCCGTCGAGGGCATCACAGGCCTGCTTACCATCGGCCGCTTCCAAGACGGTAAAACCGGCTTCCCGCAACGTGAACGCCACCATCTGCCGGATCGAGGTGGAATCATCGACGATTAGTGCTGTCCTCATTGCACCTTCCTGGTGTGTGCCGCATGCCACTTGCTAACGCGCGCGGCTCTGAAGTGTTGATCCTGAAGTCTCTCAGCTGCGACTGCGAGGAAGCAGTCGTCAACTGTCACGCCTAACAGAAAACTAAAAGAGCTCGACATCGTCACCGTTCGCTTCTTCGCTGCCACCGGCCATTGCGGTGCGTTCGTCGGCCATCGTGAACGACCGCGTCAGGTTCTCCATTACCTCCAGATGGCGGTCGCCCGGAACTTCATCGCGCCCATCCACCACCCGGCGAAACGACTGCTCCATCTGCTCCAGAGCCTCGTTGACATGCCCGATGCGTTGCCCCAGCCGGTCTTGAAACTGCAAATTGGTTACGGCGCGGGAGACATCGGCGGCCAGTTGTTCGTTCCTCGAGCGGGTGTCGTCGAGGGCGGCCTCCATACGACTGTGCGCCTGGCCGAGCGCTTCCACGGCTTCGTGTACATCCGCCCGACTGGCGGCCAACAACCTGCGATCGGTGGAAGCCATCTCGCGCAACTCGGCCGTCGCGCCAAGTATCACCGTGCCGAGTTTCTTGACGGTTTCGCCGATTGCGTCGGTGATCTCGCTGGATTTGCCGGCCTGGGCCGAGATCTCGTCGGCCACGATGCCAAAACCCGCCCCAGCTTCGCCGACGTGGACGGCCTCGATCTTCGCGTTCAAGGCAAGCATCCGGTTGGCGAATGCAATCTTCTCCACGTCCGCAAGCGCGCCGGTGATACTCTTGAGGGCCAATTCCACGGCCTCGATCCGCTGGACCGCCCGCAGCGAGAGATCGGTGTTGCTTTCCATCCGCTGTAGCAGCCGTTCGATGGTCTCGCGCGACCTTCCCAGAACCTCGTCGAGACCGGCCGGTGCGGAATCCTGGACGGTGGCTCTCGCGGTCTCCGCCATTCCCTGGAAACTCCCGCAGATCTGGACCACCGCGCTCTCCATTTCCCGGGTGGTCTGCTCGAGTTGCGCGCGGAGACCGGGCAGGATGGGAATATGGGCCCTGATCTCCGACGTGGCGCGCCGGCTGCGAAGCCAGTTCAGCATCGCTGCGAACTCCCGCTCAACGCTGCCCCCAGCCCGACCCGGTTCAGTTCCTCTGAAATGGTTTCACGCAGGTGGTGGAGTTCGAACGCGCGCCCTTGCCGCTCGATGACCCGATGCAGCGCGACCAGGATCTGGACAGCACTCGAATCGATCCGCTCCACGGCGGAGCAATCCAGCTTGACGGGGGCCGTCGTCATCGCCTGATCGAGGGCGAACTCCCACAGTTCGCGCGCCCGGCTAACATCCAGCACGCCCGCTGGCAACCTATAGGACTCGTCTCTCACAAGTTCTATATCGGCACGTTTAAGCTTTGTCTATACTAAAACATGCGGCGCGGATCAGATTTTCCGGGTCGGATTTATCGGATTGCAGAATCGTGACCGGTCCGGGACCGGATGGGTGCCATCTCCCCAGAAATTTCTGGTTTGGGTATCCCGCGAAGATAGCTACCAACGGGACGCCGGCCGCCGCTGCCGCGTGCTGGCCCGCCGAGTCGTAACCGATGTAGGCGCCACTGGCCATGATGTGTCCGGCGAACGCCGCGAACGAACCCTCGAACAAGCGGACGCCGGGAAGACCTGCGGTTGCGCGGAGCACGCGCGCGGACTCTTCCACACCAAATCCTATATCGACGAGCACGCTCCGGCCGGTTCCGGCCAATGCTTCCAGCAACTGGCGTTCAAATGGATCGGCGATCCGCTTGGCCGGATTCTCGCCCACCCCAAGACTGATGGCCACGTCCGCCCCTTCGCCCGAAGGGGGCGCCATCCAGGGTTTGGCTTCGATTCCGAACACGCGCGACGCCCACGAAGCCGCCAACTGCGACAACGTCCCGGGTTGCCCCAGGCTCCGGCTCTCGAACAGGTAATACCGATCTTCCGGGCACACCGGCACGAGACCGAGTTGGGTGAGGCGCGAGTCGGTATCGATGACGATGCTACCGGGCCGGTCCACAACCGCCGCAAGCGAGCGGCTGGCTTCGATCCGATGGGTGAGCGAGCCCGTTCGATCGTAGGGCGCCGGCGCGTGGCCGATCCGCGGATCGCCGATGAACAACTCGTGGCCTTTCGCCGATCCGGTGAACCAGATGCGAGCCCGCGGGAACCGCTGCTTCGCCGCATCGAGCATCACACTGGTGATGGCGATGTCGGCTCCCAAAGTGACCCGTGACAGCACGAAAACGTCGCTTGGATCGGGGCCCGAGAATTCGCGAATCTGCCGGACGCGATCAAACCGTTGCGCGAGTTGATGCGCGGTTAACTCCGATCCGGCGCGTTCCAGGATGGTCGAGAACAGGTCGACGTACCGATGGACATCCGCCGCTTCGAAGCTGTCGGAGAGCGGCTCCACCATTTGCGCGAACCACTGCCGCGCTGCCGCCGGGTCGTTAAGCGAGATACTTTCCAACGATCAGATCCAGTTTCCTGCGGGTGTTCTCGGGGATCGCCTGCGGACTCGTGATCAGCGCATGGGCGAGTGCGGAACCGCATTTGCACGACCGCCCCTCCGGTATCGCGCCCACGGCAGCGGCCACAACCTTCGAGGCGTTTTCGGCATTCTTCGTCAGGTTGGCCAGAATATCGGTGACGGTAACCGCATCGTGCTCTTCATGCCAGCAGTCGTAGTCGGTCACCATGGCGACCGTAACGTAGCACATCTCGGCTTCGCGCGCGAGTTTGGCCTCCTGCAGGTTTGTCATGCCGATGATGTCCATGCCCCAACTGCGGTAAACGTTCGACTCTGCCAGTGTTGAGAAGGCCGGGCCTTCCATGCAGAGATAGGTGCCGCCGCGCTTGGCGGTAACTCCGGCCGAGGCGGAGGCCTGCGCCACAACATCTGCGAGTTCGCCGCAAATGGGGTGGGCGAAACTGATGTGCGCCACCAGGCCATCGCCGAAGAACGTGGATGCTCGGCCCTTGGTGCGATCGAAGAACTGATCGGGGAGGACGAACTCGAGCGGGCGATGCTCCTGTTTGAGTGACCCGACCGCGCTGAGCGATATGATCCGCTCGACCCCGAGCTTCTTGAAGCCCCAGATATTCGCTTGGAAATTGAGTTCCGACGGCGAGATCCGGTGGCCGCGTCCGTGGCGCGCCAGGAACGCCACCGGCTTGCCCGCGAGCGTCCCGACGACGTACGGCTCGGACGGATCGCCCCAGGGCGTGTCCAATACATGCTCTTCGTGCGCCTCGAATCCCGGCATGGAATACAACCCGCTGCCGCCGATAACTCCGATCTTCGCGTTCATAGAATCCTTTCGATAAATTCGTTCACAACGGTATATGGGTCGCGATCTCTGGCCGCAACGGCCTCGGCGGCCTGATCCAGCTCCTCGACCGCGATTCGCTCCAGCAGACGCTCGCGGACCATGTCGCGGAGGCGGCCCCGCCAGATGGCGACGGAGCGGGCGCGCGGCGGCGCTGTGGCCCGGTATTGCGCGATAGCCTCGATCAGGTCCGCGGTGCCCAGTCCTTCGTGAGCGACGGTGCGCACGATGGCAGGCGTCCACCGATCGGGCCGGTGGGCGAGCGAGAGATTATTCTGAATCTCGCGTTCCAACTTATCGGCCCCGGGGAGATCCGCCTTATTGATGGCGAAAACGTCGGCGATCTCCATGATGCCGGCCTTGATAGCTTGCACGTCGTCGCCGAGTCCGGGCACCAGCATCACAACTGTGGCATCGGCGATTCGCGCCACATCCACTTCGTCCTGACCTACGCCGACCGTCTCCACCATCACGACATCGCGCCCGGCCGCATCGAGGAGCAGAATCATGTCCGTGGTAGCTCGGGCGACACCGCCCATCCAGCCGCGCGTCGCCATCGAGCGGATGAACACGCCGTCGTCGGCGTAGTGGCGCTGCATGCGGATGCGGTCGCCGAGAATCGCTCCGCCGCTGTACGGACTGGTTGGGTCGACGGCGATGACTCCGACGGTCTGACCATTGGCGCGAAAGGTGGCCGTGAGTTGGTCCACCAGCGTGCTTTTACCCGCACCGGGCGCGCCGGTAATGCCGATGACCAGAGCATTCCCGGTGTACGGAAATAACTCGGCCATCAACGGATCGGCTTGCGGACTGCGGTTCTCGATAAGTGTGGCGGCGCGGGCGATGGCGCGCAGGTCGCCGCCACGGATTCGTTCGGCCAGTTCGCTCATCCGCTCTTCAGTAACTGCCGCGCGATCACAAGCCGTTGGATTTCGCTGGTGCCTTCGCCGATGGTACAGAGCTTGACGTCGCGGTAGAACTTCTCGACGGGGTAGTCCTTGATGAAACCGTAGCCGCCGTGAATCTGGAGCGCGTCGTCGCAGATGCGGACGGCCGCTTCGGAAGCGAAGAGCTTGGCCATCGCGGACTCCTTGGTGACCCGTTCCCCGCGATCCTTCATGTAGGCGGCCCGATAAACCAGCAGACGCGACGCGTCTATATTAGTGGCCATGTCGGCGAGCTTGTGCTGGATGGCCTGGAACTCCGAGATCGCTTTACCGAACTGGCGGCGCTGTTTCGAATAGGAGAGAGCGGCCTCGTACGCGCCCTGCGCCGTTCCCACCGACAACGCCGCGATGGAGATACGGCCGCCGTCGAGAATGCGGAGGCTGTCGACGAAGCCCTCGCCCTCGGCGCCGAGCAGTTGGAATTCGGGCAGACGGCAATCGGTGAAGATGACTTCGCCGGTGGCGCTGGCCCGCATCCCGAGTTTGTTTTCCTTCCTGCCGACGCGGAACCCGGGCGTGTTTTCCTCGATGATGAAAGCCGAGATGCCGTGGTGCGATGCAGTGCGGTCCGTAACGGCCATGGCGACGCAGACCTGCGCGAATTGCGCATTCGTCGTGAACGTCTTGGCGCCGTTGAGCACCCACTGGCCGTTATCGAATACAGCCTTGGTGCGAGTGCCGGCCGCGTCCGATCCAGCTTCGGGTTCGGTCAGCGACCAGCATCCGATCCATTCCCCCGTGGCGAGTTTCGGGATGTACTGGCGGCGCTGTTCGTTGCTGCCCGCCGTGAAGATGTGATTCGCGCATAGCGAATTGTGCGCGGCCACGATGAGCCCGAACGATGGATCCACCCGGGAGAGTTCTTCGATGATGATGGAGTACTCGATGTAGCCGAGTCCCGCGCCGCCGAGGTCTTCGGGGAAGATGGCGCCGAGATAGCCGAGTTGACCCGCTTTCTTGACGGCCTCAAGCGGGAAGATCTGCTCCTCGTCCCACTGGGAGACGTGCGGTGCGATTTCGGCTATTGCGAACTCGCGAACCAATTTGCGGAGTTGTATTTGTTCGGGAGTGTAGTCGAAATTCATCTGGGAGCTAAACACAGGGTAGCAGTGGTTCAGGTATCTCCACCACCCAGACTTGCGCGGTGCCGGTCCGGTCGCTGGCAAAGGCTACCAGTGTTTCGTCTGGTGAGAATGACGGGTGCGGGTGGGTCCCTTGTGGACCGTATACCGTATCGGTAGATGTTTCCATCCAGCTCAGATTGCGGCCGGCGGCGCTGCGGGCGGCCTCGAAATCCTCGCGAAGAGCGTACCGGCTTCGCATCCACTGCGACCCCTCGTTGCTCGATTGTGACAGACAGATGCGTCGGCGCTCGCCGTTGGCCACATTCACTAGAAACAGACCGTCGTCGGGGTGATTGGTATCGCACAGAATCGCTGTACCGGCGCGATTCGGAGTTATGTGCCAGGCGTTGAATCGGGCGATGTCCCGAATTTCGCGAGTCTGCCAGTTCATTCGGCGAAGTGCGAACGGCCAGACCGTGAAGACCAGGTCCCCCGTGTCGCCGAGGAAGGTCTCGTGGACCACGAACTCGTCGTTACTGTGCTCATACAGGCACTCGAGTCCTGAACCGTCGCGGCGCACGCGAAACATCCTGGGTGCAGGATCGGCGGCGAATTCGATCCACTCGGGTTCCAAAGGGTGGAACTGCGGATGAATCACGGTGCGAGGGAAGGGAATCGCGTGCCAGCCAGTGCCGTCGATGCGGCCGGTGAAGACGCCGTTCTCCGAGCCGCGCTTGTAGGCGACCACCGCCCATTCCCCATCCCGTGAGAACGACGGCTCGCCGAACTGGGCTCCCACGAAATCGGCGATCCGCGCTTCGCCGCCGCGCTCAGGATCCGTCCACCAAACCGAGCCGCCGCGGACGAACAGCACGCGTCCGTCCGGCAGCATTGCGGGCGAAAAAGGATGAATCGGTTCGCCGCTGGTAATCTGCCGGATCGGCCCGTCGGGAAATGCAGCTTCAAAAATCTGAGCGGCGCCAGTGCGAAACGAAGTGAAGATCAGGCGCCGGTTGTCCGGTGAGAACGACCGTTGCAGAAAGTAGGAAGGATGGCTGATGGCCTGGTGCGAAGTCATCTGATGGAGCCTTGCACCAGTAACAGAATCGATATGAAGTGAGTGCTCGGAAGGCCAGATCACAACACCAGTATCGGTCGCGCGGGTACAATGGGGCTACACCTTGTTCGTGCCCTTTCTGGAATGGCAAATACCAAAATCGTAGCTACGCTCGGGCCTGCGAGCGATTCATTGGATATCGTCCGCCAACTGATTCGGATTGGGGTGGACGTGTTCCGCCTCAACATGTCGCACGGGAGTCATCCCGAACATTACGACCACATTCAGCGCGTTCGTCAGGCCGCTGGGGAAGCCGGCGTCGATCCGGCCATTCTCATCGATTTGCAAGGGCCGAAGATCCGGCTCGGTGTTTTCGAAAATGGCGGATGCACGCTCCAGACCGGGTCCCGATTCACGATTACCACCGAGAGTGTCACAGGAAACTGCGAACGCGCTACCTGCAGTTATCCCGATTTTGCACGGGACGTGGCACCCGGTAATCGCGTGCTGCTGGCCGATGGAGCGGTCGAACTGAGGGTGATTCAATCGAACGGCGTCGCGGCAGAGTGCGAGGTGGTCTCGGGTGGCGCGATTTCCGATCGTAAGGGTATCAATCTGCCCGGAGTTAACGTGAGCACTCCCTCGCTCACGCGCAAGGATGTAGCTGACCTGCGATTCGGAATCGAAAACGGAGTCGATATCGTGGCGTTGTCGTTCGTGCGCAAGCGCGACGATGTGCTGCGTCTTCGGGTTCACCTCGAAGACCTGGAAGCGAAGGTGCCGATCGTCTCCAAGATCGAGAAACCGGAGGCATGGAGTAATCTCGACTCCATTCTGGAGGAATCGGATGGCGTGATGGTGGCGCGCGGCGATCTCGGCGTTGAGATGGCGCCTGAGAAGGTGCCGTCGATTCAGAAACAGATTATCCAGCGCGCCCGGCGGGTCGGGAAGTTCGTCATTACGGCGACGCAGATGCTCGATTCCATGATGGATCGTCCCTACGCCACTCGCGCTGAGGTGAGCGACATAGCCAATGCCATCTACGACGGAACGGATGCCGTTATGCTCTCGGGCGAGACTTCGGCCGGGAAGTATCCGGTGGAGGCGGCTCGCATGATGGAGCGCATCGCGGTGGAGGCGGAGACGTCGGCCCGGTTTCACGAACTCCCACTGCGCGAGAACCCGACGGATGCGGACGTGGTGGCGGATGCCGCGTATCGCGCTGCGCAGTCAGTCAACGCGAAGGGAATTGTTGTGTTCACCGCCACGGGCTTCACGGCCCGTCTGGTGTCGCGATTCCGTCCGCCGGTGCCGATTTACGCGTTCACCAAGCGTGAGGTGACGGCCCGCCAGCTACAGCCGATCTTCGGAGTCCGGGCCGTCATCGCGCCCGAGACGAGTTCGACGGACGCCATGCTGGATCAACTCGATTTGATGCTGTTGGAGAACGGGACGCTGAAGAAGGGCGATACGGTGGTGTTCGTGGCCGGTCAGCCCATTGGCCGTCCGGGGACAACGAACCTGATGAAGATTCATCGGGTGGGCGAATTGCACTGAAGGCTGTGCTACTCTCAGTTTTCATGAGAAGGGCTGTGCATTACCTGGCGGCTTTCCTAGCCGTCGCCCTGATCGGCGTTTGGCTTCACGCGGCAACAACCCCGGCGGTAATTAGCGTCGATTATCCCCCGGCCGGATCCATCTTCCCTCCCGACATAACCGCGCCCACCGTGTTGTTTCGCGATCCTTCGCCGGCAACCACCTGGAAGATTGACGTCGAGTTGCCTGGCGCGCCGGCGATTCATGCGCAGTCGGCAGGCGAGCGAATGCAGATTGGCGAGATAGATCCCGAGACGGTTTCGGACTCGAACCAGCCGCCTCAGCTCACGCCATTGCAGGCCCAGGCGCACACCTGGATTCCGGATGGCGCGACGTGGGAATCCATCAAGAGCCACTCGCCTGCAAAGGTCCACATCACCGGGCTTAGCGGCAGCGGCATTGTCTCGCAGGGCGACTTCGTTATCACCACGTCGAAGGATCCGGTGGCCGCGCCCATCTTCTATCGCGACGTACCGTTGATGCCGAACCAGTCGGAGAAGGGCGTCGTAAAGCCGCTGCCGGCCAACGCGGTCGGGCTGATCAAGTGGCGGCTGCGATATATCAACGAACCCAAGAGCCATGTCGTAATGGAGCGCCTGGGCACGTGCGCCAACTGCCACTCGTTCTCGCTCGACGGTAAGACGCTCGGCCTGGATGTGGATGGGCCGCAGAACGATCGTGGCCTGTACGCGCTGGTGAAGGTCCAGAAGCAGATGGCGATCCGGAATCAGGACGTCATCAAGTGGCCCATCGTGCGCGACCCGAAAGTACCGCGATTGCGTGCGGCCTTCATGTCGCAGGTTTCGCCCGACGGCCGCTTCGTCGTCACCACCATCGACGACCCGGGCGCGGCTCAACGCGAAGGCGGCGAGAGCCTGGAAGACAAATACTACAACGCGAACTTCATGGACTACCGGTTCCTGCAGGTCTTCTACCCGACTCGCGGGATTCTCGCGTGGTACAGCCGCGAGACCGGCCGTCTGGAGCCGCTGCCAGGTGCGAACGATCCGCGATACGTGCAGACCGACGGCGTCTGGAGTCCCGATGGGAAGTACATCGTGTTTGCGCGGGCCGAGGCGAAGTCGCCCTATCCGCCAGGCGCCAAACTCGCGATGTTTGCCAACGACCCGAACGAGACGCAGATCCAATACAACTTGTACCGAGTGCCGTTCAACGACGGGAAGGGCGGCCGTCCGGAGCGGATCATCGGCGCTTCGGAAAACGGGATGAGCAATAACTTCCCCAAGGTCTCGCCCGATGGGAAGTGGATCGTCTTCGTGCGTTGCCGCAACGGGCAGTTGATGCGGCCGGACAGCAAGCTCTGCATCGTTCCGTTCAGCGGCGGCAAGGAACGGCTAATGAACTGCAATACGCCGCTGATGAACTCATGGCACACGTTCTCGCCGAACGGGCACTGGCTGGCGTTCTCATCGAAGAGTTGGTCGCCATACACCAAGCTGTTCCTGACGCATATCGACGAGAATGGCAACGACTCGCCGGCCATCCTCATTCAGAACTCTACTGCCGCGAATCGGGCCGTGAATCTGCCGGAGTTTGTGAACCTCGGTCCGGGTGGGATCGATCACATCGCGGCGCCCGCCACCGATTTCTACAAGCTCATGAACACCGCGCTCGAGTTGATGCAGAAGGGCAAGTTCGCCGAGGCGGTTCCGAAGTGGCACGAGGCCGTTGCGATGGAGCCGGCCGACAGCCGGGCGCATTTCAATCTCGCGCATTCGCTGAACGAGACCGGCCAGACCGCCGAGGCAATCCCCGAGTATCAGAAGGCTTGCGAACTCGACCCGAAGAACAGCGCTCTGTTCGCGAATCTCGGACTGGCGCTGGCGCATAGCGGGAAACTCGACGAGTCGATTGCAGCGTATCGGACGTCCGTCACGCTGAATCCAGCCAATGCGGAAGTACAGGGCGACTTCGGCGTGGCGCTGTTCGAAGCGGGCCGGCAGACCGAGGCACTGGAGCATCTGGTGCGTGCCGTCGCCTTGGAGCCTGAGAGCGCGGAAGCTCACAACAAGTTCGGTTCGATTCTGGCGAAATCGGGAAAACCAGTGGACGCCGTCGCGCATCTCGCCAAGGCCGTGGCGCTGAATCCGTCGTCAGAGGAGTATCAGTTCAACCTCGCATACGTGCTGGGGCAGACGGGTGATTTCGAGGCCGCCGTCACGCACATGGAGAAGGCTGTTGAAATCAGCGGCGGGCGCGGGTGGCAGAGCCTGGCCATGCTGGGGGCTGCGTACTACCGGGCCGGCCGCGTCAACGATGCCGTAGAGGCAACGCGGCGAGCGCTGGCAGTGGCCGAGAAGATGAACAATGCACAAGCTGCCAACTCACTCCGGGCTGCTGTCAATCGCTACCTGCAACACACGCCCTAAGGACGCCATCTATGTTGACCGACGTTGCCCTCGCCGAACTCCTGCTGTGTTGGATCGCGTGGTGGTGTGCATTCATTCGCCCGCGCAAGCAGGCATCCGCCGAGAGAACCACAGCGCGCGCACCGGGCTCGAGGTGGGGCATTGTTTTGGAAGCCGTCGGCTTTTTCTTAGTCTGGGCGCGTGTGCGGCCGGTGGGCTTCGAGAAATCCCCACTCTCGCTGATCGTCGCGATGGTCCTGGCTCCGGCGTCTGTCCTGCTGGTCTGGGCGGCGACGCGGCACCTCGGTAAGCAATGGCGTATTCAAGCCGCTTTGACAGAACGCCATGAACTGATCCAAACGGGCCCGTATCGGTGGGTTCGGCATCCGATCTACGCGTCGATGTTTGGAATGCTGTTGGCGACGGGCTGCGTGTGGACATGGTGGCCCATGTTCTTAGGGGCAATCGTATTCTTCCTGGTGGGCACGGAGATTCGAATTCGCGCGGAAGACGGCCTTCTCGCCGAACGCTTTCAGGATGTGTTCACGGCCTACCGGGCACACGTGCCGGCTTATATCCCCTTCGTACGTTGACACGGCTTGACACCCTCGTCGCGCAGGGCTTTAACTTCGTTTTCGCGTCGAGCCCGGAATACCGCCGACTGGCTCAAGGGAGGACTGCCCAAGACGAAGTAGAATCGACGCATGCGAATCGATTTTACGGGTAAGACGGCAGTGGTCACTGGAGGCGTCAGCGGCATCGGTGCAGCTATCGCCAATGGCCTGCGCGAGTGCGGCGCCGACGTGCATGTCTTCGATAAGTCCGGCGAGCCGAGTGTCGATGTCACGAATTCGAGCGCCGTCGATGCGGCGTTCGAACGGGTGCCTGTTCCCAATGTCGTTGTGGTGAATGCGGGAACGGCCATCCCGGAGGACCTGCTCGACACCAGCGACGAGACGTGGCACCGCACCATCCAGACTAATCTCAGCGGCGCCTTCTTCACCATTCGGGCGGCGGCACGAAGGATGAAGCAGCGTGGGGGTGCGATTGTCCTGACCGCGTCCACCAATAGCTACGACGGTGAGTCGCACTTGACGGCTTACAACGCGAGCAAGGCGGGACTGCTGGGTCTGCTGCATACCGCTGCGAATGAACTCGGGCCGTATGGAATCCGTGTGAATGCCGTCTGTCCGGGCCTGATTCGGACGCCGCTTACCGAGAAGCATTTCTCCACGCCGGAGGTCCTGAAGGATTACTTCCAGCACATTCCGATGGGCCGGGGCGGGGAAGCGCTGGAGGTGGCGAACGTGGTGCTTTTCCTGGCGTCCGATCTGGCGAGTTATATCACCGGCGCGGCACTGTTCGTCGATGGCGGCCAGATGTGCGCGAAGTTCGGAACCTGGGGAGAAATCGCTTCGCAGTTTTCAGGAGACCGCTGGACACTGATACCCTGATGAGGATGACGCAAGCTCCCAAGCGCCTCCTATACGGACCCGGACCTACGCAAGTCGACGACAGCGTGTATGCCGCCATGACGCAGAACGTGGTCGGCCACCTCGACCCTTATTTTATGGAAGTGGCGGCGGATGTTCGCCGCGGATTGCGCGAATTATTTGGCACATCCCATGAAATGACCATTCCTGTTTCCGGCACCGGCAGTGCGGGGATGGAGACTGCGGTTGCGAACCTAGTCGAGCCCGGCACGAAACTCGCCGTGTTTTCCGCGGGATACTTCGGCGACCGCATCGCCGAGATGGGCCGGCGGCACGGGGCGGAGGTAGTGAAGACCGATAAACCCTGGGGCGAGACATTCGAAGAGGCCGAGGCTCGTGCGTTCATCGAGCGCGAGCGGCCGCAGGTGGTAGCTTTCGTTTACGCCGAGACGTCCACGGGAGCGCTGCAGAATCCCGCTGCGATTTGCACTCCGGCCCGCGACGCCGGTGCGCTCATCATTGCGGATTGTGTCACGTCGTTGGGCGCAGTGCCCATCGGCGTGGACGCGCACGGTATTGACGTCGCGTATAGTTGCTCGCAGAAGGGACTGAGTTGTCCTCCGGGGCTATCGCCAGTAACCGCTTCGCCGCGCGCGATGGAACGTGTGGAGTCGCGCCAGAAGCCGTGCGACGTGTGGTATCTCGATCTGAAACTGCTGCGTGAATACTACGACGGCAAGAAGTATCACCACACCGCCAGCGCGACTCTGCTGTACGCGCTTCAGGCGGCTTTACAAGTGATCGAGCACGAGGGCGCGGCAACCCGCTACCAGAGACACCGCGAGGCGCATTCCTACTTCGTGAGGCAGATCGAAAGCATGGGCCTGGCGATGCACGTCGCCGAAGGGCAGCGGATTCCGAATCTGAATACGGTTCGCGTACCGCAGGGAGTGGACGATGCGAAGGTCCGCAGCCGTTTGCTGAACGAGTTTCAGATCGAGATTTCTGGCGGATTCGGTCCTCTGGCTGGGAAGATTTTCCGCATCGGGTTGATGGGACCGCTCGCTAACAAAGACGGCGTGGATCAATTTCTCGACGCGTTCAAGACAGCGCTGGGGTGATCGCATGCAGTTGTGGCGCGACGTTCCATTCGCGCTCCCCAGCGCAAATAGTGCAGCCTCGCTAGTCCGCGCCGCGACTACTCGGGCCCATCGAGGCCGCCTAGAAATTGACCTGCTTCGGGAAGTATTTCGAGATCAGCGATTCGTAATAGAGCCGCAATTCCACCGGGTCTGGCTTGGCCTCGCTCTTTGAGTACAAATCGTACGGGTTGAACTTCCGCACCCATTCGAACATCTCGTGATCGTGGTCGTTCATCAGATAGCTGTACGCGCCTTCGCGATGAATCGGATAGCACGAGTGGTAGCGGATCATGTAGAGCGCCGGTTCCGGCAAATATGGTTTCGCGACGTGATAAAGATACTCGTCGTGTCCCCAGGACAGATCGACGTTGTCCAGACCGCAGTTCTCTTCGTAGATACCGGTCCGCGTCTGGTATCCAGGACGCCGCGCATCGGGGTTGTCGCCGAAGAACTCGCTGAATACGATCTTGTCCGAGTAAGCGCAGCCGACGGGGAACGTGTCGCCCACCACCGCCCATTGCGGTTCGCCGTACAGACACAGCACCTTGCCGAGATCGTGTACCAGTCCGGTGAGCACGAACCAATCCGGATGGCCATCACGGCGGATCGCCTCGGCGGTTTGCAGATTGTGCTCAATCTGGCTGAGATCGGTATCGGGGTCGCTGTCGTCCACCAGAGTATTGAGATACTCGAGCGCCTCCCAGATGCCCATCGTGCGCGAGTTCAGCGCGGTGTACTGGCTCTTTTTCGCCAGCACGAAATCGCGCGTCTGCAGCGTGTGGTTCAGCCGGTAGAATTCGCGGACTCCACTGGTGGTGTGCTCGTAATCCCGAAACTGATCCTTCGGCTTTTTGGCGTCGTAGCGGGACGCAACAAAGTCATCCCACTGTTCCAGACTCTGTAGCGGACCGGTCATGAATTCCTCTCAGGTGTCACGAGCTTAACAGGACCACCGCCACAGATTCGTACCCACCGTGAAGCCAGCGCCCACGGCGGCGAACAGGACGATGTCGCCCTTCTTCAGTTTGCCCGCATCGACGGCGTCCTGCGTCGCTAGCGGAATGGTTCCGGCCGTCGTATTGCCGAACCGGTCGATGTTGATGATGACGCGATCGCAGGGGATTCCCAGACGCTCCGAGGCAGCGGTGATGATGCGCCGGTTCGCCTGGTGCGGGATCAGGAGGCTGACATCCTGGGCCGTTAGTCCGTTCTGCTCCAGCAGGTCGCGGCACGTTTCGTACATCTTGCGGACTGCGTACTTGAACACCTGCGCGCCTTCCTGTTTGACATAGTGCAGGCGGTTTTCGACAGTCTCGATGGAGGAAGGCATGCGGCTGCCGCCGGCTGGCATCTTCAGATGGTCGCCGCCGGAGCCGTCAATTTCGTTCAGGAATCCGATGAAGCCTTCGCCGTTGTCCTCGCCCGGCTCGATCAGCATCGCGCCGGCGCCGTCGCCGAACAGAACGCAGGTGGAGCGGTCGGTGTAGTCGATGATGCGCGACATGGTGTCGGCTCCAATAACCAGGACTCGCTTGTGCGATCCGGCCTTGACCAGGTGCGCACCCACCGTGAGTCCGTAAACAAAGCCGGAGCAGGCGGCGATCAGGTCGAAGCCCCACGCTCCGCGCGCGCCCAGACGATTTTGCACCAGGCAGGCCGTGGACGGGAACATCATGTCGGGCGTGACGGTGCAGACGATGATGGCGTCGAGCGTATCGGCGGCGATTCCACGACGCTCGAGCGCGACTTTCGCGGCCTCAAAGGCCATGTCGGATGTCGCGACATCGGGCGCGGCGATGTGACGCTCGCGGATTCCCGTCCGCTCCAGGATCCACTCGTTCGAAGTTTCGACCATCGTTTCGAGTTCCTGATTGGTGAGAACGCGCGGGGGAACATAGCACCCCAGCGCCGTGATCTTGGGTGTCGGCAAAAAACCTCCAAAGAGAACAGAATACCGGACCAGAGTGTCAGAAATCACTACGGTCCGGTTTGCTGTGCCGATTTTTCTCTGAGGTGCGGCCGGAGTGGGGCGCTATTTGTCGGACTTGTCGTTCACGATCGCGTCGAAGATCGCGAACAGGGCGGGGTCCGTCGGACCGCACGCGTCGTCGAAGGCGATGTTGGCGGGATTGGCCCAGGGCAGTGTCGCCGGGGATCCGGGCACACATGCCGGGCCGGTGAGGACCTCATGCTCCTTACCATTCGGCAGAAGCACCGAGATCTGACTGGTGCCGGCGGAAGTGCGCCTGGATTAGCCACACGGAAGGGGCTCCACCACCGGCCGGGATGCGGAAAATCGTGCCTTGAAAACTGTCGGTGGACGTAGAGGTCGCCGGCGGGATCGAAAGCCAGATCGTTCAGAAGCGACGGACCCAGCCCTTGTAGGTTACTGCAAATGAAGCCTGAGCCGTAACGCGGATGCCGCGAAGACGAAGCTCGGTCAGCAACGCGCGCTCGTAGACCTTCTCAAGAAATCCGGCGCCCGTTCAGTTGTCCAGCTATTTCGTGGACACTACACTACTAGCAAGTACAGTACAATTCCGATCGCGAGGTCCAAATTCCTCATGATTTCTCCTGATATATGGTTCGAATTTGTGCGCGCACTTCACCCGGAAGGCACCGCTATTGTTTGAGTGCGCCAATTTGTCTGCGTATTAGTCACCCTGCTCGCGATGTGGCGGAATCTTTTGATACCATCGACCAGAGTGGTGCGGAAGGGACTGGAATCGGCTATTTTCTTCGAAACCCCGGAACAGATTTGCGCTCGCGTGTTCAAGGAACTGCGTCCGCGCGCGCCGATGCCGGCCATTGAGGTCCGGTTCTGCGCGTTCGCCAACGCCAATTCCTTCGTCAGGATGGAGGTGGCGCGCCTGGAGTTTCGGGTCAGCGACCTGCTTCAGGACGCACCCGCGCAGATTCTGGAGGCTCTCGCCTTCATTCTGATCGCCAAGCTGTTTCGGAAACCAGTGCCGCGCGAGTACTCGTCGCGGTACCGGCGCTATTTGAACCGGAATGACGTTCGCAAATCAATGGAGAGCGCCCGCCAGGCTCGGGGCCGGAAGCCGCTGGCGCCGCCGAAGGGCGACACCTACGATCTCGAGCGGATCTTCGAAGAACTCAACTTCCGGTATTTTCACGGGTTGATGGCGCAACCGAAAATCGGGTGGAGTTTGCGGATTTCGCGCGCCACGCTAGGCCATTACGATCCGTCGCACCACGCGATTGTCCTGAACAAGCTGATGGACCGCGCAGAAGTGCCGCGGTTGGCGGTGGAATACGTCATGTATCACGAAATGCTGCACTTACGGCACCCAGTTGAGCATCGGGGATTGCGGCGTTGCGTGCACACCAAGGAGTTCAAGGCAGCTGAGAAAGAGTTTGAGCGCCTGGCCGAAGCCAAGGCGCTCCTGAAAAGACTCTAGCAGTTGGCGTCAGTTAATAAGCGTTTGCAGTCTGCGGAGAACTAATGATGAACATCTGCTCGACGGCTGCGATCAAGGGAGCAACGTCGACGGTGCCGATGCCGGCGGTGTAGAGCGCGAGTCGGACCTCCACCAGGAGTGACGCCTGGTAGAATGCGAGCCGCTGCCTCAGGATAGCGGGCGCGAGTCCATCGGCTGGATCGCTATAGAGTGCGGCCTGCTTGGCTGTGACGTATAGCCGGTTGAAATCGCGGCGGAGGGAACGCAGATACGACCGGAAAACACGGCGGCGGTCCCTACGAAGAGTCCGAATCATGGACGGGTGGAAGCCCGGCTGGCTCTCGAGAAAGCGAATGTCGTCCTCGGAGAGCAGCCGCGCCATAGGCCTGTACTTTGTGGCGGAGAAATCCTCGGCCCAGTCACAATCCTCTTCGAGGACTGTACCCGTTCCCTGCCTTCTCATCCATAGCAGGCCAAGAAACGCGAGAGTGACAAAGACCGATGTACTTAAAACCAGTAGTGATGCTTGCATGCGGAGCGAACCTCCATTCAGTATCTGAGCCAGAATACCTGAGAATTAAGCCGATTGCAAACCCATTTTTTGTCAATTTAACGGTGCGTTCGCAGGCAATCACTTCCGCGAGGCGCGAACGAGCGTCGCATTGAGTGATTCCAGACGGTGAATCAGCGCCCGGCCCTCCTCTGGACGCCAGGGATGGCCCACCGTTACCGACACGGTTTCTCCGCGCCGGTTGAGGAGGACAATCCAGAAGATCAGGCAGCCGAGTATCACCAGCAGCGCCACATTGCTGTACACGACTCCGCTTTCGACCGCAGCATTTCCGGCAAAACGTTCCACGCCTCGGGTCGCGAAATATACCGATAGGCCGAAGGCATAGGCTGTCAGGTTGCGCGTGAGCCGGACGGGAAACCACAGCAGGAAGGCGAGGAGTATGAAGAAGAAAGTGAGAACCGTGAACGCCATCACGCGTGAAAATATGAGATAGTGCCCCAGGCTCGCGAGCATGTCGGCGTCGGCAGGCAGAGTCACGGCCGCAAATCCTACCGAGATTACGGCCGCCGCGGCAAATGCAAACCGCAGCACTTGGCGTGCCACGCGGGCAATTCCCGGGTAGTCTGCCACCACCCTCGAATACAACTCGACAATGATCACCACTTGGGCGCAAACCTGGAGGACATCGACGATCACGAAGGCGTAGAAATACGAATCCGTGCAGGGAGGAACTGTGGCGAGTACGACCGCCTCACCCAGCAGACAAGCCAGGTAGAACGCGAAGTACCGATACCGGCGTATCAGGCCCTCACTGGCTATTCGCAGCAGTAAGAGGCCCGCCGCAATCGACCCGGCGAAGGACAGTAGTCGTTCAGAATCGGAAAGGCTAATCGCCATGCCGCAACATTGATTCTATCATTCTCACGGCGCGGTAAATGGGCTCCCTGGGCGGTAAAGTGGATCGCACCAACCCGCACTGGAGTGCTCGCACAGCGGCGGAACGCTCCAGCGCGGACGAAAGATTTCTCAGTAGCCCAGAGAATAGCGGCGCCTCTTCAACACTACTATCGACCGATTATCTTCGGATCTTTGGGGCAGGGATAGCAGTGCGGGAGCGGAAGATCGCCGCTCGGCATGGCCTTCGGATCCTTGGGGCAGGGGTAGCAGTGCGGCAGCGGGAGATCCCCGGTTGGCTGATTGGCGGCGCTGCCAACGCTGACGATAACGCCGGTGTTGAGTGCGAGAGCTGCGAAAACGATGAGCTTTCTGAGCATTGTTTTTCTCCTGTTCTTCCGAAGCGGATTACGCTTACGAAAGTCAGCATATACGGACTAGTCCCGGCCGGTTAAATTCCTTATCACTTTTTCTGAAATCAGAACATAAGCCGCACGAACCTTCGAACCTGAAGTTTCAATCTGAAATGCATAAGTTTATTCGCAGCGTTCAATGAGTGTGTTTCTGATATATATCAGGGTTTTTCCTAGTGATCGCCCGGTGATGCACGTGCCCCTCGCGCCATTCTCTGATATAAACCAGGGTTTTTCCTGGTGACCGCCCGGTGATGCATTTTTCTGATATGAACCAGGGTTTATCCTAGTGACCGTCCGGTGACGCACGGTGTACTTCGCGCCATTCTCTGCTATATACCAGGGTCTTTCCTAGTGACCGCCCGGTGATTCACGGTGTACTTCGCGCCGTTCAACGTTGACGGCCAAAACATCCGCGCGGGAATGTGGTTTACTTACAAAAGGAAAGCTGTATGAAAGCCGCAAAGCCGCGCAGTGCGCTGGGGCGCGACGCGATCTCCGATCTATGGCGGAACACGCTGTCGCAGATCCCTGCGGTGTTTGGCCGGCTGGTTTACCTGGCCGCGCTGAGGGATTCAAACTCAGGGCGTTATGAACATCACGGCCTGTCGCTGGTTTTCGGCGAAAGCGAAGCAGACCGGGCTCTGCGCCGGTGCCACGTCCAGACCTTCTCCGAGTGGCTCTGCTTCAATCTAGAGCAGCAGAAGGCGGACCTCGACCTCTATCTGTCGGCTCTTCCAGACGAGCGCCGCCGAGTCATCGACACCTGGTTGCGGTTGGAGCCATTCCGGACAGTGGTGCCGAGTTCGGCCACCAACGCGGAAACGCAGCTCTATCTCGCGGACTTCCGAATTTTATTGGGATTGCTTAAGAACGCGTACGGCGTCGCCGCGCCGGGTCGAGACGCATAGCCACTCCGGAAACCTGGCCGATAATATCGATGTCCCCCGGATACACGTAAACTTCCGGCGAGCACTGCGATGCCGGGTGCGGCTGCAGTATGAGCTGGTCGCCGTTGATGCTGCACCAGCCACAGGCATATCCCTGCCGGTGCTCGAAGAAGTAGATGGGGCGGTCGAACTCGTTCGACCAGCCTGAGTTTGCGGGTTTCCGCTTGCTTTCGTCAATCAGGACCAGCGCGCCGGGCTGCAGTATCGGATACATGGTCCAGTCCTCGGTACCGATGAAGCCGTAACGGTGGCCGCGAAGATCAAAGCCGCTAAGCAAAACCAACGGCAGTTTCCCCCAACGTTGTATCATTCGGCTCAGGAACGTGGTGCGCCGCACATCGATGCCGGGATCGAGCGAGAGCGGAATGAGAACATCGGCATGATCGTCGGGTTCAAACCCGATAGTGTGCGTTCGCTCGATTTCGATGGTGGCCGAATCGATACCGATGCCGTCGAGCCGGATGCCGTACCAGTCCAACACCTCGGAGATGTCCAGGCGGTAGATGGCGCAGAGCGAATAGAGCCGGTAAATGGAGGGAACTGTCCCTTTGTTCTCAATGTCCGCCAAACGGCTGAGCGCTACAATAAACTCGTCATTCTTGTGGCGGGTCGCGATCTTCTGGCTCGCATCCTCGACATCCCGGTAACGGAGATTCAACCGCTCCCGGGCGCGCTTGAGTCGCTGCCCGGCGTCGTCCATCGTCAGTTCTTTTGCCACAGAAGCGGTTCGGCCAGTCATGAATCGGAATTATTGCGAGACTTTTTCGAAGCCCAGTTTGAATTATAGCGGGCCGTTCTTCAGCCGGGCAAGCTTTCATTGTGTTAACTGTTCGGAATTCGGAACACGATTTTTCGCAGGAGGAAATTCTTGAAAATCATCGTCGGAGTGTCTGGAGCCAGCGGTTCCATTTACGGATGGCGCCTGCTGGAAAAGCTCGCGGCGCGCCCCGGCGCCGAGGTTCACCTCATTCTCAGCCGCGCCGCGGAACGTACCGCCTGGCTGGAAATGGGAAAAAGCGCGGCGGATTTCAAAGCGCTCGCGCAGTTTTCTTACCCGTTGGAGGACATTGGGAGCCGGTTGGCGAGCGGATCGGCTTTAATCGACTCGATGGTGATCGCACCTTGCTCCATTCACACGATGTCCGCGATCGCCGCCGGCATCAGTTCCAACCTGCTGATTCGCGCCGCCGATGTGACGCTGAAGGAACGGAGGCGCCTGGTGCTGATGGTGCGCGAGACGCCGTTTCATCTCGGCCATTTGCGGGCGATGGTGTCGCTGGCGGAGATGGGAGCCATCGTCGCGCCGCCAATCCCAGGGTTCTATAATCACCCACAGACCATTGAGGACATTGTGGACCACAGCGTCGATCGGGTGTTGGATCTGATCGGACTACCCGCCGAAGATGCGCGCCGCTGGGATGGAGCGCGCTCATGAAAGCCAAGCCCGTCGCATTCCAGGGTGACGCCGGAGCATTCAGCCAGCAGGCCATCCGGCAATTCCTCGGGGAACAAACTCCCGCTCTGCCGTGCCAGCGCTTCGAACAGGTGTTCCGGGCCGTCGAATCGGGTGATGCCTCCGCCGCGGCCATCCCGATTGAAAATACTCTGCACGGGTCGGTGCATGAGAATTACGACCATCTGTTGCACTTCGACTTCGAGATCGTCGCCGAGACGAACGTTCGGATCGTGCACAATCTGATCGCGCGGCCAGGGGTGGCGTTCCGCAACCTCCGCCGGGTGTTCTCGCATCCAGTGGCGATCAACCAATGCCTCGACTTCTTCGCCAAGAACCCGCAAGTGGAACGCGAGCCGTTCTACGACACCGCCGGCAGCGTCAAGATGATCGTGGAGCAGGAGTTGAACGACGCAGGGGCGATCGCGTCGGCGCTCGCTGCCGAGATCTACGGAGCGCACATTCTTCGCCGGTCCATCGAAGACGATCGCCGCAACTTCACGCGATTCTTTCTGCTTCTGAAGCACGGCGCGAAACGTCCGCCGCTGGCGGGCAAGCCGAGCGCGCAGCAAAAGACGTCGGTGGTGTTCACCACCCGGAACGTCCCCGGTGCGCTGTTTCGTGCGCTCAGCACATTCGCACTGCGCGACCTGAGCCTCGCCAAGATCGAGTCGCGGCCACTGCGAGGAAAGCCGTGGGAATATCTGTTCTATCTGGATGTGCTCGCGGATGCGAATGATGAACGATTGGGGAGGGCGATCGCCCACTTGGGGGAGATCGCCGATTTCATTCGCGCACTCGGATCGTACCCGAGCGTCTGATTGTCAGCTCGTCAAGCCGCGCAACAGCTCAATGCCCATTCGCATGTCGCGAATTCGCTCGTCCTGATTCTCCGCCTCGCGCTCGACGTTCAGCGGCCCGGCAAAACCGAGTTCACGCAGGGTCTCGACGAATTTCGGAATGCCGACCGATCCCTTTCCAAGCGGCCGCTCTGTTCCCAACGCGCCCGGCACGTTCTTCGGCGGCCAGTCGCCGTCCTTGGCGTGCACCGAGGACACGTGCGGCGCAAGAAGCCGCAGCGCCTCAATGGGATCGCCCGTACCGTACAGGATCATGTTGGCGGGATCGAAATTGATTCGCAGATTCGCACGATCGACGTCTTTGAAGAAGCGCAGCAGCACTTCGGCCGGTTCCTGCCCGGTTTCGAGAGCAAACGTCTGGTTGTGCTTCGCGGCGTGGTCGCAGACATCGCGAACGGCCTCGCGCACTGCCACGTAGTCGGGGTCCGACTCGTCTTCGGGAACGAAGCCGATGTGGCACGCGATGCTCGGCGCTCCTAACGCGGCCGCGAAGTCGCTGACGTCTTTCGTCCGCTGCACGCGGTCATCGCGCGTTTCACGCGGAATGAATCCGACCGTCCGCTCCACCGTGGGAATGTCGGCATAACTCTCGCCGTTATAGGCAGCAAACACCGTGACCAGCGTAAACTGCTGCTGGTCGAGAGCCGACTTCCAATCCTCGGCAATGTTGCCCGTCAAGTCCGTCCCGCCGGCGATTCCCAACTGACCGCACCGCACCCCCAGGGACTTGATCTCCGCCAGGCGATCGCGGTCGGCCCAGAACATGGCTCCCGGTTCCAACGGCTTTAGAGATTGCATTTGATTCTTTCTCCGTTTCTGTTTCGTGCTTCGAGCATGAGCCGCGTCAACTTCACCGCATTCGCCGATTCGCGCGGCGGGCACAAGGCTGGTTGGCGGCCCTCATTGCAGCAATCGGCGAAATACTGCAGTTCCGCCGCGTATCCATCGATCTCCGGCGAATCGAGCGCCTCCTCGGTGCCATCCTCCCGATACAGCGTGGGAGCGCGGCCGGAAGAACTGAACTCGATGGTGCCGCCGTCGCTGGTGACCGTGTACTCCATCGAGAAAGGATAGGCCTTCGGATGGTGCCAGCCGCCCGTAACCACCGCGACGCCGCCGTGCGGGTAATGGAACACGCTGTGGATTACGTCGATGCCGCGCGATGGATCTTCGTAGCCGGTGGCGGCAACGGACTCCGGCGGTCCAAACAGGTGGAGCGTCATGTCCACGTCATGAATGAGCAGATCGAACACGCCGCCACCGCTCTTCTCCGGATTCTTCAGCCATCCGCCCCAGGCTGGCGCAGCACAACGCCGCCGGAACAGAGCCGTGCGAAAGAGTCCGAGTTGGCCGCGGCCGATGGCATCGCGAAGTGCGACGTAAGGACCGAGGAAGCGCAGCACCTGCGCGGTCATCAGGATTTTGCCGGAGCGTTCGGCCTCCGCTGCCATCCGATCCGCCGATTCCCCGTCGAGCGCCATCGGTTTTTCCACCAGAACATGCTTGTTGGAGCGGAGAGCTTCGATTGCGACTTCGGTATGCAGATCAGTGGGAAGGCAAAGATCGACAGCCTCGATGTCGGGATCGGCGAGAGCTGGTTCAAAATCACGATACTTCCGGAGGTTCGAAAAATCCAGCAATTCGCCAGGGCCGCCGAGATTGCCCTGGATCGATCGCAGGTCGCCGGAAAGTGCGGTTTCATCGTTGGAGCAGACCGCCACCAGTTCAAAACCCTTCACTTGTCGAAGGGCTTTCAGGTGCGTGCTGCCCATAAAACCGAGTCCAAGTACGGCAAGCTTCATACGCCGAAATTGTACCGCGAGTGACGGCCTCTGCCGTTCGGCGGAGTTCCGGCTACTGCAGCGACATGTTCACGACTTGAAAATCGAACCGCTCCGGAGGGAGCGACGACACCGGATCCGGAGAGAGGCTGGCCCACGTCTGGTAAGCCGAGTCCGCAACTGTTCCGTTCAGATAAAACAGAAACTGATTCGAGAAGCAGCGGATGGGCGGAGGCTGCCGGAACGTCAGCCGCATACCGACGGCCTTCTCCAGCGCGAAATTCTTCTCGACGGCTTCTTTGTCGCGAAGCAGGCGGACGAAACTGGTGCGTCCGGCATGAGGCCACAAATCCGCGCGCAGCAGATTCCGCAGGTCGGAGCGCATTTCGAAGGTCATCTCGCACTGGCGAATCCACTCGAGAACGCTGTCGCCCCAGTGCCACTGCTTGAGAAAGTCGACATACTGATCCACCAGATTCAGCGCAAGGTCCATGCGCCGCCGGTCCAACTCGGCTTCGATAGTGGGATCCTCCACCGCGGCCATCGGGATCATGTCGTCGGAATCGATGATCCCGTTCGCCATGTCCATCGCCTTGTCCAGCCTTCTCACATGTGGTGTAGAGCGGACCAGTAACGGAGGCAGTTCGTGCTTCTTCGTGCCCGGCAGCTCGACGAACTTAGTATTTCCCACTATGTCCATATACGCCTCTCTAAGTTGGTATATCGACGACTGGGTCGTTTATGTTAACCCGATTATAAGGACGGCCGGGCGAACTTACAAGTTTCTTTTCGAGAGGTTAGGGATACTTCACGACTGGCAGCAGCACCGATCGAGTGCTACCGCCTACGGCGTCACGGACAAAGTGGCAGCGGTACTGGAACCATTGCCGATGGTGACGATCACGGCATCATTACCGGCGGGAGCGTTTGCAGGCACGCGCACATTGATCTGAGTTACTCCCGCGAGACCTGGAGGAATGCCGATCCACTGGATGATCGCACTCACCCCGCCGATACTCACAGTAGCTGCTTGTACTGGTACAGGTAACTGCGTCACTGGAGTACTCATCGACGGCGCAACACCCGTGGGCAGGGCAGGGCTCGCGCGGCGCTACCTGTTGGCACGACGACACCGCCCCGGCTTGGGCCCGCGGATGAAGCTACCCATCTAACAGCACGCGGCGATGGTTTTCAATAGCTGTTGTGCCGACACTGTCCTGAGAATGACTAGAGCGTGTAGCCGATTCCCGCCGAGATCTCGTTCTGCAGGAAACGTCCCGATTTCAATCCAAATGGCATGCCAGTATTGAACTGGCGAATATCGAATCGCAATTGCCACGGCCCGAAGAGTTTCACCTTCACGCCACCGCCATAATTGAGAGCGAACTTAGTCTCTCCCTGACCATACTGCGCTGTCTGGCCTGGCGGCACGAAGTTACTGAAACCAATGCCGCCCGCTACAAACGGACGAATCCGGCTCTCTACCCCGGTCGCGTGCAGCAGAACCGCACCGAAGCCTTGGTGAATCGCCATGCCGCTGCTGCTCTGCGTAGTACCGAACCCGGATGAGCCGAGGTGGGTCCGGTTATACGCGTACCCTAACTCGTATCCCAGATACTTCTTTGTGTTGAGGTTCATCCGGAGAGCAAGGCGGAATCCGTTGTCGAGCGTGTAGCCCGAACCGATATCACTATTCCGGATCTGTGAAATTCCAGCGCTGACCGCGCCCTCAAAGCTCTGTGCCAGAGATAGCGAAACGAAAGCCAACGAGAGAAATAGTAGTTTCATGTAGTTACACAACCTGGTGGGCAGGGAAGAACGACCCTGCCCCATTACTCACACTTCGAACGAATCCGGGACGGCCGGGGCCGTGACCCGTGTCTCCCCCTAACGTGTCGTACTTAGTCTTTTAGTCCGCCGACAGCAGCCCGTAGAAAGCTGCATCGGCTTACCCTCGATGGACGTTAGCTGACCTTCCGCGGTTCCGATCCAATCTCACCTGGTTCTTCCAAGCGATCCACAACCATCCGCCTCGATCCGCTGATAGACTGCAAGCTGAGGATTGCCTACTGAATGCGCGAATACTCCATCGGCGTCGATCTGGGCGGCACCAATCTCCGCGCCGCGACCGTTTCCAACGACGGTGAACTGTTAGAGAAGATCTCCGGAAAGACGCAACTCTCGGAAGGCCGCGACGCCGTCATCGCCGACATGGTGGAGGCCATCGTCACTCTCCGCGATCGCCAGGCGCCCGGTCCGCGATTCGCCGGCGTCGGCATCGGTGTTCCAGGCTTCATCGAAATCGAAAAAGGAGTCATCGTCGGCTCCAACAACCTCCCAGAATTCGAAGGCTTCCCGGTTCGCGCGGAAATCGAACGCAGGTTGGGTACACAGGTCATCCTCGAGAACGACGCCAATGCCGCGGCTCTCGGAGAGAAGTGGATCGGCGCGGGGCGGGACGTCAATGACCTGGTTCTGCTCACGTTAGGCACCGGTATCGGCGGCGGCATCATCTCGGGTGGCCGCGTGATTCATGGGCAGGTGGGAATGGCCGGCGAACTCGGACACATGACCGTGATCCCCGGCGGCAATCCCTGTGGCTGTGGCAATTACGGCTGTCTCGAAAAGCATGCGTCCGCCACTGCGATTGCCAGCATGGCGCGCCTGATGAGTCTCGGTGAAGACCTATCGTCGGAGGCGGTATATCGCATCGCGAAGGATACTTCCGACCCGGTCACCAGCAAGCGCGCCGGCATGATCTTCCACTCGATGGGCACTGCGCTCGGCATCGCGATCGGAAATCTCATCAACATCTTCAACTTCCCTCTGTATCTGCTCAGCGGCGGCCCGCTTCCGGCATGGGACCTGTTCGCGCCTCCTATGATGGCCGAAATCGAACTTCGATCCTTCACGTACCGCAACTCGAAAACACGCGTGGAGCGGGCAATCCTTGGCAATGAAGCCGGCCTGTTCGGAGCCGCGTACTTGCCTTTGTTGTATCAGTTCCCGAATTCCTGATATTCCTTACTAGGACTCCTAAATATGTTTTGGCTCGGTATCGACATTGGCACCGGAGGCAGCCGGGCACTGCTCATCGACAACAAGGGCACGGTGCATCATTCGTTCACCGCCGCGCACGAAGAGATGCGGATGGAGCGCCCACTCTGGGCTGAGCAGCGGCCCGAAAACTGGTGGGATGCCTCGCAAGAGGCGATCCGCGGCGTCCTTGGCCGCGCCGGCGCATCCGGCAAAGACGTTGCCGGCATCGGACTCTCCGGCCAGATGCACGGACTCACCCTGCTCGACGAAGCAGGCGACGTCATTCGCCCCGCACTCATCTGGTGCGATCAACGCAGCCAGGCCCAAGTGGACTGGGTGAATCGAACCGCGACTCGCGCCACGGTTCTAGAGTGCATCGCGAACCCCGTCCTGACCGGCTTCACGCTGCCCAAACTTCTGTGGGTTCGCGATAACGAACCCGGGCTGTATGCCCGAATCAAACGGATGCTCTTGCCCAAGGACTACGTCCGCTACCGCCTCACCGGCGAATACGCCAGCGACGTCTCCGATGCATCCGGCACCGCGCTGTTCGACGTCGTCCATCGCCGCTGGTCGCAAACCCTCGTTTCCAAACTCGGCATCGATCGCGAGATTCTGCCCTACGTCTACGAATCGCCAGACGTCAGCGGCCGGGTGTCGCGGTCGGCCGCCGAAGCCACCGGGCTTGCCGAAGGTACGCCCGTCGTGGCCGGGGCAGGGGACCAGGCGGCCAGCGCAGTCGGCAACGGCATCGTCGAATCGGGAGTCGTATCCTGCACCATCGGCACATCCGGCGTGGTATTCGCCTTCACCGAACGGCCGTCGTACGATCCCGAGGGGCGCGTGCACACGTTCTGCCACGCAGTCCCCGGAGCTTGGCACGTGATGGGCGTGACTCAGGGCGCGGGACTCAGCCTGCAGTGGTTCCGCAACCAACTCGCTCCCGGCACCGAGTACCATGCTCTCACCGCCGAAGCCGCCACGAGTTGTGTCGGCGCGCAAGGACTCTTCTGGCTCCCGTACCTGATGGGAGAACGAACGCCGCACCTCGACCCCAACGCGCGCGGCGGATGGATCGGCATCACCGCCCGGCACACGCGCGCCGACCTCATCCGCGCGCTCCTCGAAGGCGTCTCGTTTAGTCAAAAGGACTGCCTCAACATCATCGAACAGATGGGTGTCCCGGTCGATTCGGTACGAGTTTCCGGCGGCGGCGCCCGCAGTCCTTTCTGGCGTCAGATGCTGGCCGATATCTTCTGCAAACCAGTGGTGACGCTCGAAACCCAGGAAGGGTCGGCGTATGGAGCGGCGCTCTTATCGCTGGTGGGGACCGGTGTGTTTGCGAACGTCCCGGAAGCCTGCAATGCCGTTGTCCACGAAACACAACGCTGCGTAAGCCGCTCTCACGAAGCTCAACTCTACGCTCGCGGACACGAACTTTACACCGCGTTGTATCCGAGCCTCAAGCCGATCTACCGGCTGATCCAAAATTGCGGATGACGCTGGCGGAGGCCCGGCGCATCTCGCTCGCGGCTCTCGGCCTCAGCCGTCCGCAACCATCGCGGCCCGACGCGCGGCACATGGCCGCCGCCGTCCGCCGTCTAGGTGTTCTCCAACTCGACTCGGTCAACGTCGTCCTGCGCGCCCAATACATGGTGCTTTACTCGCGGCTTGGCCCCTATGACCTAGCGGCCTTCGAGCGCGTTTTCTACCACAGCCGGCAGTTCACCGAGCAGTGGGCGCACGAGGCATCCATCGTGCCGGTCGAGACTTGGCCGCTGCTGGCCCATCGCCGCCAGGCATTCCGAATCCGGCCCTCCCGATTCGAACCGTTTCTCGCCCGGCACCCCGAGTATGTCGAACAGGTGCTGCAGGCAGTTCGCGATCGCGGCCCCCTCAACGCCGCGGACCTTCCCGCGCCGGAGGGCGTCCCTCGCAAGGCCGAAGGTACTTGGATGGGCACGGTCCCACGCGGCGTGCTCGAAGCGCTGTTCGCCCGTGGACGTGTTGCGGTCGCGTCGCGCGGGCCCGACTTCGCTCGCTCCTTCGATCTTCCAGAACGACTGATTCCGGCCGCTCAACTCGCGCGCTCTCTCGATATCGCCGATCAGCACCGCGAACTCATCCGCATGGCCGCCCGCGCTTACGGCATTGCGACCCTCGACGATCTTGCCGACTATTGGCGCATGCCCGTCGCCGAAGTCCGGCCCCGCGTCACCGAACTCGTAGCGTCCGGCGAACTGGAAACGGTGCAGGTCGAATCGTGGCGAGTGCCCGCGTATCTCCACGCCGAAGCCCGCAGGCCACGCGCTGTGGAAACGTCCAGGCTGCTATCGCCCTTCGATCCCGCCGTCTGGTACCGCCGCCGGCTGGAACGGCTCTTCCAATTCGAGTACCGCCTGGAGATCTTCGTCCCGAAACCGCAGCGTCGCTGGGGCTATTACGTCCTGCCGTTCCTGCTCGGAGACCGGCTGGTGGCGCGAGTCGACCTCAGGGCAGATCGCCGCGCCGGCCGTCTGGAAGTACTGTCGACGCACTACGAATCGGATGTTCGGAAAAACGACGTGAAGGGACCGCTGGAAGCGGAGTTGCGGAAGTTGGAGGAGTGGCTGCTGTGAACGGCGACGGGGAGAAGCGAACGCCTCTCCCGCCGCGTATCAGATAAACATTTCTTCGTCGTGCGTTGCTTGCGCCACGCTGGGACGGCCGCCCTGAATCAGATGCCCGATTGCGGCCCGCAGGCCCGCGCTCACGGCGTTGATCTCGCGTAAAGGACGCGCGATACCGCTATGAACCATTGCTACTGTCTCGTGCGCGCGAGTCATGGTATCGTCGATCACCATCTCCGCGCGCTCCAACTGCACCTTCGCACGGCCAGACGCATCGTTCACCACTTCTTCCACCTTCGCAAGTTGCCGCTTGGTGCTGTCAAGGATGTCGTTCGTCTTGGCCATGATGTCGACGATCTGGCCCCGGCTGTGCTCCACGATTTTCTCCGATGAATCCAGTAAAGACTGGATCTTCGGCATCAACGTCGTTACGCGTTGCTCAGTCGTCTTCGCCGTCCGGTAGATCCCGAACAGCATTACGAGTTGCAGCAACAGGCTGAGGCCTGCAATCACAACGAACGCCGTCATGATGTACAGCAGGGTCTGGTTGTCCATGAGAGAACCTGGTCCGTCCTCGCTATCCTTCGTTACTCACGTTGCGCTCGGATGGATTCACCGCCTCGCGATACGCCTGTTTACCTGCTTCCACCGCGTCGTTTAACTGATCTTTCTGCCGGTTCAGCAGATTCTTGCCGCGATCCACCAGGTCATTAGCGGTGTCTTTGATGTCACCGCTGCGCCGTTTGACGTAATCGGTGCTCTCGTTCGCCTTGGTCTTGATAAAATCGCGCGTCTCGGGACCCGATTTGGGCGCAAACAGCATGCCTGCTGCTACTCCCAATCCTAAGCCGAGAAAGAAGTACGAAAGCTTGCTATCATCGCCCATCTTTATTTGCTCCTTCCTAATCGAAAGTGTACTCCACCGTTTCAAGAATAGCAGCTTGATCTTGCGCCGCCCGTTCTTAATCGTTAGAACGTTCTTTGCGACATAGTGTTACACTTCTCTGCGGAATGGCTGGCCGGAAACCCGCGTTGCTCGATCGCGACGCCCTCATGCAATACGCTCTCCGAGTGCTGACGATGCGGGCTCAAACCACCTCTGAAATGCGAACCCGGCTGCTCCGCCGCGCCCAGGTCGCGGGCGACGTCGACATCGTGATGACGCATCTTCAAGAGGCCGGGTTCCTCAACGATCAACGATTTGCCGAATCGTATGCCGCGGCGCGGCTGGAAAATCAGAAATTCGGCCGCCACCGGGTCCTGCGCGATCTTCGCACGCGGCGCGTCACAGCCGACGTCGCAAAATCGGCTGTGGAGCAGGTGTTCGAAGGCACCGATGAAACGGAGC
Organism: Bryobacterales bacterium; assembly: GCA_038322675.1. Lineage (GTDB taxonomy): Bacteria > Acidobacteriota > Terriglobia > Bryobacterales > Bryobacteraceae > TMP-7. The sequence continues at coordinate 48,362 of JBBQGE010000005.1, forward strand.
TGATAGAGCAGTTCCTCGCACGCAAATACCGAGGCAAGGATCTGGCTGCGCTGTTCTCCGAAGATCGCCACCTGCTCTCCGCATATCGCAAACTGCGACTCGGCGGTTTCGCGGCGGGACCGAGCATTCGAGTCCTCAAACGCTACGCCGCACAGGCTGATGCGCTCGAAGATACGCCCAGCGAGTGAACCGTTACTCCACCGGTACGGTTGTGCCCGCGGTCTGCTTGGGTGACAACTGTTCGATGCGGGCATCCAGCAGCGCGCGCACGCCTTTCAGAAACTCCACTCGCGATGCGCGGAAATGGTCGCGTGCTTCGGCCGGTCCAAGCCGTCCCAACATCTGCGTCAGTGCCGGTCCCACTCCCATGCAGCCGCAGTCACAGGTTCGCCGTTCGTCGCTCATATCGCCTCCTTCATCTCCACTACTAACACCCCATTATCCAGCCGCGCTCGCGTTGGCGCCAGGGCTGCCATGGTGGTCGGCAGCCCGATGTGACGCCGTAGCGTTCCCACTTCTACCACCAGTTCGTCGTGTTTCTTGAATACCGAAATCTCGCCCTTGGCCGCGAACGGGATGTGCAGGCGCACTTCGAACTTGCCATCGGTGTGCTCGAACGTATAGGGCCGGGCGGCAATCAGCGCCCGCGACGGATCGTCATCGCCTGGATACAGCAGCGCCGCGACCTCTTCCAGTCGCGTCAGGCTCAACACTTCATGCCCCAACAGCGGCACCCGTTTCACTACGACCGGCGCGAAGTATTCCTCCATCTCCGCGAGCGTCTTTTGCTGCGACTCCCGCCATGTCGCGAAGAAACTATCCTCTACCGATTGCGGAAGAACGCGATTCGCGATGATCGCATCCACCGTCAGTCCGTGCAGCGAAAAATACACGTATGCGCGCTGTGTCTCGCGCAGCACCATCTGTTCCGGATTCGTTACCAGCCGGACGCTGGTCGTCAGCGGATCCTCCAGCACCTGCTGGATTCCCTTCAGCCTGCCGAACAACTGCTCGACATTCCCAAAGTAGCTATCCGACGGTAGTTCAACCGGAGCGAGCCGGTTCGCCAGCGGCCGAACCGCCTTCAGCAAACTGCGCTGGAACGAAAAGATGTGTTTCATGTACCAGTCGAGCGTGGTCGGCATTGAGATGAACCGGATCGATTCGGCCGTCGGCGCACAATCGAGCACGACGACATCGTAACGTTCCTCCTGCCGGTACTGATTGACGTACATCAGCGCGCTCAACTCTTCCATGCCCGGCAGAATGGCTAGCTCCTGCGCCTGCACATCCCCGACACCGGTGGTGCGGAGGATGCCGGTGATGTAACTCGCGATCTCGGCCCAGTGCCGCTTGATCTCGGTCTGGATGTTGACTTCCTGAATTTCGAGCTTGTCGTTAATGCGGTATGGATCCGCGGTCCGGCCGTGAAACAGCTCGCCGCTGAGATCGAAAGCATCCGCGAGGCTATGTGCCGGGTCGACGCTCATGGCCAGCGTACGGTATCCGAGGTGACTCAGCCGCACCGCCGTCGCTGCGGCCAGACTCGTCTTGCCGACTCCGCCTTTTCCACTGAACAATAAAATGCGCATCTGATCTGTAGATGCAGATCAGATGCGCCTGGAGTTCAGCAATCGCCTTCGGCATCCGTTCACACCCGCTCCCGGTGTTACTATTCGATTGGTGAGCGATCAGCGTACAATTTTCCCAGACCCATCCGCTCTTGACGCAATACCTGTCTACGATCTGCTGACTGCCGCATCTCACGGCTTCGTCGGCATCGATCAACGCTTCATCCGGGCAATTGTCGATCGCGGCGAAGATGCCGTACCCGACTTGCTGCGCTTCGGACTCGAAGACCATCGCGACGATCGTGTCGATCTTGAAGAGGATCTGATCGCGATTTTCCGCTACATCGGAACCCCCGAAGCGCTACCGTATTTTCTCGAGTGCGTCCGCCGCGAACCTGACGATATTCCAGACGACCTGGTGGAAGGCATTCTTCCATTCGGCGGCAAGGCGCTCGAAACAGTGCTCGAGCTGTATCACGAGCTCGAAGAAGATCAGGCCGGGGATGTGGCGTTTCTCCTCGCCGGACTCGGCGTGTGCGATCCGCGCATTCTAGAACTCCTGATCGAGCGGCTCGAGTTCGATGTGACCGATGGCGCGTTCTGTCTCGGGCTGTACGGCGACCCGGCCGGGAAACCGGCGCTCGAACGCGCGCTCACCGCGATCCCCGAAGAAGACGCCGACCTTCGCCGGGAGATTCGCTACGCCATCGCTCAGATCGATGAGCGGCCCGAGTCGGCCGCGGGGCAGGACTTGCCGAAGCTCGATATTTGGGAGCTATACGCGGAAGAGGCTCCGCCACCCTTCGAAGTGCTCAGCGATGCCGAAGTGCTGCGGATGCTGGACAGCGCCGCCGCCGCGAACCGTGCGACGGCTGCCGAGAGTTTCCGTAACCGGGAGATGAACGCCAAGGCGAGCCATGCCCTGTTCGATCACGCCCGCTCGGATCCGGATGCCAAGGTCCGCGCCAACTGCTGGGAGGCGCTGGCCGATTCCGACGAGAAGCCGATCCGCGCCGCCATGAAGGCGGTGGTTCCCGATACGTCACGGGATATTGTGGAGCGGCAGGGCGCACTGGTCGGCTTGTGCAACTCTTCAGAAGATGCCGACGTGGCGCAGTGGATGCGCGACTTCTACCAGGAACCGGCCACGCGGGCCAAGGCGATGGAGGCCATGTGGCGCTCCTTCGACCGGCAGTTCACCGAGTACTTCCCGAAGCATCTGGAGGATCCGGACCTCGAGATCAGACGGCAGGCGATTTGGGGAACCGGCTACATGGGAGTCGGCGGAGAGGCGGGGCGCCTAACAGCTCTGTTCGACGACTCCGAACTCCGGCAAGATGCGCTGTTCGCATACGCGCTCTGCGTGCCTGGCGAGATTTCCCGCGGACGGGCGCGGCGGTTGCTGCGGAAAATCGACGATGCCGCTGGCGGGTTGTCGTCCGGTGAGACGGAACTCGTGAAGGTTGCCATCGACCAGAGGCTGGTGATGCACCGGATGGAGCCGGTCTTCAGCCAGCTGGACGAAGCGGATGACTCGGAACCGGACTCGGCCGAAGCGGCTCCGCCCGCACCGCCGCCGGCACCCGCGCTGGCCGGCTCGGCGAAACCGGGCCGCAACGAACCTTGTCCATGCCGTAGCGGTAAGAAATTCAAACATTGTCACGGGGCTTGAAATCATGTCCATCTTTCAACCGGATGTACTGAGCGGTAAAGTCGCGTTTGTCACCGGCGGCGGAAGCGGCATTGGGCAGCGCATCGCCGAACGCTATGCGGAGTTTGGCGCGAAAGTGATGCTGAATGGACGCAAGCAGGACAAACTCGACGATACGGCCGGCAAGATTCGAGCTCGCGGTGGAACGGCCGAGACCTACGCAGCCGATGTTCGTGAGTATGCGGCAATCGAGGGCGCGCTGCAGAAGACACACGAGTTATGGGGACCGATCGACATCGTGCTGTGTGCAGCCGCGGGGAACTTCCCGGCACCGGTGACGGGCATGTCGCCGAACGGCTTCAAGACCGTGATCGACATCGACCTGAATGGGACTTTCAATACGTGCCGGGCTGCTTACGAATTCCTGCGAAAACCGGGCGCTTCGGTAACGGCGATTTCGGCAGCTCATGCGTTTCAACCCATTGCCTACCAGGCGCATGTCTGCGCGGCGAAAGCCGGCATCGACATCTTCATGAAGGTGTTGGCGCTGGAGTGGGGAGCCGCCGGTATCCGTGCGAATTGCATAACTCCCGGACCCACGGACGATACCGAGGGCATGCGGCGTCTTGCACCCAATGAGGAAGCGCGGCGGCGAGTAATGGAGCAGGTTCCGCTCGGGCGCTACGGCACGAAGGACGAGTTAGCCGATTTAGCCCTATTTCTTGCCACCGATGCGGCGAGTTATATCACCGGCGGCATCTTTGTTTGCGACGGTGGAAGTTCCCTCGCCCGATCCGGATTCGGAATCGCCGAAGCGGCCGCGGCGCAACGCTGACCGATGCCCGCCCTGAGCCAGAGCCGCGGCGATAAACCGGGACTGCTCCGGCAGCTTGGAATCATCAGCGCCACGGCCCTGGTGATTTCGAACATGGTCGGTGTGGGAATTTTCACGTCGACCGGTTACCTGGCGCGAGATCTGGGTTCGCCGTTCCTGGTATTACTCATCTGGGTGGTGGGCGCAATTGCGGCGCTGCTCGGCGCATTTTGTTACTCCGAGTTAGGCGTGAATTTTCCCAGCTCGGGCGGCGAATATGTCTATCTCACCCAGGCATATGGTCCCACCTGGGGATTTATGACCGGGTGGGTCTCGTTTTTCGCCGGCTTTTCGGCGCCGATTGCGGCTACGGCGCTGGCATTTTCCGACTATCTCGGCTACTTCTTTCCGTCGATCAGCCAGCAAAATGCGCCCGTTGTTTTCTCGTCAGGGCAGTATATCTGGCGGTTAGGGGGCGCCCAGGTGGTGGCGTGCTCGCTGGTAGCGGTGTTCACGGTGTTGAACCTGTTCGGCGTTCAGCGGGTGGCGCGCGTACAGAACCTGCTGACCGGAATCAAGGTGCTGGTGATCGGCGCGTTTATCGTGATGGGACTTACCGTCGGAAATGGAGACTGGCACCATTTCTCGATGCCGGCCGTGCGGGAATCGTCTACGCCGATCGCTCAGCAGTTCGCGGTGAGTCTGTTCTTCATCTACGTCGCCTATAGCGGTTGGAACGCGGCCACCTATGTGGCCGAAGAACTGAAGAATCCAACGAAGACACTGCCGCAGGCGCTGGCTGTGGGAACCACTTTGGTGGCGGTTCTGTTCATTGCGCTAAACGTGGTGTTCATCTACGGCGTGCCGCTCGAGAACATGAAGAGCGTCACCGCGGTGGGTTCGCTGGCGGCCTCGCGGCTGTTCCCGGAAGTGGCGGGCGCGTTCAGCGCGCTGATGGCCGTGTCGCTTCTGGCAACGGTGAACGCAATGGTGACCATCGGCCCGCGTGTTTACTATGCCATGGCGAAGAATCGGGCGTTTCCGGAAGCGGCCGGTTATGTGGATCCGCGATGGCATACGCCGGTGGTCGCGATCCTGGCGCAAGGGGTGTGCACGATGCTAATGGCGCTGACGCCCTTCTATGACCTGATCCAGTACATCGGGATTTTGTTGAACTTCTTTGCGGTGATGTCAGTGGCGTCGTTGTTCATTTTCCGCCGCAGGCCGGGATGGCAGAAGTTGGCGGTGGTGAACTTCGGTTACCCGGTGTTCCCGCTGGTGTTTATTGCCATTGGGCTTTGGATGACCTATCAGGGGATTATGCTGCGTCCTGTGGTATCGCTCGCGGCGGCGCTTACCGTAGGGACTGGAGCGTTGTTCTATCGATTCCGGTTGCGGCGCTTGAGTTAGGTCCCACTACAACCGATTGATCAGACTCGCGACGTAGCCGCCGCCGAATCCGTTGTCGATATTCACGACCGTGACGTTGCTCGAGCAGCTATTCAGCATCCCTAACAGAGCGGCCAATCCGTGAAAGCTGGCGCCGTAGCCGATGCTGGTGGGCACGGCGATGACGGGGCAGGAGACCAGTCCCCCGACCGCGCTAGGAAGGGCGCCCTCCATCCCGGCGCACACCACGATGACGCGAGCCGCCGTCAGCCGTTCGCGATTGCTCATCAGCCGGTGGATGCCGGCGACTCCGATATCGTGAATCACGTCCACGGTATTGCCCATCACCTCCGCGGTGACCTGCGCTTCCTCGGCGACGAACATGTCGCTGGTGCCCGCGCAGACGACGGCGATGGTGCCCTTGCCGTGCACGGTGCGTTCACGCCAGACACGGACCGCGCCCGACAAGGGGAAGTACTCGGCATCGGGATGCGCGGCCCGAATCAGTTCCGCGGTTTCGCTGGAGGCGCGGGTCACCAGGACGTTACTCGCACGCGCTAACAGATGCGTTGCGATCTGGAACGTCTGTTCGGGAGTCTTGCCCTTTCCGAAGACCACCTCCGGCATCCCGTGCCGCAGCGCGCGATGATGATCGAGTTTGGCGAAACCCAGGTCTTCGAACGGGAGATGACGGAGACGTTCCAGCGCTCCGTCAATATCGACGGCGCCTTCCCGTACCTGCTCAAGCAGTGATCGGAGTTGCAATTGATCCATGTTAGAAGTTAATGACTGAGCCCTTTTCGACGCCGTACTTCGCCGCCATGCCGCCCGCGAGTTCCAACACATACATGGCCTCTTCGTGGCCCCCGAAGTTCGGGCAGTCGCGCGCCGACTTCGAGGGACACGGCGGTGTGTTGGCCGAAATCTCCACGACACGCCGGTTCTGATCCATCCAGATGATATCGAGTGGGATCTTCACCTGGAACATCCAGTAGGCGTAACGCCCCGGGGATCCATGGATGAACAGCATGCCGCGATTGGCGGCAAGCGTATCGCGAAACATCATCCCGCGGCTCATATCGACGGGATTGGTCATCACTTCGGCCGTGATCGTCTTGCCGTTGGGCATCGCGATCTCCCGGGAAGAGAAGTCACGAACGGGATCGGATGAACTCGAACAGGCAACGAGACTAATTAGAGCCACCGCGAACAGAAACTGGCGCATCTACTCCAGCGTAAGGCATCGCGCGCTAAAATGAGAACTGCTTGCCTCTTCGCTCATTTCTGAGACGCACCCGGCTCACACTCGACATGATCAAGTTCGAGCATAGTGTCTTTGCGCTTCCCTTTGCACTGACGGGCGCGATGCTGGCATCGCGCGAATCGGGATTTCCCACCGCTCAACTGGGCTGGCGCATCTTATGGATCGTGGTGGCGATGGTGGGCGCCAGATCGGCGGCAATGGGCTTCAACCGGATTCTCGATGCCGATACCGACGGCCGCAATCCCCGCACCAGGATGCGGCATCTGCCCGCTGGACTGCTGTCGCGAGTGTTTGCCAGGGGATTCGTGATCTGTTCGACGGCGGTATTTCTCATCGCCGCGCGGTTGCTCAACCCACTCTGTTTCGCCTTGGCGCCGGTGGCCCTGGGAATCGTCTTCTTCTATTCGTTCACCAAACGATTCACCGTGTTCTCACACGTGGTTCTGGGATTCGCATTGGGAATCGCGCCTACCGCGGCGTGGATCGCGATGAGAGGCTCGCTGGATGCCCGCATTCTCTGGCTGACTGCGGCCGTCACGTTCTGGACGGCGGGTTTCGATGTTATCTATTCATGCCAGGACTACGACTTCGACTTACGCGAAGGGCTGTTCAGCCTGCCGAGACGCTTTGGTATCGCCGGGGCGCTGTGGATCGCGCGCGGTTTTCACGTCGCGATGATAGCGTCGCTGCTGGCGCTGGTGGCCGTGTTCCATCTGGGAGCCTTGGCGCTACTGGGAGTCGCAGCCATCGTGCTGATGTTACTGTACGAGCACAAACTGGTTCGCGCGGATGACTTATCCCGAGTGGACGCCGCGTTCTTCACGATGAACGGGTATGTGAGCGTATTGTTTTTCGTGTTCTGGGCTAGTGACATTTTCTATCAGCGGGGCTTTTGAGTTATGCAGCCTGACTTCGATGACGTGCGTTTGAAGCCAATTCTCGACAAGGTTCAAGCCGGTGAGAGGCTGACCTTTGACGACGGGATGACGCTATACCGGTCGCCCGACATTCTCGGTGTGGGGTATCTCGCGAATATTGTCCGCGAGCGTTTGCATGGCAACGTGACCTATTTCAATGTCAACCGCCACATCAATCCCACCGATGTTTGTGTCGCGAGTTGCCGGTTGTGCGCCTTTGGCAAACGGGTGCGCGATCCGAAGGCGTACACGATGTCGCTGGACGAAGTCTGGACGCGGGCGGCGGAAGGCTGGTCGGAATCGATCACGGAGTTTCATATTGTCGGCGGGTTGCATCCGGAGTTAACGCTGGATTGGTATTGCGAGATGCTGCGCGGGTTGAAGCAGCGGTTTCCCGAAGTGCATCTGAAAGCCTTCACGATGGTGGAAGTGGCGTACCTGGCACAGCGGGGCAGGATTTCGATTCGCGAAGTGCTGCAGCGGTTGGTAGATGCCGGTGTGGACTCGATGCCGGGCGGCGGGGCGGAGATCTTCTCCGAGCGCATACGGCGCATTATCTGCGATCACAAAATCGACGGAGGCCAGTGGCTGGATGTAGCCCGGACGGCGCACCAGATGGGGCTGAAATCGAATTGCACGATGTTGTACGGGCATATCGAAGACGATGAGGACCGGGTGGACCACCTGGTGAAACTGCGCGGACTGCAGGACGAGACGCAGGGGTTTGTCACTTTCATTCCGCTCGCGTTTCATCCGGCGAATACGCCGCTCGAGCACATCCAGACGACCACCGGATTCGCCGACCTGCGGCAGATTGCGGTGTCGCGGCTGATGCTCGACAATATCCCGCACATCAAGGCGTACTGGATCATGATGACTCCTGGGGTGGCGCAGATTGCGCAGCGCTTCGGCGCGAACGATATCGACGGCACAGTGGTGGAGGAGCGGATTTATCACGATGCCGGTGCGACCACGAGTCAGGGAATGCGGCGCGGGCAACTGCTGCGTCTGATTCGCGAGGCGGGCAGGGAACCGGTGGAGCGGGACACGGCTTACCGCCCGGTGCAGCGAACGGAATCGGCGTTTACTGTTTTGGTGTGAGGCTCTCCGGTCACCCGTGGCCGAAATACATCAGCCAGCTTAATCCGAACAGCGCGACCACAAAGTAGCCGAAACAGCGGACACCATAGCGAATTCGCTCGCGGTCCGTCCTCTTGGTCACCACTCCCAGGACAACCGAAGTAAGAAGGGCAAAGATGATCGCCGCCTCAAAGTGGGACAGGGCCATTTTGGGCATCAGTCAGTCTTTCCTTCCGGTGGCGATGTCGAAGGCGTCCACGATCGCCAGCACGTTCAGCAAGCCCGCGGCCACCAGAAATTTGCTTCCGTAGTCGTGAACGTGACCGGCAACATCGGGCTGGCTGTAGCCGAGCCACACCGTGATGAGGTAGAACAAGCCGCTGGCAAGATCGCCGAGGAATCCGCCGACGTAGATGACCGTCGTCAGAAGGTCTCCGGTCTGCGGCTGGAACATGCTGCCTCGCATCATCAGACCGAGGATGAACATCACCGCCACCGAGGCGAACAGGATGGCACCTCGCGAGGTGCGCCGCAGGAGGAAGTGTCCGCCGCCAGGGACCAGCCAAGCCAAACCGACAACCGGAGCCCAGCCGGCCCAGGGATGCTCCCGCGTAACAGCCGTAGTTTCTGCCATTCCCTCGATCTTACCAAGCTGACCCGATTTCGCGCTTGGTCAACCGATGCGGCGGCGCAGGCCGATCAAGCCGAGCAACCCAGCGCCGATGAATGCAAAGGTTGCCGGTTCGGGAACATCCGAGCCCGTGGAGACGAATCCCGTGAGCACGTCGTTGGCGCAGGTAGCCGATACGAATTGGACCGACAAGCCGTTCGAGAGATCCGAGATGAACGCCGGCGTTACGGCAAAGGTCAACGTGATCAGGCTGCGAGGTCCGTTCACACCATCGAATCCCGTGTCGGCGATGCTGACGGTACCCGTACCGCCGGCGGTGATGGCAGAATTGTAATCTCGGAGCCAAACGAGGTCGTCCGGCCGGTAGGCGAGCGGAGGATCACCGAGAACCGCCCGGGCATTGAGCGTGCCGTCCGCCGGATTATTCACCTCATAGAACGTGCCCTGAGTTAGTGTGCCGCCCGGGTATCCGGTTGGACCGCCGTGCGCCGTCAGGGCAACGCCGTACTTGACGGAACTCCCGGACAGGAAGAACAGGTCGCCCGGGTTCAGGTCGATTCCAAACTGGTTGAAGGTCGCCAGGCTGCTGGAGGACCCATAGTTGGTCTGAACCAAGACCTGAGCCAGCATAGTAGTCGTATCGACGGTGAGGGCCAAGCTCTGAATGTCGAAATTAGCAGGATCGCCCACTACATCTCCGGTGGCGTTAGCTGGATCGAAATCGTCGTTGAAAACGCGTGTAATGGTGGCTGCATGAATCGACAGCGCGGAGAGCGCGACGAGCAGAACTGCGTGAAGACGCATAAAATCCTCCTGAAGCCCGATGAGCACACTTAGAGTTTCTACCGTCCAATGCCTTACAGACGGCCAAGTCACCCTACGTTCGAATGGTAGAGCAAAACCGGGGGGCTGTCGAGCTTAAAGTTACTATCCTTACTCCTATCGGTACTACACGGTACTATTGCCCGGGAAACTCGAACGGAATAGTGACCTTTCCTTCCAAAAAGAGTACCGCACGACCGCCAATGAGGACGCGCTCTCCGCGGTTTTCGCACCACAATTCACCTCCGCGGGGGGAGATCTGAAGTGCGTGCAACTGGGGTTTCGAGAGACGCCGCGCCCAGTAGGGGATCAGGGTGCAGTGAGCGGAACCGGTGACGGGGTCCTCGGGCACGCCCTTGGCGGGGGCGAAGAACCGGGAGACGAAGTCGATTCCTCCGGTTCCAGGGGCGGTGACGATGACGGCGAAACGATCCATTTCGGCGAGAAGCGCCATGTTGGGGGACAGCGTGCGAATCTGATCCTCAGATTGATAGACCGCCATGTAATCGCGTGCGGCGAGCACTTCCAAGGGCACCGTGCCGAGGGCCTCGATGAGCCTGGGATGCACACTGCAGCGCTCGGGCGGGCGGGCAGGGAAGTCGAGCTGATACAGGTCGCCCTGGCGCCGGACGATCAATTCGCCGCTTTGGGTGTGGAACGAGATGGACTCGCGTTCCGGAGAGAATCGATTCAGGATGAGCCAGGCCGTGGCCAGGGTTGCGTGTCCGCAGAGGTCGACTTCGACGGCCGGCGTGAACCAGCGGAGGTGGTATTGGCCGTCCTGTTCGACGTAGAAAGCGGTTTCCGAGAGGTTGTTTTCAGCGGCGATGTCCTGCAGTATCGAGTCGGGGAGCCACGCGGGGAGAGGGCAGATGGCCGCTGGATTTCCGGCAAAGATCCGCGACGCGAAGGCGTCTACCTGATAGATGGGAATCAGCATTTTAGCTCACCACGGTAGCATAACCGCGGATTGGGTCCATGCAAGGTTTTAACGCCGTTCGATCAGTGCAGACGTTCGCGATTCTTTTCGCTGGTGACGAGTTCGTCGAAGATGGCCAGAACTTGCTTGCGATAGAGGTACTGACGTCGGAGGTTGTCGTGGAAGTCGGGCTCGAAGCGTTTGGTGGTAAGCCATTTCTCGAGCATTTCCCGGGGCACGTCGATGTCGCGGCGCAGTACGTCGGCCGAGTGGCCACGTAAAAACAGGCCGTAGAACATCGCTGCTTCGCGTTGCGGAGCTAAAGGATCGAAATCGTCCCTGGCGATCATGCGGCAACCCAAATTCAACAATTAGCCTGCCGATTCCCAGTTCCAGTGGCAAGCAGAAAAGGCCAGTATAAACATCCCGCGCTTCAGGATCAAGTACGGAAATCGCTGTAGCGGTTCACCGGCAGGGGAATCTTCAAACACGCACAAACGTCTTAAAACCCTACGCGTTAGATTCAGGCCGGGCGCAATTCGTTCCACGAAAGAGGAACTCGAATCGCTCAATTGAGAAAGTAGGTACGATAAAGCGTATCGCGCTGCTTCGGAATGAAACCTGCGTCGCGAATCAGCCGTCGGAGTTCCTCTTCCGAGGCGCGGTGGTGCGTGCCGGCAGCCGACACTACGTTTTCCTCGATCATGATGCTGCCCACGTCGTTGCCGCCGAACCGGAGTCCAATCTGGCAGGTCTTGAGACCGGGCGTCACCCAGGACGACTGAATGTTGAGGATGTTCGAGAGATAGACGCGCGAGAGCGCGAGCATTTTCAGGTACTCGACAGCCGTCGCTTCCTCTTTGACGAACCGGCCGAGGGATGTGTGCTCGCGCTGGAAAGCCCAGGGGATGAAGGCCGTGAAGCCGCCGGTTTCCTCCTGGATGTTGCGCACCAGGTCGAAGTGGTTGAGCCGCTGCTCGATGCTCTCGCCGACGCCAAACATCATGGTGGCCGTGGTGCGAACGCCGAGTTGATGAGCGGTACGGTGCACATCCACCCATTCGTCCACCGAGCATTTCAGACGGCTGATACGGTGGCGAACGGCGTCGTCGAGAATTTCAGCGCCGCCGCCAGGGATGGAATCGAGGCCGGCATCGCGCAGTCGCGCAATGGTGTCGCGGAGGCTCAGGCCGCTGACCGAAGCGATGTTTGTGAGTTCGGGGGCGGAGAAGCAATGGCACCAGATATCGAACCGGCCCTTGATGGCGCGGAGGAGATCCTCGTACCACTCGATTTTCAGGTCGGGGTGGAGTCCGCCTTGCATGAGAATGCCGGTACCGCCAAGGTCGAGGGTCTCCTGGATTTTCTCGAAGATGGCCTCGTGCGGGAGGATGTAACCCTCGTCGTGGCCCATCGGCCGGTAGAACGCACAAAAGCTGCAGTATTCGGTGCAGAAGTTCGTGTAATTGATGTTCCGGTCGATGATATAGCTGACGACATTCTCCGGGTGGAGCCGGCGGCGGACTGCGTCGGCTTCCATCCCGATGCCGATGAGGTCGTCGCTATTGAACAGGTCGATGGCTTGCTGTCGGGTCATCATACGTTGATCTCTCTAGGTTCCAGAAATTGAGCGGGAGGCAGCGCCGCGGCGGCGTCAAGGAAGGCCCGCATGCCGCGGTATTCTAAGTCTCCCAGTTCGAAGACGATATTGCGCGTGAGGTATTCGTGCGCGAGTACGGGGGAGATGCCGCGGCGGGCGTGTTCGGCCGCGACGATGTCGTCGATATGGGCCAGGCCGAAACGGGCCGATTCGACGAAAGCAGCCTCGGCGCCGGCGGTGTGGACTTCGCGGCGTCCGGCCCAGACGGCAAACACCATCGGCAGCCCGGTGGATCGTGTCCATTCCTCGCCGAGGTCAGTGACATGGAGTCCGCGGGCACGTAATTCGCCCGGATCGAGGAGCAGCGCCGGATCGCCAATGATGAGCGCTGCGCCGGCGGCGGCGAGCATTGGTTCGAGATCGGGAGTCATCGACACCAGCGCGGGGGATACACCGAACTGCGTCGAGAGATAATGGCGTGCCAGCAGGACGGAGGTGCGCGATCCGGAGTCGACGGCGAGCAGGTCGATATCCTCGGGGCGGCATTTTGAGACCAGCAGGATGGTCCGAACCGGACCGTTGCTCGCGATACCGGCGCCGCGGAAGATTTCGAGTTTCTGCTCGAGCAGTGCAGCGACGGGAACGATGCCGATGTCGACGTCACCCGACGCCAGTTGGGCCGCGCAGATGGAGGGCAATGCGAAGGTCAAGTGGAAGAGGTCGCGTTGCGGACCTTCCAGCATGCCCCAGACAAGCGGCACCGTGTTGAGATAGCTGACGGCGCAGACCGTGGGGCGGGGAAGGGAGGAGAGTACCAACTCTCTATTTTATCGGAATTGGCTACCACAAGTCCCAGCGGCCGAGCGCCAGGACGCAGGTGGCCAGCAGCGCATTGGTGGTGGCGTGTGCGACGACGGCGTCGCCAATCCGGCCGCGGCGCACGAGGGAGACGTATGCGATTCCCGCGAGTGTAGCGGCGACCCAGCGATCCCCATGGAGGATGCCAAACAGCAGCGATGAGATCAGAAGGGCCGTATAGCCGCAGTCGCGGAAGCGGACCGACTCGAAATCCGCAGATACCACCCGGCGCAGCAGGAAGCCGCGGAACGCGAGTTCTTCGGCTATCGGGACGGTCGTGACCGCAGCCAGTGTGCGGATGACCAGCCAGGCGGCGCGAGGCCAGGGAGGCTCGGCGGCCAACGCGGAAGCGAACCCGCTGCCGGCCGGATGCGGCATCAGGACGTCGAGTCCGATCCACATCAAGAAAACCAGGCCGCCGACCACGGGTGCGGCCCATCCGCAGCGCCAATCGAGCTGTCGATACTGGCGGCGGTACGTCCAGAGCGCGGCCGCTGCACACACGAATCGCAGGGGATAAAGCCACTCCCACGATCCAGAGGAGGCGGCGCGGGCGATCATCCCAGCCGCCAGGATCAATAGAAACGGGACCAGATACGCGGCCACGGGGTTCGACTCGGCGGGCGCCGCCCGGACCGCAAACCAGGGCAGCCGCCGCGACGATGTGAAGAAGCCGAGAGCGACCGCCGTGAATGCGATCCATCCGGCCTCGGAATGGAATCCGCCCACCGCCACCTGGGGCGCACCGGCGGTCCCAATCAGAATCAGCGCGGCGATGCGGACAACATTCACCAACCAGACCAGGACGATGCCGCACGGAATCAGTAGAAATGCTTGCGGGAACCGGTAATCGGAGCGGAAGAAGCCGAGCCAGATAATCCCGAACAGCAGCATCAGCGCCATCCCCTCGAGTCCGGAACACTGCGGGTAGATGGTCACTTGGAACGTGGGGGTGCCGAGGAGCATCTCGCCGGGAATCGCGATCACGCGGGGGAAGAACAGTTGAAGCAGCGCTCGAACGGCATGGAAGGTCAGGCGGGTCAGCGGATTCCAGAGGGAAAGACATACGAGTGCGAGCGGGGTGGCCGCCAGGCCGCCGAGAGCGGCGTAGCCCCAGATGCTTTTGCTCGCGTGGAGGAGAATACTCCAGAGTCCAGTTGGTAGAATCGCCCGCGCTGCCAATGCGACGGCGGCAGCGCAAACCATGAGCCAGACGCCAACCAGGAGAGCGAAGTCGAGGCCAGTCGAGCGGCTGCCGTAGACATGAAACGAGAGCGCAGCGACGGCTCCCATGGCGGCGACGTGAGCGGCGAGGTAGCGCCATGCGATGGGAGTGGAGCCGAAATCGGCCGGCAAACGTTCGAGGGCGCGGCGCGCGCGTATCGACGTAAGTGCCAGCAGAACTACGCTGAATACCACGCCGGATCGGAGCACCCAGATTCCCCAGCCGTAGAGCGGCCGGGGCAACCCGCTCCGCGCATCCATCATTCCGGCCGTTTCCAGCCACAATCGGATGCCGAGCAATCCCGCCGCGATCAGCAACGCGAACAGGAGTATGCGGAGGAGCACTCCCGGCAGCAGCCCTTGCGAACTGGGGATCGCCGGCCCAGACCGAGGGCGTGCAGTGGCGGCAGTGTTGGTCATCGCGAGTAAGAAAAGGCACCCGCCCGGAAACAGTGATGGGTGCCTACGGAGAACTTCGCCGGTGTCGGACCGCTACTTCTTGCGGCGTCCCCGGAAGACCAACAGTGCGCCTGAAATCAGGCTGATTGCGGTCGCCGAGGAACTCGCATTGATCTCTGGGACGGCCCGATCCGCGCGCTGTGCCAATGCGAGTTGCGCGGCGGCAATGACACAAAAAACCACTACGACAATTCGGTTCACTAATACCTCCTCTAAGTGCCACGGCATAACCATGGACGTAAGTAGGATACATAAGGAAAATGATGTTTGAGAATAGCCCGAGGGCCTATCCGACACGGAGCCGGTACTAGTTCTCACGGGCCTGGGGGAGCTATCCCAGGGTGTGGAGTAAGTACTAGATATTCAATAGTCGATTGAAGAGTAACGAAGAGTGCTTACTAGTACCTGGCTGCGCCGGATGGGTATTACCCGCGCAACATTGGAGATATAAGGCTCACGGTTACTTGACCGGAACGGCGACTGGGTCCGACGTGATGCCGTTGTACACGATCACTACCGGGACAGCCTCTCCCGGGGTTAGCTCCGCTGGAAGACTCACTTGCACCAGCGTTCCATCCTGATCGACGCTCAGCGAGAACGCACTGAGCACCATCCCACCGACCTCGATCTTCACATTGGCGGGATCAACGGAAGTGATGCCATCGGGCAGCCGAGCTACTTTCAGCCGCAGGATGGAACCCGGCCGTGCGGGATGGCTCGCGTCGGCGACGACGCCAGTATCCGAGTAGATAGCGAGAATTGCAGGGGGTGGCGGATCGATGTTCATCACCACCGGCAGCACGGGATTGCCGCCCGGCAACTGCAGTTTCACGACAGCGGGTCCGAGCGGCAGAGTCGACGGCACCTCAAACGTGATGGCCCCGTCGCCCTGGGAGAAGATCTTCACGGGTTCATCGGACACGGTCAGGATGAGGCCGGTCGTATCAGACGGCAAGTTCGCGACGGCAAGAATGGCCTTACTGCCGGGGTACACGCCCTGCGTCGCTGTGGTGGCGTTTCGGGCCGGCGGAATCAGCGTCGTGACGTGGGCTGGGGCAGGGCTGATGCTGAACGCCAATGGCGATGTCGCGATCTGCAGTCCTGTGGCTACCGTCAGCGAAGTCTGTGTCACCGGGGCGCCCAGGTTCACGCTGACGTTCGCCAGAAGCTTGCCAGCACCCGTCGCCCACACCTGCCGCACGGCGATGTCGCTGGATCCGAATCCGATCACGGTGCGGCCGCCGAATGTCGTATTGACTCCGGTAATCTCGACCATCGACTCCGATCCGGCAGGAAGCACGGCGGGACTGATCGACAGGAGTGGCGCGTCGCTGTCCGGATACGTGTAGGCGGGCCCGCCCGAGGGCTGAGTGAAGAGCGAACTCTGGCCGTCGCCGTTGAGCGCGACGATGTTCGCCCGATGTCCGCCGAGTGCGGGAGGGACGCTCACCAGCAGCGATTTTTCATCACCGTGCAGAATGTTGGCCTGCGTGCCGTCGAAGAACACGCGAGTGGTTTCGTTGAACGTCGTTCCCGTGATCAGCACAGCAGGCCCGCCATTGCCGTCATCCGCCGGCGAGACGTCGGAGATGGTGGGGCCTTCGTTCGATACCAGGACCAGCCCGCTAGGCAGCACGTACAAGTCATCGGTGGTGGAGAACAGCAGGTGCCGGAATCCAGGCGCCCAGCCAAACGACGGAGCGACATCGAACCGAATGTAGGGATACGTGTAGTATTTCACCGAGCCGGCACGGACCGTCGCGCCGGATTCGCCCAGCACACGGACATTCAATCCGGGCGCGATCACATTCGGTGCGGGCACGAGGCCGAGTCCGGCAGCAACCAGCGTCGAGCCGGTTCCGGTTCCGAGCACGGGAGCGGGATGGACGGCGGTTCTGCCGTAGTACCCATAAGTTGTTACCGACGAAACGGCCGAGGTCTTACGGCCATGCACCGAGAAGTCGATGCCCTCCTTCACGCCGGCGGCATGCAGGAACATGGTGGCGGCCGCGCTGGGGTCGCGCGTACCGGGGTAGAAAACCGTGTCGAAACTGGCGCTCGCACCGATCAGGTTGCCGTCGGCATCCTGGGGGGGCTTGATGTTGGCGGGGAAGTTCTCGCCATTCAGAGCTACTGGAAGAGGATGGACATACACATAGTACGGCCCCGGCGGGATGCCTCGAAGCACGTAGGAGCCGTCCGGGTTTGTGAGTGTGCCGATCGACGGACCGTTCGGCGAGATAGCCACCACCGATGCCAGATTCACGCCACGCCCGTTCATGGCTACGCGGCCCGTAATGGTGGCCGTGGTCGCGAGGAAGCGCGCGGTAGGATACAGAACCGAGACAGCGGCGACATCGTCATCAGCCAAAGGCTTCGATCGCGTGGTGGCGCGGGTAATCTCGGTAGACATCACCGCTGACGTCAGGGTGTGCTGCAGGCCAAGGGAGTGCCCGAACTCATGGACCAGCGTCAGAAAATACCGTTCGCCGAAACTTGGGGAATCGTGCAAATCCCGACGGATCTTCACGATACCCCGCGTAATCGGAACGAAGCCAGTCCCGTCCTCCGATATGATAGGACTGGCTATGCTGGTGACACCGCCCAGGGCCGCAAGGCCCGGCGGAATGTCGTCGTCGAAAACAATATCGATGCCGGGCGCATTCTGCGTCGTGGACGTGGATTCGAAACCGCCGAACGCGATGCGAAGATCGGAGGACGGAACCGCGTTCCATGCACTGGCGGCGAATCGAAGCTGGCTCACCAGACCCGCAAACGAATCGCCCGGTGCCAATTCGGTGGGTCCCTGTTCCGAAATGAAATAGTAGACGGTCTCATTGCGTAGCGCTGTCAGGTCGTACTTCTCGGGAAGCGGGATGAACGGACCCGAGGCACTGGCGAAGTGGATGTAGTGATAGTAGGCGGGCGCAACCGAGCAGAGTGCCAGTCCAAGTGCAGCGACAGCCAGTCCGGAACGCAGTAGCCGGATCACTTGCGGACTCCTAACCCGTAGCGCGCCAGAGTGGACCGGAATTCATCCATCGTCATGTTGAACCCGGCGTCCGCTACCGGCATTCCGGATTTGTCGAGCATCGGTTCGCCCGCGCCGCCGCGGCCCACCATTGGGTTTCCGCCGGCATCGGACTTGACCGTAAGTAATCCTTGAGAAAGTCCGAGTATCTGCGTGAGCCCGGAGGGGCTTCGCCACAGGAACAGGACGTAATCCGCAGTAGGGCTGAGTTCGGGCGCGCCGGCAAAAGTCTGCCGGAGACCGCGTGCGAATCCGCCCGGGACAGCGACGTCAACGGTGGTGGAAGCGGATCCTTTCCACCGCTCGGTCACCTGGACAGTGTAGTGGGTATAGATCATCCCGCCACGTCCGAGCACGCCGCGAACGCTGCTGGAACTACCAAGGATACGGCACCGAACGATGTCCGTGCTCTTGGTGATCATGTCGTCCATGGTCAGCCGTTCGAGTGTCGCGCCGGAGACGAATCCGGCGGCACACACACATGCGGCAAGCGCGGCCAATGTTCGGACATGGGTCATTCGCGTCAAAGACGTGCAACTCGGGTACCAGTCTTCAGAGGCAAGAACAGGGGGGTTTCGCAGGCATTGGCCCAACCGCCTGTGGTCAGTGGACACGCCAATTGCGGCAGCGGTAAACAATCCGCCCCCTAACGATCGTGGCGGACCACCAGGATCGGAATGTCCAAGGCATGGCGGACGGCGTCGATGGTGCGGCCAAAGGCCAGGTCCTTGAGTCCACTGTGGCCGTGGGCTCCCATCACGATCAGGTCGGGGTGATGCTGTTTCGCCCAATCGACGATGACACGTCGGGGGCTGTTGCCGGGAGTGATGATCAGGTCCGCGTCGATTCCCTGGCTGCGTAGCCGTTCGACGATGTTCCCGAAGTACCGGCGGCCGGATTCCACCTCGGCGGTGGACGACAGTGTCCCATAGATCTGGCTGGTGACATCCTCTTCAATATGCAAGAGATGCAGCCGCGAACCGTGGGCGCGGGCGATACCGACGGCATGCAGGATGGTCTCGGGATCGCGGTCGGAGTGATCGAGGGGAAGCAGGATATTGCGGTAGACGGGCAGTGTCCAGTCCACAGGGACAGCCTCGGGGAGTTTAACGCGGCCTCGCCAGAATTCACGGAGCCTGGCTGGGAGAACGGGTTCGAACGAAATCCACGCGAGCAGTACTGCCAGGGCACCGAACAGCGGCACCACGGTAAACCAGAGCCAGATCCGGTACCGGCCAGCGGCTTCGAACCAATCCTGAAACTCGCCGACTACCAGCCAGACGTTGAGTGCCACGATGACCACTGCTACCGCCCCGGCTATCACCTGCACTAAACGGGGGGTGGCGAATTCACCCATCCGGCGGCGGTCTCCGGTGAATTGCACCAGCGGAATGACGGCGAACGGAAGCTGCATGGACAGGATCACCTGGCTGAAGATCAGCAGGCGGTACGTGCCGGTTTCCCCCGCGAGGTAAATGGTGAGTGCCGCGGGGATGATGGCGAGCATGCGCGTAATGAATCGCCTCAGCCAGGGTCTCATGCGGAGGTTGAGGAACCCCTCCATAACGATCTGACCGGCAAGGGTTCCGGTTAGTGTGGACGATTGGCCCGAGGCCAGCAATGCCACCGCAAACAAAACGCTCGCAAAGGTGGTCCCGAGCAGGGGAGCGAGCAGCACGTGAGCCTGTTGGATCTCGGTAACGATAATGCCGCGCTTGAAGAATACGGCGGCCGCAAGAATCAGGATCGAGGCATTGACGATCATCGCGCCGTTCAGAGCGACCACCGAGTCGATCAGGTTATACTTGCAGGCCGTCCGTTTCTCGGCGATGCTTTTTCCAATCCGGCGGGTCTGGACCAGCGCCGAGTGCAAGTACAGATTGTGCGGCATTACCGTCGCACCGAGGATTCCGATGGCGATGTATAGGCTCTGCTGGTTGAGGCGGGGGACGAGCCCGGTGAGCATCTCAGAGATGACAGGCTTCGCGATGAAAAGTTCGACGACGAAGCATCCGGTAATGACCATGACGAGGGAAAGGATCATGGTTTCTATGAATCGGATGCCGAGGCGAGTAAACCAGAGGACCAGGAGAGTGTCGGCGGCGGTGATCGCGACTCCGATCAATAACGGTATATGGAACAGCAGGTTAAGCCCTATCGCAGCACCTAATACCTCAGCCAGGTCGCAAGCCGCAATGGCGATCTCGCAGAGGATCCAAAGGGCGTACGAGATGAACTTCGGGTACGACTCGCGGCAGGCTTGGGCGAGATCGCGCTGAGTCACGATGCCGAGGCGGGCCGAGAGGGTCTGCAGCAGGATCGCCATCAGGTTCGACATGACGAGGACCCAGAGCAGGCGATAACCAAATCGGGCGCCACCCTCGAGATCGGTGGCCCAGTTGCCAGGATCCATGTAGCCGACGCTGACAAGATACGCCGGTCCCGAGAAGGCGAGCATGCGCTTCCAGACCGAAGGATTCGTGGTCTGGATAGAGGAGTGGACTTCGGGGAGGGATGCGCCGTTGGATGGGTGCGTAATCTCCGGCTTCGGCATTTGTATTAACTGCAGTTTAGTATACTCCGGATCGAAGGAGTTCTGGTGATGCTTTCCAATCAAGGTGGTGGTTTTCGGCCACCGGTCCGTTCAGGTTCTACCTTCCAAACTATTGACATTATGTGGCTTACGCATTGGTAAACGAGGTGCAGTAAGGTGGTCGTCTGAAGGGAGAACTTCCATGAAATGGTGGGCAATCATAATTTCGATGGGCGCTGTGGCCCTGAGTGGGTTTGCACAGACCGCCACTCCCTCTGACGACGATCCGGGCAAGGGCGTCGCCAGGGTCTCGGTAATCAGCGGAGAGGTATCGGTGAAGCGCGGGGACTCCGGCGACCTGATCGCCGCTGCCGTTAACGCGCCACTGGTGGAGACGGACCGGCTGTTGACGGGTCCGGAATCGCGCGCCGAGATCCAGTTTGATTACGCGAACATGATCCGCCTGGGTCCGGAGACCGAAGTCCGGATGAGCCAGTTGGAGAACCGCCGCTATCAGATTCAAGTGGCCGTGGGCACGGCGACCTTCCGAGTGCTACGGGAAAGCGACGCCGACGTCGAGATCAGTACGCCGAGCGTTTCGGTACGGCCGACGCAGCGGGGGACGTATCGCGTGACGGTTCGCGATGACGGGTCGTCGGAGATTACGGTTCGGAGCGGGGAAGTGGACATCTTCACTCCGCGAGGATCGGAGCGGCTGTCGGCGGGACAGACGATGATGGCGCGGGGGTCGGCGTCGGATCCGGAATATCAGGTGGTTTCGGCGATTGCGGCGGATGATTTTGATCGTTGGAATGAGGCGCGGGATCGGGACCTGGAAAGCTCGCGGTCGTATCAATATGTAGCGCGGGACATTTACGGAGCCGAGGATCTGGACGGACACGGACGCTGGGTGGATGTTGCCGGTTACGGCAACGTGTGGTCGCCGACCGTTGCCGCTGGTTGGGCGCCGTATCGGGATGGCCGCTGGAGTTGGGTGGACTATTACGGTTGGAGTTGGGTGAGCTATGATCCGTGGGGTTGGGCGCCTTATCACTACGGACGCTGGCTGTATGAGCCGTCGTATGGATGGTGCTGGTGGCCAGGAGCCATCCAGCAGCGGTACCACTGGAGGCCTGCACTGGTCGCATTCTTCGGATGGGGCAGTTATGGCGGCTACCGATCGGGGATCGGGTTCGGGTACGGCAATGTGGGTTGGGTGCCGTTGGCGCCGTATGAGACCTACTACCCCTGGTACGGCCGAGGGTGGTACGGCGGCAGGAACGCGGCGTTCCTCAACCATTCGACGATCGTGAACAACTACAACATTGGGAACTCGTACCGCAATGCAAGGTATGCGAACGGGATTACCGCCATCAACAGCGATGCGTTCGGACGCCGGCATATTACGAATGCGGACCTGGTGCGGGTTAACGGGAATGATCTGAGTCGCGCGGGTCTGGTTCGGGGCATTTTGCCGGTGACGCCGGGCCGGGAAAGTCTGCGGTTGTCGGATCGCAATGTGCTGGCGTCGGTACTGCCGCGCACGGCGGACGATCGCCGGTTCGTCACGCGTCAAGTGATGCCGCGGGGCACTGATCGGGTTTCGTTTGAACAGCAAAGGAGTGCGGTAGAACAGGTTGCACGCAGAAGTTTCACTGGAACTTCCAGTGGACCGGTAGGCAATGACTCTGGCTGGCGGCGGGTGGGAGCACAGGCGCAGAGCAGTGGGCCGTCGAGCCGCGGTGAATCGAGCCGTAGCGAGTCGAGTTGGCGGCGTTTTGGGGAGCCAGCGTCGCGGTCTGGTGGCCAACAGCCGGCGGTTCGCGAGAATTCGAACTCGCAGCGGTTTGGGGAGCCGAATGGCCGGACGTCGTCGCCGGGCGGTCAGCAACCCGCGGCTCGGGACAACTCGAATTACCAGCGGTTTGGGGAGCCGAGCGGCCGGACGGCGTCGCCGGGCGGGCAGCAACCCGCGGTTCGGGACAACTCGAATTACCAGCGATTTGGGGAGCCGAGCGGCCGGACGGCGTCGCCGAGCATGGGATCGCCACGGGATTCCCGACCGTCGAACTTCCAGAGTCCGGTTCGCGAGAGTCCGCAGTTCCAGCGGCAGACCGAGTCGCCGAGATCGGAGCAGCGTTTCTCGGAGCCGGTGCGGATCAATCCGCCGATCGTGCGGGAGCGCCCGTCGTCCCCTAGTTTCGAGAACCGGCAGCCGAGCTATCGCGGTGGCGGCGGTGGCGGATCCCCGCAGGTGCAATCGCGCGGTGGCGACGGGTCGGCCGGCGGTGGTGGCGGTGGCAGCCGGAGCGGGGGAGGGCGGTCCCGCGGCCGGTAAGGTTTTGGATTGAAGTTTTTCTTCCCTCAAGCCTGGGTCGTGTGCATAGCGACCCGGGCCTTTTTTTGTGGTTTGCGTATGTTTCCGTTTTGCTAACATGGATCAGTGAACGTCATCAGCAAGCGCGGCCTCATGGATGAGGCGAAGAAGCATCGCGAGACGATTCTCACGCTTCAAAGACTCTATCGGACCGCCCGCAATGCCAAGTGGCGCCGGCTTCAGGATGTCTGCGAGCAGTATCCTGCCGCTGACCAGGTTGGCAGCGTTCTGATTTTCGACGTTCTCGGCGGCAACTACCGCCTAATTACGACGGTTAACTACTCCCGGCAAACGATCTTCATCAAGGCATTGCTGACCCATAAGGAGTACAACCGCAAGGAGTGGATGAAATGGGCGTAACTACTCTTCCAGGCATCGACCAAAAGAAATATAGCAAGCTACTGGCGAAAGCGCTTCCGAAGATCATCGAAACCGACGACGAGTTCGACCGTATGGTCAAACTGCTTGAGGAAATCGAGATCCCAGAACGCGACCTCAGTCCCGAAGAGGAGGCATTGGCGGAATTGCTGACCAAACTCATCATGGACTACGACGACAAGTACTACCCGATTCCGGACGCCGAGCCGCATGAGATGGTGCAGCATTTGATGGAGCAGCGCGGCATGAAGCAAGCGGAACTTGTTCCCGTCCTCGGCACACGCGCGCAGGTCTCCGAGATTGTGAACGGGAAGCGCGGCATTAGCAAAGCGCAAGCGAAGAAGCTAGCCGATTTCTTTCATGTTTCCGTCGAGCTGTTCATCTGAGGTGGTGTGCCAGTAAGTGGACATAATGAACGTTATCCCGGATTACAGTGAACCCGATCCGTTTGTGGCACGCGGCCAGCGGGCAACCGCTGCGCACGCTCCAGGGCCATCAACTCCCTGTTAAGATCGTGACCTGGAGCCCGGACGGGAAGACCCTGGCCTCGGCGAGTTCGGACAGAATGATCCGTTTGTGGCACGCGGCCAGCGGCCAACCGCTGCGCACGCTCCATGGCCATCAGGCCTCTGTTATGAGCGTGGCCAGGAGCCCGGACGGGAAGACCCTGGCCTCGACGAGTTTGGACGGAACGATCCGGCTGTGGGAGGCGGCCAACGGGGAAACGCTACGCACGCTCCAGGGCTATCAAGGCTCCGTGTATAGCGTGGCCTGGAGCCCGGACGCGAAGACCCTGGCCTCGGCGAGTGAGGACAGAACGATCCTGCTGTGGGAGGCGGCCATCGGGGAACCGTTGCGCACGCTCCAGGGCCATAAAGGGCGTGTGACTAGCGTGGCCTGGAGCCCGGACGGCAAACCCCTGGCCTCGGGGGGTGAAGATGGAACCATTCGGCTGTGGCCCGGCACGGCAGACGGCCTCGTCGAACAGGCTCGCGACGCCATCCGCCTTTTCACCCTGCCGAAGGAAGAATGCGAGCGCTACTTCGGTTCGCCAGCCTGCCCGCCCGTCCGATAGCGCTCCGGTTCCAAGTTAAAGTCCCATAAGGTTCGAAACCCGCGCGCCACTCGCGGAATCTATGACCCAGATCCGGAGGGATCACCCAACGATGAGAACGTTTCTGAATTTCGCCCTGACCTCGCTGATGGCGGCAGCGCTGTTCGTGCCAGCCTTCGCCCAAACTGCCGCTGCTCCGCAGACCGCACCGAAAGCGGTAACCAAAGCCGCCAAACCCGCCCCAATGCCCCCGCAGAGCGATCAGCAGATCGCCGACGCGAAGGCGAAGGGCATGGTCTGGGTCAACCTGAATTCCAAGGTCTACCATACCGAAGGGCCGTACTATGGGAAGACCAAGTCCGGCAAGTTCATGACGAAGGACGACGCCGAGAAGGCCGGCTATAAGGCTGCGAAGGAACCAGCGGCCCGTAAGAAGGCTGCCAAGCAGAAGTAACCTCCTGTCCGTCCTGCCCGGCCTGTGGCGAATGGCCGGGCATCCTCCTCAGTTCATCCGCGCCAATTCCGCCAGGTCGAGACGACCGGTGTAAATCGCCATGCCTAGCGCGGCGTCGATTCCGAGGCGATCGAGTTCGCGGATCTCGTCGATCGTCGTGATGCCGCCGGCTGCGGTGATGGCCTGCGAGGTCGCGGACCGGAGACGGCGGAACCAGTCCAGATCGGTGCCGTCGAGCATTCCTTCCTTATCCACATAGGTGCAAAGGAACCCAGCGCAATAGGGCTCGAGTTCATGAATCACGACTTCTGCCGACATCGCCGTCGATTCCTGCCAGCCCTTCACGACGATGCGCCCGCCGCGCGAGTCGAGCGCGATCATCACGTGATCGGCACCCACCGCGTCGCGGATCTCCGCGAGCAGCGCGTGATTGACGCCGGTGGATGCGAAGGCCGACGTGCCGACGATCACCTTGCGCGCGCCCTGCTGCACCAAGGCCGATGCCCGATCGGGAGTGCGAACTCCCCCGCCCGCGCGAATCACCGCGTGCGCGGCCAGCAGCGCCACGATCTCATCATTCGATCCGCGTCCCATGGCTGCGTCGAGGTCGATGACCTGGATCTCCGGGAAGGCCGCGAAGCGTTCCAGCATCACGAGTGGCGCGTCGCCTTCGAGCGCCTTCTCGCGGCCCTGGACCAACTGCACAACTTTGCCTTCCATTAGGTCGATGCACGGGACGATCATTCGGGCGGCCTCACCGGCACATGTGCGTTCATGAGTTCCTGCTTCAGGTCGGCAACCGTATAGGTGCCATAGTGGAAAATCGATGCGGCCAGTGCGGCGTCGGCTTCGCCCTCGGTCAGCACTTGGATGAAATGCTCGGGCTGGCCGGCACCGCCGGATGCGATCACCGGGATGTGCGTGGCATGCGAAACGGCGCGCGTCAGGTCGCAATCAAAGCCGGTCTGAACGCCGTCGGTATCCATCGACGTCAGCAGGATCTCCCCTGCCCCGAGCGCTTCCCCGCCCGCCGCCCATTCGACAGCGTCGATCCCCTCGTCGTCGCGGCCGCCGCGCGTATACACGTTCCAACCGCCAGACGGCCGGCGTTTCGCGTCGATGGCCAGCACCACCGCCTGCGCGCCAAACTCCAGGCTCAGCTCGCGAATCAGTTCCGGACGCCGGACCGCCGCCGTGTTGACGCTCACCTTGTCGGCGCCCGATAGCAGAATGGTCCGCGCATCGGCGACCGATCGAATGCCGCCGCCGACCGTGAGCGGGATGAACACGCGGCGGGCGGTGCGCGCGACGACGTCGGCCATGATCGCGCGGGCATCGCTCGACGCCGTGATGTCGAGAAACACGAGTTCGTCGGCGCCCTGCTGGTTGTACCGCTCCGCCAGTTCGACAGGATCGCCCGCATCGCGCAGGTTGACGAAGTTGACGCCTTTCACCACGCGGCCGCCGGTAACATCGAGACAGGGGATAATTCGTTTCGCGAGCAATTTATAACTCCAGGAAGTTGCGCACGATAGCTAATCCCACCGCGCCGGATTTCTCGGGATGGAACTGAACTCCGTAGACATTTCCCTTCTCGAGAATCGCCGTATATGGCATCGTGTACGTGCAGGCCGCGGCGGTGGCGTCCGTCTCCGGCACGTAGTAGCTGTGCGCGAAGTAGACATAAGGACTCGCGGGCAGACCGGCCAGCAGCCGCGATTCGCGCCGCCGCTCAAGTTCGTTCCAGCCCATATGCGGAACCCTCGCGTGGGCCGGGAAGCGGCGGACGGTCCCGTTGAAAATGCCGAGCCCGGTTACGTCCCCCGCTTCTTCGCTGGCCGTGAACAGGCCTTGCAGCCCGAGGCAGATGCCGAGGAACGGCGTGCCGGCGGCGATCCGTTCGAGCAGCGGCTCGCGGAACCCACGATCGTCGAGCGCGTGCATCATCTGACCGAAGTGGCCGACCCCAGGCAGGATAACCTTCACCGCCTCGCCGAGCCTCGAGGGTTCCTGCAGCACCTGGTACGTGGCACCGATTTCGTCGAGCGTATTTTGGACCGAGCGGAGGTTCCCCGCCCCGTAGTCGATGATGGCAATCATAGGAGCCCCTTCGTGGACGGTAGTTGGTCCTTCAGGCGCGGGTCCTTTGAGCACGCATACTTCAGCGCACGCGCAAAGCACTTGAAGATGGCTTCGATTTTGTGGTGATTCGACCGGCCATACATCACTTTCGCGTGCAGGTTCGCGCCTGCGTGATTGACCCAGCCGCCGAAGAAATCCTCCACCAGTTCGGTTTGCAGATCTCCAACCAGGCGCACTCTCACTAGATCCTTATAGACCAGCGCCGGGCGGCCGCCGAGGTCCAGCGCGACCACCGCGAGAGTTTCGTCCATGGGAAGCACGAAATAGCCCGCGCGATTGATGCCTTTCCGGTCGCCGAGAGCATTCGATACGAGCTGCCCCAGCACGATGCCGGCGTCCTCCACCGTGTGATGCTGGTCCACGTCGAGGTCGCCGTTGGCCTGAAGTTGGAGGTCGAACCCGCCGTGCTTGGCGAAGAGTTCCAGCATATGGTCGAAGAAGCGGATGCCGGTGGATACTTCGTATCGTCCGCGCCCATCCAGATTCAGTTGCCCTCGAATCTGGGTTTCCTTCGTATTCCGTTCGATGCTAGCCTTTCTCATTTCAGAACGCTCTCAATCTGGTTGACGTCGTCGATGATGGCGATTGCCTGCTCGGCACGGAACAACTCAAACACTTCGTCACGACGTGAATGGCCGCGGGCCACCACTCCGACGAAGGGCACCCGTGCCGCGCGGGCCGAACGCGCATCGTCCAACACGTCGCCGAAGTACAGCATCTGTTTCCCCGGATTCAACTTAGCGATTTTCAGAAGCCCTTCCGGATCAGGTTTTGAAAGAATAACGTCGTCGGCACAAATGATAGGATTAAACGCCACTTGTGCCGCGTATCGCAGCAGCGTGATATCTGCTTCATAGCGGTGACGGCCGCTGAAGATCGCTAACTGGTAGCGCAACGCCAGACGCTCAAACAATCCCGGGCCGCCGATCCAGCGCTCGCGGTTGACCAACCCCGGCGTCCCATCGGTACCCAAAAACAGCTTGTTGAACTCCTCCACCACGGTGTCATACCGGGTTTCAAGTCCCATGTCGTGGAGAATGCGTTGCGACAGAGCCCAGTCGTTATTCCAGCCGCCCTGGTTCTTGTAATCCTGGATCAGATCGCGCGAGATGTCGCGGCCGCTGAAGTGACGCACGGTTTGCACGATAGTCTCGCGATACGATTCCGCGACGTCTACCAGAACGCCATCCATGTCGAACACCAGAAGATCTGCCGCTACCATATGGACTCCAACTCCGCGAGGAAACGCTCCACCTGCGCGCGGGTTCCGATGGTGACTCTGACGCACCCGGGGATCTCGTAGCTGCGGTCGCGAATGAGTACGCCACGGCGGCGCAGTTCATCGCGAATGGGAATGGAGCGATCGCCGGCCTCGAACAGCACGAAGTTGGCCTGACTCGGATACGTGCGGATTCCCAGCCGGTGCAGCCCGGCATACACGATTTCGCGGGCCGCGAGAACCTCCCTCACATACTGCGAGACGTAGTCCGGATCCTGGATGGCCGCGCGGGCCGCGAGAGTCGCGAGTGTGTTCACGCTGTATGGCGACTGCGCCTTATGCAGAAACTCCACGTTCGCCGATTGCGAAAACAGGCACCCGAATCGCATCGCGGCCATGCCATAGACCTTCGAGAACGTCCTGCTCACGAAGAGGTTCGGCCACTCGGAAAGCATGGGCAGAGCGGTGACGCCGCTGAATTCGAAATACGCCTCGTCGATCAGGACGGCGGCGGCCGGTGCGCGCTCGAGAATCTGCCGGACGCCATCGAGGCCGACTCCGGTGCCCGTCGGGTTATTCGGATTCGCCACCAGAATGGCCTTGGTTTCCGGACGGATCGCGTCGAGCAGTTCTGTCAGTGGGAACGCCAGGTCGCCCGGACAGTAGTCGATTTCCTTCACCGACGCACCGGCGACTTCCGCGTAGAAGCGGTACATCGCATACGATGGCCGCAACACCAGCACATCCTGGCTGTCGTCGACATAGGTGTTCACCAACACCTGAATTGCTTCGTCGGTGCCGTTGGTAAACAGTAACTCGTTTTCCGCGACACCAAAGAACGCGGCTAACTCGGTCTTCGCTTCCACGTACTCCGGATATACCGAGAGGCTGCCACAGCTAAGTTTCCTCTGAAGAAACTCAATCACCCGTGGCGAGCATCCGACGGTATTTTCGTTAAAATCGAGCCGTAACTTACCCTCGCGCCCGCCGGTGGGCGGCGAGTACGGCGCCATCTTCAAGACCGCGGGCCGGACCTCAGGCATTCCGCACCTCCACAGATCGAGCGTGGGCTTCCAGGCCCTCCGCGCGAGCCAGCGACGTAATCGCCGGCACCAGTTTCCTCAACCCCTCTCGCGAAAGCTCCTGCACCGAAATCACTTTTACGAAGTCAGCCGCCGATAAGCCTCCCCGCAGGCGGGCGGCACCGGACGTCGGCAGTACATGATTCGGCCCCGACGCATAATCTCCGGCCGCTTCAGGGCTGTACGTTCCAACGAAGATGCTTCCGGCGTGCCGGATGTCCGGAATCAAATCGCGATCATGAATGCTGAGGTGTTCCGGCGCGAGGGCATTGGAGAACGCGACAGCCTGTTCCATTCCCTGCACCACCACGATTGCGCTATTCCGCCGGATCGCTTCGCATGCTACGGCGGCTGTCGGCAGAGTCTCCAATTGACGCTCGATTTCAGCGGCGACGCTGTCGGCCAGGTCCTGCCGCGTTGTCAGCAGAATCGCCGACGCGTCCACGTCGTGCTCGGCCTGCGCGAGCATATCCGCCGCGAGATAGGCCGGGTCGCCCGAGTCGGTTATGATCACGATCTCCGTGGGACCCGCCACGAAATCGATGCCCGTCTCACCCGCCACCAGTTTCTTCGCGGCCGCCACATAGATATTGCCCGGGCCGACGATCCGATCGACGCGCGCGATGCTCTCGGTTCCGTACGCCAGGGCCGCAATCGCCTGCGCGCCGCCCATCCGGTATAACTCCTGAACGTCCAGCCACGAGCAGATGCCAAGAATCTCCGGGCTCGGCTTCGGGCACGCAATCGCGGTCCTCCGCACACCCGCCGCTTGCGCGGGCACGACGGTCATCAGCAGCGTGGACGGCAGCGGGTAGCGCCCCGCCGGAATGTACGCGCCCATGGCATCCACCGGACGCACAACCTGTCCCAGACGGCGGCCGTCCGAATACTCGACGTTCTTCTCCTGTGGGATCTGCGTCAGCGCGTATTCGCGAATATTGCCCGCCGCAGTCTCCACTGCCGATCGAAACTCGCGCGACAGCCCGTCCTGAGCATGGCGGCATTCGTCGACGCTCACCGCCAGCGGCCCATCGTAATTGTCGAACTTCGCCGAGTACTCCCGCACCGCCGCGTCACCGCGCGTGCGCACCGCCTCCAGAATCGGCGCGACAATCCGCTCGGCCTCGGCCAGCCGCACGGACTTTCGCGTCACCAGATCCTGCGCGTCGTTGTATTGCAGTATCCGAATCATCGCTTCTACATCACGATCTTGTTGAGCGGATACTCGACGATGCCCTGCGCGCCGGCTTCCTTCAATCGCGGGATGATCGTGCGCACAGTGGATTCGTCGAGAATGGTGTTCACCGCGCACCACTCCGGATCGCTCAACTGGGAAATGGTGGGGCGCTTCAACGCGGGCAAGACGCCCAGCACACTCTCCAGATCCGCGGTTCGCACGTTCAGCATCAATCCGACTTTGCCCAGCGCGTTAATGGCGCCCTCCAGCAGCAGTTTGATGTCGGCCAGTTTCCGCCGCTTCCAATCGTCCTTCCAGGACTCGGCATTCGCGATGAATTGGGTGTTCGATTCCAGAACCGTCTCAATGATTCGCAGTTTGTTGGCGCGCAGCGATGAGCCGGTCTCGGTCACCTCGACGATGGCATCCGCTAACTCCGGCGGCTTCACTTCGGTGGCGCCCCAACTGAACTCCACCTTCGCCTTCACACCGTTCGCGGCCAGATACCGCTTCGTAGTGGAGACCAGTTCCGTGGCGATGATCTTCCCTTCCAGATCTTGCACGCTGTGAAACGGCGACGACTCGGGCGCGGCGAGCACCCACCGAACCTTGCCGAAGCTTTGCTTGGCGTAGATCAGGTCGGCGATAGTCTCGACGTGCGCTTCGCTTTCTTCGATCCAGTCGCGGCCGGTGAGCCCCGCGTCGAGAACGCCATCCTCGACGTATCGCGCCATCTCCTGTGCGCGAATCAGCATGCATTCGATTTCGGGATCGTCGATGGAAGGGAAATACGACCGGCTGCTGGTAGTAATGTTGAAGCCCGCTTTGCGGAACAGGTCGATGGTCGCGTTTTCCAGGCTGCCCTTCGGGATGCCGAGTTTCAGTTTCATAGCTTGCTCCCGTACACGCTCGCCGGATCGTAGACCCGCGCTTCCGTCTCCACCCACTCGCCGTCGTTCAGAGTGCGGAAGAAACAGCTTTCGTAGCCTTCGTGGCACACGCCCGGGCCCAGCGCCTCCACCTGCACCAGCACGCAGTCCTGATCGCAATCGGTGGCGATGCTTTTCACCACCAGCCGGTGGCCGGAGGTCTCGCCCTTCAGCCAGAGCTTATTTCGTGACCGGCTAAAGAAGGTGGCAAACCCCGTCTCCACCGTCTTGCGGAACGCTTCGTCGTTCATGAAGCCGACCATCAGCACGCGGCCACTGGCGTGGTCCTGAATGACCGCGGGAATCAATCCGTCGAGTTTTTGAAAGTCCAATCGCATGTCGATACCAAGAAGAAAAGCCCGCCGTTTGTCGCGGCGGGCTGGTCAATTTCAGAATTGCGGAAAACCGGAAGAGGTTAGCCAGCCCGCTGGGAAACAGCATGCACGGTATGGTGGTGACGGTGATGCGTTTGTGCGGCGGCAGCCAACATGAACTCGTAGGATAGCACGGCCTTGACGCCGCTTGCTCGCAGCCCTGCCGTCAATACAAACCCGCGAGCGGCACCCACACGGTCATCTGCGACGGTTCGCGATTCGCCCATGCATAGTAGGGGATGAAGTGCAGAGTCGCGGGTACCCGTTTCCTCGCTTCAGCGGCCATGAGTGCCTGATATAGCGGCTGACTGATTGCCGGTTGCGCGGCGGCATTGCCCGCATGCTCCAGCGTCATGATGCCGCCCAGCAGTTCGGGGTGGAACTCCTCCTTGAAGGCGCCCGCCGGAGTCGCCGTGAGATCGAATACCGAGTGATCGCCTTGATCCTGCTGCTCCAGGCAGTAGATGAGCGGACCCTTCTGGATCGCGACTTTGCCGTAATCCTCCGGCACTCGAGGATTTGCCGTCATCCATCGCGGCGACATATCGAACTCGAGTTCCACTGTCTGCCCCGGTTTCCAGTTATTCGTGAGCTCCGCGTACTGGCCGCCGGTAACAGTTGTGGTTTTCCCACCCACGGCCAGTTTCGCCTGCTTCGACCAAGCCGGAATCCGGAGATGCAGCGTAAACTCATGCTGCGTCGCGGGAGTTACCGTCAGAGTTACCTTGCCATTCCACGGATACTTCGTCGATTGCTCGACGCGAACCGGCGTGCCGTCTTCGAGATGCCAATCCAGGGTCGAGTTATCGTACAGGTGGACGTAGATTCCGTCCTTACTCGTGCTGTAGAAATAGCCCGGCAGAGACGCCAGGATCCGCTGCAGGTTCGGTGGACAACACGTGGTGTCGTACCACGGATTCCGAATCTTCTCGCCGGTGGATGCCAGCGGATTCCGATAGCAGTACATCGTGCCGCTCAGCGACATTCCCGAATTGATGCCGTTGTATAACGCCCGCTCGATCACGTCGGCGTATCCGGCCTCCGGCTTCGTCTGCAGCATCCGGAAATTCCACATCATATTGCCGATGGCCGCGCAACTCTCGGTGTAGGCGGATTCGTTCGGCAGTTCGTAGGCATCGCCGAACGCCTCGCCGTCTGAGCGCGACCCGACTCCCCCGGTGATGTACATCTTCCGCATCGTGAGGTCGGTCCACAGCCGGTCCAGCGTATTTCGATATTCCGGCGCACCCGTCTCGTCATAGTAATCCGTAGCTCCGGAGGCCGCGTACATTGCGCGGACCGCATGACCTTCAAACTGAGTGCGCGACGTAAATGGCTTCCCGCTGAACATATATTTGATCTGCGACGGCCGTAGTTTCAGACGATCTGCCTCCACGCCGCTGAGCAGGTATCCAGCTAATTCGAGATACTTCGGATTTCCCTCAATTCGATATAACTCGATCACCGCCATTTCGAATTCCGGATGCCCAGTGAGGAGCGGATGCTTGCCCGGTCCGAAATCCTTCACCAGGTAATCGACGTATCGGATTCCCGCATCCAGCAGCTTTCGATCGCCAGTCGCCCGATAGTACGCGATGGCGCCCTGCAGCAGGTGGCCCAAATTGTACAGCTCGTGCGAGCGGTACATTTCCGAAAAGCGCTCCGCTTTGTGGGCATCCACGTAGTAGGTGTTCAGATATCCGCTGGGTTCCTGAGCCGCGACGATTACATCAATCAGCCCGTCGAGCTTCGCCCGGAGCTCCGGATGATCCCCGCCCTGCAGGACAAACGCCGCCGCCTCGATCCACTTATACACGTCCGAATCCGTATAGACCGGCCCCAGGCGCGCCGCATTGCTCTTTCCGGTGAGCCGCCGGAAATTATTCACGGCGCCATGCTCTTCCAATAACTCGAGCATCGTCGGAATGCTCTTCTCGACGTTCACCTGCTGCCGCGGCGCCCAGAATCCGCCATGCAACTGGACCGCGCGAACCGGCACCGGGTGGAGTATGGCGTGGGGCGAGTTATCGAGAAAGATAACTCCCTGCGAGCGCCAATCCGTTCGTTCGGCCGCCGAAGCGCTCAATACCAGCCATAGTATTAGTGCGATTCGTCCCATAATTCCCTCAGATGCCGGTACACCATGGCGACCGGCAATCCTACGACGTTGAAGTAACACCCTTCCACCCGATCGATGAACTTCGAAGCCCGGCCCTGAATGGCATATGCGCCGGCTTTGTCCATCGGCTCTCCGCTGGCGACATACCGGTCAATCTCGATTGGCGTTAATTCGACAAAACGAACGTCCGTCGACTCGGAATCGACGATCGTGCGCGCGCCCGACCGCAGACACACGCCCGTGATCACCGAGTGGATACGGCCGGACAGAAGCCGGAGCATGCGCCGTGCATCGTCGTGATCGGCCGGTTTCTCGAGCAAGTGATGATCGAGAACCACCACTGTGTCGGCGCCGAGAACGATATCACCGTCGTTTGCGAACACAGCATCCGCCTTCGATTTCGCCAGGCGCCGCACGTAGGCGTCAGGATCCTCGTCAGCCGCGCGCTCCTCGTGCACTTCTGGAGCCACCACGCGAAACTCGAATCCCGCATTCGTCAGAATCTCGCGACGCCGCGGCGATTTCGAAGCCAGCACCAGCATGGAACGACTATTGTATGTCAGTGCGGAAGATCGCCGGCCGGCTTGTGTTGGGTGGCTTCGTTATAGGCATCGCGCACCTGGCCGGCGAATCCGTCGCCCACCCAGTTCTTCACCGCCGCCGTCAATTGAATCGACGTCGTGGCAGGCTGACCGTTCTTCATCGTCACGATATCCTCGAGTTTCTTCCCGCTGTTGGCAGCGCTGCGGACCGCCTTGGCCAACTCCTCAAAGAACTGCGCCTGGCCGGCAATCAATTCCTTACCGCCCGACGGACCGTGTCCCGGCAGCACATACCTCACGTCGAGTTTCGCA
Source organism: Bryobacterales bacterium (assembly GCA_038322675.1). GTDB lineage: Bacteria > Acidobacteriota > Terriglobia > Bryobacterales > Bryobacteraceae > TMP-7. Next base: position 83,284 of record JBBQGE010000005.1, read on the forward strand.
GCTTTGCGAGCCACATTCGGCCAGTTGCCGATGTTGCCGTCGGCGGTGTAGTTATACGGGCCGTTCACCACGGCATCGCCCGTGCACAGCACCTTCTCTTTCGGAAGGTAGGCGAAACCGTCGCCACGTGTGTGAGCCCATCCGAAAAAGCGCAACTCCACCCGGCGCGTACCATCCTCGATGACCTTCATCGGAGTCGCGAACGTCTGTTGCGGCGGTTCGAGGGCGCTCAAGTTTAATTCGGCGACGTCCTTCCGCTCCTTCGCCGTCCCCTGCCATCGGGCCGGTTCGTAGCGCTTCATCTCGTCGGCGACTCCCTGATACGCGATGGTCACGGCACCTATCTTCGTCCATACCGGATTGCCGTACGCATGGTCGCCGTGATGATGCGTATCGAACACGAGTTTCACCGGCTTCGACGATACCTTCCGCGCGTCTTCCATCACACGCCGAGCGCCGCTCGGGAAGTTCGCATCCACGACAATCAGGTAATCCTTCATCTCGATGATCACGTTGTTGCAGTGGCCCTCGTGCTGGATGTCGCCCTCGCGAAACCACACTCCAGGTACGATCTGCTTCACGGTGTTGGGCTGCGCGTCGCCGCGAGTGACCAGAAAACCCGTCAGCAGGAGGCCGGAAAAGGCACAGAACAGAAACAGCCGCGTGTGTTTCATAGAAAAAGAGTGCCTTCAGTGTATTACCCGCTTGCATTCGACGCAACTTAGACGTATACCTTGAGCGGAGGTCGTGCTCATGAGAAAGGCTCTGCTACTGGCTGGGTTCGTGTTCCTGCTCGTGCCGGCGTTGTCCGCGCAAACTTGCCGGATTGTCTCCGTGGATCCAATGACGGCAAAAGTTGGCGACATGATCGGCGCCACCGGTGAAGGCGTCGACTCGTCGAATGTCGAGGAACTCTATCTGACAGACGGTACCAACGACATCAAAGTCACCATGCTGGAGCAGACCGACAAGCTGATCAAGTTCAAGATTCCGGCAAGCGTGAAACCTGGGCGATACAGCCTCATGATCAAGACCAAGGGCGCTCAGCCAAAATTGTTGGAACAGCCTGTCAAGCTGACCGTCGAGGTCTGAAGCCGGCGGGATCCCTGCGGCCACTGTTACGCTGAGAACAGGATTCAAAATGACTCGACGTAACTGGCTAGCCGCCGCGACAGCCGGCGCCGCCGCTGCTCCGGGCGCTTTCGGATTTGCGAGCACGAATGGTGCGCACATCGAGACCCGCACCGTCCGCCTGAAGCTGCGTCACACCTGGACCACAGTGATGTCGTCCAGCGATTACCGCGACAACTTCTACCTCGCCTACACTCGCGACGGCATCACCGGCCATGGCGAGGGCGCCCCGATTCCCCGCTATCACGAAAGCTCCGTCAGCGCCGCCAAAGCCATCGACAGTGTCCGCGACTACGTCACTTCCACAGACCCGTGGTATTTCTCGAAACTGCTCGCCGAAGTCTTCCAGCGCGTGAATGGGCAATTTGCGGCGAAGGCAGCCCTCGATATCGCGCTCATGGATTGGATGGGCCAGCGTCTAGGAATCCCGCTTTACCGCTATTTCGGACTCGACCCCAAGGACGCTCCCATCACGACGTTTTCCATTGGCATCGATACGCCTGAGATGACTCGCAAGAAGGTGGAGGAAGCGGCACAGTTCCCGGTGTTGAAAGTGAAAGTCGGCCTCGATACCGATGAGGCGACGATCGACGCCGTTCGCAAGGTGACCAACAAGCCGCTGCGCGTTGATGCCAACGAAGGCTGGACCGACAAGGAAGAAGCGGTTCGCAAGATTAACTGGCTGGAGAAGATGGGCGTCGAGTTCGTGGAGCAGCCGATGCCAGCCTCGATGATCGAGGAGACCCGCTGGGTCCGCGGCAAAGTCCACCTTCCGATCATTGCCGACGAAGCCTGCCTGCACCTCTCCGATATCCCGAAGCTGAAGGACGCGTACGACGGCGTGAATATCAAGCTCGACAAGGCGGGCGGCATACTGGAAGGCTATCGCATGATTCAAATTGCGAAATCGCTGGGGATGAAAACCATGCTCGGCTGCATGATCTCGAGTTCCGTCTCGGTGACGGCCGCGGCACACCTGTCGCCGCTGGTCGACTATGCCGATCTCGATGGCAATCTGCTAATCGCCAACGATCCGTTCACGGGCGTGCTGGTGAAGGACGGCAAGCTGATTCTGCCGGACCGCCCGGGTCTCGGGCTCAAGCCGGTCTAATACACGCGTTCCAAACGCTCGTCGCGTTCACGGGCCTTCAGCAAGCCCTGCGTGGAGTAGCAATCGTGATCGTGATAAAGGAAGCGGTAAAGATCGGCCATCGATGTGATCCGCTCCCGTAACTCCCGGACTCGCTCCAATCGGCGGGCTTCATGCTCATACCGGATCGCCAGATCCTCCGGCGGCATTCCTGCGTCAGGCACAGTTTCGAATGTCAGTTGATACCCGCGATCTGGTGTCAGCCCGAAGACCCAGCGGAAAATCGCTTCGGTGCGCGCCATGTGGAAAGCCGAGTTCACCACCGTCAGCCGCCGCCAACCTCCGAATTCGGTGTGGATGATTCGAGCGAAGAACGCGTTGCCGATGGTGTCGTACGACGCTATTTCTGTAAGGATGTGCGACGCATCGAGACCGCGCTCTAGCAGATACCGCGCACCCGCGACAGCCTCGAAGATCGGCCAGCCATCGCCGCCTACAGGCGCCGGCTTGTGAACCGTCAACGCGCTCAGCAACAGAATCGGTTCATCCCGCCGAAGTTCCAAAGCGCGATCCAGGCGTACCCGCACCCACTCCGGAACACCGCCGTCGGGACACACGCCACCGCCGGGAACGATAATCAGATCTGCCACGCGCGCCGATTACATCTTGTAACGGCCGAGATCCTCGTCGTTCAGGTTCTCGAGCCAGCGGCGCAACTCTTCGTTGTTGACTTTATCCGTCACCGACGCCGCCATCTTCGACGACTTCAGCACCGAATCGTCGACATAGATCGGGCAATCGAGACGCAGCGCCAGCGCCAGCGCATCGCTGGGCCGCGAATCCACGCTGATCAACTCGCCCTGCTTGTCGAGCCAGATCACGGCGTAGAACGTATCGTCCTTCAACTCGCTGACTACGACCTTGCGGATCCCAGCGTCCATGCCCAACAGCAGAATCTTGATCAGATCGTGCGTCATCGGGCGGGGCGTAGAGACCTTCTCGATCTCAAGGGCTATTGCGTTGGCTTCGTAGATGCCGACCCAAATCGGTAAGATCGCGTTCCCGTTCACGTCCTTCAGGACCACGATCGGCATGTTGGTGACCGGGTCCATCATCAAGCCCCGGATCTTCATTTCGACTTCCATGTCACCCCTCCGCGATTTAATTCACACTCTCGCCGGCTAGCGAATTCGGTCCCGACCGGGTCACCCGCACATCGCGATACTGGCCCGCCAACGACTCGCCGCCATCCTGCGGCCGGATGAAGTTTAGCGTCTTGTTCTGCGAAGTCCGGCCAATCCACTGTCCGGTCGCCTTGTTGAATCCCTCCACCAGCACTTCCTGGACTGTTCCCACAGCCTCTGCATTGCGGCGTATCTGAATTGCGCGCTGCCGCTCCTGCACGATCGTCAAACGCCGGCCCTTCTCGTCCTCCGGCAAATGATCCGAGTACTGCAGCGCCGGAGTATTCGGCCGCTGCGAGTACTTGAAGCTGAAGATCGAATCGTACTCGACTTCATCCAGCAGCGAAAGCGTCTCTTCGAAATCCTGCTCAGTCTCGCCGGGGAATCCGACAATGATGTCGGTGGTGATCGCGATGTTCCGTCGCGACTTCTTCATCCACTCGATTCGCCGCATGTACTCATCGCGCGTGTACAGCCTCCGCATGCGCTCCAGCAGGCGCGTCGAGCCGGACTGCACCGGCAAATGGACGTGGTTGCACAGCACCGGATTCTCGTCCATCGCGTCGATAATGTCCTTCACGAAATCGCGAGGATGCGACGTCGTGAACCGGACCCGGCGGATCCCCGGCACCGTCGCGATGCGCCGCAGCAGCATGGCGAAATCGAAACTCGAATCCGACGGATCGCGATAACTGTTCACGTTCTGTCCGAGTAACTGGATCTCGGTGTATCCGGCGCCGGCTAACTCGTGCGACTCGCGGAGAATGCTCTCTCCGGTGCGGCTGCGCTCAGGTCCGCGAGTGAACGGAACCACGCAATAAGCGCACGACTTATCGCAGCCTTCGATAATCGTGAGATAAGCCCGGTGCGGGTTATCGCGGCGCGCAAAGGGCGTCTCAAACGTGTCGGTTGTGTCCAGACTCAGACCGGTGACGCGGCGATTGCCGGTCTCGAGTTGCACCAACATCTCCGGCAGGCTGTTGTAGCTTGCCGATCCGCAAACCAATCCGACATGCGGAGCCTTCTCGAAGACCTTATGCCCTTCCTGCTGCGCGACACATCCCAGTACGCCGAAAACTTTGCCTGCGCCATGATCGCGCTTGAACTGCTGCAGACGGCTGAACACTTTCTGCTCGGCCTTGTCGCGGATGGAGCACGTATTATAGAGGACCAGATCGGCTTCTTCCGGTGTTTCCACCCGGGCGTAGCCGGTGGAGAGCAAGGTACCGATCACCTTCTCGGAATCGTGAACGTTCATCTGGCAGCCGAACGTTTCGATGTAGAACTTCTTCATGCGAGTCTACCTTTCAGATTAACAGTTTGGTGAGGACACCCGGGTGCTGGGTCCCCGGTCGGAGTATCCTCGGTATTAGTGCCTGCCCATACCGGCTCCGAACACATGCAGCAGTTGGTCCAGGAGATACGCGGACTCGAGGACCGGCTGCGCGCGGGAGGCGGTCCCTCCAAAATCGATAAGCAGCACCGCGACGGTAAATTGACGGCACGCGAACGCATCGCCCGCCTGGTGGACAGCGACTCGATGTTCCTCGAGATCGGCCTGCTGATCGCCTACGACAGTTACGGCGGGAAGGCACCCGGCGCAGGCGTTGTTACGGGCGTCGGGCGCATCGACGGCCGACCGTCCGTGATTGTCGCCAACGACGCCACGGTGAAAGCCGGGGCCTGGTGGCCGGAGACCATCCACAAGATCCTGCGAGCCCAGGAAATCGCGATGCGCAACCGCCTGCCCATCGTCTACCTGGTGGATTCGGCGGGCGTGAACCTGCCCTATCAGGACGGCATCTTCCCCGGCCAGTACGGCGCCGCGCGCATCTTCTATTACAACTCGCTGATGCGGCGCAAACTGCGAATTCCCCAGATTTCGGCGGTCATGGGACCATGCATCGCCGGCGGCGCGTATCTGCCCGCTTTGAGCGACGTCATCATCATGGTGGAGGGCACCAGTTTTATGGGCCTCGGCGGTCCGAATCTGGTGAAGGGCGCGGTGGGCCAGGTGGTCGATTCGGAATCCCTCGGCGGCGCCGGCATGCATACCACCGTCAGCGGGGTCGCGCATCATGCCGCTAGAAACGACGACGAGTGCCTGGAGTTGATCCGGCAGAAGATCCGCGAACTCCCCCCGGGGCCCCAACGGACCGACGGCATCGCTCCCCCGAAGTCTCCCACAGGACTGTACGATCTGCTCCCGGCCGATCACCGCAAACCGTACGACATCGAGGAAGTGATCGCGCGCATTTTCGATGGCGACGATTTCCTCGAATTCCAGCCGGAACACGCCCCGGAATTGCTGTGCGCGAATGCGCGGCTGTCCGGCCGCGCGGTGGGTGTCATCGCGAATCGCCGCGGATTCCTCAAGACACCAGGCAGGTCTCGAATCGGCGGGATTGTGTATACCGAGTCGGCGCGCAAGGTTGCCTACTTCGTCGAAACTGCCGATCGCCACGGGCTGCCACTCATCTATCTACAGGACGTCTCGGGCTTCATGGTCGGTGTGGAAGCGGAGGCGGGCGCCATCATTCGCGCCGGCGCCGAGATGGTGGAGAGCATGGCTTGCGCCGCGGTTCCCAAGATCATCGTTACGCTGAATCACGCCAGCGGCGCGGGCTATTACGCGATGGCGGGCCAGGGATTCGATCCGAGTTTCACCTTCAGTTGGCCGACCGCTCGTATCGGAGTGATGGAGGGCGACTCAGCCGTCCAGGCAATTTTCGGCCCCGATCTGGACAAGCTGAAGGCCGCGAAACAAGCCGTGCCCGCCGAACTCGCTGAGCGCATCCAGAAGACCCGCGACGATTATGACCGGTGGCTCGATGCGAAGTACGCGGCGGCGCGCGGGCACGTGGACGCGATCATCGATCCCACCGATACCCGGCGAATTCTCACATTCGCGTTGGAGGCATGCGTCTGGCGGGGCGACCGGCAGCATCTGGCGATCGAGACCCTGGGAGGATCGAACTGCTGAAACGTGAGCAGGACGGCCGGGTGTTGCGGCCCGCCGGTCACGGCTCCGGGACTCACACCCGCAATGCCCGACGCGAGTGAATGCGAGATCGTCAAACTCAAATTCACTCTGCCTGGCGGAAGGCTTCCAATAGCTCCAGACACAGGTCGCGACTCAAGGCGTTGCGCTTATCGGGACGACGAACCCAATGCTGGTAAAGGCGGAACGGCGTGTTGCTCGCGTTGGCCCAAGGGAGGCCGGGCATCACGACGGGATTGTTGCCGATACGAACGGGCCGGCCGTCGCGTGGGCTTCCAGGCGGCGGAATTCGCGGCCGGCCCGATCCACCATGTGTCCGACGCCGGGCCCGGTGCGGATACAGGTCAGTGAGCAGCGAGGCGCGCGATGGGCAACATCGGGCCCAACTGTAGAACTACGACGATCGGGCGCCTTGGGCGGCGAGGCGGTCGAGGTTCGACGTCTAAAGGAACGCTCGACGGCTGATACTCATGAAGGGGCTACTCCACATTCACGGTCGTGCTGAGGGCGGCGTTCGCGGACGAGTTGCCGACCAGCAGGCGGATGGGTTCGGCTTCGACACGAAGGGCGCCCGAGTTGCTGTCCCAGTAGGCCAGGCGCGTCGCTGGCAGCGAGATCTCGACGGTCTTTGTTTCGTTCGGCTGGACCGAGACACGCTGGAACCCGGCGAGTTGTCTTTGCGGCCGTTCCACCTTGGAGCCCAGGTGCTGCACGTAGAGTTGCACCACTTCGTCGCCGGCACGCGTGCCAGTGTTGGTCACGTCCACTTGAAGGCTGACGCTTCCATTCTTGGCCAAGCGCGGCGAACTGGTGCGCAGGTTTGAGAGTTTGAACGTCGTGTAGCTGAGGCCGTAGCCGAACGGGTACAGCGGCTCGCCTTTGAAGTACATATAGGTGCGGCCGTGGCGGATGTTGTAGTCCATCATCGGCGGAAGTTGCTCGAGCGACTTGGGCCACGTCACAACCAGGCGGCCGGCTGGGTTGTAGTCGCCGAACAGCACTTTGGTGAGCGCGGTGCCTTCGTCCTGCGAGGAGTGCGTCATGTGGAGGATGGCTGGGATATGGGCCTGGGTCCAGTTAATGGCGTACGGAAAGCTGGACACGAGGATGACGATGGTCTTCGGCTTGACCGCGTACACCTGCTTGATCAGTTGTTCCTGATACAGGTCGATGGTTTCGCGGTCCCGGCCTTCGCGGCCGTCGCTGGGGACGGTGCACGGTAGCGTGACGCCGCCTCCGTCCTCTTTGTTGCTGTACCAATCGTGGGCCATGTCGGGTCCGCAGGTGGGATGGTTGCCGACTACTACGACTGCGACATCGGACTTGCGCGCGGCACTGACGGCGGCGTTGCCGGTTTCGTCGGCGGCGTAATTGACCGTCACGTTCGGACCGAGTTCGGCCTTGATGCCATCGAGCGGTGTGATGGCGTAAGGCGGCGTTCCACCGTACCAATCCCAGTGGACTGCGTTCGCCAGCGGCCCGATCACGGCAATCGATTTGAGCGAATTCTTGTCGAGCGGAAGCAGGCTGTTCTCGTTCTTGAGCAAGACGACGGATTCGAGCGCGATCTGGCGGGAGACGGCGCGGCTCTTCTCTGTGTTCCAGGGCTCGGGTGAGTCTTTGATAGTGGAGTACGGAACCAGTTCGGGCGGGTCGAGCAAGCCGAGTTTGATCGCGATGCGGAACTTGCGGCCGAGCGCTTCGTCGAGGTCGCCGACGGTGAGGGTGCCGTCCTTGAGCGCGGCTTTGGCTTCGTCAGCGTAGCGGTCGAGGAACTGATTGATGCCGGCTTTGATGCAGGCGACGACGGCGGCTTTGTGATCGGGGTAGAGATGGCGCGGATCGACAAGCAGGCGGACTGCGCCACCGTCGCTCGACAGGACATCGACTCCCCATTCCTCCGTCACGATGCTGCGCAGGATCGGGTTGACGGCCATCGTGGTGCCGTTCCAGGCGTTGTACGAAGCCATGACAGCCTTAGCGCCGCCTTCGACAAAGCCCATGCGGAACGGCAGCGAGTAATACTCCCAGAACAGGCGATCGTCGAAATCGGACGAAGAGACGTTGCGGTGGTCTTCGTTGCTGTTGGCGAGGAAGTGTTTCAGCAGCGCGGCGGCCTGCCAGTACTTGGGGTCATCGCCCTGGAGGCCTTGGATGAAGGCGACGGCCATGGTGCCGTTGAAGAAGGCGTCTTCGCCATAGACTTCTTCGCTGCGGCCCCAGCGCGGGTCGCGAGCGAGGTCGGCTTGCGGTCCCCAGAGCATGAGGATCTGGCGGTTGTACTTCGCGGTTTGGGTGATGAATCGGGCCTCGTAGCCCTGAATCGCGGCGGCCTGGCGGACGATGGCGGGATCCCAGGTCTCACCCATTCCGGGCGGTTGCGGGAACTGCGTGGTGGTGATGGGTTCGTTGGGACCTCGCTTTTCGCGTTGCACGACGCCGTGAATGCCTTCCGAACTGCCGATGTTCGGTACGCCGAGACGGGCGACGGCGGTCCGAGTGCCGAGGCAGGCGATCTTCTCGTCGGGAGTCATGAGCGAGAGCAGGTTGGCAATGCGCACGCCCGGGGAGAGCTTGGGGTCGTTGAACGAGTGCTGGGCGAGTACAGGAGTTAGGAGGATGAGGGCGGTTAGCAGTTGTTTCATGATGGTGGCCTGATTCGAGCGAGATCAGCTTATCAGGTTTGGCGGGGTCGGCGAGAAAGGGGCCTGATATTCCAGAATTGGTCGTCACACGTGCGACGGCCCACGGCCGCATCCGCAGGAATGCAGACCAGAGGATGGGCGAGCGCTGGCCCGGAGTTCGGCGGCGCTTATGGCGGAGAAGAAGGGTCGCGTCGGATTGGCCGGTCGCCTCACTTCTTCCGTGCTATCCGGCCGTTCGGGGGGAGGACTTCCGAATTTCCAACAAAGCTCTCCATCGCGGTGATGCGCTGATCCCGGCTGCCGAGATACCGCTCGCGCACCGCCTGCCGCACCAGTTCAAAGACGGTCGTCTTCTCGCTTCGCGCTCGGGCGTGTAGAGCCCCCCAGCGCTGGTCGTCGAGATAGCGCTGAGTACGCCTCACGGCGCAAAATGAGTTTCTAGGGTATCGTGTACGTTGACAGGAGTTAGTAACCTGAATGTCCTCTCGACGACGCTTCCTACAACTCGGCGCGGCCGCTCCGCTGGCTTCGCTGAGCGCGCAGTCCACTTCCAGCGCCTTCGAACTCGATGGCCCCGAACAGGAATCGCTGAATGGTGACTGGGACTTCCGCCTCGATCCCGACAAGACCGGCGAAGCCCAAGGGTGGCACAAGCCCGCAACCACCTCCGGCGGATGGCGCACCGTCACGGTCCCGCACACCTGGCAGATCGAAGCCGGCAACACCGAATACATGGGCGCGGGATGGTATCGCCGCCCGTTCGATGTTCCGAGATCCTGGCAGGACCGCGCGGTCCGTGTGGAGTTCGAAGCCGTATTCCACACCGCCACCGTGTGGGTGAACGGCGCCGAAGTGGGCCAGCACAATGGTAAGGGCTATACGGCGTTTGTGTTCGATCTCTGGCCGCACCTGCGCTTCGGCGAGTTGAACACGATCGTGGTCCGCGCCGACAATTCCTTCAACGACTCCATGCTGCCTCGCGGGCGTTCGAGCGACTGGGCCCACGATGGCGGCGTCTATCGCCCGGTTCAATTGCTGATCACTCCGAAAGTCTTCATCGAGCGCGTAGCCGTTGACGCCGATCCCGACCTCAACGCCGGTGACGCGTCCGTACTCGTCTCCGCGGTGGTCCGCAACGCGAGCGGATCGGCTTGGAGCGGGGGCATCGCGCTGGGCGTGGTAGAGGAATCCTCCGGTCTGACGACGGCGAGCGCATCGGCCACGTTCCGCATCGCGGCCGGCGAGCGTGTCACGGTAGCACTGCCGAACGCCAAGATCCAGAAGGCCAGGCTCTGGCACTTCGATCATCCGCACCTCTACCGGGCACGTGTGCAACTGGCGAATGGCCACGCCGTCGACACGACGTTCGGCGTCCGCAAGATCGAGACGCGAGCGGGTGGCTTCTATCTCAACGGTGAGCGTGTGCGACTGATGGGCGCTGAGCGAATGGCCGGCAGCAATCCCGAATACGGGATGGCCGAGCCCGCCGAGTGGATCGCGCACGATCACGCCGACATGCGGGAGCTTAACTGCGTCTACACCCGCGTTCACTGGCAGCAGGACCGCCGCGTGCTCGACTGGTGCGACCGCCACGGCATGTTCATTCAGACCGAGGTCCCCACCTGGGGCGGCGACACGTTCAAGGGGATGCAGGGCGAACCATCGCCCGAAATCCTGAACAACGGCCTGGAACAACTGCGCGAGATGATCGAACGCGACCGCAACCACCCCTCCATCTTTTCCTGGGGCGTCTGCAATGAGATCAACGGGCACAACCCGCCGGCCGCGGCATTCGCGCGACGGCTCTATGAAGAAGCCAAGCGACTCGACCCGCGCCGCCTGGTGACCTATGCTTCGAACTCGCTCCAGAAGGACCCGGGTAAAGACATCGCCGGCTTGATGGACTACATCATGTGGAACGAGTATTACGAGAGCTGGTATCGCGGAACACCGGCCGACATGGCGCGCAACCTGGACGAAATCCACGCGGCGTTTCCGGACAAGGCCATCGTGATTTCCGAGTACGGATATTGCGCCTGCACCGACGACCGTCCCGAAGGCGACGCCAAGCGGATCGAGGTGCTTCGCGCGCACGATCGCGTCTTCCGGGAACGCGACTATGTCGCCGGGCTGATCTTCTTCGACTACAACGACTACCGCACACACATCGGCGATCGCGGCACGGGCGCGGCCAAGCAGCGAGTGCATGGCGTGGTCGATATCTATGGTGAGCGTAAGCCTTCTTGGGAGGTTCTCCGGCGCGAGTCGTCGCCGGTGGAATCCGTACGCGTGACGGGTACGCCGGCCGCACTGAGCGTCGCCCTGAACTCTCGCTCCGGGGTGCCGTCCTACGCCATCACCGGTTATCGCGTGCGCGGCATCGCCTATGGTTTCGGTCAAATTCCGGTGGAGCGGGCGGCGGCGGATCTCGCCCCGATCAGGCCGGGCGAATCCGCGCGAGTTGAACTGCGCTTCACGCAGACGGGGGTTTCCCGCATTCTAGTGGATATCCTGGGTCCCGACGGGTTCTCCGTTTGGACCGAAACATGGCGATACTGATATGAGTTCATCGAGTGAAGTGCGGGCCTGGAGCGAGCCCGTCACTATCCCGACTTACCCGGTTCCGGCGCCCGACCGGAACCCCATGTTCCTGGACAAGCGCGTGTACCAGGGCAGCAGCGGCAAGGTCTATCCGAATCCCTTCACGGACCGTGTATCGGATGAACGGATCGACCGCCAGTACGAAGGTGTCTTCCTCGAAAACGAGTACATCCGCCTGATGATCCTGCACGAAATTGGCGGCCGCATCCACATCGGTCAGGACAAGACGAATGGTTACGATTTCTTCTACCGGCAGAACGTGATTAAGCCTGCTCTGGTAGGGCTGCTGGGGCCGTGGATCTCGGGCGGCGTGGAGTTCAACTGGCCGCAGCATCACCGGCCTTCGACCTTCATGCCCGTCGAGTATTCGATCGAAGAGCACGCGGACGGAAGCCGCACGATCTGGCTGAGCGAGCACGAACCGATGAACCGCATGAAGGGCATGGTGGGTATCTGCCTGCATCCCGGGCAGTCGATCGTCGAGGCCAAGGTGCGGCTGTATAATCGGACGCCTTTCGTGCAGACGTTTCTGTGGTGGGCCAACGTCGGCATCCGCGTCCACGAGCATTATCAGTCGTTCTTCCCGCCAGATGTGACATTTGTGGCGGACCACGCCAAGCGCGCCATGTCGCGCTTCCCCATCGCCCGTAACTTCTATTACGGCGTGGATTACTCGGGCGGCGTGGATATCTCGTGGTACAAGAACATTCCGGTTCCTACTTCGTACATGATCACTAAGTCGGATTACGACTTCTTCGGCGGCTACGATCACGCGCGCCGGGCCGGGGTGGTACACGTGGCGGACCGCCATGTCGCACCCGGCAAGAAGCAGTGGACCTGGGGTAACGCCGAGTTCGGCTATGCCTGGGATCGGGAACTGACCGACTCGGACGGCCCCTACATCGAACTGATGGCGGGCGTGTATACCGACAACCAGCCCGGCTTCTCCTTTCTGCACCCTTACGAGACGAAGACTGTGAGCCAGTTCTGGTATCCCATCCAGGAGATCGGCCCGGTGAAGAATGCCAACCCGCGCGTAGCCGTGAACCTGGAAGCCGTTGAAGGTGGATACCGGATCGGCGTGGCCGCCACCGAGGAGTGCGATGGGTTGATTATCCGTCTGTCGAACGGAAGCACGTGCACGTTCGAGCAACGCGCGGCGGTCCGGCCCGGTGCGCCATTCGTCGGGGTGGCGCCCCTGGCGCGTCCGTCGTCCGAAACAGATTTGGTGCTCTCTGTTTTAAGCACTTCGGGAGAGGAACTGATCCGGTACCGGCCGGTGGAGCCCCGTGACGCGGAGCCACCCGATCCGGCCACGGAACCGGGGGAGCCCGCGGACATCGCGAGCAACGAGGAACTTTACCTCACTGGCTTGCATCTGGAGCAATACCGCCACGCAACGCGCTCCCCCGAGCCGTATTGGAACGAAGCGCTGCGGCGCGATCCGGCCGATGTCCGGTGCAACAACGCGCTGGGGTTGATGCGGCTGCGCAGGGGCGAGTTCGCTGAAGCGGAGCAACATTTCCGCACTGCGGTGGACCGGCTCACGCGGCGCAATCCGAACCCATACGATGGCGAAGCGCTCTACAACCTCGGCTTGGCGCTGAAGCTCCAGGACCGGCTCACTGAAGCGTACCCGGCATTCTACAAAGCCACCTGGAACTATGGCTGGAGGGCGCCGGCCTACTACGCCCTGGCCACGATCGACGCCCGGCGCGGCGATTTCCAGGCGGCTCTCGCGCACATCGGCCAGTGCCTCCGAACCAATTCCGATCACACGGCGGGTCGAAATCTCCAAGCCGGCATCCTGCGGCGCATGGGACGCGAAGGGGAAGCCATCGAACTTCTGCGTGCGACCTTGGCGATGGATCCGCTGGACGCACGGGCGCGCTACGAGACCGGAGCGCCCATCGCCGATGCCCAGACCTGCCTCGACATCGCGTTCGAGTATTGCGATGCCGGCATGTGGACCGAAGCTGACTGCTGTATTGGACGTTTCGACGGTCCGCCTCATCCGATGCTCTTCTATACGCGAGGCTACGTCGCGAGCCGCAGCGGGGACGAGCCATCGGCGCTCCGCTGGTATCGCGAAGGCCAGAACGCGAACCCCGATTATTGTTTTCCCGCGCGGCTGGAGGAGATGCTGGTGTTGGAGGACGTTCTCCGCCGCCGGCCGGACGATGCTCGCGCCCACTACTATCTCGGCAACCTGCTCTACGATAAACAGCGAAGGGACCAGGCTATCGGGCATTGGGAGACGTCGTGCCGGCTGGATCCCGATTTCTCTATCTCCTGGCGCAATCTCGGCATCGCATGCTTCAACGTCCGGCGCGATCCAGACCGGGCTCTCGAGTGCTACGCTAACGCGTTCCGCGCCGATCCGTCCGACGCGCGCGTGTTGTACGAATTCGATCAACTGCGCAAGCGAACCGGCGTGCCGCCCGCCGCGAGGCTGGCTGAACTCGAGAAGCGCCGCGACCTGGTGGACCAGCGCGACGACCTAACGGTGGAGTTGGTGACGTTGTATAACCTGACGGGCCGAAGCGCCGAAGCGCTCGCGATCCTGGCGGGCCGCCGCTTCCATCCGTGGGAGGGCGGCGAGGGCATGGTTTCGGCCCAGTACGTTGCGGCCCACGTCCTGCTTGGCTTAGAAGCTTTCAGAAGCGGCGCGTCCGGCCGGGCACTCCGTCACTTCACGGCGGCGGGAAATTATCCGCACAACCTCGGCGAAGGGAAGCACTTGCTGACGCCCGAGACGCACCTGGATTATTTCCGAGGGCTGGCATTCGAGGCAATGAACCGTCCTGAGGATGCTCTCGCCGCGTGGCGCCAAGCCGCCGGGAGCGATCAGCGGAACAACGCGTTCGCATACTACCGTGCGCTCGCGCTCGACCGGCTCGGCCAGAGTCTTGAGGCGCGGATCTTGCTCCAGCAACTCAAGCAGTATGCGGCGGCGAAGGTGCAAGCGGAGGCGAGGATCGATTACTTCGCCACCTCTCTGCCGAATCTGCTGTTGTTTGATGACGACCTCCAGAAGCGCAATCAGGTGGGAGCGCTGATGCTATCGGGGTTGGCGAATCTCGGACTCGGCGAACGCGCGCAGGCCGAACAGGAACTGCGCCATGTGCTGTCCATGGACGCGTGCAACCCGTTCGCTCATCTCGAACTGAACCGGATGGACGCGGGCGCCGGTCCGGAAGGGGTCCTAGCGTGATCACAAATACAGCCACCTCCTCCAACAGTGGACCGGCGGTCTACAACACCGCCTACATATGGTTCATCTCGGTAGTGGCCGCCCTTGGTGGGCTCTTGTTCGGCTACGACTGGGTCGTCATCGGAGGCGCCAAGCCGTTCTATGAGAAGTTCTTCCACCTGACGACGCCCTCCGAGATTGGATGGGCGATGAGCAGCGCGCTGATTGGATGCCTGCTCGGGGCCGTCGCGTCCGGCATACTCAGCGACCGCTTCGGACGGAAGCGCCTGCTGCTGCTTTCGGCCTTAATCTTCACGGTGAGTTCGATCGGCACTGGCATGGCGGACAACTTTACATCGTTTCTCATCTGGCGTGTTGCAGGCGGCGTAGCGATCGGACTGGCCTCGAATCTGTCGCCAATGTACATCGCGGAAGTCGCGCCCAGTGGGATCCGGGGCCAACTGGTATCGCTGAATCAGTTGACAATCGTGATCGGAGTCCTGGCCGCGCAGGTGACGAACTGGCTGATTGCCCGGCCCGTGCCTGCGGGGGCGTCGGCGGTAGAGATCCTGAATTCCTGGAACGGCCAAACCGGCTGGCGCTGGATGTTCGCCGCCACCGCCGTTCCCTCCCTCCTATTTCTGTTCGCGACGTTCTTCGTCCCCGAGAGCCCTCGCTGGTTGGCCAAAAACGGGCGTCGCGATAGAGCGGAGGCGGTTCTGGGGAAGATCGGCGGGGCGGCATTCGCGCGCCACGAGATCGAGAATATCGAGCAGACGCTGGCCAATGAGATCGGCCGCGTCAATTTCAAGGAACTGCTGGAACCGAAGATGCTTCGAATTCTCTGGCTCGGCATTTTTCTCGCGGTATTCCAGCAGTGGTGCGGAATTAACGTCGTATTTAATTACGCTCAGGAAGTGTTCGCCAGCGCAGGCTACCAGGTTTCCGACATCCTGTTCAACATCGTCATTACCGGGCTGGTGATGTTTATTTTCACGTTCGTCGCCATTCGGACCGTCGATCGTCTGGGACGGCGTCCGTTGATGCTGGCTGGCGCAGCGGGTCTGGCCGTGACCTATCTACTGCTCGGTTCGAGTTACTACTTCGGGCTGACCGGGTGGCCGGTTCTGTTACTCGTGGTGATAGCCGTGGCGTGTTACTCATTCTCGCTCGCGCCGATTACCTGGGTAATTCTCTCGGAGATTTTCCCAAACCGGATCCGCGGTGCGGCGATGGCCGTCGCCGTGTTCGCGCTTTGGGCGGCGTGTTTCATTCTCACGTACACCTTCCCGTTCCTGAACCGGCGGCTCGGTTCAGCAGGAACGTTCTGGTTATATTGCGCGATCTGCGTTGTTGGATACGTCGTCGTTCGGATGAAACTGCCTGAGACGAAGGACAAGACTCTCGAACAGATCGAGCGGGAACTCGTAGATTAGCGTAGTGCGGGGATATCCTGTATCGCTGCTCGTCAAGTGGGTTTGGCCACCGATGAAGGCGGGAGGATTGGGCTTTGCCTGGAGTCTACGTATTGCTAAAATAATGCTGTGGGCAATATTCGTTTGGCCTGGGACGGGCGCAAAGCTCAGGCAAACGTTGTCAAACACGGTGTTTCATTTGAGGAGGCGACGTCCGTTTTTCTGGACGAGAAGGCCCGCTTGGTCGCTGACCCCGATCACTCGGCGGATGAAGATCGCTTCCTGTTGCTGGGTTATAGCTTTCAGGCCCGTTGCCTTGTCGTCAGCCATTGCTACCGGGAATCCGATTCTGTAATCCGGTTGATCTCGGCCAGGCGTGCGACCGCGCGGGAAGAGGAAAAGTATTGGAGTTTCAGATGAGAAAAGAATACGATTTTTCCAAGTCGACTAAGAACCCCTACGCGAAGCAACTCAAGCGTCAGGTCACCATCCGGCTCGATACCATGGCGGTGGACTATTTCAAGCAGTTGGCGGCCGAAATGGGGATGCCGTACCAGAATCTTATCAACCTGTTCCTGAGAGACTGTGCGTTGCAGAAACGGCGTCCAAACATCCAATGGCCGGAGGGGAGGTGACGCAACGAGTTGGAGGGCTAGTTGCCGGCTTCGATTAGAGCAGCCCCATCGGGGCTTCAACGGCAATAGACGCCGCCATTCTCTGGGCTACCGTTTTCGGCCTATAGCACCGGACCGATCCGCCACGGCACAAACTCCTTGTGCCCGAGACGTTCCGCCGCGGTTCGCTCACCCGATGCGACGCGCAGCAGCAGATCGAGAATCTCCTGCCCGATGCCGGCAACCGTTGCCTCACCATCGGCGATGCGTCCGGCGTTCACGTCCATGTTGTCGCGCATGCGTCGGAACGTCGCACTGTTGCTCGCGATCTTGACCACCGGAATCGTCGGGAAGCCGATGGCGCTTCCCCGCCCCGTCGTAAATGCGATCAGGTTCACGCCGCCCGCTGCGAGGCCCGTGAGCGACACCGGATCGTAGCCGGGCGTGTTCATGAACACGAACCCGGGCGTGCGAATCCGTTCGGCATAGTCGATGGCATCCGTCATCGGCGACGTGCCCGCCTTGGCCACCGCGCCCAGGCTCTTCTCGAGGATGTTGGTGAGGCCGCCCTCTTTGTTACCGGGCGATGGGTTATCGTCGAAACTGCCGCCCCAGCGGTTGAGATATTGTTTGTAATTGCGAATCAGCGTCAGAAGCTTTTCGGCGACTTCGCGATTCCGCGCGCGCTTCACCAACAGATGCTCGGCGCCGAAGTTCTCCGGCGTTTCAGCGAGCACGGCCGACGCGCCGAACTCCGCCAGACGATCCGAGCACCAGCCCAACGCTGGATTCGCGGTGATGCCGGAGAACGAATCGGACCCACCGCAGTTGAGCCCCAGGATAATCCCACTGGCCGGCGTTTCGACGCGCTGCTCGGTGGCCGCGCGCTCCATCATCTTCGCGATGCCGGCGCGGGCCGCTTCCACCGTCGCCCGAGTGCCGCCGCTTTGCTGCACCGTCATGCCGATCAACCGGTCCGTCGACGGTGCACCCGGCCCGAGGTAATGCTCGATCTGATTCACCTCGCAGCCGAGCCCGAGGATGATGGCTGCCGACACGTTCGGATGGTCGAGCACTCCGCCCAGCGTTCGCTGCAGTTGCGCGGTGTCGGGTCCGATGGAATGGCCGCAGCCCTCACCGTGAGGAAACGCGACGACGCCATCCACGTTCGGCGGCATCGTCTCGCCCGCATAACTCGCTGCGATCAACTCGGCGGTGTGCGCCGCGCAGTTGCTGGCCGCGACCACAGCGATATAGTTGCGCGTGCCAGTGCGGCCGTCATCGCGACGATATCCAAGGAACGACGGCGCGTTCGAAGCGGCCCTGGGCAGCGGCGTTTCGCCGGACGGGAATTCGTAATCGAACGCGATCTCCTCGAACGCGACGTTGTGCGTATGGACGTGACGGCCCGGGTCGATGAGTGCGCGTGCGCGGCCCATCGCCTGCCCGTAGCGGATGATATTTTCGCCGGAACCGATACGCCGTAGTGCGATCTTGTGGCCGGGCGGGATGGCATCGAGCGCGGTAACGCGGTGCCCATCGACACTGAGTTCCTGACCCGCGGCGATCGGCACGCGCGCGACGGCGATGTTATCGGCCGGATTCAAATGGATGGCGGAGTTTTCCGCCGTCGGTAGTTTCGCAATTTCGAGTAAGGACACTTTGAGCCTATCGTAACAGGACGGTCTCGGTAATTTGTTCGCCCGTGTGCACGTGGAGTTTGCCGTCCACCGGATGAATCCAAAGTCCTTCGCCGTTCTTCGGCACCGGGATTTCAGCGGGCGAATCGACCACGATGAACGGACCGAACTCGACGCCCGGCAGCAGTTTGCCGAGGTGCACGTGAGCATGACACTGGGTGCGGACACGGTCGCCATTGTAGGCGACGGCCCAGTCGGGTCCCCAGAGCGATTTCGCTTTCTCGATGGCAGCGGTCCAGAAGCGCGCGCGAACATCAGCCGGCAGATCGGCCAGTGCGTGAGGACCCGGGCCGTGCGGACCCGGCAGTGCCAGCATCCGATTCGGCTTGTGTGGATTGATGTCCTTGAGGAAGAAGATCTCCGTCCCAGGCGGCTGTTTCTCGGCCTCCGCGCACAGACTGCACTGCCGCTGCTGCATGGTTTCGGGTTTGGACGGGTCGCAATTGCACGGTGTATCGGCGTAGGAAACCAGCGCTGCCGCGAGCAATGCCAGCACAAGGCGAGAGGAATGCATCTATATACAAATTATACTGAGGGTTGTTCACTCCATCCCGGCTAGCTGTGGCGCTCCTGCTGGTACTGGCCGCCGTCTACTTCGACGGGCTCACTCGGACCGGCATGATCGGACCCGATGAGCCTCGATATGCAGCTATCGGGCGGGCCATGGCAGCATCGGGCGATTGGGTCACTCCACGGCTGTGGGGATCGGCGTGGTTCGAGAAGCCGCCGATGCTCTACTGGATGACCGCCGTGGCGACGAAGGCGGGACTCGGGCCGGATCTTGCGCCGAGGCTGCCGCTGGCCGTCCTGGGATACGGATTTCTGGTCGCGTTTTATTTCCTGGTGCGGCGTGAGTTCGGGCCAACCGAGGCACTGTATGCGACCGGAGTCCTCGGCACTTCGGTGGGATGGATCGCGTACAGCTATGTTGCCGTCACCGACATCCCGATGTCGGCATTCTTCTGCGCCGCGTTGCTGCTGACGTTCGAGTGGATCGGCGGCGGCGAGGGATCGCCCGGACGTGCCATCGCCGTCGGCGCGCTGCTGGGACTCGCTGTGCTGGCGAAGGGATTGGTTCCGCTCGTCCTGTTCGCCCCGGTCGTGTGGCCGTTGCGCCGGCGCATCGGCATCCTCGCGATCATCGGTACGGCTTGCATCCTGGTTGCGGCGCCCTGGTATGCCTTGTGCACGTTCCAAAATGGGACTGCGTTCCTAATCGACTTCTTCTGGAAGCACCATTTTGAACGATTCGCGAGCGATTCACTCCAGCACGTCCGGCCGTTCTGGTTTTACGGACCGGTGCTGCTCGGCGCCGTGCTCCCGTGGACTCCTCTGATGGCGCTGATTCGGCCCGGGTTGTTCCGCGACCCCCGGCTCCGATTTTCGGGATACTGGCTGCTCTGGGCGCTTCTCTTCTTCTCGGCGTCGAAGAACAAGTTGCCGGGATATCTGATCCCACTTCTTCCGCTGGCATCGCTCGTGCTCGGACTCGCCTTGGGATGGGCGCGCAAGACGCGCGTCCCACTGTTCGCCTCGGCCGTGCTGCTGGCTATCGCGCCCGTGGCCGCGGGGATTCTGCCGGATGCGCTGGACGTGGGACTCTCTCGCGCGCCTCTCGCGCACTTTGACGGGCGTTGGATTTTCGCATTTCTGCTGGCCGCGGCCGCGCCGCTGTGGCTGGAATTTCGAAGTCGCCGGACCGAGGCGCTGGCGGCGGCCGCTCTGCTCGCGTCCGCAGCGTTTCTGTACGTGCGAATCGTCGCGCTGCCCGCCACCGATCGAGTCCGGCCGTTCTATGCGCAGCACGCACACTGGTTGGAGGGCGCTTGCCTGCAGGATGTCGGACGCGACGCGCGCTACGCGCTCCAGTATTACGCCGGGCACGAAATGCCGGATTGCACAACCCCGGGCGAATCTCCGAAAATCATGCAGGTAGGTTCGAGGCTGATCCTGCTCGACTAATGGGATCACCTCATGAAGTGAGCTCCAGCCGCCGGGGTCCGATCCTCCGGCATCCGTTTGCTACTGAGTGGGCCGCCCGCGTGAAAGCAGGACATCGACGCACAGCGCCAAATGGGGATTATCTGACCGGCAGGCCCCTTAATACGGGGCTTGTGCCCGGCGCTCAATTACTGTAATCTCAATAGAGAATGGCGAGTATCACAACCACCGCTCTGGAACTCAGCTACGACGAGACTGTCCGCCAGGACATCGAATTGTTCCGGAAACAAGCCGAAGCCTATACAGCAGGCCAACTTACGGACGATCAGTTCCGCGCCGTGCGCCTCCGCAGGGGCATCTATGGCCAGCGGCAACCGGGCGTTCACATGGTTCGCACGAAGGTGCCAGGCGGAGTCTTGACGGCTCGCCAGATGCATCAGCTCGCGTCCATTGCCGACGATTTTGGCGGGGGTCGTGGACATTTGACGACGCGCCAGAACATGCAGTACCACTTCGTGCCGTTGCGGGATGTGCCGACGGTGCTGCACCGGCTGGCCGACGTCCGCCTGACCACGCGGGAAGCCTGCTACAACACGGTCCGCAATGTGACCACATGCCCGATTGCGGGACTCGCGGCCGACGAGGCTTTCGACGTCAATCCGTACGCGCGCCGGGTCGCGTTTGCGTTCCTGCATAAGGAACTGACCGACAATATGCCGCGCAAGTTCAAGATCGCGTTCTCCGGCTGCAAGGACGATTGCGTCGCCACCAGCATCAATGATCTGGGATTCCGAGCCATTCTTCGATTCGTCGATGGCGTGGAGGTGCGCGGGTTCCGAGTCACTGTCGCCGGCGGACTCGGACCGCTGCCGACCGAATCGCAGGTGCTGCGCGAGTTTCTCCCCGTCGATCGCGTGGTGAATCTTTGTGAGGCGGTTCTGCGGGTCTTCAATGCGCATGGAAATCGCAAGAACAAGAACAAGGCGCGGCTGAAGTTTGTCCTGCGCGAGCGCGGCTTCGAGTGGTTGAAAACCACCATCGATCGCGAGTACGACGACATTCTCACCAACGGCGGTATCGAGTTGCCCGATGAAGTGCCAGACGGTTTTGGCGGATTCCAGGCGAATGCTCCCGCCTTAGGAGTGGGCAGCGAACTACCCGTCGTCAACGCGCACGCGGCCGATCCGGAATTCGACGAGTGGCTGGAAACGAATGTCCGGGAACAGAAACAGCCCGGATACGCCATTGTTACCATCCGCGTTCCTCAAGGCAATTTGACGGGCGCGCAGATGCATGCCATCGCCGATCTGTCGGCAAGCGCGGGCGATGGTCTGGTCCGGTTCAGCATGGACCAGAACGTCATTCTCGGCTACATCCCGATTTCGCAGTTGAAAAGGCTCTACGCTGCGTTGCGCGTCATCGGACTCGAAGGATCCGGCGCGGGCGAGATTCGCGACGTGACTACGTGCCCTGGCGCGTATAGCTGCAACCTGGCCTTGACGAAGGCGATGAATCTGGGCGAGGCGATCGGCGCGATGGTCGAGAGCGAGACGGATCCCCAGGTTCGCAGCCTGGCGGTCCGCATCAGCGGATGCCCGAACGCATGTGGACAGCACTGGATCGGCGACATCGGCTTCTACGGAAATGCGAGAAAGATCGACGGCCGGGAAGTTCCGTATTACATGATGCTGCTCGGCGGAGCCGCTGACGAGCAGGGCGTGTATCGATTCGGTTATGCGATTCAGAGCCTGCCTGCCCGATTAGTGCCGCAAGCCCTGGAACGCGTCCTATCGCACTTCAAGGCGAATCGCGCCGAGGACGAGTCGTTCCGCGAGTATGTTTCGCGCCACAAGGTCGAGTTCTTCAAGACCCTGCTGGCCGATCTTGCGAAGCCCGCGACACTCGATGCCGACACGTATAAAGACTGGGGCGACGATAACGCGTTCTCGCTGCAGCTAGGCCGCGGCGAATGCGCGAGTTAGAGGCGGCATCATAGAAAAATGGCCGGTACCCGATGGTTGGAGACCGGCCGAAGTTCTCCCAATGCCCTCTTCCTTTTGGTTTATAGATTCCGTCCGCGACCACGAGCCGCGATGCGCGGCGTCTCTTCTGGAATAACGGCGCCCGCTACACCTGGCAAGGCACTCAATGAAGCCGTCGTCATCTGCTGCATGTAGTGAGCCGGCATGCCCTCCGCCTCCTTCAGGAACGTCATGCAGTTGTCGACCGCGTCGAAATCGATTCGGAGCATATCGCCACCGCGAATTTGATCGGTGGCGATCAGATTCGACATCGGATGCACCAGTAATTTCTCGATCGCCCTCTTCAACGGCCGCGCGCCGTACTTCACGTCGGTGCCTTCACGCAGCAGATAATCCTTCGCGCCATCCGTCGCTGCAAAGACGAAGGCGTTGATGCCGGCCGAGTCGAACACGCGCTGCTGGACCATGTTCAACTCGATGTCGAGCACCCGCCGTAGCTGCTCCTGGCCCAGCGGCTTGAATACGACGATCTTATCGGCGCGATTCACGAACTCCGGTGGAAATTTACGCCGTGCCGCCTCCACGCCGCTTTTCTCAATTTTGTTGTTAGTTTTTACATCTATTGTGCCGGATACCATTTCGGTACGGTGAGGCGCGCCAAATCCAACTCTGGGGTTCAAAATGGCACTCATCTCGGCCGCGCCGACATTGCTCGTCATGAAAATCATGGTGCGCGAGAAGTCGACTTTGCGATTGTCGCCGAGCGTCAGCGTCGCCTTATCGAGGATCCCCAGCAGCAGATTCCACAGTGCGTCGCTGGCCTTCTCGATCTCGTCGAACAGAACGAAGCTGACCTTGCATTTGTCGGTATGATACTGATTCAGCACTTCCTGGCTCAGCAACGGATGCGTCTCGCGATGTCCAAGATAGCCCGGAGGCGATCCGATCAGCTTCGCGATTTCGTGGCTGTGCTGGAACTCGCCACAATCGATTTTGATGACGGCACGCGGGTTCTTTACCAGGCACTCGGCTGTCGCCTCCACAATGCGTGTCTTACCTGTACCGGTGGGACCCAAAAACAAGAATGTCCCTACCGGACGGCATGCCGCGTTCATGCCCGTCAGGTGCATTTGATAGATGTTAACGATCTGCTCGACAGCTTCGTCCTGGCCGACGATTAGCTTCCGCAGGTTGCCCTCGAGAGTCTCAGCGTCCCGCCCCGTTTTCGTGGGATCTAGTTTTGCATTAAGCCGCACCATGATAACCGCCTCTCCGCTGTTCTATTAAGCAAGCAGCGTGCCAAGTTGAGAACAGTGTTCGTGATCATGCGGTGACCGCCGTTTATCACGCAATAACGGGTGGAACCTGCGGCGAGAGTGTGGCCCTCACCACAGATCGAGGTAGATGGTAACGCGACGCGTAGCCTATGAGTTGCGAGCGGAAATTGCTTAGAACGGGCAAAATCGCCAAGATCGTGCCGCCTCTAAATGATCACTTCTTCGGCGGTTGTGTAGGCCGCACTTCTACACGGCTTACCAGTGTACGAGCGGGCATTTGGAGAAGCATCATCGTGATCTCGGCGATATCCTCCGGCGCGATTTTCCAATCGGCACCCCCGCCCATCCCGAATTCCGTACTGACACTCCCGGGCATCACATAGCTCACACGAATGTTGTCATAGCGATGATCCAGCATCATGGCTTCGCTGAATCCGTTCAATCCGAACTTCGACGCGTTGTATGCCGCACCGCCGGCAAAGGCGTTCTTACCGGCAAGACTGCTGATGTTGACGATGTATCCCGCTCCCTTCTTCTTCATCAAGGGCAACGCTTCACGCGAACAGTAGAAGGCGCCGGATAGGTTGGTATTCACCACCTTCTGCCAGTCCTCTATGCTCAAATCGGCCACCGGACGAAATACACCCACGCCCGCGTTGTTAATCAGGATGTCGAGACCGCCCAAGGTTTCCTCCGTGAATCGGAACAATTCGGTAACGTCCTGAGGATTCGAAACGTCCGCGGCGATCCAACGGCAGTTGCCGCGCCGGCGCAGATCCTCCATTGCCACTTCGTCCGGCTTCGCATGACGTCCGCAGATCACCACCGACGCCCCCTCGTCAAGCATCCGTTCCGTAATCGCCCGCCCAATTCCGCGAGTCCCGCCTGTCACCACAGCGCATTTACCGTTAAGAGATCCCATGCAGAAATGGTAACTCGTCCCGACTGGTTAGAATTGGGGGATCGATGCCACAATTCACGTGCAACATCTGCGGCAAGAGAAACTCCTACTCCGGCACACTGGAGCGCGAACATCCCGCGTGTCCGGGTTGTAGATCGAACATGCGCGTGCGCGGCCTGCTGTACGTGCTCTCGATGGAAATGTTCGGTGTGGCGATGATCCTACCCGACTTCCCGCAACTCAAGAGCATCCGCGGAGTGGGTACCAGCGACATCACTGCCTGCGCCATCCGGCTGGCCGGCAAATTCGATTACCGCAATACGTTCTACGATCGCGAACCACGTCTCGATATCGTGAATCCTCCGGCGGAAGAGAGCGGCCGCTACCACTTCATTACCTCGAGCGAAGTATTCGAGCACGTGTTGCCGCCCGTCGAGCGTGCATTTGAGTGCGCATACGAACTGCTGGGGCCTTCAGGGCTGCTGGTATTAACGGTCCCGTATTCGATCGAGACTTCGACAGCGGAGCACTACCCGGATCTGCACGAGTTTGGATTCGCCGAGGTCGGCTCCCATGTGGTGCTGGTGAACCGCACCCGGAGCGGCGAACTGCAGGTGTTCGAGAATCCGGTGTTCCATCTCGGCGTTGGCGGCAAGGCGCTCGAGGCTCGTGAGTTTTCCGAGCGCGATTTACGCCAGGCCATACTGGCAGCCGGATTCTCAAGCATGCAGATCTATGCCGAAAATTATCCGCCGTTCGGCATCGTGCATTCGGAATCGTGGTCGCTGCCAATGGTGGCGCGCAAAGGCGAGTGGCAATTCAAGGCGGATACGATTCGCGAGATGGCATCGGAGTGGCGGGACGCGAAGGTCGCGCTGTGGACGCGGCTCGGCCGCAAACTGCGTGTCTACTGAGGATTCAGCGGACGCTGCATGAACAGGCTGTCCACCCACCGGTCGAACTTGAATCCGACGCCGTAGAGAGTGCCGATGGTGCGAAATCCGAAATGCTGGTGCAGGCGGATGGTCGCCGTGTTGCCGGCGTCGCCGATCACCGCGATCATCTGACGCCACGGTCCTTGCTCGCACTGCTCGATCAACACCCGCGCCCGAGGTGATCGGGGTGGATGTAAATTGAGTCCTCGATGGTGAAGCGATAGCCCGGCCTCGGACGATACGGCCCGGCATAGGCGTAGCCCACTACTTCCCCAGCTTCTTCGGCTACCAGATGAGGCATGCCGGCGCGCAGGATCGACGATCTCCGTGCAGAGATTTCGTCGCGGCCGGGAGGCTTCAGTTCGTAGGTGGACGTGCTGTGAAGAACGTGATGCGCATAGATCTGCGCAATCCCGGTCACGTCGGCCTCGGTGGACGGGCGCACCAGAAACTCCATTGCCAGATTATTCTGCCATTGCGGCGTCATGGCTTGTGTGATATATCTCAAGTGAGCTATATGCCGGACTCAACTGTCCGCCAGAACCTCTGGGAACTTGCCGTCCTGTCGCTGCTGAGAGAGCAGCCCATGCATCCTTATGAAATGCAGAAGCTCCTCCGGCACCGCCACAAAGACAAGTTGCTCACTCTCAAGCGCGGCTCTCTCTATCACGCCATCCATCGCCTTCAGCAGTTGCAATTGATCGAACCCGCCGGTACCGGGCGAGCCGGCAAGCGTCCTGAACGCACCACCTATCGCATCGCTCCGCCGGGCCGCAAGATCCTCAAACAGTGGATCCACGGCATGATTGCCGAGCCGGCGCCGGAGACTTCGGAATTCATGGCCGCCCTTAGTTTCCTGGTTCACCTGACGCCCAGCACCGCCATCCCCGCGCTGCAGCGGCGCATGCGGTGGCTCGAAACGAATATCGCCGAGTTCGAGCATTCGCTGGAAACGCTGGTGGCTCGAGTGAAGCGCATCAACCTGATCGAGACCGAATACCTGGTGGCCATGCGCAGGGCCGAACTGGAGTGGATACGAGAACTCGTCTCCCAATTGCGTTCCGGTCAATTCGATTGGGATCTCCGAACGGTCCTGCGCGACGCCAGACAAGAGGAGGTGTAACGTGAAGCGAATTGCTCCGGCCCTGACCCTGCTGCTGCTCGCGCCCTTTGTGGCCGAGGTGCTGAGCGGCGCAACCCGCATCAGTTTTCTATTCGCCTACGTCCCGGAAGTGATGGTGTGGGGCTGTGGCGCGTTGATCATCCGCGAAGTCGTATTGCGGTGGCGCGGCGGTTGGACCAGCATCCTTCTGCTGGGTCTCGCGCTTTCGGTCGCCGAAGAGTTCATCATCCAGCAAACCTCCATCGCGCCTCTGCCGTGGCTCGGCACGGCCCACGCCTATGGCCGGATCTGGGGAGTGAACTGGGTCTATTTCCTGTACATGCTCGGGTACGAAAGCGTCTGGGTAGTGCTGGTGCCGGTACAACTCACGCAATTGATCTTTCGCGAGAGACGCGGCGAGCGCTGGCTCCGCACCCCCGGCCTCGTGATTTCGGCGGTCGTGTTTCTACTCGGATCGTTCATCGCCTGGTTCACCTGGACCCAGCAGGCGCGCACCGTCGTGTTTCATGCGCCGAAGTATTCGCCGCCGCCGCAACTGATCCTCTGTGGACTGCTGGCCATCGTGGCGCTCGTCCTTGCGGGATGGAGGCTCAGCGGACTGCGCGACCCCGTGTCGCACCCAACGCCGAAGCCGTGGCTGGTAGCAGTCGGGGTGTTCGTGCTCAGCCTCCCCTGGTGGATCCTGATTTCGCTCGTGTTCATCCCCTCCGTTCCGGTCTCGCCCGCCATCCCGCTGGCCGCCGGGCTCGTGTGGGCAATACTGGCCTATGCGGTTATCCGGCGCTGGTCGTCGGGCAGCGACTGGGGCGACCTGCATCGCTTCGCCATCGTCTTCAGCGCCATCCTGGTCTGCATGCTCGGCGGATTCCTGGGCAGCAGCGCGTGGCCTCGCGTAGACTTGATCGGCAAGGTCATCTTGAATGTGATCGCGGTGGTAGCCCTCCTCGCTCTGGCACGCCGCCTCACCGTCGCCTGATCCATTCCACGCCGGGCTGCGTCCGTGGGCGGAGCAGGGACACTCAGGAGGACAGTGCCTATCAACGCGGCCGCATTCACCGGCTGGAGTTTGGCGCGATGCATCGCTGGAATACGCAGGCTGATATGCTTCGATCCATGGTGGAGGAGGTCTCGGAATGGGAAGCGCCAAATGGAGGTGGGACAGCATCCACGCATCGAGGTCCGCGATCACCGGGCAGACGCTTTTCTACTGGAGTCTTCGCCGAGGGACCAGCAATTATGGCTCATTCACCGTTAACTCCGTTTCGGCTGAGGCAGTTGAGATTAGTTGGCGGCCAGACCTTCAGCCCAAGGCGAATCTACCGAGCAGATTTTGAATACATAGAGGAACGGTGGCCGGCGTATCTGGCAGGGCAATTCCGTCGTGATGAGTTGAACCGTTCCCAGAATTCAACCTACCTCCTGACTTTGGTCAACTGGATTGATCTGCACGGCGTCCAACCAACTCCTGTGGCCAACCGAACCTGCTCAATGATTCGGAGTGGAAGCAGTTGGAGGATGCGGCGGCGCGGAGCCTGATGTAGACGATTAAGGTCACTTTGGGTGCGGCACGATGTCGAGCAAGTGGTATTCGTGCCGGATAATCTGGAAATAGAATCGCCATTCGCGATTCACGCGTGCCTGCCACACGTCATGAGCCTCGTCGTACTTCTTGGCGCGTAATGAGGGGTGTTGCTGGTTGCGAAGCAGGGATCCGGCTTGTTTCCAAAACGCTCGCTGTACCGCTGTCGGGGCGTTCTTAAGGCTGCGATCAAAACGCTCGGTGAACACCAGCTCCGTCTACTTCTTGGAGCGCTTCACTGATTCCTGAGAAGTCCGCCGTCCGCGTTCATCAAAGGCCGCTTTCGCTGCTTTAACGGAAGCGTACGGTCCGTGTTCTCGCCCAGCACGAATATCGTCGAGCGCCTCGGCAATCCGCCGGTCGATGAACGACTTCGGCGTGAACGTAATAACGCCGTTATCCTCGACGCTTGCTTCAAGGAAATCACCCACACTCAGATGCTCCCTGACTTCGCTCGGAATGGTCACCTGGTACTTCTCTTTCACTCGTACAATCGGCATGGTCAGACCCTCTCTTTATCATACTCGTAGGAAAGTCTGAAAGAACGACTCCGCAGTTGAGTCCCCCCTACCCCCGCGCGAGCCGGATGCGCCGCCGCAAGTGCACCCAACCCGCATACGCCGCCAGATACGCGAGCGTAAACGGGAACAGCAGCAATCGCGCGATTGTCTGCGCCGCGCCGACTCCGGTCAATCCCCCACGAAACAGCGCGAAATGCAGGACCATGCGCCAGTGCTTGCGATCGGCCCAAAAGAAATCGGCGTTCTCGTTG
Organism: Bryobacterales bacterium; assembly: GCA_038322675.1. Classification (GTDB taxonomy): domain Bacteria; phylum Acidobacteriota; class Terriglobia; order Bryobacterales; family Bryobacteraceae; genus TMP-7. The sequence goes on from JBBQGE010000005.1 coordinate 112,368, forward strand.
ATGATGAACAGCTTCACCGGCAGCCGCCACGCCAGCCACCACTTCCACTTCGTCATCACCGGTTCGGCCGAGCACAAGACGCCCGCGATACTGTAGTTGCGCGCGACTAATTCGCCGAGCAGCCGCTCACGCTCCTGCGGTCCGTAATCAACGGTGCAGAATACGCGCGATCCGGCGGACAGGCCCCGCGGCACGCCCTCATAACACGTGAGCACGTCCACTTCGGTCGACTCGCCGAAAATCGAGTACAACGCGGGCACGAGTTTCTCGATCAACCCGCGCGACCCGCTCTCGATCAACAGGATTCGCTCGACCGGGGGGATGTGTCCAGAAACGAACCGGCGCACTACATCTCCCGGCGATTCTCGAGCGATTTCGACATCGTGACTTCGTCGGCAAACTCGAGATCGCTGCCCACCGGAATGCCCATCGCGATCCTGGTCACGCGCACGCCCAGCGGCTTCAACAATCGCGAAATGTACACCGCCGTCGCCTCACCCTCGACGGTCGGATTCGTCGCGAGAATCACTTCCTGAACTTCACCGGCCTCGAGCCGCGACAGTAGTCCCTTAATATGCAGTTGCTCCGGACCGATGCCGCGCAGCGGAGAAATGGACCCGTGCAGCACGTGATAAACACCATCAAATTGCCGCGTTGTTTCGATCGGTAGGATATTGTGCGCCTCTTCCACGACACACATCGACGCGCGGTTGCGATTCGGATCGGAGCAGAACGAGCACAGTTCAGAATCGGCGATGTTGCCGCAACTGGCGCACAGCCCAAGTTTGTCCTTCACGTCCAAGACGGCTTGAGCCAGACGTTCGGCATCGTCGCGACTGGTCCGCAGAATGTAAAACGCGATCCTCTGCGCGGACTTCTGGCCGATGCCGGGCAGACGTTTAAATTCCTGGATGAGCCGGGCGAGCGGTTCGGCGAAATCGGGCATGCGGTGTTAGAACATGCCGGGCGGGAGTCCGAGACCACCGAGCAGCCCGCCCATTTTCGATTGGGTCTCTTCGTCCACCTTTTTGGCCGCTTCATTGAAAGCGGCGAGCACCATGTCCTGCAGCATCTCGACGTCACCGGCCACTTCCGGATCGATCGTCACGCTCAGCACGTGCTTCTGACCGTCCATCTTGACGGTGATCATGCCACCGCCGGCCGACGCTTCCACGCGGATCTGCGCAATCTGCTCCTGCATGCGCTGTTGCATTTCCTGCGCCTGCTTCATCATTGACTGCATGTTGCCGGGTAGCTTCATATAGTTAACCCTTCAAGTTTCGCACGTCGCGTACCTGCGCATCGGGGAACAACTCGCGGAAGCGCTGGACCTCGGGATGGGATAGCGCGCGGTCCGTCAAATCGGCATCGTCCACCGGCGCCGGGGCCGCGAGCGAAGGAGCGGCTGCGATATCGCCCTGCTTGATGGTGATCCGCACCGGCCGTCCCGCAAGCCGTTGCACGATCTTCGGAATTTCGGGATCGCTCTTGATGCCGATTCCATACACGCGGTTGGTGGTGAAGATCAATTCAGCGCCGGTGAATACGACCGTCGAATGCTCCACCGAATCGGCCGTGTGCGGCGCGTTCGCTTCCATGAGAGCCGCATGGAGCGCGGCACGCCAGTCCAGTTCCGATGGATTCGCGGCGGGTGGCGGCGGTGGATCCGCAACAGCGGTCACCGGTGTAGGCGACGCCACCTTGCGGATGGTATCGCGCGCGAACGGCGACGGTCCCGATCGAACCGGCGGCGGATTCGAAACCGGCGGACTTGACGGGATCGGACCGCGCGGGGCCGGGGGCTTCGACGGCCCGGAGCCCGATCCGCCCGACGCCATCGCGAGCGCCTCTTCGATGCTGGTGAGCCGTCCCGCGTGCACCATCCGCAGGAGCCCCAATTCCAAATGCAAGCGCGGCTGCAGCGACTGTTGCATGTCCTTGAACAGATCGAGCGCAATCTGCAGATATCGCGTCAGGTCCTCTTCGGAAAAACCGGCCGCAACCTCGGACATCCGCTCCTGCTCCTGCGGCGACGCAGCTACCAGCCTCGACGACTTGCCCGCGATTCGGACCACCAGCAGATTCCGGTAATACCGCGCCAGTTCGCGGCAGAAATGCTGCAGGTTGTGACCATTGCTCTCGAGTTCCTGTACGATGCCGAGCATCCCGCCGGAGTCCGAATTCTTCAGCGCTTCGGCCACCGCTTCGAGCGACTGCAACGAGAACATCCCCAATAACTGCCGAACCCCGGCAGCGTCGAGTTGAGCACCGCAGCACGCAATCGCCTGGTCCAAGGCCGATAGTGAATCGCGAACGCTTCCCTCCCCCGCCTGTGCCAGTACGGCGAGCACCTCGGGATTCGTCGCGATGCCTTCCTGCTCGCAGATCCAGCGCATGCGCCCGATCAATTCGTCGAAATCGACCGACCGGAAACTGAACTGCTGGCAGCGTGAGGCGATGGTGGTGGGAATCTTGTGCGCCTCCGTCGTGCAAAGGACGAACACTACCCACTCGGGCGGCTCTTCCAGAGTCTTCAGCAGAGCGTTGAAGGCCTCGCTGGTAATCTGGTGCGCTTCGTCGACGATGAACACTTTGTAGCGGTCGCGAGCGGGGCGGTAGCGGACGTTCTCGCGCAGTTCGCGCATTTCGTTGATGCCGCGATTCGAGGCCGCATCGATTTCGATGACATCCGGCGAGTTGCCGGCCGCGATCTCCAAACAGCTCGAGCACTTGCCGCAGGGATGAGCCGTGGGCCCTTCAATGCAATTCAGGCATCGCGCGAGAATGCGGGCCACCGTCGTCTTGCCGGTTCCGCGCTGGCCCGAGAAAATATAGCCATGCGCAATCCGGGACTGGCCGATGGCGTTGGCCAGCGTCGCGCGCACGTGTTCCTGTCCCACCAGCTCCGTGAAATCCTGGGGCCGGTACTTACGGGCAATTACCTGGTACATGGGAAACGAAGAGGGAATCGAAACCTGATGTCAGACCCCGGGTGATCCGCGGCACACAAGCTAAACCACTACCGTTGCTTCCTTCCGGACCTGGCGGGGTTTGCAGCCGCCCATTGCACGGAGCCCGGGGCCTGACAATCCACTATTTTACCGCAGGTCGCCCGTGGGGCTACGATAAAAGATCACTTCATGATCAAGGCTCTAATTTTCGACCTGGGCGGCGTAATCGTGCCGTTCGATTTCAAGCGCGGCTATGCGCTGCTGGAACCGCTGTGCGCGTACCCGGCCGCCGAAATCCCCAAGCGCATCGGCGCGACGGATCTCGTCCGGCGATTTGAATCCGGCGATGTGGAGTCGCACCCGTTTGTCGACGAACTCTGCAGCATGCTGGAACTTAAGGTGGATTACGAGCAGTTCCGGCAGATCTGGTACAGCATCTTCCTGTCGCAGACGCTGCTGAGCGAGGAGTTCGTGGCGGCCCTGGCGGCGCGATATCCGCTGGTGCTGCTGTCGAACACGAATCCGCTTCATTTTGAAATGCTGGACGAGAATTATCCGATTCTGAGGCATTTCGCCCAGCGTGTGCTGTCGTACCAGGTGCGTGCGATGAAGCCGTCGCCGCTAATTTATGAGGCCGCAATTCGCGAGGCTGGCTGCAAACCGGGCGAGTGCTTTTTCACCGACGACGTAGCGCCGTATGTCGAAGGAGCGCGCGAGGCGGGGATCGACGCCGTGCAGTTTCAGAATCAGGAACAGGTGGAGCGCGATCTGCGTGCGCGTGGAGTCCGCTGGTAGCGCGTGCGCCGGCGAGTCGAATACTGGCTGTTCGTTTTGCTGATGGCAGTACTGCGGGTGGTGCCGCGCGCGGTGGCCTTCGGGATCGCCTGCACGCTGACCCGCGGCTTCGATCGCCTTCTCCCGCGCCTCCGCCGCGTGGCCGCGCGTAATCTCAAATTGGCGGGATTCGGCGATCGTCCGGAAATCATCGGCGGCGTCTTCCGCTCCATTGCGCGGCTGCTGGTGACGGTCGCCCGATTCCCATTGATGAACAGCGGGAACATCGGGGAATGGATCCGCTACGAAGGATTCGAACATTATGAGGAAGCGAAGCGCCGGGGCCGCGGCGTGCTGTTTGCGACGGGACATCTCGGCAACTGGGAGTTGAGCGCGTTTGCTCACGGACTCATGACAGAGCCGATGAGCATCGTGGTGCGGCCTCTCGACAATCCATGGATCGACGCGTGGGTGGAACGGCGCCGCGCAATGTCGGGGAATCGCATCATTGCGAAGAAGGATGCCGCGCGCCTGATTCTGCGCGCGCTGAAGGCGAACCAGGCCGTCGGAATTCTGGTGGATCAGAATTCGCTGCCGGGCGAGGGGGTGTTCGTTGATTTTTTCGGCGTGCCTGCCTGCACGAACGCCGCGTTTGCGCGGCTCGCGGCCCATAGCGGCGCCACGGTCATTCCCGGATTCGCGCTATGGTCGGCCGAGGAGTCGCGATTCGTGCTGCGGTTCTTCCCGCCGGTGGCGGTAACCGGCGAACTCGTTGCGGACACCCAGCGCCTGCACGCCGCCATCGAGCAGATTATCCGCCAGTACCCGGACCAGTGGCTCTGGATTCACCGGCGGTGGAAGACCCGTCCGGAGGGGGATCTAGGATTTTACTGATCTCAAGTTATGCGCCACCCTTCCGATAGGAGAAGCAGGAGATCGTGTGACTCAAGGATCGCGGTGGTCGGTTGGACAACAGATCGGAACGATTTTTCTCGGGGCCACGGCCCTTCTGTTGGCAATATCTTTCTACTCCCAGACAATGATTGAGAAGCTGGGCAGCGGCGTCGTGAACGGGGTTGCGAGCAAGCTCGAATTGACGGATGAGATCGAGCGATCTTCGGTTCAGATGGAATCCGAGGCTCGAGCCCAGGTGGTTGCGGCCTGGTCGAAAACGCAGCAGAGCCGGGAGGATTTCGATAGCGCCGTCGAGCGTGCCAAATCTACACTCGTCAAAGTGCGGGCCTTGGGTAACAGCGCCGAAGAACGGCAGGCATTCGAGTCGCTCGGCAGGAGCTTGGACTCGATGGTTGCGGTTCTCGAAGATATACGCAACGCAGGCCCACGGCAGGATGGCGCGGCTGCGGCGGCCATTCTCGCTCAACGTTTTGAGCCACTCACGCATGACGTAGCAGAACTGACGGGCAAGATACGGACCGCGCAGTCCGCTCTGGTCGCGGAAACGGCGCAGCGCGCACAGGACACCATCGTCACGGCGCGTTGGGTAAATGGCCTGCTCGGACTGGCCGCGTTGCTGGCCGGAGGTGTGATGTTCGTGGTCACAAGCCGCGTGAACCGCCGCCTGAAATCGCTGGCGCTCGAGATGTCGGAGCACGCCGAACAGGTCGCCGGGGCGGCCGCGCAGGTCGCGTCCTCCAGTCAGTCGCTTGCGCAGGGTGCTTCAGAACAGGCCGCCTCGCTCGAGGAGACGTCGGCATCGGCGGAAGAGATCAACTCGATGGCCCGGAAGAATAGCGCGCATAGCGCGTCCGAGGCCGAGTTGATGAATCAGTCCAGCGAGAAAGTGCAGACCGCCAATCGCGCTCTCGGCGAAATGACAGGAGCGATGGACCGCATTAGCGAGTCGAGTAGCCGAATTTCGAAAATTATAAAGGTGATCGACGAGATCGCGTTCCAGACCAACATTCTCGCCCTGAATGCGGCTGTTGAAGCGGCGCGCGCCGGGGACGCCGGATTGGGCTTTGCGGTAGTCGCCGACGAGGTCCGAAGCTTGGCGCAACGGTCGGCCGATGCAGCGAAAGAAACATCGGGACTGATTTCCGAATCCATCGAGAATGCAGCCGAGGGGCGTAGGCGTGTCGACGAAGTCTCGGGCGCCATTACCGCGTTGACCGTCGACGCCGGCCAGCTAACCACGATCGTCGATGGACTGAGCCTCAGCAGTGTCGAGCAGACGCAGGGGATCGAGCAGGTCGCGCGCGCGGTCTCGGAGATGGACCAGGTGACGCAACAGACAGCTGCAAATGCCGAAGCCATCGCCGCCGCGAGCCAGGAGTTAGCGGGGCAGGCGCAGAGCATGACCGGCGTGATCGCGAATCTGCTCGGGATGGTCGGCGGATCCACGGCAGGTGCGGTCATCGAGACCGATCACGCCATCTTCGAGTGGAATCGGCGGTTTGAGACGGGAGTTCGGGAGGTCGACGCGCAGCACCAACACCTGTTTGAACTCGCCGGCCGACTGCACCGCGCGATGCAGCGTGGCGAGAGCAAGGGGATATTGAGCGGACTGCTGAAGGCTCTTATCGACTACACCGTCAAACATTTCCGTGACGAAGAGAGGCTGATGCAGGCAGCCCGTTACCCCGAGTATCAGGCGCACAAGGCCAAGCACGACGCTCTCACGCAACAGGTACAGGATTTTGCACGCGACTTGGAATCGGGCAAGGTCGCCGTGTCGCTGGAACTCATGACATTCCTACGCGATTGGCTGTACAACCATATTTTGAAGTCTGACCAGGCTTACGTTCCGAGCCTCACCGCGCACAGCCGGCGGCACTGAGTTGCCCTATGACTTCGCAAACCGCCGGAAGAAGCTCGACTCCTTCCATCGCGGACGCGCCGGATCATTCGCCACCCGCTCGGCCAGACCCGCCAAAATCCGGTTGAACCGAGCCGCCGCAGCCTTGTCCACAGGTTGCATCAAATCGTCGGACGGCGCATGGTACCGCTGCTTCAGCCACGCCTTCGCCGTCTTCTCCTCCGCCGACCCCGGGACGTACCCGAACTTGAACGCGAGTGCCGGCACGCCCTGCTTGATGAAGCTGTACTGATCGCTGCGGATGAACAGATTCCGATCCGGCTCCTTATCCGCCTGCACCTCGACTCCGGCCCTCTGGCAAGCCGCCCGAATCTGATCGCCCAATGTCGATTCCGCCAGTCCTTGCACCTCCAGATACTTCAACGGAAACAGCGGTAGGTACATGTCCATGTTGATGTCCGCGACAATCGACTTCAGCGGCACCGTCGGGTGATGCGAAAAGTACGCCGATCCTAACTCGCCCTTCTCCTCCCCCGTCACGGCCACAAACAACACACTCCGCTTGAGCTTCTCGCCCCGCAATTGTTTCGCGATCTCAATCAGCGACGCAATGCCCGACGCATCGTCCATCGAGCCGTTATAGATCTTGTCGCCATCGATCGGCTCGCCGACTCCGACATGGTCCAGATGCGCCGACATCACCACATACTCGCTCTTCAACTTCGGATCCGATCCCTCCATCATCCCGGCCACATTCGGCGCCTCCGCCACCGACCGCTGCATCGCGACCTTCGACTCAATCGATGCGGAAATCGCGAAGTGCGGCAGCGGCTTACCCGCATCCACCCGAGCCAGTAACTCCGCCAGCGTATGGCCCGTCCCCGCAAATAGCTTGTCCGCACTCGCTGGATTCAGGTACACCGCCAATTGCAGACCCTGCGATTCGTCGAACCGCGGATCCGCAATGCTCATCGACGGCTGCAGGCGCGACAACCGCACCCGCTCCCATGGCACGTCCATGTGCTTCGGATTGGGAATGCTGACGATCCCGACGGCTCCCGCGGCCCTCAAGGCCTTCCACCGTTCGGCGCCCGACGAGTAATGCGCTCGCAACGCGCTGGCGATCCCCGGCGGACCACCCGCAATCGTCACCACAACCTTGCCCTTCACGTCGATTCCCGCCAGATCGTCGAACTTGGCCTCCGGCACCACCAGTCCATAACCAATGAATGCCAGCGGGGCCTGCAACGAAGCCGCCGGATCCCCTCGCAACGAAATCAGGCCGTCCTCGCCCAACACCAGCGGCTGCTTCTTCCCGTTCCGAACCAGCGCCAAGCTCGACTTCGACTCCTCGATCCGGCGCACGTTGAACTGCACCGGCTGCATATAGCCGTTCGTGCCGGCCGCCTTCAATCCGGCGCGTTCGAATTCGCCGGCCACGTAGCGCGCCGCACGCCGGTAGGCGTCACTCCCGGTATTCCGGCCCTCCATGTTGTCAGCCGCCAGCACTTCCACATGCGACCACCAACGATTCCCCTCCGCGACAAAGTCCGGCGCCGCAGCCAACGCCGCCGCCGCGCACAGAACTCCCGCCAGCACACCCATTCGATTTCTCATGCCGGTTTCGCCCTCGACTCTTTGTAAGCCGCCCGCACTCCGCGCAACTGCACCGCATGCTTCTCCGCGTGATTCGTATAAATCCGCAAGAGATCCAGTAGACTCATCGAGCCTCGCTCGGAATGCAAACCCGTCCGCGCAAACGCATCCTCCGGCAAATCCTTCAGCAACTCGTAGTTCTCGCCGCGAATACGCCGGAACATCTCGACGACGTGCGACGCCTTGCGCCGGCTGTAATCCAGATTCGACGCCCAACGGTCCTGGTCGTAGCCCTGCAGGTGCGCATTGTCCTCCGCAATCACCTGGCGGAAGCGCATCGCACCCACCAACTCCGCATCCGACAGATGGCAGATGATCTGGCGCACGCTCCACTTCCCCGGCTCCGGCACGTAATCCAACTCGGGTCCAGCCGCACCGGTCATCGACATCGCCAGTAATTCGGCGCCACGGCGGAAGCGCTCCAACAGGTCGCTAGTTTCACTCATGGTGTTCGCTCAATAATAGTCCGCGCAACTCATGTAATAGCCGCAGCGATCGCAGATCAGTTTGCATTTCAACTCCGTCAGCCGGTGATCGCAGACGGGGCAATGCAACATCGGCTCGGCTTCGGCGCGCGAAGGCTCCAGCTTCGGCTCGTCATCCTGCGGCGGATTCATCGATCTCAGACCATTATACGGAGCAGATGCGATAATAAGTCCAAATTGGAATTCTTCATGAGAACTCGATTCTGTCTGTTGTTTGTAGCTGTGTCGCTCACCATGTGCGCACAGCGAAAAGACCTCGAGCGCCCGGTACGTCATGCTGCGCGCGGCACTCGGGGCGCGGTCGCGGCGGGTAGTGAATTCGCCAGCCAGGCCGGCATGCGGATGTTCTACAAGGGCGGCAATGCAGTGGACGCGGGAGTCGCCACGATGTTCGCCGCGGCCGTCACCGAGTTCTCCCATTTCGGATTCGGCGGCGAGGCGCCCATCCTCATCCGCACCAAATCCGGTAAGGTCGTCTCCATCGCAGGCGTTGGCACCATGCCCAAACTCGCCACCGCGGAGTTCTTCCGCACGCGTCCGCTTCGTCCCTTCGAGGCACTCGAGCGCGATCCCGGCGGACTCACCGGCATGGTCCCCGTCACCGGCATTATGCCCGCGCTCGTACCGGGCATGGTCGACGCCGGACTCGTCGCACTGCGCGACTACGGCACCAAAACCTTCGCTGAAGCCGTAGCACCCGCCATTGAACTGGCCGACGGTTACCCCATCGACGAACAGCGTTCCAACGCCATCGCGCGCAGCCGCCCGTTCTTCGAGCTCTGGCCCGATTCCCGGCGCCACTGGCTCCCCAACGGCCACACGCCCTTGCCCGGCGAAATCTTCCGCCAGCCCGATCTCGCCGGTACACTCCGCGCCATGGTCGAGGCCGAAACGAAAGCTCACGCAGCCGGCAAGGATCGGGCTGCAGCTTTCGACGCCGTCCGCGATTATTTCTACCGCGGCGATGTCGCCAAGAAAATCGACAAATTCATGAAGGCCAACGGCGGACTCCTCCGCTACGACGACATGGCCGCCTTCAAACTCCAGCCGGAAGAGCCGGTCTCCACCACTTATCGCGGTTACAAGGTCTTCAAGCCCGGCTTCTGGAGCCAGGGTCCGTCGATGATCGAAGCCCTCAACATACTCGAGGGTTACGACCTCCGCAGCCTCGGCATCAACTCCGCCGATTACATCCATAAGGTCGTCGAAGCCCTGAAACTCGCCTACGCCGATCGCGACACGTATTACGGCGATCCGAAGTTCAACCACATCCCCTACGAGATCTTCCTCTCGAAGGAGTACGCCGCCGAGCGCCGCAAACTCATCGGCGACCGCGCCTCCCTCGAGTTCCGTCCCGGCCCCATCAACGGCGAGACCGGACAGCATCCTTCCGAGACCGCAACCGCCAACATCAAGATCGACGACGCCCTGATGGCTCGCGACACGACGTGTGTCGATGCCATCGATAAGGATGGGATGGAATTCTCCTCCACGCCATCCGGCGCCTGGATGCCCTCGGTCATCGCCGGCGACACCGGCATCCCGCTCACCCAGCGAGCGCAGAGCTTCCTGCTCATCAAAGGACACCCCAACGAACTCGCCGGCGGCAAACGTCCGCGCGTCACCCTCAGCCCGACCATCGTCGAGAAGAGCGACGGCTCGCCCTATCTGGCTCTCTCCACACCCGGCGGCGACAATCAGGACCAGAGCCTCATTCAGATGCTGCTCTATGTCGTGGAGTTCAATTTCGGCGCCGAGTCCGCCGTCGAAGCTCCGCGTTTCCAAACGCGTCACCTCGTGTCGAGTTTCGACAATCACGCCTGGAACCTCGGCGATCTGCTCCTCGACGAGCGAACGCCGGCCGCCACGTTCAACGCACTAGTGGAGCGCGGACATCGCGTCCAGACTCGCTCGCGCTGGAACAGCGGCGCCGCGCCGGTCATGATCCGTGTCCTGCCCGACGACGCCATCGAAGCCGGAGCCGACCCGTACGGCTACCGCGTCGCACACGCCTGGTAGGCCGCGCGCCCCTGCCATCGAAGCCGGAGCCGACCCTACGGCTACCGCGTCGCACGCGCCTGGTCGTAGCCGCCATCACGTCCAGACTCGTTCCCCCGGCACCGGCCACGACTCGTGTCCTGCCCGAAAGCGCCATCAACCTCTGACCCGATTCGCACGCGCCACCGCGTCGCGCACGCCTGGTAGGCCGCGCGGCCCGAAAGAATTCTGAAAGGCACCGGCCACCCGCGGCATTCCTCCCACGAAGGAGATTGCCGAATGAAGTGGAATCCGATCGTCATTGCCGGCGCGGCGTTGGCCTGTACCGCATTCGCAGCCACACCCGTCACCGAAGGCACACTAATACGCCTCGACCCGAAGCACGATACCGCCGAGCCTTGCCCGCTGAAGCACACCGACGTCAGCGCCGAAATCAGCGGATTCGTCGCCCGAGTCCATGTCACGCAGGAGTTCATCAACCCAACCAACGAGAAGATCGAAGCTGTTTATAAGTTCCCGCTGCCGGCAGGATCCGCCGTCGATTCCATGACCATGCTGATCGGCGATCGCAAAATCACCGGCACCATCAAACGCCGCGAGGAGGCTCGCAAGATCTATGAGGACGCGCGTAACAGTGGCCGGACCGCCAGCCTGCTCGATCAGGAACGGCCCAATGTCTTCACGCAGTCCGTCGCCAATATCGGGCCCGGCCAAACCGTCAAGATCGATATCAGCTACGTCGAGGCCCTCAAGTACGAAGACGCCTCGTTCGAGTTTTCCTTCCCGATGGTCGTCGGTCCGCGTTACATTCCGCTGGGACTCTCTGACGGCAATCGCGTAGTGCCGCGCCGCACTCCGGAAGGCACGCGCGCCGGGCACGATCTCAGCCTCCGCGTCTCCCTCGACGCCGGACTCCCGCTTGCCTCCATCGACTCGCCCACGCACGTCGTCGACATCGCGCGCCCCGACGGCCGGCACGCCACCATCCGTCTGAAAGACCAGGCAACCATTCCCAACAAGGACTTCATCCTCCGCTACTCGGCCGCCACCGAGAAGATTCAGGACACCACGCTCGCCTACTCCGACAAGAACGGCGGCTACTTCATGCTGGTGCTGCAACCGCCGGCCCGCGTCGCACCCGCCGATATCACGCCGAAAGAAATCGTGTTCGTGCTCGACACCTCCGGCTCCATGCAGGGCTTCCCCATCGAGAAGGCGAAGGAGGCGATGAAACTCGCGCTCGACGGTCTGCACCCGCGGGACACGTTCAATCTGATCACGTTCTCCGGAGATGAACACATCCTGTTCCCGGAACCCGTGCCCGCCACGCCGGAGAACGTCCAGAAAGCCGAGCAGTTCCTCGCGGGAACTCGTGGCAGCGGCGGCACTGAAATGATGAAAGCCATCCGCGCCGCCCTCGACCCATCGGATCAGCAGGACCACATCCGTATCGCGGTCTTCATGACCGATGGCGAAGTCGGCAACGATCTCGAGATCCTCGATGAAGTCCAAAAACATCCTAATGCCCGCGTGTTTGCGTTCGGCATCGGCAGTTCCACCAATCGATTCCTGCTCGACAACATGGCCCGCTACGGCCGTGGCGAAGTGGAATATCTTGGTCTCAACGACGACGGGTCGGCCGCGGCACACCGCCTCCACGAACGCGTGCGGACTCCCATCCTGACCGACATCTCCATCGACTGGGCCGGACTCGGCATCAGCGAGGCCTATCCGAAGCGCATCCCCGACTTGTTTAGCGCAAAGCCCGTGATGGTGCTCGGACGCTACACCGGCGCTGTGAACGGCACCATCCACCTGCGCGGCAAAGTCGCGGGACGTCTGTTCGATCGCGCCATCCAGCTGAACCTCCCGGCGAATCGACCCGCACACGGCGTCGTCCCCACCATGTGGGCGCGCGCCGAGGTCGACGACCTCATGGGCCGCGACCTCGCCGGTGCCCAGCGAAACAACATGAAGCCGGAGATTCGCGAGGCCATCACGAAGCTCGGGCTCGATTTCTCGCTCATGACACAGTTCACCTCCTTCGTGGCCGTCGAGGACAAAGTAGTGATGGAAGGCGGAACGCCGCGCCGCATCGAAGTGCCTGTCGAGATGCCGGAGGGCGTCAGCTATCAGGGTGTGTACGGTGACATGCGAGCGGTGAAATTGTCCGCAATGATGGCGCCGCGCAATATGGCGGCCGGTAACGCGGGTGTGATCGGCGGCTATCCCGCGGCATCCGAAACGATCCAGGCCGCACCCCGAGCCGCCGTCGCACGGCCGGCGCAGGACCAGGGCGTCTTGTGGAAGATCAGCCCCGCGCTGCGCAACGCCGCTTCCGGCCAACTCGAAGTGCAGGTCTATCTCGTGAACACGGCCCCGGCCACAATGCAAAAACTGAAGGCAGCGGGACTCCAGATAGTCACGGCAGGTTCGGGCCGTATCGTCATCGGCCGAATCGACGCCTCCAAACTCGCGGACCTCGCCGCCCTAGCCGAAGTCCGCTTCATCGCGCCAAACAAGTAGCAACCCGCGCGAACCGAACGCCGCGGATCACGCCGCCGGCCCAGCGGGACTGCTACGCTGGGCGAGTGACCTGGACCATTACTGGAGCGGTACTCATGGCACTCGGCGTGATCTTCGGCGCCTTCGGAGCCCACGGACTTCGCGGCCGCCTCGACGCCTACTCGATGGATGTATACGAGCGCGCCGTGTTCTACCACTTCCTGCACGCGCTCGGCATGCTGATCGTTTCCGTGCTCCCTAAAACCGCAACTCTGACTCATAATTCGATGCAATGGGTCTGCATCCTCCTGCTGGCCGGCATCGTCATCTTCTCAGGTAGCCTCTACGCCCTCGCCATCACAGGAGTCCGCACACTCGGCGCCATCACTCCCATCGGCGGACTCTCCTTCATCGCCGCCTGGATCCTCCTCGCGTTTCGCGCCGGCCGTGTGCCGTAGCTCACCGACCAAGGGCTGCTATTGCAATATCTGCAATAATGGAATTACATGAACCCGGAGAACCTCAAGGTGGCCCGGCGGGCGGGTGGACCCAGGCAGCGGCGGCATTGCGTCTGGGCATATCGCAACCGTACTACTGCCAGCTTGAGAGTGGGTTTCGGCCCGTGCCCGCAGACCTCGCACTGGCTGTGGTTCGCAAGCTTCAGCTTTCTCCAGTTGCCCTTCCGTTGCCCGAATTAAATTGCCTGCTCGCTCCGATCGATCCCCAGAAACTCGCCGCTCAACTGGCTTGGTTCGCCTATCCTGGCTTCACGCACTTGAAAAAGGCTGCGAAGCCTATGAATCCGGCGGCAGTTGTGGCAGCAGCCTTGGCGAACGCTGATCTCGATCCGCGCCTACTCGAAGCGCTCCCCTGGATTTTGGCCACATTCCACCACCTGAATTGGGACTGGCTCGGCGCTCAGTGCCGGCTTTTGAATCTACAAAACCGTCTGGGCTACCTGGTGTCGCTGACGATGAATCTGCCAACGCCCGGCGGAGAGGGGCATCTTGCAGACGCGCGGTCAAATCTCGAACGCTCCCGCCTGGCCGTGGAAGGCACTTTGTGTCGTGAGTCCATGTCTTCGGCAGAACGGACTTGGGCACGACAACACCGGCCGGCAGAGGCAGCGCATTGGAACCTGATCACTACGCTGACTGCGGATCAACTCACGCATGCTTCCTGACTCCTCCCGGCGCGCAGGCGCACCGATTGAACCGTGGCTCTCGTTCCTGAATGATCTTGACGAGCAACTCACCCAGGTGCCTGTCCTCCACTGCATGGGAGGATTCGCCGTGGTCCAAGCGTACGGGTTGAAGCGGGCGACGGCCGATATTGATGTGATCTCCGTCATTCCGTACGGAGCCGCCGGTCATCTCATGGAACTTGCCGGCAAGGAATCGCGGCTACGCGCCAAGTATGGCATTTACCTCGATGTCGTCACGATAGCGTCCGTGCCTGAAAGCTATGAAACACGGCTGAGTGCTCTCTGTCCGGACTGCTGGACCCACCTTCGCCTGTTCGTGCTGGAGGCGCACGATTTGGCGTTAACGAAGCTCGGACGCAACTTCGAGCGCGATCGCAGCGACGTCGAACACTTGGCCCGTTCCGGCTATCTCAAAGCCTCGACTCTCCAGCAGCGCTACGTCGCGGAGATGCGCTCCTACATGATCGGCCGGCTGTCGTGGCGTGATCAAACGCTTCAGATGTGGATTGATGCGTTCCTATCGCCTGAATAGGCGCGTCGCCTTCAGTACTAAACTGCGTACAATGAAGACCATGTCAGAAACAAACTACATTCGAATTGGTTTGACGGCTTTGCTGCTTCTCACCGGAGCCGTGTCTACCCACGCCCAGACCGCCACCCGCGTTTTCGAACTTCGCACCTACACCACCAATCCCGGCAAACTCGACGACCTCAAAGCCCGCTTTCGCGATCACACCATGGACATCTTCAAGCGCCACGGCATGACCAACATCGGGTACTGGACACTCCAGGACAAACCCGACACGTTGATCTATATCATTGCCCACGACAGCCGCGAAGCTGCCAAGCAGAACTGGACAGCTTTCCGCGACGACCCGGAGTGGAAGAAGGTGCAGGCTGCATCGGAAGCGAACGGCAAAATTGTTACTCACGTCGATTCTGTGTTCATGGATCCCACCGATTTCTCGCCCATGAAGTAGGCTTCACTAAGTCGCTGTGCGAATTTCCGGAACTTCCAGACATCTATTTCGTCCAATTGATCAGGAGGGCGGGTTATGAGCACGACGGCAGACCGGATTCAGCTGTGTGAGGCGATTCTCGACCTCATCGAACACAAGCGCGAGCAAACTGGTGATGAGTTTCTCGGCATGTCCATTGAGAAGGCGGCACTGGCAAGCCAGTTCGAGGATCTGGAGCGTGAGATTCTCGACAATCCCGGCGCGATTGAGCCGTGGCTCATCCGCCGCAAACGCGGTGAAGCTTAGATCAATGTCCCCCGGCGGAACGGCATAACCTCCTCGGCCGTTCCGCCTTATTTCCTTTTGGCCAGCAACAAAGAAGTCCCCGGCAGCAGTTCCCCACTACCGTACCCCGGCAGTTCTTCCACTTCAAATCCTGTCGCTTTCAACTCTTGGGCTAATTCGGCGGGCTCATACAAACGCAGGTGATGACTTTCTTCTGTCCGGCGGTAACTCGCACCTGACTTTCGAAAACAGACAATACGCCGGGTGAGTGTCCGCTCCATGCGATTGCCGTCCACCTCCACCATCAACGCCCAATCGCGCCCCTCCATCCAGTTGCGCCGCGGACCCGGCTCCGGCACCCGGTCCGGACGTGCGAAGTCAAAAACGAAGACTCCACCCGGACGCAGAGCCGTCCACACTCGACGGAAGAGTTTGCTCCGGACCGAATCTCCATTTTCGGCGTCGAACTGATAATTAAGACCCTCGCCGGCGCAAGTCACAGCCTCGCAGGGAGGCAGGGCCGCACGCAGCAATGACGTGTTTCGGAACGTGGCTCCGGGAGCATGTGCTCGCGCGAGCTGAATCATCGGTTGCGAAATGTCGATCCCCAGGACGTCGTAACCGGCCTGCAGCAACTCTCGCGCCAGCAGCCCCGACCCGCATCCCAGATCCACCACCAAGCCCCGCAGGATCTCATGATGCCGCAGCAACGACACTAATCCAGGCGCGGCGTTCCGCGCATAATCGCCGAACCCCACGTGATGGATGTAGGCCAGATCCTGCCGGTATCCGCTCATCGATATGATGTCTGTGTCGGAGTGGAACGCTGAACATCCGGCGCGGCCGTTCCCGCGTACACCATGAACGCCGCGGCCGCCACAAAAACGATCTTTGCAAGCATCGAACTTCCCCTTCAATCAACGAACGCGGAATTCCACCCCTCAAAAGGGTCACAAATTCGACACCCGCAAAATATCTACAAGACGCCGCGCGTCAGTCCCGGTATTATACGCCAGGAGATAGAATTGCCCCGCAGACCCGGTTTCCCGACCGCAACGCCGTACCTGATTGTCGACGGCGCCGCCCGCGCCATCGCATACTACTGCCAGGCTTTCGGAGCCGTTGAACTGACCCGCGAAACCGGACCGGACGGCCGTATCCGCCATGCCGAAATCCGTATCGGTGATTCCCCTTTCATGCTCACCGACGAGTCGCCTCGATACCCGGACTGGCGCGGCCCTATCGCCCGCGGCGGAACCCCGGTGCACGTCTATCTCTACGTCGACGATCCCGATGCGACCTTTGATCGCGCCATCCAGCTTGGCGCGCGAGTACTGCTGCCCATGCAGGATCAGGTCTACGGCGACCGGTCCGGCGGCATCGTCGATCCGTTCGGCCACGTCTGGTACATCGCTACTCAGAAGAGCGGTTGAGTCGCAATCGCCGCCCGGCGAGCCCAACCCGCCATAATGGTCTCGTCCCATGAAAATCGCGACCTTCAACGTTAACTCCATCCGCAAACGGCTCCCCATCGTCCTCGACTGGCTCGCCGAACACCAACCCGACGTGATGTGCCTGCAGGAAACCAAGGTCCACGATGACGACTTTCCCCGGATGGCCTTCGAAGCCGCTGGCTACCACGCCGCCTATCGCGGAATGAAAGCCTACAATGGCGTCGCCACCCTCACCCGGAAACCACCCGAACGCGTCATCCATGGACTCCACGAAGGTCCCGATAATGAGGACGTGCGGATCCTCCAAACTGTCGTCGACGGAGTCGCGATCGTGAATACCTACGTCCCGCAGGGCCACAAGATAGGCACGGATAAGTACACTTACAAGCTGGATTGGTTCCACCGCATTCGCCGCTACTTCGACGAGTATCTCGACAAGGCCAACTCCGTAATCTGGCTCGGCGATCTGAACGTCGCGCCCGAGCCCATCGATGTTTACCATCCCGATCGCCGCGTCAACGACGTGGACTTCCACATCGACGCCCGCAATGCGTTCAAACTAGCCACTTCCTGGGGCTTCATCGACTTATTCCGCCAGTTTCACCCCGATCGCGTGCAGTATACCTACTGGGATTACTTTCGCAACGCGCTCGGGAACAACTGGGGCTGGCGCATCGACCATATCCTCGCCACCCCGCCCATGGCCGAACGCTGCATCGCCATCGACGTCGATATGGTTCCGCGCCGCTCGCCGGCCGCATCCGATCACACCATCGTCTGGGCCGATTTCAAGTGATCGCACCAGCGTTCACAACTTTCGCAAACAAATCCGCACGCACGTAAATCCCCGCCCGTCAGTCACCTCGCGCGGTTTTACGCGCTTCCGACCCCCGGCTCTGTTCGGCCCACGGGCTACCCTGAGGTCGAAATGAACAACTCCGGTGCCTCTCCGTCCAAAGTCCTCGCTCACGAGGATCAGGCTGCTTTCGATCGTCTCCTCGAAAGCTACCGCTCCGAATTTCAACCCTCCACCACTCATGAAACTTTTCTTACTGACCAACTGGCCCAATCTCGCTGGCGGCTGGACCGGTTCCGCCGCCTCGAATCCGTTGCCCTCGAAAACATCGTGTCCGGCGAAATTGACGAAACGAACCCAGACACGCGCATCGTCGCCGCCCTCGGGAGCAATCCGCTAATCCTGCTGAATCGCTGGGCCGCGTCGGCGGAAAAGTCGTATTTTCAGGCGTATCGCGAGCTCTCGCACTGCCGCTCGCGCGAAAAACGAAACGAAGCCAATGACGCAAAAACCTGGCTGAAAGAACAACTTCAAGCCATGCCGCCCCGCAGCTACCGTGACGAATGGGCAAATTTTCAAAACGAAGCCAACCTCGCCGGCAATCCGGATGAGGGCCAGTTCGACTCCCCATCCGGCCTTGATTTCCCGTCACAGACGTGTTAGTTTCCAGTAACACTCGTTACAGGTGTTAGTAAATACCATGGGGGTTAGTTCTATGTTCTCCCGTACAATCTATGCTCTGTTTTTCCTGCCGGCGCTGATCTTCGCGCAAGGCTCCGATCTCGGCACTATTAGCGGCAGCGTCACCGATCCTACGGGATCCTCCGTGCCGAACGCCGCCGTCACCGTAATTGATCTCCAGACCGGCAATCGCATCTCCGCCAAGACCAACGAGGCCGGCGAATACCAAGCCACGGGTCTGCGTTTCGGCGACTACAAAATCACGGTCTCCGCCACGGGATTCAAACCCGTTGAGATCTCCGGCGTTACGCTCCGTAGCAGCGAGACAGCGCGCGTTAACGCCCGTCTCGAAGTCGGAGCCACCTCCGAATCTGTTGTGGTGCAGGCCGAAGCTCCGCTGACACAGGTCGATAACCCGACTATCAGCGGCACGCTCAACAACCGGCAGTTAGTAGAATTGCCCCGCGATAGCCGCGACTATCTCTCGTTCCTGTATCTCAACCCGAATATCACGCAAGGCATCGGCGATGGGTCATTCAAATTCATCGGCGCCCAAAGCTACGGTGCCAGTTTCTCGCTGGACGGCCAGCGCTCGAATGGCGGCGTCTTCGGCGAGCCGACCTCCAGCCAGCCGTCTCTGGAAACCATCGGCGAGTTGAACGTCATGTCCAACAGCTTCTCCGCCGAGTATGCCGGCATCGCGAACATTCGTGTAACCACGAAGCGCGGCGGCAGCAGTTACCATGGCTCGCTGTTCTACGACAACAAGAACTCCGCACTCGCCGCCTGGGACCTGCGCGACAAGATCGGGCAGGCCGATTTCACCCCAACTCCCGCCCGGTCCAGTTATCCGAATCCCTACTTCAACTTGAATGAATTCGGCGGCTCTTTCGGCGGACCTATTCCGAAACTCAAGAACACTTACTTCTTCGCCGCGTTCGAGAAACGGTTTCAGAACAGCCCGGTGTATATTCACAGCACCAGCCTGCCGCACGCTACGTTGCTCGCCGGCGACTTCTCACTCGTGAAGGACTCCGCCAAGCCTGCCGTCCCCGCCGGAATTGCACTCACTCCGACCGAAGTAGCGCAAAATACGGTCGGCGGCCTCGGACAGCGATTCATCACGATTCCCACCCGCCTGCTGAACCCGGTCACACAGAAGTTAATCAAAACCTACTTCCCCGTCACGAGCCCCAACGCCGCCATCAACCCCAGCAACGGCCGCCTCGTCGATTACTTCACAAACGAACCCGGCACGCTTCGGCGCAATCTCGGTACCATCCGCGTCGATCACGACTTCCGTGAGAGCGACCGCTTCTATGCCGTGTACAACGTCCAGACACAGGAGTGGGCACAGGGTTTGGTTCAAAGTCCTTATACGCCGCTCGGCCTCACGCAGAACGATCGCCGCAACGATACGCTCTCGCTCTCGGAAACACACTTATTCGCTCCCACTGTTATCAACGAAGTGCGCGGCGGCTTCAATCGTGTTCCATGGCTGCGCCACAGTAACAGCACACTCCACGAATTCCTCCAGACCATCGGGTTCAGTGAGTCCGAAATCAGCGCGTATGGAGCCGTAATCACGCCTTCGGCCCTCGATTCGTGGGGACACCCGGCCATCAGCCTGGGTTCCACTTACGCCATCTTCGGCAATGGCGGACGCAACACTTACCGCCCCCTCGATCAAAACCTAATGACTTTCGGCGATACCCTAACCTGGGTGAAGGGCCGGCATAGCTTCAAGATGGGTGCCGACTTCGTTCGCAATGCCGCTCTCGACGGCTTCACCAGCGGACGTGGCAATCCTCGCGGACGCCTTAACTATACCGGCGCCGGAACGGATCCTCTTGCCCGCTTTCTCCTGGGTATCGGACCTAACACTGCCCAGTATGTGAATGCATTCCGGCCCGCGATGGATGTTTATAACTGGGAAGAGGGCTTCTTCGTTACCGACGATTTCAAGGTAACTCCGCGGCTTACCTTGAACGTGGGACTGCGATACGACATCGTTACACCCTTCACCGAGAATAACGACCTGCTGGTCAACTTCGATCCCACCTATGTCGGCCCGAACGGCAAGAAGGGCCGCTACGTCGTTCCGTCGGAAAAGACGCTTGCCGCGCTCGATCCGCGGTACATCGCATTCGGCGTCGTCACGGCCGACCAGGTAGGCGTCCCGCGATCGCTGGTCCGTACCGACTACAACAATTTCGCCCCGCGCTTCGGCTTCGCCTGGCGGCTTACCGATAAGTCCGTTCTGCGTGGCGGCTACGGCTTCTTCTATCCCACCTCCGCCGCCCAGGGCATCCGCGATCCTCTGGCGACTAACTCGTTCCAAGTGGGAATCACCAAGCGATCCCCCGCCGATACTCCCATCAATGGATGGCCCGGCGGTCCCAACGGTTTAACTCCCGTTTCCGGCGGTTCCGTTACCGCCCTCAGCGGTCTGACTTCCGGTAACTGGGTACCATACGACCTCCAACAGCCGCGCATCCAACAATGGAACGTCACCTTCGAGCGCGATATCGGCTGGTCCACCGCCGTCCGCGTCTCCTATCTCGGCACCTACATGAGCGGCCTCATCTCCGGCGTGGACGCCAACATGATTCCGCCCAGCAACAAGCCCTTCGGCACCACCACCGGTGACGGAGTTACCGCATGCAACCCGGACGACGCCAATTGCGACTACTCGCCGGCCGACCTCGCCCGGCTTCCCTACCCGAGTCTCGGCAGCTACCTCACTAGCTTCGGAAATTTCGGCCACGGCCGTAGTAGTGCGTTCCAGACGGAAGTCAACCGCCGGTTCTCTGGTGGCTTCACATTTAACGCGAGTTATACCTACCTCGACCAGAAGTCCACGGCCGCCGATACCGGTAACTCGAGCCTGGGTGGTACCGCCTACAACCAGTTCGACCCGAACTCGGATTATGGAATGGACGCCTTTACGTCCCGCCACCGCTTTATCACCTATGGCATTTACGACACGCCGTATGGCCGCGGCCGCAAATATGGATCCAATCTCCCGCGCGCTGTCGATGCCATCGTTGGCGGTTGGCAGTTTTCTTGGCAGGCGTTCGCCAAATCCGGTACGGGATTTACTCCGTTCTGGCTCTGCGACAACTGCGAACCCGTCGTCCCGGGCAACGTCGCCTCCGGTTCCATCGACGCTACCGGCGGATTCTACGGAACGGCCTTCCGTCCCATCGTGTCCGGCGATCCGACCGTTCAACAGGGCGACCGCATTTGGAATCCCTCCGCCTTCGCTCTACCCCCGATTGGTGCGGACCTCTTCAGCAATCCCAATATCGCCGTCCGCAATCTCCTGAGCGGCCCCGGCACCTATGGTCTGAACGCTGGCATCCGCAAGATCTTCGCGTTCGGCGAGAAGGTCCGGGCCGAACTCGGCGCCGATGTGAATAACATCCTGAATCATCCGCTGAAGTCGCCCGATAACTACGACATCGGGCTAGTAGGCGATTTCACGATGAAAGTAAATCCCGCAACGCTGGCTCCGGAGTATGGAGACATAACTCTAAACCCAGATTTCGGACGTCTCATCACCAGCTACACCCAGGAGGGAGTCGACAGCCGCCGCACCGTTCGTTTGCGGCTTCGCATTACTTTCTAACTCCTGACGAACTGCAGAAGCCCCCGGAGGTCCCAGGCCGTTCCTTGGACCACCCGGGGGCTCAACAGGTCCGGAATATCGGTAACTCGCAAAACTCCCGGCAGGAAATTCGCCGTCGGCACCGAGTAATCCTCCCGCGCGAGTAATCCGCGGTACGACGGCAGCAGACCTACCAGATAACTCCTCGCAATCTTCGGCTCCAGTACCGTCGCGAACAAAGCCGCGAGAGCCACGTGCCCCGTCGCCGCCAGCATCACGCGGCGTCCCCGAGTGGCCGGCATGGCCTCAAACGACCGGACGAATGCCAGCAAATCGGCCGTTTGCTGACCCACCAGCGGCTTTCCGAAGATCAGCGACGACCATCCATACGCGTCCTCGGTCGCATGCGGAATCGTGTACTGAGGATTGCCCGCGCTCACCTGCGGGCGCAAATCGCCGATGCCCCGAACATCGGCCGCACAGACCGTAACGCCCTCCGCCGCGAGTTGGTGATAGAGTCCGCCTTCGCGCCAACGCACATTCCGGCCGCCGGGTTCTACCACCAACAGTACGGGCGCTGCGGCATCCGCCTTCCGTGGGACAAACACCCATGCCGGGGCGTAGACTCGCGGCGCGGTCGGAACGCCAATGGCGGCTATGTCCGCCGCCTCCGACGGGACACGCGCCACCTGCACCGGTTGAACCGGAACCGGCGCATCCAGCTCAAGTAACTTCCGTAACTGCCCGGCATCCACCGGGCCGGTCTTCATTGCCGCCGCCCGTTCGCGAGTCAGACTCAGCGGCGTCTTGCTCCCAAAGTCGCGAACCACGTTTCCCGTCGGCCCGGCGAAAAGCACCTCATCCGCCTCCGGTTGCACGGGCGGCTCGACTACAGATTCGACATCCCGGCCTTTGAGCCGGCGCTCAAAGAACGCATAAATCCGGGTCCGCAGATAGTAACTCAGTGCATGCGGAGTTGGAGTCTCATCCCACTCTAACTTGCCGCCTGCGCCCAGCACCGAATAAGCCTTCCCCAGCTTCGCGAACTCTTCCCGGCCGCTCGATAAGTAAGTCGGCGAGTAAGTCCCAAAGAAATCCCGCGCGCTCGCTAACACCAGCATTGGCTTCGGAGCCATCGGATACAACAGATCCCAGCGGTCGAACGCAGCCGGTCCCGAGTACAGCAGGTTCTGCTCGGCATCGTCGGTCGATCCCGGTGGATGGAAGTCGGCGCAGGCGACATTCTCGGTGTTCCCGCTCGACACCGCGGCCGCCGCAAGCCGGTCGTCCACCGCCGCCAGCAGCATCGTAAGCGTGCCGCCGCCCGACTGCCCCGTCGATGCCAAGCGTCCCTTGTCGACCAACGGATGAGCCGCCAGCACATCCAGACTCCGGACCGCATCCCACACCTGCATCCGAGTTGCGGTATCGCCCACCAGCAGCATCTGCCGCCCTGGCACCGTGTGCTCCTCATCCGCCGAGTCCAACCGCGTCGTCACGCCGCCGGGACCCGGATAATAAGTCCGCTCGCCCTGCCCCATCGGATCGAATGCGAGCACGACATAACCGAGCCTCGCTAATCCCTGACAGCATTTCTGATACGGCTCCGCGGCCTTCCCATTCAGGCTGTGTCCCATCTGAAATAGCACGCCCGGAAACGGCGGAGTCCCGCGAGTCGGGATGTAGAGATTCGCAGGAATCACCAGCCCCGGCTGGCTCTCATAAATCAGCTTCTCCACCCGGTACCCGCCGCGCTCGAACGTCCCGGTGGTGCGAGTCTGCAACGGCGTCCGATCCGGCTCGCCGCCGGCCAACCGCCAGAACGTCTCGCGAGCCCATCGCTGGTATTCGTGAATCGCACCCTGGTTCGTCAGCTTCGCGATCGCCCGGTTCCGCCGCTCATACGCATCGCGAGCCAGCTCCGCGAGATAGTCCGGCAAGCACCGCGAGTATTCGCGATATCGAATGGTTGCGCCGCGCGTGAGCAACGCGCCGGCTCCGGTAAGTAGAAGAGTACGTCGAGTCAGCATAACTCAGGTCCTATTCTCTCTGATCAGGATAAACACAAGCGTCGTGGCCAGCAACGGAATCAGACTCGCGCCAATCAGCACCGGCTCAAACGAGTACCGGTCAGTCACCCAGCCGATCAGGAAGGTGGAGATGATGGTGCCGATGCCAGAACCGCATCCGCTCAAGCCGCTGACGGTCGCCACGGCTCGGCTCGGAAACAGATCGGTGGGGAATGTGAGAGCCATCGTCGACCATGCCGCATACGAGAACGTCGAAACTGCGAACAGGGCAATGATCGCGGCGAAGTTCGACACGGCGATGGTGGGAATCAGCAGCGCCATCCCGATCCCGCCCAGCAGCACTACCAGCTTGCGCGCGCGTAACACCGGCCACCCTCGCCGTATCAGATAACTCGACAATCCGCCGCCCGCGAAGTTACCCAGATCCGCCGCCACGAACGGAACCCAGAATCCGAGTAATGTATTTTCTAACTTGAAGCCTTTCGAGACCAGATAAATCGCAAACCAGTCGGTAATAAAGAACCACACCGGATCCGTCAGCGACCGTCCCAGCACGATTCCCCACGTCTCGCGCAACGCGAGTAACTGCCGCCATGAAGGATTCGCTGTGCGATGCGGTTCCAGATCCACTAGCGGCACATCCGGCGCCCGATACACGGTGCGCCATAACAACACCCAAGTGAAACCCAGTAAGCCCGTGATCGCGAATGCCGGCCGCCAACTGCCGAACGTTTGGTACAGCCAGATCACCAGCGCTGGCGCGACGGCTCCGCCCACCGCCGACCCACTATCGAACAGCGCCACGGCCAATCCACGCTGCGCCTTCGGAAACCACTCGGAGACGGCCTTGGTTGCCCCGGGCCAATTCGCCGCCTCGCCGGCCCCGAGTAGGAATCGAAATGTCGCGAAGCTCTTCAGTCCCACCGCGAGCGAAGTCGCCATCGCCACCAGCGAGTACCAAGTCACGGCATAGCTGAGCCCGCGCTTCGTGCCGACTCGGTCCAGCAACCGCCCCGCGACAATCTGGAAGAAACTGTACGCCACCCGGAATGCGATCACCACCACGGCGAAGTCCGAGTTCGTCCAGTGAAACTCCAGTTTCAGGTATGGCGCCAGAACGCTGAGCGTCTGCCTGTCGATATAGTTGATCGTCGTGGACCCGAACAGCAGGATCCCCACCCACCAGCGAAAGGGCACTCGGTGCATCATAGCGCGTTCACGGCAGTCGCCGATTTATTTCGCGACTTCCAAGCCCTTGCCGCGGAATCGCCTGCAGCCAGTCCGGGCGCTTTCGACCCCACTCGACTGTACGCCCCGCCCGCTACCCTGAAGTCAGAAGGGACGGCTCGGGACTAAACACACGCAGCGACGATTCATTGCAACGAATGCTCAATTGTATTATTATTCATAGTGTTGAATAAACATTCACCAAGCGCGAAAGGAGCACCGATGGCCGCAACGCAACCGTCCGAATCCGAGTGGCGAATGTCCGCCACCGACTTCACCGAGGACCTCGACTTGTCCTACGATGAACTCCTATCGCTGCTCGACCTCAGTGCCCAGGTCAAACGGAATCCGATGCGATTCTCCAAGGCGCTATCCAGCCGCTACGTCGCGCTGCTGTTCGAGAAGCCATCGCTCCGCACTCGCATCACCTTCGAACTCGCGGTGAAACAACTCGGCGGCGACTCTATTCTGAACAACGGTCTGATCGGCGAGCGTGAACCGATCAAGGACGTTGCCCGCAATCTCGACCGGTGGACGAACGGAATCGTCGCGCGCACGTTCACGCAGCGCACCGTCCAGGAACTTGCGGCGTATTCGAGCGTTCCGGTGATCAACGCGCTCAGCGATCTGTATCACCCGTGCCAGGCGCTCGCCGACGTGCTTACCATCAAGGAAAAATTCGGCAAATTTCGCGGCCTGAAACTGGCCTTCATCGGCGATGGCAACAACGTGGCTCACTCGTTGATGCTCACGGCCACGCGGCTAGGCATGAATTTCTCGCTCGCGTGCCCTCCCGGCTACGAGCCGAATCAGGAAGTAGTGGACCAGGCGCTCGCGTTGGCGGAAACATTTCATACCTCGATTGTCATTACGAATTCGGCCCAGGAAGCCGCTTCCGGAGCGCATGCCGTCTACACCGACGTGTGGGCCAGCATGGGCCAGGAGTCGGAGGCAATCGAGCGCCGCGCGCGTTTCCAGCCGTACCAGGTCAACGAAGAACTGATGGAGCAGGCGTCTGAAGATGCGATCTTCATGCACTGCCTGCCCGCAAAACGCAATCAGGAAACTACGGACGCGGTCATGGAGTCGGGCCAGTCCGTCGTTTTCGATCAGGCCGAGAACCGGCTGCACGTGCAAAAGGCACTGCTGCTGATGCTGCTCGCCTGACAGAATCAGAATCATGGCAAAACCGAAGAAAGTGGCGCTCGCCTACTCGGGCGGGCTCGATACATCCATCATCATTCCGTGGCTGAAGGAGAACTACGGCTGCGAAATCGTAGCCGTATGCGGCGATATCGGCCAGGGCGGCGACGAACTCACGGGCCTGGAAGACAAGGCGCGAAAGACTGGGGCCGACGAGATTCATGTGGAGGACATGCGCGAAGAGTTCGTGTCCGAATATTTGTGGAAAATGGTCCGCGCCGGCGGAGTGTATGAGCACAAGTACCTGCTCGGCACGTCCATCGCGCGGCCGTTACTCGCGAAGCGGCAGGTAGAGGTCGCGCTCGCAACCGGGTGCGACGGACTGGCCCACGGCTGCACCGGCAAGGGCAACGATCAGGTTCGCTTCGAGTTGACGTACAAGGCGCTGGCGCCTGAACTCACCGTCATTGCGCCGTGGCGCGAATGGGACATCATCTCCCGCGAAGACGCAATTGAATACGCGAAGAAGCACGAGGTGCCCATCGCGCAGAGCACCACTAAGATCTATAGCCGCGATCGGAACATCTGGCACATCTCGCACGAAGGCGGCGCGCTGGAAGATCCAGCCAATGCGGCTCCCGACGATATCTGGATGCTCACACGCAGCCCGCAGGAAGCACCGGACAAGCCCACCGATGTCACCATCGGATTCGAAAAAGGCATCCCGGTTTCGGTGAACGGCGAGCGTTCGAAATCGGCCGTGGCGTTGCTGGAACAGCTCAACAAAATCGGCAGCGAAAACGGTATCGGACGGATCGACCTGGTGGAGAATCGGTTCGTCGGCATGAAGTCGCGCGGGTGTTACGAGACGCCCGGCGGCACGCTGATCATGGCCGCTCATCGCGAACTCGAAGCATTGACTCTCGACAGGAACACGCTGCACTATAAGCAAAAGCTCGCGCTCGACTACGCGGAACTGGTATACAACGGACTCTGGTTCACGCCGTTGCGCGAGGCGCTGGATTCGTTCTTCGAAGTAACCAGCCAGACCACGACCGGCGAAGTGACGATGCGGCTCTATAAAGGCAACATCGATCCAGTCAGCCGCACATCGCCGTACTCGCTGTACTCACTCAACATCGCGAGTTTCACGATGGGCGCCGAATACGACCAGAAGGATGCGCTCGGTTTCATCAATCTGATCGGATTGCCGATCAAGATGCGCGCGGCCGTTAGCAAAGGCCAGAGTCAATGAAGTTATGGGGAGGCCGGTTCGAAGCCGGCCCTTCCGAAGCCTTTCAACGATTCTCCTGGTCGCTCCACTTTGACAAACGATTTCTCGATGCCGACATCCGCGGCTCGCAAGCGTTTGCGCGAGAGTTAGCCAGGGTCGGCATCCTCACGACGGAAGAGCGCGACCAACTAATCGCCGCGTTTGACCGGATTCGTGACGACGCGCAGTCGCCGGCCTTCTTCGAGGGCGCCGAAGACGAAGACATTCATACCCTGGTCATCCGCAAATTGAAGGAGCAGACCGGCGGCCTGGCCGACAAGATTCATACGGGCCGCAGCCGTAATGAGCAGGTATCGCTCGATGCGCGTTTGTGGCTGCGCGGCGAAATCGATCGGACGTTGACGCTGGTCTCCGATGTGGCCTCGGCATTGGTCGCCATCGCGAAACGCTATCGGGATGCTGTCGTGCCCGGCTACACGCACACGCGACGAGCGCAGGCGGTGCTGTGGCCGCATTACATCCTGGCGTACTTCGAGATGCTCGCACGCGATCGCGACCGGTTGCTCGAAGCGCGGCGGCGGACCAATGTGTTCCCGCTCGGATCCGGAGCCCTCGCCGGTAGCGGCTTCCCCTTCGATCGCGAGGCCATGGCACGTGAACTCGGGTTCGAATCCATCACCGCGAACAGCATGGACGTATCCGCCGATCGTGACTACGCGATGGACTTCGTCTACGCGGCCTCTGTGTGCATGCTGCACCTCAGCCGTCTGGCCGAGGATTGGATCCTCTACTCCGGCGAAGAGTACGGCTGGATGGAGTTAGGCGACGGAGTTACCAGCGGCTCCAGCCTGATGCCGCAGAAGAAGAATCCGGACTCGCTCGAGTTACTGCGCGGGAAAGCCGGCCGTGTGTTCGGCGGCCTCACGTCGCTGTTCGTAACCATGAAGGCACTGCCGATGACTTACAACCGCGATATGCAGGAATGTTGGGAGCCGCTGTTCGACGCCGTGGACCAGTTACAGGGCTCGCTCGGGATGATGCAGGCGGTCATCGAGACCGCGGAGTTGCATCCCGCTATTCCGCTTGAGGCTGCGGCGGGGAGTTGGGTGATCGCGACGGATCTTGCCGAGGCGCTCGCCCGCGCGGGCACGCCGTTTCACGAGGCCCATCAGATCGCGGGACGACTCGTGCTGGCCAGCTTTCGCCAAAACAAAAAGCCGTCGGAATGGACGGCCGAAGAGTTGACGGCGTTTGCCCCCGGGTTCAGCGCTGATATGATTCGACTGTTTCATCCGGCCGAAGGCATGAAGACTCGAGAGATCGCCGGCGGCACGGGACCGGAAACCGTCGCCAAGGCTCTTGAACGGGCCGAAGCGCAGGTGGCGAGTTGGCGATCATGAACAAGAGTTACCGGCACGGTCAGATTCTCAAGCTCATCCGCGGCAAGGCCATATCCACTCAGGAGGAACTGGCCGCAGAATTGAAGAAGGTCGGAGTTACCACTACGCAAGTAACCCTTTCTCGTGACATGCGCGAACTCGGGCTGGTGAAAACTCCCGACGGCTACCGGCAAATTACACCACACTCCAACGGCCCGGATCTGTCGACGATTATTGCGGAGTTTCTGCAGGATGTCAGGATCGCGCAGAACCTGCTGGTGCTCAAGACGCAACCCGGTCATGCCAGCACGCTGGCCACGGCGCTGGACCACGAAGAGTGGGATGAGGTAGTGGGGACTATCGCGGGCGACGACACGGTGCTGGTGATCGCACCGGACAACCAGGTGGCACACGCGCTGCATGGGAAACTGCTCGGCTATCTCAGCGAGTAGTTAGTCGTTCGGGCGGATGATGTTACCCCAGATCACCTGGTACGCTTCCACATCGTTGTCGAGGTTGCGTCCCGCGCGAATGAAAACTCGCGTGTTTCGCTTCAGACCGCCGGCGTCGACGCGCTGGCCGTCGCCGAGATAGCGGGTGTCCTGTCGTAGCAGGATGATTTTCTCGTCGCCGGTCCGCATTTTGAGAGTCAGCGCATCCGGGTCGATGCGGATCACGACGCCGGAGAAGGTCATGTCGCCTCGCGGCGCAAACGACTCCGTCGAGTTCACCGGAGCCTCCAGACGCGGGCGAACGCCGGGCACGATGCGCACCGTGGGCGGGTCCATCACGTGAACCGTCCGAGCATAACAGTTCTGCGACCCCGGCTTGTGATCGGACACGATCTCCAGGCGGTCGCCTGTGCTCAGCACGCCGGCCGCTACGCGCTGGTTGTCACGTTCGAAGTAGGTCTTGCCATCGTAGGAGCACTCGTAGGTGTGGCCGTCGTTGGTGCGGATGTTGAGTTGACCGCCGGCGGCGACCGCCTGCCACGTGATCAATTCGCCACGCACGATCCCGATGGGCGCCTGCTGCGCATAAGCGGTCCCGAGCAGAAGAATGCAGGTCAGATATCGCATAGTAGGAGAGGTCGCGGTGTTATAATACAAGTTCTTAGAACCAGCTTGCACGCCCCCAAAATCACTTCCCTGAACACTGCGGCCATTTTGGAACGTTCCGGCTCGTGGTTTCTTCGCTCCGGCATTCAGGACAGCAGCGGAGGCGTGGCCCGCTACTATTTATCTGATTCGCAGCGGTACGCCCCAGTTTCGGCAGAAATTACGGGGTACGCGGTCAGCACACTGCTGTACCTGGCGAGAATGACGGGCGGCCGGGAGTATCTGAAGGCAGCCGAGCGCTCGGCCCAGTACCTGGTGCATCAGGCCTGGAACGAAAAGACCGCAACCTTCGCGTACGAACCGGATCAGCCGTATGCGTACTTCTTCGATTGTGGTATCGTAGCGCGCGGTCTGCTCGCGATGTGGCGTGCCACCGGCAACGCCGAATATTTCGAGCGAGCCAAGGAGTGCGGCCTTTCGATGGCGTTCGACTTCATGGCCGGGGAGGCGATGCACCCGGTGCTGAAACTACCGTCCAAACAGCCCGAGCCGTACGGCGAGCGCTGGTCGAAGCGGCCCGGGTGTTATCAGTTGAAATCGGCGATGGCTTGGCACGAATTGGCGATTGCGACGGGACATCGCGAGTTGGCCAGCGCCTTCGAACGGATGCTCGCGTATTCGCTGGCAACGCACGAGAAGTTCGTGCCGGCCGATTCCACCGGCGACGACGCGATGGACCGGCTTCACGCGTATGCTTACTTCCTCGAAGCGCTGCTCGCGGTTCCCGAGCACGAAGAGTGCGCGGCAGTGGTGGGAGTTGGGATCGAGCGGATCGATAATCATCTGCGACGTATGGCTCCGCGGTTCGTCCGCTGCGACGTCTATGCGCAGTTGCTGCGATTGCGGTTGCTGGCAGCCCGGCTTGGATTGTGCCGCCTGGACGAGGTAGCGGCCGAACAGGAAGCCCTCCGGATCCTGGAGTTTCAGGCCTCGGGTGCGGGCCGAAACACGGCCGGTGGGTTTTGGTTTGGGCGAAGAGACACGCAGTTGATGCCGTTCGCTAACCCCGTTTCCACCGCTTTCGCGATCCAGGCTCTTGCCCTCTGGCAGGAGTATCAGGACGGCGGCACCGGGACTCCTGTCGTCGAACTCATTTGACCAACGCGGTACGCATCCTGTTTGCGTCGTGCGCTGCGGAGCGCGTGCCGCACATGATCGAAGCCGCGCGGACCATTGCTCCGGATCTGCCGCTCATTGTCGTTTCCGAGTTTCAGCCGCCGGAAGGCGAGTGGATTGCATATCAGCCGTATCAACTGGCGAAAGAGAACCTGGAGCGCATTCGCGCCAAGTTGAGCGGGCGTCCGGTGCAAGTTGCGATTGCGGTGCTGGAGACTGACCGGCAGTACGCGAAACTGCGTGGACTCGCACTGCAATCCGGGGCCCGGCGCGTGATGGCGGTTTCGTCGGAGATGGCCCCGGTTTCGCTGCGGCCTCCGGATATCGCCGGGTTGGCCCGATACGCTAGGGTGGCGCTACGGCGGTCGGCGTTTGTGAGACGGCAGATGGATCGCATCCGGCACCCAAAACAATTACAGCAGCCGCTGTTTTATCGATCGGCCCTGGTTGCGGGCGCGATAGCGAGCCATCTGAAGCGCCGCGCGCCGAAAGCTCCGGCCGCCGTCGTGGAAGGGGATCTCGCGCCGGGTATCTCAGTAGTCATCCCGTCGCGGAA
>JBBQGE010000006.1:0-135450 GCA_038322675.1 Bryobacterales bacterium
TTTGGTGACGACCGGCTTGCGGCCCGGCGGCATTTCATCAATGACGGATATGTCCAGATCGCCGTAGATGGTAAGCGCCAGGGTGCGGGGAATCGGGGTGGCGGTCATCACCAGAACGTCGGGGTTGGTGCCCTTCTCGACGAGACGGAGACGCTGTTCCACTCCGAAGCGATGCTGTTCGTCGATGATGGCGAGGCCGAGTTTTTCGAATTCGACGTCGCCTTCGAGCAGCGCATGTGTTCCGACACCGATGTGGACGAGTCCGGCGGCGAGCAGTTTTTTGAGCTGCTGTTTTTCGCGTTTGGAACTGGACCCGGTGAGGAGCACGACGATGTATCCGAGCTTTTGGAACATGTCGCGAAAACTGAAGTAGTGCTGGGTGGCGAGGATTTCCGTCGGCGCGAGGACCGCGACCTGATAACCGTTCTCGATGGCGATGATTGCGGTTTCGGCGGCGACCAGAGTCTTGCCGCTGCCGACGTCGCCTTGCAGCAGGCGATACATCGGGTTGGGCCGCGCCATGTCGCCGGCGATTTCCTTGAGCACGCGCTTCTGAGCCTGGGTCGGCTTGAAGGGCAGCATGGCCTTGATCTGTTCGCGGACACGGTCGGTCAATTCGAAGGCAATGCCCGGACGCAGGCGGGCTTTTGTCTTCTTGAGCGCGAGTCCGCATTCGAGCCAGAAGAATTCTTCGAAGATCAGACGGAATTGCGAGGGCGAGCGGAAGTTGTTCAGCAGCCGGACGTCGTCGTGCTCACCGGGGAAGTGGATGGTGCGAATCGCGATTTCGAGATCGGGCAGTTTGAGGCGGAGACGGAGATCGGCTGGGAGCGCGTCGACCATCAGAGGCAGTTCCTCGAGTACGCGATGGATGAGGGTGCGGAACAGGCGTGCGGTGATCTTGCCGGCGGCTTCATAGATGGGGACGATGCGGCCGGTGTGGAGGCTAGCGTCGGGATCGTCGTCGCCCGACAGGATTTCGTATTCGGGATGGAGGATGGAGAGGTCGCCGGTGTAGGTGTCGAACTCGATTTTGCCGAACAGGGCGACCTTGGTGCCCGGCAGCAGCACGTCCTGCAGATACTCGCCGTGAAACCACTTGCCGGTCAGCGATTCGCGCGAGCCGTCGTGGAAGGTGGCCTGAAACAATCCGGTGCGTTTGCGTTGCAAGCTGGTGACTCGCGTGGATTTCACTTCCGCCAGGACGGTGGCCATCTCGCCGGGCGCGAGTTGGGAGATGCTTTTGACGTTTCGGCGATCTTCGTAGCGGAACGGCGAGTAGGTGAGCAGATCCTCGACGATGTGCAGATTCTTGGCTTCGAGCATCTGCGCCCGGCCTGGGCCGACGCCTTTCAGATACATCAGGGGAGTGGAGAGATCCAATCTTCCAGTGTAGGTGGCCTTGTAGAGTAAGAGCACATGCCTGAGCTTCCGGATATCGTCGTGTATGTCGAGGCGCTTGAATCGCGGGTGGTGGGACACCGGTTGGAGCGGGTGCAGATTCGGAGTCCGTTTCTGCTGAGGTCGGTGGCGCCGCCGGTGGTGGATGCGGGTGTGGGGCGAATGGCGGAGCGGGTGCGGAGGATCGGGAAGCGGATCGCGATCGGGTTCGAAGGCGAACTCTGGTATGTGCTGCATCTGATGATCGCGGGACGGCTGCACTGGCGAACGAAAACGGCGAAGATGGGGAGCAAGGCGCTCGGGATTTTCGATTTCGACTCGGGGTCGCTGCAACTGACCGAGGCGGGATCGCAGAGGCGAGCGTCGCTGCATGTGGTCGAAGGCGAGAGTGCGCTGGCGGATCTGGATCCGGGCGGGTTGGAGGTGTTGGGGGCGACGGCCGATGATTTCGCGCGCGCGCTGCGATCGGAGAATCACACGCTGAAGCGGGCGCTGGCGGATCCGCGGCTATTCAGCGGAATTGGGAATGCGTATTCGGATGAGATTCTGCATCGTGCGATGCTGTCGCCGGTGACGCTGTCGCAGAAGTTGACGGATGCCGACGTCGAGCGGCTGTTTGCGGCGACGCGTGAGACGCTCGAGGAGTGGACGGCGCGATTGCGAGAGGAGTCGGCGGGTGGATTTCCGGAGAAGGTGACGGCGTTTCGCAAGGGGATGGCGACGCATGGCCGGTATGGCCAGCCGTGTCCCCGATGCGGCGCGGCGATCCAACGGATCCGGTATGCGGCGAATGAGACGAACTACTGTCCGGTGTGCCAGACGGGGGGACGGCTGCTGGCGGATCGCGCGTTGTCGCGGCTGTTGCGGGACGACTGGCCCCGGACGCCGGATGCGCTCGAGGCGTTGAAGCGGCGGTGAGGGATTCGTTTCGCAGTTTGCGTTCGGAGGCCGCGTGGACAATGAGCGCATCCCAGACACTGATTTGTGCCTGTTGGTGAACACTCGCTCATCGGCCCGTAATGCGTGGGCAGGTGGGGTGTTAACTCCACGGTTTCAGAAGTACGGTCAAGTATTTCCTAAGACTGCTTGCTGACGCGCGCGGCTCGGAAACGGAGCGGTGGTCACGCAATACGGGAATGTATTTGCGATAGGTCTACTAAGCCTGGCTGATTTTCATGCGTCAGTTCCCTTGGCGCGGGGGATTGGCGGCGCGTAGGAGAATGCGGTACATGCGCTCGCCCCACACGCCGCGCAGGCGCGCGTCCTCGAGTTTGACCTCTTCGACAATCGGGGTGAAGGCGGGATCGTAATCGACACGCGCGCGATCTTCCAGCCGCAGTGTCCCGGATTCCAGCATCACGCGGCATGGCGTCATCAGGGTCAGCGTGATCTCTTTGACCGGTTTGTTCAACGAATACTCGTCGGCCACTTCCACGTAGTTCTGCTTGCGGTCCAGGCGGACGGTTCGCT
Organism: Bryobacterales bacterium; assembly: GCA_038322675.1. Classification (GTDB taxonomy): domain Bacteria; phylum Acidobacteriota; class Terriglobia; order Bryobacterales; family Bryobacteraceae; genus TMP-7. The sequence goes on from JBBQGE010000006.1 coordinate 2,872, forward strand.
TCCAGTTCTCCAGACCGGCATCTTTCGGATAGGCACCGGCAATGTCCATGCGCAGTTCCGCTGCTTCGTCGCCCTGATGGTAATCCACGTCGGAAGCCGCGTACTGACGGCCGGGCGACTGCATCACGCCGTCAATCGTGGGGCAGTTGTGATACGCCGACTGCATGGTCCAGATCTCGTAGCGATGAGAACTGAACGTCTTCGCGGTATAGGTCTCGACGCCTACGTCGATGATGGCCGGCGCGCCTCCTGAGTACACAATGAAGTTTCCGACGTCGTTGTGATTGTGGCTCTTGCCGTTATTGCCGGCTTCCGCCGCGACATAGAGCCCATCGGCCGAACCCTCTCGCAGGCGGGCCGTCATTACGCGAATACCCGGCAGCCACGAATCGCGCAGCAATATCTGAGCACGCGGCGCCTTCCGAATCTCGGCGAGATCGAAGAGAGCCGGCAATTCGCGGCCGATGCTGCCATGAGGCAGTGTGTTCTCTCCGCGCTCGAAGGCGGCGTAGGCTCCGTGTCGCGCCATGGTGTTGTCGCCCGTGAGGCGGCCATAGCGGTAGACGAGATCGCCCTCCACATTCACGCGCGCGGGGGCATCGGAGAAGTTCGTGTACCATTCGCCGGCGATATGGGCGCGGCAGATATAGAGTCCGATCTGGTGAACCAGCGGTTGAGAGAATGCGTTCAGCGACCCGCCGCTGGCCTTGTGCAGCAACTCGAGGCAATCGAACAGCGAAGCGCCGGCGCGACCCCAATAGCTGGGCCCTTCATCGCAGCCGCCATCGTCCGCATAGCCGTTGAGGAAACGATCGAGGCAGCGGACAATCTTCTTTACCGCGGCAACACGGCGGGCTTTGTCCGTCTCGACGATGAGAGTCGAGGTCAACCAGTTCGAGCAGATCCACGGATTCCAATTATTGGGCGGAGGACCGTGGAAGCCCATCCAGCCGAAGTCGTCGCGATCGAGGCACGGCGTCAGGATGCGGCGCGCGGTTTCGAATCGGATGCGATCCGGCACGAGCCGTGAAACCTGGCGCAGCGAAGGTTCGAGTAGATAGAGCGTCCACGCGAGTTCCGCGGCGGTTTCGGCGGCGAAGAGGTCGACGATCGGCTCGGTGACATCCGGCAGTCCGACCTTCGCTTTCTGTGCGCCGAGGTGCGCAGGCACGCCCCAGAACGTCTCTTCGCAGGTTAGCCAGATGCCGTTGACGATTTCATCCGTGAACCGGCCCTGGGCTTCCGCGCATTCGGCGAGCACCAGATCCTGCAGTTTCCGGCGGCGCCGGTCGCGCATGCCCTCATAGTGCGACCGGTTTCCGTTACGCGCGAATTCCAGCGCAGCCGTAGCGGGCAGAACATCCCAGTTCGACTTCAATTGCTCTTCGCCCGTTGCAACCAGCGAGGCACGCGCATCGGCGGGCAGTGCTTCCCAGCCGGCGCGTTCTTCTGCCGTAGGGAGTGGATGAAACGGGTTGGAGGCAGCGGCAGCCAGCGCACTGCTGCTCCAGAGCGAGGTCAGCAGATTCCGTTGGCGAGCCGCCTGCGCCTGCAGTTTTACCCCAGGCACAGCCAGCAGCGCCGAGTTAACAAGAACATCGCGCCGTGTCATGTCCAGTGATGTATCACAATTCGGCGGTTCAACAGCGACGCGCCCGGAAGGCTACGACATCCCCTTCAGTAGATTGATCGTCCCCCGGCATCTCGTAGCGCCGCATGCGCAGGGCACGCGGTCGACGTCATGCGCGAAGTGGTAGTCGATGGTTAACTCCTCACCCTTCTTGATGTCTCGCAAGGAGTAATAGAGAATGTGCCCCTTGACGATGCGGGAGATGAGGTTCGGCTCGCAGCTATGATTGATAAACTGCGCGCCGCTGCCGTCGACGGACCCATCGATGGTCCAGTATTTGTCGAGGGTGAAGAGATAATTGAACTCGTTGGTGTTCGCCCGGCGTTTCGTCTCGACGCGGCTGATGCGCTCGCCGACGTACTCGATCACCTTGCGGTTGGCCGGAATGCTCTCGGCTGCGTGCACGCCCCACCGATGGATTTTCGATGGGGCGAGCCGTAGCTTGAATTTCGCAAACTTGGGGTCGATGGATGGTTGTTCTGGCATGCAGTCTGTCAGATCATCTTCTGCTTAATGATACCGATCAGTTCTTCCACCGCGGCGGCGCTCTTGTCGAGTTGGCCCTTCTCCTCGGCGGTGAGCTTCAATTCATAGATCTTTTCGATTCCCGCGGCGCCGAGTTTTACCGGGACACCGACGTAGAGGCCGTTGATGCCGTACTCGCCTTCGAGCAGAGCGGCGCAGGACAGCACCTTCTTCTTGTCCTTGAGAATGGATTCCACCATCTCGACAGCGGCGGCGGACGGTGCGTAGTAAGCGCTGCCGGTCTTGAGATACTTCACGATTTCGGCGCCGCCATCGCGCGTGCGCTGCACCAGGCGGTCGAGAGTGGCCTGATCCAGCAGTTCCGAAAGCGGAATCCCCGATACGTTGGATAGACGTGTCACGGGCACCATGGTGTCGCCGTGGCCGCCGAGCACCACCGCCGTCACGTTCTCCACCGAAACCTGGAGTTCCTGCGCAATGAACGTGCGGAAGCGGGCGGTGTCGAGCACGCCGGCCATGCCGATGACGCGGGATTTCGGGAATTTCGAAACCTGGAGCGCGGTCCAGCACATGGCATCCAGAGGATTCGTTACCAGAATGAGGATCGCGTTGGGCGAGTGTTTCGCCGCCTGCTCGGTAGCGGTCTTCACCACTTCGTAGTTGGCGAGAAGAAGATCGTCGCGGCTCATGCCCGGCTTGCGCGGGAATCCGGCGGTGATGACGACGATATCGGAGTTAGCGGTGGGCTCGTAATCGTTGGCGCCGGTTACGAGCACGTCATAGCCTTCGATGGGACCGGACTCGAGGATGTCGAGCCCTTTGCCCTGCGGAACACCTTCCACGACGTCGACTAACACGACGTCCGCCAATTCTTTGTGCGCGAGATTAACGGCACAATTCGCGCCGACATTTCCGGCGCCGACAACGGTCACTTTTTTACGCATAGAAATCCTGAGTATATCCATTCGAGCAACTCGTCTGCGCGATCTACTTCGATTGTGATCTCGAGAGCGAACACGGGTGTAGGCGCGACGAGTTCGAGAATATTGACGGGCAGGTTTGGCACATCCTTCTGAGTGGTTAGGAGCACTTCGGCGCCGCGCCTGCGGGTTCGCACCGCGAGTTTTCTCAACTCGGGCGGGTGGTAGCGATGGTGATCGCCGAACGACCAGCGGAATGGTGTCTCGATGCCGGCTTCGTCCAGGGTCCGCCAGAACGTATTCGGATTGGCGAGGCCGCAGAATGCGCCGGCCGATTGAAACGGCGGGTCTTCAAAGATTTGATTGTCACCGAGCCGGATCCAGCCGTGTGGCTTCACGCGCGAAGTGAATATGGGAGCGTGCGGATTCCATCGCCGCAGTTCGCGTTCGATAGTTTCGATGCGAACGCCGGGGCCGGCACGAGTGATGAGGAACGCGGAGGCGCGGGCGAGGGAACTGAGGGGCTCGCGCAAGCGTCCTTGGGGGAACACGGCGCCGCCGCCGAACGGGTCGAGACCATCGATCAGGACGATGTCGATATCGCGCGCGAGGCGCCAGTGCTGGAAGCCGTCGTCGAGCAGCATGACGTCGCTCGGGTAGATTTTTGACAGCAGTCTGCCGGCTTCGTAGCGATCGGCGCCAATGCCGAGGTGGGCGGACCCGTGCTTGAGGTAGGTCTGCGGCTCGTCGCCAGTGAGTTCCGCGGGAGTTTCGGTGCCGGCGTGGAGGACGACATAGGGCTCGGGAGAGCGGCGGCGGTAACCGCGAGTGAGGATCGCGGGTTGGAGGCCGCGATCCTTGAGGCGGGTGGCGAGCCAGTCAGTGAAGGGAGTTTTTCCGGAGCCGCCCATCGAGATGTTGCCGATGCTGATGACGGGCTGTTCGAGTTTGCGCTGCGAGGCGAGTGCGCGTTCGCGGCGCCGGCGCGTTTCGTACTCCCAGAGTGCGGCGAAGGGCGCGAGTAGAGGACGCGTGGGGGATCGCGGGATGGCGTCGCGATAGAGTTCGGCGAGGCGCGACGCGATGTGGCGGGTGACGCCGCGTTTGGCGATGGCGAGTTGCCGCGCGCGTTCACCGATGACCGTGCGTTCCGCGTCATCATCGAGCAATCGTGCGATGGCGGGTGCGAGATCGCGAGGGCCGGCGACGCGGACCATGGCACCGGCACGCGTGAATTCTTCGGCGATGGCGGGGAAGTTCTCCATATGCGGGCCGGCGACGATGGGCTTGCCGAAATACGCAGGCTCCAGAATATTATGGCCGCCGCGCTGCGGGAATGTGCCGCCCATGAATACGACGTCGGCCAGCGAGAACAGGCGGCTCAATTCGCCCATGGAATCGAGCAGTAGCACGCTGGGAAGCGCGGGGGCTGGGGCGAGGCCGATTTGCGAGCGGCGCAGGAAAGGCACTCCGGCACGCTCGAGTTTTTCGGTGGCGCCGGCGAAGCGTTCCGGACGGCGTGGGACGAGAATCGTGAGGAGCCGCGGGTGGGTGGCAGCGAGTTGCTGGATTGCGGCGACTACGATGTCGTCCTCGTCGGGATCGGTGTCCTCGCGCGGCGGCATGGTGCTGGCGGCGATCCAGATCCGTGACGGCTGCAAGTCGTCGATGTAGCGGCGTATCTCCGGCGCGATTTCGCCTTCGGACGGATCGAAGTCGTACTTCAGGTTTCCTTCGGCGTGCAGGCGGGCGGCGGGTGCGCCTAGGTCGAGGTAACGCGCGCGATCCTGCGGCGTTTGTACGAAGATCTCGTGGGGTTGGGAGAGGGCGGCGGAGGTGATGAATCGGAAGCGCTGGTATCGCGGAAACGCGCGATCGGAGATGCGGCCGTTGACGATGGCGAGGCGCGCGCCGCATCGCCGGGTCTCGCGGTAGAGGTTCGGCCAGATCTCGGTTTCCATGACCACCACGAGTGAGGGTTTCAATTTGCGGAGTACGCGGCGGATGCACCCGACGTAATCGAGCGGCACATAGAAGATGCCGTTGGTGAGCGCGGCGAGTTTCTCCCCGGCGATGGCTCGTCCGGCAATGGTGCCGACGGAGACGAATAGCGGCGCGGTGGGGAACGTTTCGCGGAGCGTGCGGAGTAGTGCGATGGACGAGATGACCTCGCCGACCGAGACCGCGTGCAACCAGATGGTGCCCGCCGCCGTCGGCTGTGTAGGGAATGGAATGGTTCCCAGACGCTCGCGGAAGTGTGCCGCATAGCGATGGTCGCGGCGGATGCGCAGGACGAAATACAATATCAGCGGCGGTGCCGCCAGGATCAAGGCGAGCCGGTAGAGGAAATAAATGAAGCGGATCTTGATTGCGTTCTCGATCATTACGAGTATATCGGCGGCGATGGCAGCCGACAACGAGAAGCGATTCGCGCCGGGTCCGGCGTCGTCGTATGAGACGAAGCAGAGCCAGGGCAAAGTGACGGTGGCGGCGGTGCCGTATGTGAACGACGACGAGATCCGAACGGCGTTCGGCAAAGCGAATCCGTACAAGTACGGGATCCTGCCGGTGCTGGTGGTGATTGAGAATGGTTCGGATAAAGCTCTGCGGCTGGATCTGAAGGTGGAATACGTTTCGGCCACCGGCGATCATATCGAAGCGATTCCGGCCCGGGATGTGGCGTACTCGCGCGCGGTGAAACGGCCGAAGATTCAGCAATCGCCGATTCCGCTGCCGAAGGGAAAGAATCCGCTGAAGGCGTGGGAGATCGAGGGTCTTGCATTGTCGGCGAAGATGCTGCCTCCCGGCGATTCGGTACACGGGTTCGTTTATTTCGACACGCGGCTGGAGCCGGATGCGCAGCTGTATCTTACGGGATTGAGCGAAGCACAAAGCGGCAAGGAATTGTTTTATTTCGAGATTCCGCTAACGAAGTAGGGTACCGGGACGGATCTCGTCTGTCGCGCGGCGGACCACAGTATCGCCGGGACGCAGCGCGCCCATCACTTCTACTTGATCGCCGGCCGGCTTGCCTTTTCGCACATCCACCCACTCGGCGCGGCCGCCTTTATCGCGAATGACGAACGTGCGCTCGGTGGTGGTGACGACGCTTGTCGCGGGCACCAGTAGTGAAGCATTCCGGCCCGCGGGCCAGTTCACTTCGGGATACATACCGGGCGCGAGTTCGAGTTTCGGATTCGCGACGTCGAGTTCTACGGGCATGGTCCTTGTTTTCGGATCCATCGAGTGGGACACTCGGGCGACAGTTCCGTTGAAGACTTTATTCGGATAGCCGGAGACCGTGAAGGTGAGGTGGGCGCCGCGTGGAATCGACGATGCCTCGGATTCGGGCACGGCGACTACGAGCCTCAGGCGCGAGTTCTGTTCGATGCGCAGCAGCGCCTCCGGAACACTCGGACCGACCAGCGCACCGGGATGCACGTAGCGTTCGGTGACCACGCCTGCGAAAGGTGCGGTGACACTCAAGTAGGATTCGAGGCGCCGGACCGCATCCACGGCTGCATGCGCGGCGCGGACGGAATCGGCTGCCGCGCGGACCGATGCGGCTGCGGCCTCCACCGACTTCTCGGCCTGCACGAGTTCGTTACCGGCGATCGCGCCGGGCGTGGCTGATGCGGCTTTCAGACGGTCGTACGTGCTTTGGGTGGCGGCGAGTCGGGCCTGGGCTTCGGCTCGCTGCGACTCGGCGCCTTGCGCTCGCGACTCGGCTTCGGCGATCTGCGCCGTCATCTCCGGCGCCGTGATGACGACCAGGAGTTGTCCTTTCTTCACGAAACTGCCGCGATCCACCAGCACGCGTTCGACGTAGCCGTTCACTCGCGCGCGCAGATCGACGGCCTCATAGGGCGCAAGTTCGCCGGGGAGTCGCAGCGTGTTGTCGAGGGCTTTCGATTCGACGCGAGCGAGATCGACCGCGCTGGATGCGAGCGCCGTCATCGTCAGGAGCAAAAGCAACTTCATGCGAGTTTCCTCAATCTTACTAATCCGACGAGTCCGACGATGGCGAGGAATGCGGCGGCACCGTAATAGACCGGCACGATTCCGACGCGCGTGGCGGCATCGCCGGCCAGCAGCATTGCGATTCCCTGCGACATCGACACCAACGATACCGAACTCGAACTGACGCGGCCGCGAATCTCATGCGGCGTTTCCGATTGCATCAGCGCAGCGGCGGGGATGACGATGAACGCGACAGCCGCGCCAATGCCGATGCAGCCAAGCATCGCAGCGAGGCGAGTGCCGAACCACGTAATGACGACGATGAACACACCGCAGCTCAGGATTCCGAAGATGACGAACCGCTCCTTGCGGTTGGACCGTCGCGCCAGAGGTCCAATCGCTGCACCGCCTGCCAGCATGCCGGCGCCGATCAGCGATCCGAGCAATCCGAACAGATACGTCTCGCCGTGCAGTACGTCGCGGACATAAATCGCGATCAGAGCGCTGAAGCAGGACACCGCGAAGGTGCCGCCCGCGATGGAGAGCATGACGAGCGAGATCACCGGATGTCCCAGGATGAATCGCATGCCGCTGAGAAGGTCGGAGACGGTGGAGTCGAGATGACGGGCCGTGCGGGGTGGCGCCGCTCGCAGCACGATGGTGCCGATCACGATCGCGCTGATCAGGAATGAGGCGCTGTCCATGTAGTAGCAGAGCTGTGCGCCGAAAGCGCCGACGAGGGCGCCCGCCACCAGCGGACTGCCGATGCGGACCACCTGCACGGTTTGCTGCATGGCGGCGCTGGCACTCAGCAGAGCCTCGCGCGGCACCAGCAAGGGTGTGGCGACGCTCTGCGCGGGCACGAAGAAACTCGAAAACGTGCTGATGGCAATCAGAATCGCGTAGATGTGATAGGGGGAAGCGGCAAACACCAGCAGCAGAGCCAGAACGGCGCGCGAGAGATCGCTGGTAATCATGGTCCGTTTGACATCCCAGCGGTCTACGAACACGCCGGCAACCGGGCCGACGAATGCGAGCGGCAGAAGAAAGCTGACCGTGATGAGACTCACCTGCCGGGCGGTGCCGTGCATTTGGAAGGACACCAGGCTGTAGACGGCGTAGAGTGCGACGAAATCGCCAAACAGGCTGACGAATTGGGCGAACCAGAGTTTGCGGTAATCCGGAATAGAAAGGACCTGCCGGATCGTGTACTCATTGGGGACGGCCGGCGAAGTCATCTCTAGAGAAGTATCGCCCACGCTGCTCCGGTTACGATAGTCAGACTGGGAGGAACGCATTGAAGCGACGGACCGCTTGGAAGTGGGCCGGAATCAGTATAGCCGTGGTGTACCTGGCCGCGCTGGGGGCGTCGTATGCCGAACGTGCGCACCTGCCGCCGGAGCCATTGGAACCTGGAAAGCGGACGGTGGCACTGGCCGGTTCGCCGGCGGTTACGGTGGCGTACCGGGACGTGGCGGGCGCCGGTGCGATTCCGGTGGTGCTGATTCACGGGAGTCCTGGCGATAGCGATGTGTTCCAACGCATGTCGGCCGAACTGGCGGGGCCCAGGCGCCTGATTATTCCGGACCTGCCGGGTTTCGGACAATCGACGCACGATCTTCCCGACTACTCGTTCCGCGCGCACGCCGCGTACATGTGGCGGATGCTGGATGCGCTCGGAGTGCGGCGGGTGCACCTGGTGGGTTTCAGCATGGGCGGCGGCGTGGTGCTGAGCATGGCGTCGACGGCGGGGGATCGCGTCGCCTCCATCACCATGCTGTCCGCGATCGGCGTGCAAACGATGGAGATGCTCGGCGATTATGGCGTGAATCATGCGATCCACGGGGTGCAACTCGCCGGTCTATCGCTGCTGAGGGTCGCGCTGCCGCGTTTTGGCGAGTTGAACCGGATGGACATGGGGGTCGCGTATGCACGCAACTTCTACGATTCCGATCAACGGCCGCTGCGCGGAATCCTGAAGAGATACGCCGGTCCGATGCTGATCCTGCATGGCGAGCATGATCCTTTGGTGCCGGTTGAGGCGGCGTATGAGCACGAGCGTCTGGTTCCGCAGAGCGAATTACTGGTCTTTCCGGGCGACCACTTCATGACGTTTCAGGAGCCGCGGCTGCTGACCGGGCCGATGACGGATTTCTGGGGCAGGGTGGAATCGGGGAAGGCGGTGGTGCGCGCGAATGCGCTGCCGGAGCGAATCGCGCGGGCCGCGCTGCCGCGAGATATGCGGCATCATCCGCCGGCGGGATTCGTGACGGCGGCCGTGATCTTTCTCGGGCTCGGGTTCGGCACGTTCATCAGTGAGGATCTGGCGTGCATTTCGGCTGGTGTGATGGTGGCGGAGGGACGCATCGGATTCCTGTTTGCCTGCGCCGCGTGTCTGGCAGGAATTGTGACGGGCGATCTGCTGCTGTTTCTCGCGGGGCGGTGGATCGGGCCGCTTCGGTGGCTGGCGAAATCGAATACTGTCGAACGCGCCTCCGAGTGGCTGCAACGGAACGGAGCGAGCGTCATTTTCCTGTCGCGATTCACGCCGGGTACGCGGCTTCCGACGTATGTCGCGGCGGGGATGCTGCGGACTTCGCTGCGCAAGTTTCTCGGCTATTTTCTGCTGGCGGCGGTTGCCTGGACACCGTTGATCGTGGGGCTCTCGGCGGGGATCGGGCTGCCGTTTGCGAATAACCGGACGTTTGCGAGCTTGAGTTTGACGGTGCGGCTGTTGATCGGCGGGGCTGTGATTCTGGTGCTGAGCCGTCTACTGATTGCGATGGCGACGTATCGCGGCAGGCGGCGGCTGGTGGGCCGGTTGCGGCGGACGCTGCGCTGGGAATTCTGGCCGCCATACGTTTTTTATCCACCGGTGATTGCCTACATTTTTTATCTCGGATTGCGATTTCGATCGTTGACGCTGTTCACGGCGGTGAATCCGTCGATGCCGGCGAGCGGATTTATCGGGGAATCGAAAGACCAGATCCTGGGGCTGTTTCAGAACCCGAACGGGTGGCTGCCGCGCCATACGTTGATTCGGGATCGCGAGCCGCAAGGGCGGGCGGATGCCGCACGGCTGTTCATGGAACGGGAGGGGCTTGGATTTCCGGTGGTGCTGAAGCCCGATGCGGGACAGCGTGGGTCGGGAGTCGCGGTGGTTCGCTCGGATGTCGAGTTGCGCGAGTATCTGTTGGGGTCCACGCTGCCGGTGATTCTTCAGGAATATGTGCCGGGCAAGGAATTCGGGGTGTTCTATTACCGGTATCCGGGTGAGGCGGCGGGGCGAATTTTTTCGATTACGGAGAAAGTGATGCCGGTGGTGACTGGCGATGGGAAGAAGACTCTGGAGCAGTTGGTGTTAGGGGATGGCAGGGCGGTCTGTATGTCGGATTTCTATCTGCAGAAGCTCGCGGCAACGGCACAGGGGGTTCCTGGGAATGGGGAACCGGTGCAGTTAGTCGAGATCGGAACGCACTGCCGGGGGGCCATCTTTCTGGACGGGGGCCATGCGATCACGCCGCAGTTGGAGCGGGCCGTGGATGCGATTGCGCAGACCGTGAGTGGGTTCTATTTCGGGCGATTCGACATCCGCGTGCCGGACGCCGGCGACTTACCGCGAGGGGATCACTTGAAGGTGCTGGAACTGAACGGAGTTACTTCGGAGGCGACTCACATTTACGATCCGAAGTTGAGTGTGTTTGATGCGTACCGGGTGCTGTTCCGACAATGGCGGATCGCGTTCGAGATCGGGGACCGGAATCGGGCGGCGGGGGTGCGTCCGGCGCGAGTTAGCGAGTTGGTGGCGATGCTGACCGGGTACAGGCGGCGGTCGCGGGAACATCGGGCGTGAGATGGGGCGCGGTGGGAAGACGCTATCAATGGGAAGATCGCGCGTGACGGTGGCGAGGCCGGCGAGAAGCCGGCGAAAGGGGCGTCTGACATGGCTGCTCGCGGTGTCGCTGGGGATTCTGCCGGCCGCCGGCGCGACGTATTGCGATGCGGCCGTGTCGATGGCGGGAATGCCGCATCTGGTGCATCAGATCCAGGCGACTTCGTTTGGCGACCTGGCGACAGTGGATGTGCGGGTGCGTGGGTTTCACGCTGCGTCCGATTATCTGCGGACGCGATTCAGCGTGCCTCGCTTTGTGTTTCTGTTGCCGATGCGGTATTTCGTCGAGGTGAATCCGGAGGCGTTCGCGCGGCAAGCGCCGGCAGACGGACTCTGCGCGATTGTCGCGCACGAGTTGGTGCACGTGCGGCAGATGAGCCGCGGCAACCGGATTCGAATCCTGGGATTTGTGCGGATGCTGTCGCGGAGTTACACCACGAAGTTGGAGCGCGCGACGGATCGCGAGGCCATCCGGCGCGGCTACGGGCGCGGGCTGATTGCGTACCGGCGATGGTTGTACGCGAACATCCCCGCGGCTTCGGTGGCGGCGAAACGGCGGGACTATCTGATGCCGGAAGAAATTGTGGCCGCGATGCAGTGAGCCGTGGCGCAAAAGGGGTGTGTTCGCGGATCTTATGCGGGGTGAGCTTGAATTGGGTAGAAAAAAGAGCCGGGCGTTGGTCAGACACCCGGCTGAGGAGCACCCACAGGCCGTTCGGAGGTGTCAGCCTGTGGTAGTGGAGGAGTGTTGATTTCAGGCGAGGAGTCCGCCATGCCCGAGGCAGGCGATTTCCCAACCTGAAACGCGATATCGCGCCAGCAGCGGCGGCATGATGAGGTCCACCACGTTCGGTTTCGCCGAACGGAAACACCCAGGGGCGGAGATCACTGGTATATCGTCTTTATAGCTGATCAGCAATAGGTTGCCCGGTTCAACCGGGGCCAGAAATCGTTCAAACTGACAGCCCGCACTACACATCGCGCGGCCGATGATGTCTTCAGGACCGGCGGGGGCGGTTGTCGATGCAATTAGTATTACAGTGGGCCGGGAGCGTTGGAGATGCTGGAGGGCACGTCCGACGGACGCCTCGTCCTCGGTCACCGCAAGAGCGAAGTTCGCAGCGACCCCGAACTTTTCGAGACGCTGGCGCATTATGTTTTCAAAGAGCTGGCGGGCACGTTCTCCAGTAGCAGGGTCCGTATACAGAACGCCAACAGATGGCTTCCGAATCGGCCGGGCCTGAAGAATCGGACCTCTTTCTTTAAGTATTGAGATTACAGCTTCCAACTGCTCCTGCGCAATAGCAAAAGGAGCGCTCTTGACGGTTGCGACACGCTGACCCGCTTTCGCGTAGCTGAAATTCAGCATGGTGGCGATGGCGACGCTGGCCGTTATGTTGATCTGCCGGAGCAGATCATCGTCCACCAGCATGCAGCAGTCCTCGGTGGCTATGAGATTCGCGCGACCGCCTGCCGCCAGCTTAATCTCCAGGCAGCCACAGCCCATTTCGGAGGCAACTTGCGTGACGGCTTCGTCCTCGCTCACCTCACCGTCTTCCAACTCGGTGACCCAGACCTGTTGCATCCCCTCAGTTTCAAGGAGCCTGACGTCCTCGTCGCTGATCACATGCCCCTTAGCGAGCAACTTCTTCCCGCTCGGGCGAAAGATCGTACAGCACAAGATCCGGCCGGTTGATTCGCGTACATCGACGGTGAGAGCCTTCATAGTGAGTTCCTGACTTGGGCTCGAAAGTCCCCTACAAATTTCTCCGAATTACTGTTAATTCGATTCTACGATTGGGAAGTGAAAATACAAGGGAAAAGTTCTCATTATTGTTCGATTTAAATTTCTTTTTTCTTGAAGACTACGGCGAAACGTATACGAAGGCTACTCTCAGGAGGGCGAAGTGGCTATATTGCGTGGTCTAATGACGCACCGGAAGCGGGATTTGCACCAGTCCGCTGCCCTGAATCGCGCGCCCTGCCGGGATAGCGGCACGAGAGTCCACGCGCAACGTTTTGAGCATCGCGATTTCGTCGCAACACTGGAACTTCGGGCATTTCAAACAGTCTTTCCAGGCTTTCAGAGGTAATTCTCCCCGATCGACCTCGGTGAACCCGAGCTTTCGAAAGAATCCAGGGACATATGTGAAAGCGAATACGGAATCGAGCCCATTTACGTGTGCTTCGGCTTCCAGCGATTCTACAATTGCGCGGCCGATTCCGCCCGACTTGCGGGCCGGATGTACGGCAAGCGACCGTATCTCGGCGCTGGTGGGTGAGTAGTAATGCAGCGCACCGCAGCCCGCTAACTCTCCGTGGGAGTGCGCGACGACAAAATCGCGGATGTTCTCCGCCATTTCGAATTCGGTGCGCGGCAGCATGATCTGCGCCGTTGCGTACCCGTTGATCAGCGTCAGGAGGTCCGGAATATCGCGCATATTCGCTCGCCGGAGTTCGACATCGATCGCGTCATGCATGGGCGCTCTCCCTCGCGATGCTGGTTCCGATGGACTCGCCTGCCAAGAGACGTGCGAGAAGCCCAGCCATCTGCCCGGGCGCGACGACGACCCGCCCGACTCCGGAGTCAATGGCCCGGCGAGCCGCTTCGAGTTTGGCCTGCATTCCGCCCGTGGCGACGCCTGACGCGATGAGATCGGCGATCGAAGAGGGCGTTAGCGAACGCACGATGCTGCCGCCGGCATCACGGACCCCATCGACGTCGGTGAGGAACAACAGGACCTCGGCGCCGAATCCGCCCGCGCAGGCAACCGCCATCTGATCTGCATTCACATTGAAAATCGCGCCGCGGCCGTCGCCTGCAATACACGCGACCACCGGGAGGTAGCCATGCGAGGTCAGCAGGTTGAGGAGTGCGCCGTCCGAGCCGGTGGGACGGCCCACCTTGCCGAGTTGCGGATCGAGCAGTTCGGCGGTGGTGATGCCTGCATCGAGTCCGCTGAGCCCAACCGCGCGCGCGCCGGCCGCGGCGAAGGCGGCCACGAGCTCGTGATTGACGGTGCCGCCGAGCACTTTCAAAACGGCGTCGAGCACTTGCGGCGAGGTCACGCGGAGACCGTTGACGAAACGGCTTTCGACACTGCGCTCAGTGAGGAAGCGCGTCATCTGCTTGCCGCCTCCGTGGACCACGACCACGTGGTGGTCGCGCGACACAGCCGTGATTTCGACGGCCAGACGGGTCCGCGACTCGGCGCTGTCGAGCAGCGTGCCGCCGAGTTTGACGAGAATTTTCACTGCAGCGCCTCCGTCTCGGTGAATCCGAGCATGAGGTTCATATTCTGGATCGCCTGTCCAGCGGCTCCTTTGACCAGATTGTCGATGGCGCTAACCACCACCAGGCGGCCGGTCGCTTCGTCGAGTTTGAAGCCGATATCGCAGAAATTTGTCCGCTGGACGGCGGCGAGATCCGGCACCACCCCAGGCGAGTACAGGCGCACGAACGGTTCGGAATCGTAGCGCTCGCGGTACGCCGCGAGAATCCGGTCAGACGTGACGCCGCCCTCGGTGCGGGCGTAGATGGTCTCGAGAATACCGCGATCGATCGGAATCAACTGCGCGGTGAAGCTAAATTCGCGCTCCTCGAGCGAGGAGGTCAGCAGCACCTCGGGCACGTGGCGATGATCGAAAATCGAGTATGCCGAGAAATTCTCCGTCACTTCGCAGAAGCTGGTCTTGAGGCTGGGCTTGCGCCCGGCGCCGCTAACGCCCGACTTCGCGTCGCAGACGATACCGGCCGAGCGATCGATGAGTCCGGCGTCCACCAGTGGGCGGATAGCGAGATTCGCGGCCGTCGGATAGCAGCCCGGGTTCGAGACCAGGCGTGCGGCGGGAATCCGGCTGCGGCAGAATTCGGGGAGTCCGTAGGCGGCTTCGGCCAGGAGATCGGGGGCCGTGTGCTCTTCCTTATACCAACGACGGTAGTTTTCCGGAGTCCGAAGACGGAATGCACCGCTAAGATCCACCACTTTGATGCCACGCGCCAGGAGTGCGGGGGCGAGTTCCATGGACACTTCGGGCGGGGTCGCCAGGAATACGAGCGCCAGCGATTCGGCGGCAGCGGCTTCAGGTGTTGCGGCGGCGCGCGCAATTGGGGTGGACCCGATGGGCTCAGGCCGCGATCCGGCATCCTGCCGGTGCTCGAGCAGTACCGTCTCCACGCTGGGGTGGCGCTTTAGCAACGATATGAGTTCCGCCCCGCTATAGCCTCGAAAACCGACAATTCCGACGCGCTGCTTCATTGTGAGTAATTATTCACCGTCCTGAATAATTATACCTTATGGGTGACCTGGACAATCGGATGTGTGGACAGCATCTGCACGTTTTCGGCGAGGAATCGCTGGTGGATCCGGCGATTCATCTCGCGGCCGACGACCCACTGTTTCATCGGCAGCGTCTTGATTCGCGCTTTCACGTAGACGCCTTCGCCGGTGAAGCGATCGACGCCAATGACGTCGAGCGCATCCAGGATGAGATCGCGGTACAGCGGCTCGGAGCGGAGCTCGTCGGCGGCCGCGCGCAGGATGGAGACCACGCGGTCGGTGTCCTGTTCGAAGCCGAAGCCGAGGTCGAACACGTAGTACGAGAACTCGCGCGTGAGGTTGGCAATGCTCTGGATGGATCCGTTCTGGAAGATGTGGACGGCGCCGTTCTCGCTGCGCAGCACGGTGGTGCGCAGGTTGATCTCCTCCACCACTCCGCCGGTTCCGTTGATGATGGCCACGTCGCGGACGCGGATGTGATTCTCCACCAGCATGAAGAGGCCGGCGAGCACATCCTTAATTAGGCTCTGCGCGCCGAAGCCGACGGCGACGCCGATGATGCCCGCACTAACCCCGGCGCCGGCCAGCAGCGCATCGATTTTGAAACCGAGTTCCTGCAGTGCCGTGATGATCAGCGCGCCCCATAACAGCGACAGTAGCGTGCGGCGCGCCACCGAGGCGACGGTGTTCGCGCGTTTCTCCACCTCCATGTCGAGGAGTCCGTGCTGGCGCGCCATGACGCGGATACCGAAGGCCCGGATCCCGGCGATAAGGCGTTTTATGATCTTTGTGAGGACAAAGCCGCCGGCCAGCAGAATCAACACACGGACGCCGGCGAGCGCCAGCGGGACGTACCCGTTCAGACTGTCGAATGCAATTCGATTCATCGGTGTTCTAACATCGTGACACGGCGGCCTGCCTGCGAGTGATACAACGGAACTAGTGATCGAAAACTTCTTCGGAAACGCGGCCATCGTGGAGGTGCTGAACGGCATGGTTCAGACCGGCCGGATTCCGCAGACGTTGCTGTTCGCCGGGACTGAGGGCGTGGGGAAGTCGACGCTGGTGCGGCGATTTGGGGCGGCTCTGATCGGCGATGCGCACAAGATCGAGCAGGACGACCTGTCGTTGCCCGCCAATCAGGCGATGCTGGCGGAACGGGAGAAACTGCCGTCGGAGAAGCGGTCTGAAGATCCGCTGGTGCTGAATTCGCACCCCGATTTCCTGACGTTTTCGCCCGAGGGACCGCTCCGGCAGATCTCGATTCAACAAATCCGGTTGTTGAAGGACCGGTCGCAATTCAAACCGCTCCGCGGGGACTGGCGGATCTTCCTGATCGACGGGATCGATCGGGCGGGGGAGCACGCCGCGAACTCGTTGCTGAAGGTGCTGGAGGAACCGCCGCCGCACCTGATCCTGATCATGACCTCGCAAAATCCGTACGATCTGCTTCCGACCATCCGGTCGCGTGCGGTGCAGTTCCAGTTTGGGCGGTTAAGCGAGGAGGAGATGCTCGCGTTTGCGAAATTGAAGGGGCTCGAGAATCTGAACCGGCGGCTGCCGCTGGCGTCGGGGAGTCCGGGGCTGGCGGTGTCGATCGATCTGGAATCGTACGACCGGCGGCGCGCGGCGATGCTCACGCTGCTGGAGGTAGGGGCAGGCAAAGCTTCGTTTTCCGACTGGGCGCAACACTCGGAATACATCAGCGCGAGGAAGACAGAGAAGCTCGAATTCTATCTGGACATTCTCTATCTGTTATTAGAAGATTTGTTAGTCCTGCAGCACCATGGTTCAGAAATGCGAAATCCCGATGTACGTCCACGGCTTCAATCACTGGCGGGGCAGGTGAATTACAACTGGGTGCGGGCAGCGGTGAAGAAAGTAGACGATCTGGTAGAACTTTTGCGGCGTAACATCCAGAAGAGCATCGCTTTGGATGCATTTGCGATAGAATTACGTACAGTTCGTTGACCGGCGAGTCTTGCGGCGGCTATATAGGTGTGTTATCAAGAGTTATAAGTTCTTGCTAGCGGACACCCTCGAGAAACGGGCCTGACCGCGGCCTTTTCGAGTGGAAATCCGGCAACATGAAGGAGAGGCGCTGTGGAGACCGTCAACCGAAGGCTGATTCGGCCGTCACTGAACGAAGTTAAAGAGAAAATGGCCATTCGAAAAACCCCCGCGACCACACAGAAGAAGTCGGTTCCACCGGACCAGACCAACGCTGAGAACTACTATTATGTGAAGCAGATGCAATCCAAGACGCCGATGGTCATCGTGCTGAAGGATGGCGAAACGCTAACTGGCGTGATCGAGTGGTACGACAAAGGCTGTCTGAAGGTGAATCGGGACGGCGCGCCCAACCTGCTCATCTTCAAGCCGATGATCAAGTACATGTACAAGGCCTGACGCCGTTCAGGACCGCTTCATCCGTTCGCGGAGTTCCAAGCGGTTGCGCCGGCGGACTTCTGCCTGCTCGTACCGGCGCTTTTCCTCATCGGTCTCCGGAATCACCGGCGGCACGGATACGGGCCTGCCATCCTCTCCCAGCGCAACGAACGTCACGTACGCCGATGACGTATGCCGCACTTCTCCTGTCCTGAGATCCTCCACGCACACGCGGACTCCCACCTCCATCGACGACCGGAACACGCGGTTCACAGCCGATCGCAGCACCAGCAGTTGTCCAATGTGGATAGGCTGGAGGAACGTCAGTTGATCCATTGACGCAGTGACGACCGGGCGCCTGGAATGCCGCGCCGCGGCGAGAGAACCGGCCAAGTCCACCAGGTGCATCACCTTGCCGCCGAACATCGTGCCGAGAGGATTCGCATCGTTCGGCATCGCGAGTTCGTAGTATTCCGACATCGAGTCGCGGACCGTGCGTCCTTCGCTCATGCTTTCACCTTCCGATTCAGATAGGAGTCGATGAACTGGCGGGCCTGAGCGCGGACGATGGGGGAGTCCGGGGCGGTGGTGAAGTCGCGGGCGGCGCGGTCGTAGGTGATCGGGCCGTGCGCGGCGGGGGCGTAGTCGGACTCGAGGATGTAGACCAGTTCGAGGGATTCGGGATGGTCGGCGGCGAGGGAGAACCGGATGGCGTCGGTGGCGGAATCGCCGGGGAAGTGGGGGCACCGGCCGCGCGCATATCCGGTGTTGCAGAAGTCGCGGAGTTCGGCGGGACCGGGCGCCGCGTGGGCGATGGTGCACTCGCCCTGGCAGGGATCGCCGAGGGGGAGCCGTGGCGGCTTGAGCCAGGAGCTATCGTGGAAGCGGCCGGTGGGGAGGAAATAGGGGCAAGCCATTCATCCCGGCCCCATGCGCTCGAGCTTGCGGTAGAGCGTCTTGCGCTCGATTCCGAGGATCTTCGCCGCCCGGCTCTTATTGCCGCCCGTGGCGCCCAGGACTCGGCGGATCTGCTCGGATTCGGTGTCGGCCAAGGTCTCGCTGGAGGAATCGCGCGGTTCCATCTGCTCGATCGCCTCCTTCACCGCCAACTCGTCGACGCGGCCAGCGGGGGCCAGGATGGTCAGGCGCTCCATCATGTGCTGCAACTGGCGGACATTGCCGGGCCAACTGTAGATCTCCATCGTTTTCAGGCCCGAGTCGGTGAGACGGCTCTGCTGATGATAGCGGTCGTTGTACTTGCGGAGGAAATAGTGCGCCAGCAGCGGGATGTCGCCGTGGCGTTCGCACAACGGCGGCATGCGGATGGGCACGACGTTGAGGCGGAACCACAGATCCTCTCGGAATTTGCCCTCGTCCACCATCTTCTGCACGTCGCGATTCGTCGCCGCCACGATCCGGACATCAATGGGCTTGGGTCGCGAGGCGCCGACCGGACGAATCTCGCGTTCCTGCAGAAAACGCAGCAGCTTCAACTGGAATCCGTGATCGATGTCGCCGATTTCGTCCAGAAACACCGTTCCGTGATTGGCCGCTTCGAACAGTCCGACACGATCGCGATCCGCACCCGTGTACGACCCCTTCATGGCGCCGAACAACTCGCTCTCGAGCAGCGATGGCGCGATCGACCCGCAATCGACGGGCACGAACGGCTGGTTGGCGCGAAGGCTGTTGCTATGGACCAGCCGCGCGATCAGTTCCTTGCCGGTGCCGGTCTCGCCTTCCACCAGCACCGTGGCATCGGTGGGCGCCACGCGCGACAGCATCTTGTAGATCTCGATCATCTTCGGCGAGCTGCCGATCATTTCGCTTTCCGGCAGATCGTCGATGTCGGGGCTGTCGTCTTCCGTGTTGCCGTTGCCGCTGAAACTCGCCTCGGCGCGCCGGATCGTCGCCAGCATGTCGTCGAGTTCGAACGGCTTGGCGATGTAGTCGAACGCCCCATGCTGTGTGGCAGCCATCACCGTTTCCATGCTGCCGCGGGCAGTCATCAGGATCACCGCGCAGCCCGGATTCTGCTCGCGCGCGGTCCGCAGAACGTCGATTCCGGTGCGCTCGTCAAGGTAGATATCCGAAATGACGATGGGGAAAGAATCGTGATTGAGCCTGTCGATAGCTTCCCGCGTGGAAGATACCGCCTCCACGGCGTACCCTTCCAATTCGAGGAAGGTACTGATGGTGGTCCGAACCGAATTGTCGTCTTCAACTACCAGCAATCTCTGCAAAGGAATTCCTCACTACATTCTCTTGGACGCGGACAGGGCATCCACGGGCGCCTCGGCGTGGCAGGGAAGGATCATTGTAAACGTCGACCCCTGCCCGGGCCGGCTCGCAACTTCCATACGGCCGCCGTGTTCCTTCACGATCTGATCGACGATCGACAGGCCTATTCCGGTTCCCGATTCTCCCGAGGCCTCGGCCTTCTTCGTCCGGTAGAATTTGGTGAACACGTTTTTGATTTCCTTAGCGTCTATGCCGATGCCCTGATCGCGCACCGAGATACGGACCCAGCCGCCCGACCGCTCGCCCGATAGCCACGCTTCGGTCCCTGCTTCGGAGTACTTCACCGCATTCGTGAGCAAGTTATAGACCGCGTATTCCATCAGCTCGCGATCACCCGTCAGGACGTCAGTGGTGGGCTCGGGCGGATGAATCTGAATCTGCTTCCGTTCGGCGATCGGGATCACTCGCGCAAGGCAAGTGGCCATCAGATCCTCGACCCCGAATTGTTCCTTCTTCAGATCGGTTTGACCTTCGGTGAGGCGCTCGACGTCGAGGAAGGTCTGGATCATGCGGGCCAGCCGCTTCGATTCCGAATTGATCATCAGCGCGATCTGCTTGCGCTTGTCCTCGCTCATGACGTAGCGGCCCATCAGTTCACTGGAGCCTTGAATGGCGGTGAGCGGTGTCCGCATTTCATGGGTGACGAAGTGGATGGCCTGGCGATAGCGCGCCTTGTCGGATTCGGACTGGTGGAGTTGCCCGCGGACGACGAAGTACCGGTACGTGGCGGCAGCGGCGACCGGCAGCCATGCGGCCGATACGGCTGCGAAGTAGGGGAACACGAGTCCCTGCCGGAACAGGTAGGCGGGGACGGTGTGAGCGACGCCGAGCAGTCCAGCGCCGATGACATACGCGCTCCATCCACCGCGATACCAGAAGGTGAATCCGGCAGCGGCGGCGAAAGCGAAGCAGACAGCCAGGACCGTCAGATTCGAGGCGGGAGTTAGAAATTGACCTTGAGCGATGGTCTCGAACGCGTCGCGATGGACTGCCACGCCGGGCACGGATTCGCCTAAGGGAGTGATCAGCCGGTCGCGTGCCGCGGTGAGAGCGGTAACGCCGACAAAGACCGTCTTGCCCTTCAGTTCGGCCGCGACGGAGGGGTCGTGGAGGAGATCGGCGGCGGAGATTCCGGCGGTATCCGGCGCGAAGCGAATTCGCAGGGGCCGTTCTCCGGCGCGGCGCGCGGCCGGAATGCGCACACCCGCGATTTCGAGATCCTCGGGCGACTCCATGATCGGCTGTCCGCCTCGCGAGTATTGAAAGGCGACGAGCGATAACGCCCAGCGGCGGTCACCGGGCGCGAGCTTTTCGAGCTGAATCTGACGGCTGACGCCATCGCGTGCCTTATCGTCGGCGTGGATGTGCCCGAGCGCGACGGCGTGGCGGCTGAATCGCGGAATCGGATTCTCCCAACCGCCGGGCACCAGTTCGCACGGTAACACCAGATCGTGCGTGCGGGCCATGGCGGCTTCGAGCTTCGCGTCTTCGGCGGGATCGCCTGGGTCAGCGAGAATCACGTCGAGGGCAACGGCCTTGGGTGGAGCCGTCGCGAGGCGGTCGAGGGTGGCGGCGAGGATCGAGCGGATGCGCCGCATGCCTCCAAATTCGTTCAGAGTGTTTTCGTCGATGGCCACCAGCGCCGATTCGCGGGCTTCCACATGGGGCGGGTACAGGCCGAAGAAGAAGTCGTAGGCGTAGTTGTCGATGCGGGACGCGAAGCCAGTCCAACCCGCGAAGATGGCCACGACGGCGGCCGCGAACACCACCGAGATGTAGCCAGCCAGTTGCTTACTTGGCCACAGCTTTTTCAACTTCGTCCGCTCCTCGCGGAAGAGCCGCACTCAACACCTTGGCGCCCTTATCCGTGACGAGCACCACATCCTCGATGCGGACGCCCAGGTTCTCTTCCGGAAAATACAAGCCGGGTTCCACCGTAATCACCATGCCGGCTTCCAGTTTGGCGTACGGCAGTCCCGCATCGTGAACATCGAGGCCGACCTGATGACTTACACCATGCGGCAGATACTTACTCAGAGGTTTCCCTTCGCGATCCTGACCTTGCTTATCGATGTACTCTTTGGCGATGCGAGTCAGGTCGGCCATGGGAACTCCCGGCTTGATGGCATCGATCACGGCCTGCTGCGCGCCGAGCACGATGTTATAGATCTCGCGCTGCCGCGGCGTGAATTTGCCGTTGATGGGCAGGGTGCGGGTGATGTCGCTGGCATACGCTCCGCACTTAGCGGCGGCATCGATGACGATCACTTCGCCCGAGTCCATGCGCCGGGAGTTGGCGTTGTAGTGTAGTGTCGTCGAGTTAGGTCCGGAGCCGAAGATGGGCGCGTACGACTCACCCTCGCAGCCCTGTTCGAGCAGCGTGGCGTCGAACGTCGCCGCGGCCTGATACTCGTAACTGCCCGGCTGCAGACGTTTCCAGGCCGCGCGATGGGCGTCCATCGAGACGTTGGTTGTATGTTCGATGGCGGCTATCTCAGCCGGCGATTTTTTCATGCGGAATCCGGCCACCAGCGGTTCGCCGTCGCTCACATCGCGAAAGGGCACCAGCGCGCGGATCCTGGCCATGTCGGCGGCACTCGCGATCACCTGCAGTCCCGAGTTGGAATCCAGCGCGTTGCGCAGGGAAGATTCGAAGCGCTCGAGCGGTTGGACCGAATCGAAACCCGTCGCAGTGTGGACGTCCGCATCGCCGGCCGCGCTTCGATGGCCGGTATATTTCTCGCGGCGCTCATTCCGGGCCGGAAGGAACATGCTCGCACTATCCGGAGTGAGCAGAACGATGGCGCCGGGTTCGGTCCAACCGGTCAGGTAGTAGAAGTTGGATTCCTGCGCGGCACGGTAGACTTCGTCCGCGCCTTCCCGGTAACCGAACACTACCAGTACCGAGTTATCGAGTTTCTTCCCGACTTCCGCGCGACGGTTCTGATACTCGCTCTGCGGGATCGGGCCGGCCGCGAATGCGCTCAGTGCGGCAGACAATGCGCAAATCAGGCCGATTTTGAACATACGGTATTAGTATATCTGGTCCGGAGTTGCATGCCGGGAAGCGGCGCGAACTGGTGGTTGCTTGCGACTGAATCGTCCATTACACTAAATTCACTTCAGCTCATAAGGAGGTTAGAAGTGAAGTTCATTCCACGTGCCATGCTACCCGTGGTGATGTTCGCGGCCGTGGCTGCAGTCGCTCATGGGCAGGTTACCAGCGGTACCATCCTCGGTACCGTCACCGATAACTCGGGCGCCCCAATTGGGGGAGCGCCGGTTATCATCACCGAAGTCAACAAGGGAACGGCGCAGACTTATACCACGGATGTGACCGGAAATTTTAACGCACCTTTCCTTGTACCTGGAACTTATTCGGTTTCTGTTGAGAGGCCTGGATTCAAGAAAGCAGTCCGCAGGGGAATCGAGTTGCAAGTCGACCAGAAAGCCAGGGTCGACATCAGCATGGAACTCGGCGCCGTTTCTGAGACGGTTAGCGTCACCGCATCGGCTCCGCTAGTACGATCGGATTCGGCCGAACTGGGAGAAGTAATCCAGGAGCGGGCGGTTCGCGAACTTCCGCTGAACGGCCGTAACTTCGCGCAGTTAGTCTATCTTTCGCCGGGTATCACGCCTGGACAGGTCGGCGAGAACCTCTCGGGCGCATCCACTTTCAATCCTCGCGCAGCTTCGAACTTCAACGCGCTGGGATCCCAAGCCAACGCGAATGCATGGCTGGTGGATGGAATCGACAATAACGAGTGGACCTTCAATACGGTCATCCTGCAGCCCAACGTCGAGTCCATTAAAGAGTTTAAGGTGCTAACGGGTACGTACTCGGCCGAGTTTGGGCGCGGAGCCGGTGTGGTTTCGGTGCTGACGAAGTCGGGCTCGAACGAATTCCACGGTTCCCTGTTCGAGTTCCTCCGAAACGACAAACTCGATGCTCGCAACTACTTCCAGCAGAAGAGGAAAGCGGGCGCGGCAACCGACACGCCGAAACCGCCGCTGAAGCGCAATCAGTTCGGCGGTTTGTTCAGCGGGCCGGTATGGATCCCAAAGATCTATGACGGCAAGAACCGCACGTTCTTCTTTTTCGACTATGCGGGTCTGCGCGAGGTGCGCGGCAACACGTTCGTGAACAGCGTGCCGACAGCGAAAGTCCGCGGCGGCGATTTTAGCGAATACCCGGCGGCCGTCTACGATCCAGCCACTTCGCGAGTGGTGAACGGTGTAGTGGTGCGCGATCCTTTCCCGGGGAATATGATTCCATCGAATCGGATCAATCCCGTGGCCGCTAACGTGGCCAGCTTGTATCCGCTGCCGACTGGATCCGGCAACTTCAATAACTTCACGTCCGTCGCCAATAGCCGCCTGACGGATAACTCGTGGACCCTTCGCGGCGACCAGAGAATCAGCGACGCGGATAACCTGTTCGTGCGTTTCTCGCGTGGTCTGTTCACGCGCGATTCTCCGCAGGGGCAGTCGGCCTGCTGTCTGCCGACTCCCGCCGATGCGGCGCAGAAGTTCGATCTCGGGCCGTACGTGGCCGGGACTCAGAACACCCGGCTCAACACGATGGGACTCTCGGCAAACGAGACTCACATCTTCACGCCCACACTGTTGAACGAATTCCGCTTCGGCTTCGCGCGCACTGTGCCGTTCACGTTCCAGTCCGACTACGGGCATCAATCGGCGGAGTCGCTGGGGATCAAGGGCATCAACGTGACCGACTACACCACGGGGCTGCCCAACATTAACATCCAGGACTTCACCGGCATCAGCGGCGGTCCTGCGTTTCTTCCGGTGAACCCGAAGCAGACGCATTATCAGTGGGACGAGAGCGTCTCCTGGACGCGCGGATCGCACCAGACCAAGTTCGGCTACCACTACATCCGGCGCTATCCATCGCCGTTCACGAATACGGATACTCGCAGCAGCATGACGTTCAACAACCAGCTCACGAACTCGAGCAATGCGGGTGGAGCCGGGTTTGCGTCGCTGCTGCTGGGCAGCCTGGCGGGCGGCGCCTCGCGCGGATTTCTGCAGGAGCCGTACACGCTGATTGTCGGTGAGCATGCTGCCTTCTTCCAGGACGACTGGAAGGTCAGCCGCCGCCTGACGCTGAATCTCGGCCTCCGCTGGGAAGTGTTCAAGCCGGAGGTGGAACAGAACGACCACATCACCAACTTCGATCCGGTCAACTTCAAGCTGATCTATGCGGGTGAGAACGGCGTGTCGCGCCAGTTGAACCGCCAGACGGACTGGAAGAATTTCGGCCCCCGCGCCGGCCTGGCTTATGATTTGTTCGGCAACAGCCGGACGATCCTCCGCACCGGGTACGCGCTCGCCTACTTCCCGATGCAGGCTTCGGCCTCGAACATCGTGGGACAGCAGGTGCCGTACACGATTTCGCAAAACGTCGTGGGGCAGCCAGTGACGAGTCCCGAGGTGCTGGCCGGCATCCGGACCATCGACAATCCATTTCCGCCGATCGCTCAGGTGAAGCCCACGACGACCGCGGAACTGGTGGCGGCGAACCCTCGCGTGCTGTCGTATGAGTGGGCGAATCCCACGCCGTCGTTCCAGACCTGGAACTTCAACATCGAACAGCAATTCGGTGAGACCTATCTGCTGGAAGTCGCCTATGCCGGCAGCAAGGGCTCGCACCTCATGATGAATTACGACTTCAATCCGGTGCAGCCTGGCCCCGCATCGATTCCGCAGATTCAGCGGCGGCTGCATCCGGAACTGGGTAGCGTGAATCCGATTCAGATCGACTATCGGAATAGCTCCACCTATAACAGTTTGCAGTCGAAGTTGACCAAGCGCTTCTCGAACGGTCTGCAGTTCCTGCTGTCGTACACGTGGAGCAAGAGCCTGGATTATGCCGGGGCCACGGCGAGCGGCGGCGGCGCAGCCGGCGGACCGCAGAGCGCGCTGCTGTTGGGCGCGGATCGCGGACCATCAGGCTTCAACGTCCCGCACCGGTTCGTGGGCAGCTTTGTCTACGAGTTGCCTGGACGGAACCTGAAGGGTCTCACCGGATTCTTCATCGGCGGCTGGCAGACCAATGGCATCCTTACGCTGTCGAGCGGCCGTCCGTTCACGGTGTACCAGAATGCCAGCGTCACCAACGGCGCGGGTGGCTGGCCGGATCGGATTGCGTCCGGAAAGTTCGACAATCCGGATCCGTATCTCTGGTACGACCCGAGCGCCTTCCGCACGCCCACGTGCATCTGCTTCGGCAACTCGGGCCGCGGCATCCTGTACGGTCCCAAGACCAAGCAATTGGATGCGGGCGTATCGAAGAACTTCAAGGTCAACGAGCGGCTGAAATTCCAGTTCCGCGCGGAAGCCTTCAACGTGACCAACACGCCTCAGTTCGGATTCCCGAACCAGAACTTCGACTCGCCGACGGCGGGCCGGATCACCAGCACCATCGGTGACAGCCGCGACATGCAGTTGGCCCTGCGCTTGGACTTCTAGCCGGCGGCGTTCGATGATGGACGCGGGGGATGCCTCCGCGTCCATCTTGGACGTCGCGCGCACATCATGAATCGACGCAATTTTCTTCAATCGGCAGCCTGGGGAGCTTCGGCGGCACTGCCGGGATTCGCTCAGTATCAGGGGCATCCCGCCGGCCATCACATAGCGGAACCGCCCATGCCGTCGCGGCCGAACGTCATCTGGGTGTTCGGCGATCAACTTCGTGCACAGGCGCTGAGCTTCAACGGCGATCCGAATGCCCGCACGCCGAATCTGGAGCGCGCCGAGGTGAACGGAGTCAGCTTTACCAACAACCTGTCTGGCTTCCCGTTGTGCTGTCCGTTTCGCGGATCGCTGTTGACTGGCCGCTACGCGCATCACTGCGTGCCGGGGCACGAGTATCCGCTTCCCGAAGGGCAGTCCACCGTGGCCGATGTTTTCAACGCGAATGGCTACGACACGGCGTATATCGGCAAGTGGCATCTGGGCGGATTCCACGAATCGAACGGCCGGGCTGCGTTCTTCATTACCGATCCGAACCGGCGCGGCGGGTTTCGCAACTGGACCGGGTACGAGAACAACAACAGCCAGTGGGACTCGTGGGTGCACGGCGGCAGCGGCGCGAATGCGTTTCACTATCGCCTGCCGGGATACGAGACCGATGCACTCACCGATCTGCTGATCAAGTATGTGAAGGAGCAGCGCTCGAAGCCGTACTTCGCCGTGTTGAGCGTGCAGCCGCCACACGATCCCTTCGTGGCCCCCGCTGAGTACATGGCGCACTTCAATCCCGCGAAACTCGAACTGCGGCCCAATACGGCGCACGTGCCGCGAGTGCTGGAACGCGCGCGGCGCGAGTTGGCCGGCTACTACGCGCAGATCGAGAATCTGGATTGGAATTACGGGCGGATCATCCAGACACTCGCCGACACGGGGCAGTTGGACAATACGCATGTGTTCTTCTTTGCGGACCATGGCGATTCGCTGGGGTCGCACGGCATGTTCCGGAAGGTGAATCCGTATGAGGAATCGATTCGAACGCCCATGATCCTATCCGGCGGCGTGCCGGCGTATGGCGGTTGGCGCCGTGGCCGCATGCCTGTGCCGGCGAACAGCGTGGACATCGCGCCGACAACGCTCGGCTTGTGCGGCATTGCGAAGCCGGATTGGATGGAGGGATTCGACTACTCGCACTATCGGATTGCGAAACCGCCGGCCGGAGCGGAGCCGGACTCCGCGTATCTCGAAAACGTGGTTCCCACCGGCCATAACGACAGCATCAACACACCGTATCGCGGGCTGGTGACGAAGGAGGGCTGGAAGTACGTGGCCTTCGAGAATCGGAGCTGGCTGCTGTTCAACTTGAACGAGGATCCGTACGAGGAGGCCAACCTGGCGCAGAACAACGCATTCCGAGCGGATCGGAAGCGACTGATCGCGAGATTGCGCCAGTGGGTGGCCGATACAGGGGACAAGTTCGAACTGCCTGCGGATTGATTTGGGGCTTTCCCGGATTTCGGTTACATTCGGGATAACGGACTCCGCAAATGGTAACTTAGTCAGTATGCGAACTGAGTGGGTTGCCAGACGCGAACAGGACAAAATTCGGACGCAGATGCACTATGCGCGACAGGGCATCGTGACCGAGGAGATGCAGTACATAGCTCGGCGTGAGAAGTTGACTCCCGAGACAATCCGGTCCGAAGTCGCGCGCGGCCGGATGATCATCCCGGCCAATATCCGGCACACCAATCTCGAACCGATGTGCATCGGAGTCGCTTCCACGTGCAAGATCAACGCCAACATCGGGAACTCGTCCACGACATCGAATATCGACGAGGAAGTGGAAAAACTCCGGTATTCAGTGAAGTTCGGCGCGGACACGGTAATGGACCTGTCCACGGGCGGCGACATTCCGCTCATCCGCCAGGAGATCCTTCGGAACTCACCGGTGCCGATCGGAACGGTGCCGATTTACGAGGCGCTGGCGCGGGTTCGCCGTGTCGAGGATTTGAACATCAACGTGCTGCTCGAGGTGATCGAGGAGCAGGCCGAGCAGGGGGTCGACTACATGACGATCCATGCCGGCGTTCTGGTGCAGTACGTGCCGCTGACCGCGAACCGCATCACGGGGATTGTCAGCCGCGGCGGTGCGATTCTCGCGGAGTGGATGGTGAAGAACCACAAGCAGAACCTGCTCTACGAGAACTTCGACGCACTGTGCCGGATTTTCCAGAAGTACGACGTGAGCTTCTCGCTGGGTGACGGCTTGCGCCCGGGCTCGCTGGCGGATGCGAGCGACTTGGCTCAATTCGCGGAATTGAAGACGCTCGGCGAGTTGACGAAGAAGGCTTGGGAGTACGACGTCCAGGTGATGGTTGAAGGACCGGGGCACATCCCGATGGACCAGATCCAGATGCAGGTGGAGAAGGAGAATGAGATGTGCTACGAGGCTCCCTTCTACACGCTGGGGCCGCTGGTCACCGACATCGCGCCGGGCTATGACCACATCACTTCGGCCATCGGCGCGGCGATGATCGGCTGGTACGGCGCTTCGATGCTCTGCTATGTCACGCCGAAAGAGCACCTGGGGCTGCCGAATCGGGAAGACGTGAAGGCGGGGATCATCGCTTACAAGATCGCGGCGCATGCGGCCGATATCGCGCGGCATCGCCCGGGCGCGCGCGATCGCGATGACGAACTGTCGCGGGCCCGGTTCACGTTCGACTGGAAGCGGCAGTTCGAACTGTCGCTCGATCCGGAGACCGCACGGGCGTATCACGACGAGACGCTGCCGGAAGAGGGATTCAAGGACGCGGCATTCTGCTCGATGTGCGGACCGAAGTTCTGCTCGATGAACCATTCGGTGAAGACGCAGACGTTCACGGCGGAAGAAGCCGAGTCGATCCTGGCGGGCGAGACACTGGTGAATATCGGCGATGCAGCTTCCGGCGAAAATTCGGATTGATGAGCGGCTTCTGATTCTCGGGATTCCAGAACCGCCGGCTGTCGCGGAGCTGGCTCGAGCGGCGAGCGCGGGAGTGGTGGTTGCGATCGGTGAGGCGGACGCGGTCCGCGAGGCCCGCCGGCAAGCAGCCGGGTTGGACAACGTGATGTTCGTACCGGGCTCGCCGGACGAGTTGCCGTGGGGCGATGGCTTTTTCAGCCGAGTGATCGATCTGGTGGGATCGTGGCCGGATCCGGAGCGGGTGCGGCGCGAGGTGGCTCGGGTCACGGCGAACAGTGAAGGAGGCTGAGTTGGCGGACCGGCTATACCTGTCCTACTGGATTCACGGCTTCAACGCGATGACGATGCTGCGGCATTATCAGAAGGCGCTCGCGACTTTTCCGTATTCGAAACTACGGCGCGGCGATTCGGCGCTGCGAGTCTACGTGCTGGAGTTCACCGAGCCACCAATGATCGAACTGCCGGTGGCCTATCCAGTGGATCCGGCCGCGGTGGTGGAAGCGGCTCGCGAGTTCCAGAATGTCGACGCGTGCTATGAGTTCGAGTGCGCCTGGGATTTGTGGAGCCTCGAGGACGAGTGGAAGGTAGCGCCGGCACGAGCCGCCATCACTTGCTTCGGGCAGGAGTTTGCGAACGATACCGGGGAACAGATTCGGGTTGATTTTGGGCAGGAAACGCAGTTCCTCCCGGGAGCAGCGGGGGCGGAGGGCCTTCGCATGGTGCAGTCGAACGTGCGGAGCCTGCTGCGCCTGGTACACGATCTGGACGACCGGCTGGAGCCGGATCGCCGGCAGTTGTGGTCGGAGTCGGGGGAGAACTTCGCCGAACTGCTCGAGACCAGTCTGCGGTCGATTACGGGTTGAGCCGGCGGAGTAACTCGACGAGGTGCTTGGGCAGGAACGGCTTCTGCAGAAAAGCGACCTGTGACGGCGGCCCAAGCGGCAGCGGATCGTACGGATAACCGCTCATGATAATTACTCGGGATTCTGGAAAGCGCTCCAGCGCGCGGCGGGCGAGCTCGTCGCCGGAAAGTCCAGGGAGCGACAGATCGACGAGGAAACAGTCGAAAGCGTCTGCCGGATTGTCGAGGGTTTCGAGCGCTTCTTCCGCGGACGCGACAGTCCGGGTTCCATAGCCCGCCCGCTGAACGAATCGCTCCAATAAGGCGCGCAAAGCGAGTTCATCTTCGACGATGAGTACCCGCTGCGCAGGCATCGTTCATCTCACCACAGAGCTACGGGAAACTCGCCAGGGTGCCAACTCAGGCCGAACGCAATGCGGTATGAGACTTGCTGCAATCCGTTGGTCTGGTTGATTTGGATATTCCGTGCATCGTACTTCAGCGTGGCTTCCACCGATCGCCAGAATTTGTAAGACGCGCCGGCCCCGGCAGAAAAATAATCGAAGCTGCCAATCTGGCTCTGTCCGATGCTGGAGAAGTTCGTGTAGTTTCCGCCAACGGAGAACGAGGCACTGCGCATGCCGATGAACGTGTATGTCGCCGAGGCCGCCCGCTGCTTGGATGTGAGGTACACGCCGTTTCCGGCGACGGGTTGCTGTTCAGCGCGGAACTCGATTCGGGACTTGCGGTAGTTTCCGATCAGAGCGGCTCGTCCGGATCCGATAATGATGTCGCGGTTGAACACCTGATAGCTGGTGGCAGTTCCAAAGAGAGCGGCTGTGATCGGGTCGAGCACGATGCCTTCTATGCCGACCGTGGAGATTTTAGCAGCGCCGGCGTCGCCGCTCGCCTCCCAGCGGCGCCCGAATGCCTGAGCCACTTCCACCATCAGAGTATGGATGTTGCTGTTGCCGAATCCGCCGGGGTAGTCGTAGTGCGAGAACCCGTAACCGAGCCCGACAGTCCGGGTCCGCGTCAAGCGATAGCTCATCGAGCCTTGGGCGCTGTAGCCATTGAGGCCAACGAGGGCGGAGGAGCGGCGGCGGACGACGTATCCCGACCCTGTAGCGCTGAACGAGAGTCGGGCACTCTTCTGGTAAACGCCCCCCACCGAGGACTGCGCAAAAGTGGCGCGATTGTCAAACAGAGAATAGTTCGTGGCCGACGCGAGCTCTTGTGTCGTGAGTACGCCTGGCACCCCATAGAACCGGGACACGGTACCGCCTGCCGTATTCCAGTGATAGGTGACGTGCCGTGATGGCTGTACCGCAACGTCAACTCCCACTACATGGTCGCTGCCGTCGTAGAACGAGTTCTGCGTGTAATGCCGGAAATTGCCGTTATAGTCGAGCGTGACAGTTGTACGGCGCCAGGATCGGCGTCCGTAGGCTCCCAAATCTGCTTCGATTCCCGCCAGTGTAGGTGCTTCGATCAGTTTTCCGTTCGAATCGACGGAAGCGGCCAGGTTACCGGTCTCATATGTACCCAGCAAGCTGGTGTAGAACGTGAATCCCGCATGAGTGGACGCTCGCGCCCCGCTCGCATTGGTCGCGCGGCTGAGGATTTCGGGACCTCCATACCCTCCGGATTGCGCCAGAACGGACGCCATCGAGAGCGCCAGAATCCCAATCAGCTTCGTACTCAAATGTCGACTTCCTCCGAGTTCCGCCAAGTTACACGTATACGAGCTTCCAGCTCAAGCCATTGCGGTCTTGTTGTAGTCTGACCGCTCCGGCTACGCCTGTCAAGGACCGGTACACATGCTCGAACCAATGCCTACAACAGTTGTATCGGCCATCAGGTGCTTTCCCGTGAGAGCTTTCCGCCTGGGATTCTTCCGATGAGTATCGAATTTGCCTGGAGGGTCGGGAATATCCGACCATGGTAGGTGAACCGGAATATAATGCCTTCCACACGACGCCAGTTTCTGGCGCAAGCGGCTGCGGTCCCGCTGCTCGCGCAAAAGCGGACCTCGCCGGCGCGCCCGAACATTCTGATGATTACCGCCGACGATCTCGCGGCCTGGATGCTGGGCTGCTACGGAAACACGGAAATCCGGACGCCCAACATAGACGAACTCGCCCGCGGCGGCATGAGGTTTATCAATAGCTTCGTGTGCACGCCGGCCGCCTCGGCGAATCAGGCCACGCTGCTCACCGGCCGCACGCCCATGCAGCATGGCATTCAGGACTTTCTCACGGACCGGCCCATCGAGAACCCTCCTCAAGGGCAATTTGAAGTTCCGCCATCGTTCCAGAAGGAAGTGATGATTTCCGATATTCTGGCGGAACAGGGGTATCGCTGCGGGTTCACCGGCGTTTGGGATATGGGCTCGGACCAGACGCCGCAGCACAAGTTTGATTTCTGGTACACAATGATGCGCGGCTCCGGCTACCAGAATCCGCACATGAGCCGGAATGGCCAGGTGGTTGACGAGACGGGATACCTGCCGGACCTGATCAGCGCCCAGGCAACTCATTTTCTCGATGGACAGGCGGGCAGCCAGCCCTTTTTCCTGGTGGCGAGTTACCCGAATCCGCGCGCGCCCTACGACGGTCACCCCGAGAAATATCGCGACATGTACGCGCAGACCAAATTCAACGCATCCGAGTGGGAACCGGCCGCCCCCAACGCGCTGCGCGACAAAAATTACCTGCAGGATGTGCCCGGCAGTCTGCGCAAAGTGGCTGCCGCAACCACCGCGCTCGACGACCAGATTCCGAAGCTCTTCGATAAACTCAGCGAGCGCAAGTTGCGCGATAACACGCTGATCCTTCTGGTGGGCGCAAACGGCAATCTGTTGGGCCGTCATGGACTGTGGGGCGCTGGATTGGCGTCCGACCCCATCAACATGTACGACGAAGCGATCCAGGTGCCATTGATCGTGAACTGGCCGGGCAACGTTCCGGCAGAGGCATCGCGTCCCCAACTGGTCAGCTCGTACGACGTGCTCCCGATGTTGTGCGATGCAGTCGATGCGCCTGTTCCGTCGCGTAACCTGTGTGGGCGGAGTTTTCTGCCGGTCGTGACGAACCGGCCGTTTCCGAAGAAGGATCCGTGGCGCAACCTGGTATTCGGCCACTACCGCAATACCGACATGGCTCGCGATAACCGGTTCAAACTCGTGCTGCGCGATGACGGCAAAGGGCCCAACGAACTTTTCGATGTCCGGGGAGATCCACGCGAGAAGGTGAATCAGTACGCGAACCCGCAGTTCATCACGGTTCGGGATCGTCTTACCGCCGGGATCGCCGGGTGGAAGAAGCGGTACTCGAGCTGATCAGACCGGCTGCTTACGCCGCGACGAAAACTTCGCTCGGAACTTCTGCACCTTGGGTGCCACGACGAACTGGCAGTAGGGCTGGTTGGTGTTATTCCCGAAGTACTCCTGGTGGTAGTCCTCGGCAATCCAGAACTCGGTCGCGGACTCCACGGCCGTGACGATGGGGTGGTCCCAGAGTCCAGCTGCGGTCAGGTCGCGGGTAGTCTGATTCGCGGCACTCTCCTGCTCGGGGGTCGTGTAGAAAATCACGGACCGGTATTGCGTCCCTACGTCGTTGCCTTGGCGGTTGAGGGTGGTAGGGTCGTGAATCGTGAAGAACACTTCGAGGATGTCACGGAAGGTGATTTCAGCGGGGTCGAACGTGACTTTTGCGACTTCGACGTGTCCGGTAGCTCCCGAACAGACCTGCTGGTAGGTGGGACTCGGCCGCCGTCCACCCATATACCCCGATTCGACCGATTGGACGCCCTGCAAGTCGTCGAAGACAGCTTCGAGGCACCAGAAACATCCGCCGCCCAGTATCGCGATTTCTTCAGCCATGACTCTATTGTGGCAGGAGACGGTCCGCCATTCCGAACAGTTGGCGGCACTTCGCCCACGAGTCCTCGAGCGGGTTCGTGCCGGATACGATGAGCCCGGCGTGGACCTGTGTCGGGAGCACGTGGATCTCGGCCATTGGGCGCACTGTGGCCTCGTATTGAGCCAGCACGGAGTCGCGGGAGCGTCCGCGCTCCGCGGTGTCGCGGGCCATGCGGCGCGCCAGGCAGATGTCGTCCGGCGCCGTCACGAAGATGCTCGCATCGAGTAAGGCGCGCACCTGCTGGTCGTACAGCGCGAATAGTCCCTCGACGACGATGAACTTCGCGGGTTCGACACAGCGCGAATAACCGGCGCGGGAATGCCGGTCGAAAAGATAGACGGGCTCATCGACCGGCTCGCCGCGATGGAGCCGCCGAAGATCCGAACGAATCAGGGGCCAGTCGAGGGCATCGGGATGGTCGAAATGCACTGGGCTCGCTCCTCGAAGGAAAGGTGCGAGAGGGGTAGGTAATACGAATCCACTGAGATGATGACGGAGCTTCCGAGGCGCGTAGCAATCAGACGGGCCAGTTCGCTTTTGCCCGCACCGAATGGTCCGGCTACTCCGATCAGGAATGGCTGCATCGATCAACGCCCGACGGCGAGTCTCCCACATTAGACCGCGGCGGGACGCCGGAATACAAGGGCTACTTCAGCTCGGCCAGGAGTTTTTCGAACTTCTTTCGCTGGTCATCGTTGAGCATCTCGATGATGCGGGTTTTGCCCGTGGCACGGACTTCATCGAGCTGCTCCTGCATGTTCTGGTAGTAGAACTTGTAATCGTCGAGGATGTGCCGCATTTCGGTCACCTGCTGCGGCGACAGGTTCAGATCCTTCTGACAGTGTTCGAGGAACATCTGGGAAGCTTTGGGATCCTTGAGGGTTCCCTCTGTGGTCCGATGGAAATGATCGTGCAAGCCGAATCGCATTCCGACCGCGCCAACGAAGGCGCCGGATATGAACACCAGTAGGAGTGTGGTCAGAACCCGCGGGTTCCGCCAGGCTGCGCGCTCGGCTGCTTTCATCCGCCTATTGCTCCTGGTACGTGACCAGATTGACGAGTACTGCACCGCGATCCTGTTCGGGACTCGCGCCAAGAACCGGACCGGGTTCTACCTCGCCCGGGATCATCTCAGAAGCGATGACGCGGCTTACGGTGACGTTGTGGCCGATCGGGGGTTCCGAAGCCACCAGGTAGACGCCTAACATCACCGTCAGCGCCGCGGAGGCGAGCGCCAGCTTCCGTCCGAACGCGGGCTCGAGAAAAAACGTCCAGATCGAGGATTGCTTCTGGACTTCGATGCGCTCCAGGACGCGTCCGTAGAAACCGGCTCTAGGCTCGACTTCCGCGGAAACACGCAGGCTTCGCAGCAGCAGGGCTTGTTGTTTCATCGCGGCAATCTTCAGTCGGCAGTCGACACATGCCTCCAGATGGGCCGTAAACTCCCCAGGCAATTTTTCCGATCCAGCGAGATATTGCTCAACGTTGGCTTCGACCGGCTCGTGCATGGTTCCTTCCCTCAGTCCTTACCACTCATTCGCGGATCTGGTTGCTTTCGCATCGTCCGCTGTAGCTCTAACAGGCCCTCTATTCGGGGCGCTTTTTCGACAGCCTCTGCGAGGCCTTCACCAGCTTCTGGCGCGCACGGAATAACTTGACTTTTATCGTATTCTCATTCATTCCCGTCATGCCGGACAACTCTTCCACCGAGTGACCCTCCACTTCTTTCAGCAGGATCAGATTCCGGTCCTCATCGGACAGACGGGCCAACAACTTCAACAACAAATCTCTTTGGGCGAGCGTTTCATCGACGCCCGGCGCCGACTCGACAACCGATCCCGAGTTCTCCATCTGCATGGCGTCCTCTTCGGAGAAATCGCTCTCGTAAACGAGCTTCCGAACCCGCTTCTTGCGGAGGTAATCGTAGCACTCGTTGACGGTGATCTTGTAGATCCAGGTCAGAAGGGAACTGCGGAAATCGAAATTCTGGATGGAGAAATAGATCTTGGAGAAGACCTGTTGGGCGATATCCTCGGCGTCGTTCCGGTTGCGAAGGATTCCATAAATGATGGAAAACACTTTCGCCTGATAGCGTTCCACGATCTCGCGAAACGCGATCTCATCCCGCGCCTGGACTCGTTTGACGAGTGTTGCTTCTTCGCTGTTCTTGTGGTCCACTCGCGCTTTTGGCCGAGACTGATCACTCGTGGCGGGGAATGGAAGCACACCGCTCAAGCCGTTCATACCGACAACGACGTGCCCCGGAGTGTTGCGGTTTCAATCGCTTGTGTTGCGTGCCGCGGATCCGGGCCGATCCCGAAATCGAGAAGAGCAATC
The DNA here is from genome assembly GCA_038322675.1 of Bryobacterales bacterium. Lineage (GTDB taxonomy): Bacteria > Acidobacteriota > Terriglobia > Bryobacterales > Bryobacteraceae > TMP-7. Next base: position 39,290 of record JBBQGE010000006.1, read on the forward strand.
CTGCCCAAGATACCAGATTTCGGAGACGTCCCGCGCGGGATCCGCATCCAAGCCAGTGGAAACGCTGCCACCGGCAGTGTAGAATCGGGTTAAGTCCGATTATCAGCATTGGAGAGGAGACGAAATGGTTCAATTATCCCAGGGTGCGGTCAGCAAGGTGAAAGAGATTCTGCAGACACAGGATCCGAAGCCGGCGGGACTGCGCATTTCCGTGGTCGGCGGCGGGTGTTCCGGCTTTAGCTATTCGATGGCGTTCGAGAACACGCCGCAGCGGATGGACAAGACCTATAGTTATGACGGGCTGAAGGTGTTCGTCGATCAGGCGAGTCTGCTATACCTGGATGGCGTGGAAGTGGACTACGTCGACAGCATCGAAGGTTCCGGGTTCAAGTTCAATAACCCGAACGTGAAGTCGACCTGCGGCTGCGGCAGCTCGTTCAGCGCGTAACGATCGGTTGGATTCAAGTTCGAAAGGGCCAGTTCCCGGACTCTGGTAACTGGCCCTTTTTGTATCTTCCGATCGGGATTCTGTGGCCTAAAAAGCAGGAAGGCCAGTACGCCCTTGCGGGTGACTGGCCTTTCCGAAAACAACCTGCTGCTCGAGCAGGCAACATCCCGGCCGAGCGATGTACTTTGACTAAGCGCTCCGCTTGCGGCGGAACAGCGCGAGAGCGATCAAACCACCACCGAGCATCGCGAACGTGGCGGGCTCAGGGACACCAGACGTCTCCGCTAAGCTGACCGAAACTCTTTGGAGATCCTCACCGGCGGTCTGCGTGAAATTCGTCGATACCGTCAGGACGTTCGCGAAATTCTTTTGACCGCTAAGCGCGCTCGGGGACGACCCGTTCACGTTCACATTGGGCAACCCGTTCTGCGTGAACACGCCGGCAGTGGTGTTCGGTGTCGGCGACGTAAAGATCTGGTCCAGAGCATTGACGATCCGGCAGGCCGAGCACATCGCGGTGTCAACACTGGTGTCAAAGCTGACGTTCATGCTGGTCCACGAGCCCGTACCCGAAATGAACTGGATCGAGGCGCCCTGCGGAATCGGGCCGTTGCTAGCGAAGTTAACGGTGACGTTCGATGCCGCAACGCTCCCCGTGTAAGTGAAATTGTTGAAAATTTTGTCCGAGACCTGGCAACCCAGCAAAGCATTGCTGCCGCCGGTTAGCAACTGATCCAGGGTAATGGAACTGCAAACCGGGGCCGCAAACGATGGAATCGCCGCAACAATCAGGACAAACGCAAGCAGTAGAAGTTTCTTCAAGTCTGTCTCCCTCCTCACGTGAGAATATCTTGACCCTCACGAGACACTACATGGGAGAGCACAAGCCTTTAGACCTGCACTTACTCCCGGGTTCCAATATACCCGTGGGCTTAGGCAGAGTCAACTACAAAATCGTACCAGTACGCCGTGTCACTTCTTCGTAATTGTAACAGCCCGTTACAAGTAAGGGCCCGCATACCGTGACAGAGGAGCCGCCGTTAGTAAGCTGCGCTACCTTACGCTCTACCGGTGCGCGGAGTAGGGTACCTTCTTTATAATGAAGATCGCCCCGACCGGCGGCAGTTCTCATGTTGGATCAACTCCTCACCGAACAGCGGAATCCCGCCTCAACTCATATCGATTCCGTCACAACGGCCGATATCCTCGGCATCATCAACGGCGAAGATCGCAAGGTGGCGAACGCGGTGGCGGTGGAGATTCCGCGAATCGCCATCACGGTGGACCGGATTGTGGCTTGCCTTGAGGACGGCGGCCGGCTGTTCTACATCGGCGCAGGAACCAGCGGCCGGTTGGGCGTTTTGGATGCCGCGGAATGTCCTCCAACTTTTAGCGTTAGTCGTGATACTGTGCAGGGGATCATCGCAGGCGGTGAGACCGCGTTGGCCCGCGCCACGGAGGCATCCGAGGACGATCCCGACCTTGGCGCCCACGACCTGGCTGCGCACGGATTCCGTGGCGGTGACGCGCTGGTGGGAATCGCCGCAAGCGGCCGGACGCCCTACGTTCTAGGTGCAGTGCGCGCGGCCCGCGCATTGGGGGCGTTTACGGCGGGAATCAGTTGCACGCCGGAATCGCCTCTGTCGCAGGAAGTCGAAATCGCGATTTCGCCACTCACCGGGCCCGAGGTGATCGCCGGATCAACCAGGATGAAGGCTGGTACTGCCACCAAGCTAGTACTAAACATGATCAGCACGGCCGTGATGATCCGCCTTGGCTCTGTTTACGAAAATCTGATGGTGAATGTGCAGCCGTCGAATTCCAAGCTGCTGGACCGTGCTCGCCGGATCGTGGCTGAAGCTGCCGGAGTGACGCGGGGACGGGCAGCGGACTTGCTGGACAGTGCGGGCGGGCGCGTGAAGACTGCGATCGTGATGGCGAAACTCGGGATCGGGTGTGAGGAGGCGGACCGGCGCCTTACCGAGTCGGGGGGACGGGTAGCGGGCGCTTTGACTCGTCCGGACCAGTAGTCCCGGGTACATCATGTCTAAATCCGATAACGTTACATAAACTATGGATAAGTTTTCGATTGTGGGCGGGATTCCGCTTGAAGGCGAGATTGTGGTCAGCGGCGCCAAGAACTCGGCGCTTCCAGTGCTCGCGGCGTGCCTCCTGACTGCGGAACCGGTGATGCTGTCGCGGATTCCGCGGGTGCGGGATATCCGGACGATGGAGCAACTGCTGAACCATGCCGGGGCGCGAGTTGTAATCCAAGGAAATGAGGTCGAGGTGCAGGCCGGCGAGATTGAACGGCCTGAGGCGCCCTACGATCTGGTGAAGACGATGCGCGCATCGAGCCTGGTGCTGGGGCCTCTGGTGGCTCGCACGGGTCGCGCCCGGGTTTCAATGCCCGGAGGGTGCGCGATCGGGTCCCGGCCGATCAATTTGCACGTGTCGGCGCTCGAGTTGTTGGGTGCGGAGGTGTCGCAAGCGCACGGGTACGTCGAGGCAGTCGCGCCGAACGGGCTCCGCGGGGCGATGATCCAGTTCGACCGGATAACGGTTACCGGCACGGAGGATGTGCTGATGGCCGCCGTCCTGGCCGAAGGTGAGACGATGATCGTCAATGCCGCGCGGGAGCCGGAAGTGGCCGACCTGGCTGCTCTGCTGATCAAGATGGGCGCGAAGATTGAGGGTGCCGGCACGTCGACCATTCGGGTGCAGGGTGTCCCGCGGCTGCACGGTACGCGGCATTCCATCATTCCGGACCGGATTGAAGCGGGCACGTTCCTGATGGCGGGTGCCATTACGGGCGGAGATCTTCGCGTGACCGGATGCGACCCAGTGCACCTTCGAGCGCTGACCTCGAAGCTGCAGCAGGCCGGCGCCGAGATTGTGGAGGAGGGCCCGGCCGATCTTCGGGTCCGGCGGGGCGGGAAACTTCGATCGGTGGATATGACTACCGAGGAGTATCCGGGTTTCGCGACCGATCTCCAGGCGCAATACATGGCCCTGATGACCCAGGCGGAGGGAATTTCGTTCATCACGGAGACGATATTCGAGAACCGGTTCATGCACGCGCTGGAACTGGCGCGAATGGGTGCGAACATACGGCTGGAGGGACGCCAGGCAGTGGTCGCCGGTGTGACTCCGATGACCGGGGCAGAAGTGATCGCCTCGGATCTGCGGGCCAGCGCGTCGTTGGTGCTGGCGGCGCTGGTGGCGCGCGGTGAGACCATCGTGGACCGCGTTTATCATATCGACCGGGGCTATGAACGAATCGAAGCCAAACTCGCGCTCGCGGGAGCCCGGATCAGGAGGCTAAGCTAGGGCATGTCACAATCGAAGGCTCACAACCCCGGTTTTCTAAAGCTGGTGAACGTCGCAAAAGCACGCGTCCAGCAGATTGATATCGAAGGATATCAAAGCCTGATGGGCTCGGGCGAACCGGTCATTCTCGTTGATATTCGTGAGGATCACGAGTGGCAGGCCGGGCATGCGGCCGGCGCAATGCATCTCGGGAAAGGCATCATCGAGCGGGACATCGAAACTGTGGTGCCGGACCGGTCGGCGAAACTCGTGTTGTACTGCGGCGGCGGTTACCGGTCGGCATTGGCCGCGGAAGCGCTCGGGCAGATGGGGTACACGGACGTTATTTCATTGGATGGCGGCTGGAAGGCCTGGCAGCAGGCCGGCTTACCGATAGAAAGTGAGTCCAAAGACACCCGATAGAACCACACCGGCGATTCCTGTAACTACAAGTATCTCCATAGCCAAAACCACCTGGGCCAGTGTGCGGTTCATGAACTCGAACCGCACAAGAAAGGCCAGCAGCAGGCCGCCGCCGAACAGGTATAGGTTCACCTGGCGGTCGCTGAAATTGGCGAAGATCAACAGGCTCGCGTAAAACAGCAGAGGCAGATTGCTGTCGACCTTTCTCTTGAATAGCGTCAGCAGAACGCAAACCGCCAGTGCCACTAGCAGCAGGGCGATCATGTTCACGGGCGTGCCTTTGAAGTCCATACAACACCGTGGTCGGAAGAGGCCGTGGTCAGAAGAGAATGCTGATTCCGGCGCTGACCACGAAATCCTGCAGCCAGCCGCCGATGGAGGCGCCTTGTGCCGGAGTGATCACTTTCGTTGGAAACGGGGTGAGGAAGTCGTGGGCTTCGACTCGGAAACCGAACCGCCGCGCGTTGACCTTGAAACCCGCCCCGACGCTCACCAGCGGGCGCAGGTCCCCTGTTTTCGTGAGAAGCGCCACGCCGTTGAGGGGCTGTGAAACGACCTCAGTGCCGATTCCTTCGAATCTCTTCACACCGCCGCCGACCGCGATGAATGGACGCACGTGCGACTCGATGCCCGCGAAGTGGAAAAGGACGTCGTAGTGGACCGCGTGGCTCTGGGCCGCGAAACTCGCCTTAGTGCCACCCGAGGATACCTCCAGGTCGCCGCGCTGGTAATCGTAGCGGAATTCGCCTCCCCAGACGTTGCCGTTGTTGTTAGCCACCCATCCGCTCGCCACGATGCCGTTGGCGATCTTCGCGGAAGCGCTGGCGCCGGGTGTGTTTACATCCTTGGAAGTGTAGAATCCGCCGCCGGCCGCACCGCCAATCTCCCACTTCTGGGCCGCGGCGGGGAAGGTAGACAGAAGCAGAACTGCGCATACCAGCAACAGGTGCTTTGACATAGGTGTTGTCCTCACAATCCTGGAATTCACTCAACTACTCGAACCTGGACGGTGGTGCCCCCACTGCCCTGCGTGATCTTGAATGGAATAGAGAGTCCGGCCGGCACATTGTGCGGGACGCTCACGTTGATCTGGTACAGACCCACCGAGCCAGGCGCGAGTCCCGCATACAGTACGGGCAGGCTCACGCCGCCGAGCGATACTTGTGGCGCCACTACCGCAATTGCGAGCGGGTCTGACGGCGCGGGAACTCCGGACTCCACGGCGGGAGCGGTCTGCCCCATGCCGGTCAGGTACACGGTCAGTACGTCGCCCCGATGCACCGGGTTCGACGTTGTGACCAGCGCCTGATTCGAGGCCCGGACGATGGTCGCCACCGGGGAATCGTAACCCTCGACGACGGCGCGAAACACGCTTGGCGCCGAGGGCTGAATGACGATGTTGAAGTTGTCGCTGACGCCCCCAGGCGTTCGCAGAATCAGGGTTACGTTGCCCGCCGATTGGAACGGCAACTGGGCATTGATCTGGCCGGGCGAGACAAAGATCATCGGAACCGGCAGCCCATTCACGGTCAGGCAACTGTCGCCGAGAGCGGTCGGGAGGGGAAGTTCGTTGGTCGCGATATTTACGGGACTGAGGTCGGTGCCAAACAGGCTGATCAGTCCTCCGGGAGCTACCGCCGTTGACAGATCAGCGGCGTTCACGATGGCTGCGATCTTCGGCGGAGCGACGGAATCGTCGTAGGCCCAGGGGAGCACAGTGAACCCCGAGACCGTCAGGTTGATAATGGCCGAGCGGCTGTACAGCGGCGCGACCGTCCGCGTAAACGCGTAGGTTTTGTCTCCCAGAACCGGTGCCTCGGCCAGCCTGGTGGCGCGAGCGGCTATTGCGGTCGTGGTATCCACTCGCTGTATCACCCCCGGGCTGGATGCGTCCGGAGCATTGGTGCGGAGGCCCATCTGATCGACGAACGCAAATCCGGACGATTGGCCCGTTCCGGTTTCGAAGGTCGCGATCGGCACCAGTGACGAGTTCAGCAGCTTATTGCCGGCAACGTATTGATTGAAACTGGAAGCCGCGTAGGCGCCCGAGAGCGCGCCGGCATCCTTGCGGCGCACCGTGAAGCTATCGACATTCGCGTCGTACAGCATCGTCGTGCCGTCGGCCGAAACGGCCAGAATCGTGGCACCGTTGGGCGAGGCCGTCAGGTTCGTGTTGGCATCGACGTTGTTCTTGAATACTCCCAATGAAGGCAGTTCGGAAGCGGTGCGCGACGCCAGATCTACGCGATCGATGGTGTGAACCGGCCCGGCCACGCGGCACGCCGCCAGAATCGCCTTAGAGGACGCGGCGATGGATCGTGGATAATGCCCGCCTGGCATGATGATCGGAGCCAGTTGTTGCAGAGTTTCGAGGTCGTACACCGGGATGATCTGCGAGTCGTTGCTTCCAATCAGCAGGTACCGGCGATCAAACGTGATCGCCAACTGCGTCGGCGTGTTGGAGGTGGGTAACGCCGCTATCTGGGTGTTGTTGCTGCCGTCGAAGACGAGTACCTGATTGGTATCCTGCCGGAGAACATAGAAGCGGTCGCGGCTGGGGTCGGCGACCAGGTCCACCAGTTTGCCTGGTACGTTCACCGGAGTACCGCGCTGATCGGGTTCCTTGAGGTTGACCAGCACACGAACCGGGGCGGGGATATTCACCGCTTTCGTCGATATGATGGTGAGAGTCGCCGCTACGGTCCCTTTCTGGTTCTGGAACACGTTCGGATCTACCGACACCTTGACGCTCGCCGGCGTCACACCCGACGAAGGGGAAACCGAGACGCCGCTGGTGCTGGCCGATATCGAGAAGGGCGTGTTGCCGCCGCCGGGATCCGAGACGATGATCTGCTGTGTCGCTACCCGGCGGTCGCAGAAGTTGCCGCGAAACACAAGATCCTCGTGATCGGCGGCGACCCTGGGCTGCCGGTCGAGGCTGCCGACCGGAATGACAAGAATGCCGCTGTCGGAAACCGAGTACATGGTGTTGCCGTCGCTCGATAGCAGACTCTTGCCGGCCAGGTTCTCGGGAAGCCAGTAACGCGCGAGGACGCGGAGATTGGCGGCGTCGGCCACTATCAACACCGGCGGCGCATTCTTGGCCGCGGTGGTCGCCGGGATCTGCGCGTAGACCACCCCGCGTTTGGAGTCGATGAGATGGCTCCCGATATTCAGATCACCCGTGGGATCGACGAACTCCGCGACGAGATGTCCAAAGCGGTCGTTCAGCGTCCAGCCGGACGAGTAATAGGTGCCGTCGCGGTTCACGCTGACGACGCGCGGGCCCTGCGGCGGCGTCGAGACGTAGCCGACGATCGTCAACTGAGTACTGTTCACGTCGTAGCTGAACTGGAACTGGTCGGTGAGTCCATAGATCTTCGTGCCGTCGCCCGATATGCCCAACGACGCGGCCACGATGTTCGGAGGAAACGTAGGATCGCCGTTGTCCACCGGGAGCGTTTTTGCCACAAGTCCGGTCACGGTATCGAGTACCTGCGTGGTGCCGGTCACCGGGTCGAACAACATGAACTCGGCGGAGGTGACGACGAGCGCCCGGCCGTCGATGCCGAATTGCACGCCTAGCGGCGGATTCCCGAGTACGAATGTCTGCTTGCCGCCGCTCACCATGTCGACCACGGTTAAAGCGTTAGCGGCCGAGCCGGGTGAAGCGAAATTTCCAAAATGGCCGACGACCAGATACCGGCCATCGGGGGACAGCGACAGCGAACCCGGTTGGGACGGGACGTTGATCGAGGTCTGGATCGTGTTCTTCGCCAGCGACATCTGCTCGATGCGATTGGCGGTGAAGTTCGCTATGTAGAGGTACCCTCGCGCTTCGTCGAGGGCCAAGTCGGCGGCGGCCCCGCCGATGGGCACAACTTTTCCGAGCGTTCCCGAAGCAGTCGCCAGACTGCTCGCTACAGTAATCGATACAAGATAAAAAAATAACCTACGAAACATAGCTACTCCTCAAGCCCGAACGGACACACGACCGCACTGCCATGACCTGCTCCGCAGGTGTTCAGGAGGCGCGAAACGACGCGCCTCCCCACGCGCCCTATTCCGGGCTTTTTTTTCGGCGTAGTACAATCAGACCCAAAAAAGCCAGCGCAAGCACCGCGCAGACGATTCGAATCATTCCGCTATCCATGAGTTGTTCTCCTTTTCATTGATCAGCCTGTTACATGTTGTTCATCATCGGGATCAACTCCCGGATGATCTTCACCGCCACTGGTCCAACCGTCACCACGAACAGCGACGGCAGAATACAGAAGAAGATCGGAAACACGAGTTTGACGCCGAGTTTCGCGGCCTTCTCCTCCGCAATCTGACGGGCCTGCACCCGCATATAATCGGCATGCGCCCGCAGGCTCTGAGCGACGCCGGTGCCGAAGCGATCGGCCTGGATCAACACCGCGACCAGTTTCTTCAGGTCCTCGGATGCCGTCCGGTCCGCCAGGTTTCGTAGCGCGTCCACGCGCCGTTTCCCCGCTTTGAGTTCGAGATTCACCAGCGCAAATTCCTCGCTGATATCGGGGTGCGCGTATTCGAGTTCCTTCGATACCTGCACGATGGCCTGGTCCAGTCCGAGACCGGACTCCACGCAAACCACCAGCAGGTCGAGCGCATTCGGGAGCCCGCGCGAGATCTCCTTTTGACGGCGCTTCGCGGCGATCCTCACATATTCGTTCGGGCCGAAGAAGCCCATCGCGACCGACGCAATCACGACCAGAAACTTGTTGCTCGGGGCGGCTGGCGATTTGGCCATAGCTAGTGCGGCGAGGAGCGGCACGCTGACACCAAGGATTGCCTTGGCACCATACAAATACTTCAGCGCGTTCGGACCGCGAAAACCCGCCCGAATCAGACGCCTCTGCATGACCGTCACGTCTTTCGGAGAGGCGGGTATCAGATTCCCGAGCTTCTTGACCAGGTCGCGGAACGCGAGACTCGGGTGCGCCGGCGCTTCGTCGTGAGATTCGAAAGACGTATCGACCACCCGGTCCAACGCTGCCTTTGGCTGCACGTAGACCCGGGTCCCGATGGAGGTTAACACCACGACGACAACGACGAATATGAGCGCGGCAATGAAAATCGTCACATTAGACCTCGATCGATACGATTTTCGAAATGATCAAGTAGCCGATAACCTGCAGCGCCACCGCGGCGCCAAGCATGAGATGGCCCGTGTCGTCGGTGAAGAAGAACTTCACATAGTCCGGATTGGCGAAGAACATCAGCACTCCGACGCCAACTGGAATCAGGGTCAGTGCCGAGCCGGTCATCCGGCCGTGGGCGCTGATGGCGCGAATTCTGCCGCGGAGTTTGAATCGCTCCCGGATAATGTAGGCCAGCTTGTCCAGAATCTCGGCCAGGTTCCCGCCTGTACGCTTTTGCAGCAGCACCGCGGAGACGAAGAAGTGCACGTCGAGCGAGGGGACGCGATTCGCCAGTTTCTGAAGTGCCAGATCGAGCGGAAGTCCGAGATTGTGCTCTTCAAAGGTGCGCCGGAATTCGCCCGCGAGCGGTTCCTGGAACTCACGGTGAATCATCTCGAGCGAGACCGCGAAGGCGTGCCCGGCTCGCATAGAGCGTGCGACAAATTCGAGACTCTCCGGGAATTGCTCCTCAAACTTGTGCAGCCGCTGGCGTCGCACGCGGAGCAGGTACAGAATCGGCACCATCGCGGCGGCCGCGCCGGTGAGGAAGGCCCAGTTCCGGAGGTTACGCGGCGCGCTGAGCCAGGTGATAAAGAACACCACGATGAACAACCCAAGGCAAGCGTGTACTACACGGACTGGGTGCCACTTGAGCCCGGCTTGTTCGATCAGCTTGGCAACTCGCGGCAGCAGGTTATATTTCCGCAGGAGGTGTACGATGACCTTGCCGGCCTGCCGCTCTTCCTGAAGCAACGACTGCGACTGTGCGGCTTTACCCCTGGCCGTTTTGGCGCCGCCCATCAGCCGGTTCTTGATTTTGTCGATGTCCGTTTTTCGGAATGCACGCGACACGACGAACCAGCCCACTACGCAGGCCAGCCAGATAAACAGCAATGTGACCAGGAACCAGGTCATATCAAACCTCAACCGACTCGTCGAACAGATCGGACCGCAAACGGATGCCGGCGGCGAGCAGCTTCTCGTAGAACTTGGGACGAATCCCGGTTGCGGCGAATCGCCCGACCACATGACCGTCGGGATTCAGCCCGCGCTTCTCAAACACGAAGATGTCCTGCAGGGTCACCACCTCGCCTTCCATTCCGGTGACCTCGGTAATGCTCACCACCCGGCGCGACCCGTCGCTTAGCCGCGCTGCCTGTACCAGCAGGTTCACGGCGCCGGCAATCTGCTGGCGGATAGAGATCAATTGCATGTTCGAGTTCGCTAGCGAGACCATCACCTCGAGGCGCGAAATGGCGTCGCGCGGGCTATTGGAGTGAACCGTCGTCAGCGACCCGTCGTGACCCGTGTTCATGGCCTGCAGCATGTCGAGAGCTTCCTCTCCGCGGACCTCGCCCACAACGATGCGGTCGGGGCGCATACGCAGACTGTTCACCAGCAGTTCGCGCTGCCGGACGGCCCCGGTGCCCTCCAGGTTTGCAGGGCGCGTTTCGAGGCGTGCCACATGCGGCTGTTTCAACTGCAGTTCGGCCGCGTCCTCGATGGTGACGATTCGTTCTTTCGGCGAGATGAAGAACGATAGCGCGTTCAGCAGCGTCGTTTTGCCGGAGCCGGTTCCGCCCGAGATGATGATGTTCAGCTTGGCCTTGACGGCGGCTTCCAGCAGTTCCATCATGCCCTGGGTCATCGCTTTGCGCTGAACCAAGTCCGGCGGCATCAACTTATCCGTACTAAAACGGCGAATCGAGAGCAGTGGACCGTCCACTGCCAGCGGCGGGATGATCGCGTTCACACGGGACCCGTCGCTGAGGCGTGCATCCACCATCGGCGTCGATTCGTCGATCCGGCGGCCCACCTGCGACACAATCTTGTCGATGATGCGCAGCAGGTGCTGGTCGTCCCGGAAGGAAACGCTTGTGAGTTCGAGCAGGCCCTTGCGCTCGATGTAGACCTGCTTGTGAGTGTTCACCAGGATGTCGGATATGGTCGAGTCCTGCAGCAGGGGTTCGAGTGGGCCCAGTCCGAATACTTCGTCCAATACCTCTTCGCTGATCTGCTGTTTCTCGATGGAACTCAGCAGCGTCGGTTCGTCGTCGATCAGCGACAACAGGGCCTGCCGGACTTCGGACCGGACGCGCTGGTTATCGATGGAGGCAAGCGCTTCGAGATTGATCTTGTCGACCAGTTTCCGGTGAAGCGTGAATTTTAGTTCCTGGTACTCGGGCTTCAGCGCCGACTTAGGGCGGGAGGAGTTGCGCAGCAGCCGCTGCTCCCAGCTCAATTGAGCCGTCTGTTTCTGATCGAGTGTAGGGAACATGATTTAGTTGATTCCTCGAGCTCGGCTACCACCGGTCAGGCGCGCGGCAAGATTTTCGATGGCACCGCTAAGTTCTCCGCCGCCCGACAGGGGCATGCCGGCCATGACCGTCCTGTGCAAAGCCATGTAGTCGTTGGGGATTACGGCGAACGGCACGCTTCCGAACAGCTTCTCCATATCGGCGCTCTTGATGCCGTCTCGCTTTCCGGCGCGATTCACCACGACATGAAACCGGTCTTTCGGGAATCCGAGCTGGCCCAGCACCGTCACCGCCTTGCGTGCCAGATGCAGGCTGGGCAGTTCGGACGTGGAGACCAGCAGCGTCATGTCGGCCTGCGAGATCGCAAGCAGACTCGTTCTGTGAAAGCTGACGGGGAGATCGACGACAATCCATTCGTACATCGTGCGCGCGTAGTCGAGCACGGCCTGAATGCGGTCAGCATCGACAGCTTCCGCATGCGGCACAAGGGGTGCCGGCAGGATATCGAGGTCGTGGCACGATGAAACCAGCGACATCCACGCGGACGCGTTGATTGTGTCAGGCCAGCGGAGCGCGTCGAGAGTGGACCGTGTCAGGTCGAGCTTCAGACTGAATCCAAGAGTCCCGCCCGTGAGATCCAAATCGACCAACAGCACTCGTTGAGAAGTTACCCGCTTGAGGGAAAATGCGGTTTGGGCCGCCAGTGTGGAGGCGCCGGACCCGGGCTTCACGCTCGAGAATGCGCAGATCCTGCCCATCTCCTCCGGAGTGGTCTCTACCTTGGGCTTCTGCAGCCTCGCCAGACGTTCCACGGCCTCGGCAGTATTAGCCGGCTCGAAAGGTTCAAACAGGAATTCACTCGCACCGGTGCGGAGAACCCGCAGAATAGTTGCCGAGTCGCTTCGAGTATCGAGCGCAACAATACTGACGCCGGGATTCGATTGAGTTGAAGCCGCGATTAGTTCGATGGCATTGTCGAGCGAAGAATCGACATCGAGCAGGACCACTGCCGGCTGCAACTGGCGCACACGGATATCCAGCGTATTGGGAGCTGGATAGGACTTCAGGTCGAGCAGGATATCAAAGGCCCCAAGCCGGCCTGCCGAATCCATCAGTTGTGACGCGAGTGCCCGGTTGGGCGCGATCAGAATCGCGCTCAATGGAGATCCCCGAAGATCTGTCGTCTCGTTCATCGACGTTCCTCTACGACTTCGACCGCTTCAGGCCGTACCAGTGCCGTTTGCCGTTGTTCTGCTCTTCGGCGCGTTCAGGGGCAGGTACGGGTGCGGGCGCTTCGGCCTTCTTCGGTACAACTTCGACCGGCTGAAGGAATTCTCTTGGAAACTGAGGGATCGGCAGTTTCTCGCCGGGCTCCATGGGGCGCGCCGTTTCGGGTGACACGATCATCACCAGTTCGGTATTGTTCCGCTTGACATCACGGCTCTTGAAGAGATTCCCGAGGATCGGTATCGAACTCAGGCCGGGAATCTTCGAGATGCTTTCGACTTCCCGGTTATCCAGTAAACCCGCAACCACGAAGCTCTGGCCCTCGGACATCTCAACATCCGTTTCGGCGCGACGGGTGGACAGGGCCGGGATGGTGAAGCCGCTCAACGTTACGCCATTTGCCAGATCGATGGTGGACACCTCCTGGCGAAGGTGCATCTTGATGGTCTTGTTCCCCGTGATCACCGGCGTGAACATCAGCCGGATTCCGAACTCGCGAAACTGCACGGTCACCGACGCCGCGTTGGATCCGCCTTGCAGCACCGGCACCGGAAACTCGCCGCCGACCAGGAAAGAAGCCTCTTTGCCGTTCGTGGTGACGAGGTTTGGTTCAGCCAGAATCTGCAGAATCGATTCGGTCTGGAGGGCCTTGATGAAGGCCGCCAGGTCCAGGTCGGGTCGAAACGCGAATATGTTCAACGCGTCGGAAACCGAGAGGGTGTGGCCGGTAGTAGACACGCTGCCGCCGCTGAACTGATTGGTTCCGATGGCCCCGATCGTATTGCCCGCTCCGGTCGAGAGGATGTTCACCCCGAACTGGCTAGCCTTTGACCGATCGAGTTCGGCGAACTTCACGCGCAGCATGATCTGCTTGTCGATGGGCGGTGGCGTGACTTGAAGGTTGTTGACGATGGTCTTGCCGAACGGCGCGGCCAGCGCAGCCGCACGCTCGCCGACCCCAGGCGACGACACGATCCCGGTTAGCGAAATAGAGTCCCGCGACGATTGCACGTGGATCTCCTCGTTCGGGAAGGTCTCTTTCAGAAGGCGCCGAAACGGGTCGAGATTCACTTCAACCGTGACGGTGTAGAAAGTCCGCTCGCCTGACTTGCTCCAGACGATTAGAGTTGCGGTCCCCAGGCCCTTGCCATGGACGAGAATCTCGCGGGTCGTGACCGGGCTCGCATCGACGATCTCCGGACTGCTGGTCGAGATCTGGCGAATGTCGCCCGGGTAATCGATGACGATGCTCTTGCCGACGGTCAGCCGCAGATCCTCGGCAGTGGTCTGTGCGGGTAGCGAGCCGCCGAATAACACCAGTCCGGCGACAGCAGCGAATTGTATGAAGGCGTATTGGCGGATCATCATAGCCCTACTCTCAGCGGTTCACGACCTCAACGGTTCTTTGATTTCCTCGAATGACTACAACCTGATCCGGCGGCGGCGGAGGCGGTGGAGGTGCAGCCTTCGACTCACGCGGTGCGGGGGCCCGGGCTGGGCCGCTGTCCTGCGTACGGGTGCGCCGCGATTTCAGTCCGTATAGTTCCGCGACTTCCCGACCTGGCGTCTTCTCGATGGTCTGATCACTTCCATTCCGGAGCACGAGTTGGATGTGCCCTTCCTGATTCGCGAGTGTCAGAATTTCCGCCTGTTCCGGTGTTCCGAGCAGCGTTACCGTAGGGGCGGGCATCGCCTGGCCCCGTGCATCGGCCTGGATGGTCTGGCCTGCCGAGAGCACGAGGATGTTCTGAAGGCACGTCGAAGTGACAGTCCCATCGGCGGCAGGCGGCCGTCCGGTGACCAGAACATCTACGCGCATGCCGGGCAACACGAAACCGGCGACTCCGGCGACATCGTTCACCCGTACCGATACGGCTCTCATTCCGACCGGGATGATCGGGGCAAGGCCGAGCCCGCTTCCACGCTGCGCCAGCCGGCCCTCCATGAGAGGCTCATCCATGAGGATGTTGCTGATCACGGGCCGGTCGATCACCTCCTCGACTTTCGTGAAGGCACCTTTTGGGAAAGCGTCGGCCGGCACTTTGGCGACCCTGATGTCCGCCGGCTTAATCGAGACGCCGACGCCGAGCGGCTTGGCCGCCACCACCACGTCTTTCATCTCCACAGCCGCGGCCGACTTGGCGGGTGCACCGGCACGAGCGGTGATCTGGTAGAAGACCGCCGAGACCACGAGTGCGAATACCAGGCTGACGCCTAACACGACCAGAAATCTTCGATCCATCGATTCTCTCCTGCTACCGTTCGCCGCCTATGCTTTGGTCACCAGCGCCAGCCACGACCCAATTGCGATTGCGGGTGCATACGGAATTGCCTTAACCGGCGCATTCGCGGGCCTGTTCGCCCACAGATTCCGCACTGTCGAAACCGCGACGCATACAGCCGCGATCACACCGCCGCAGCCGGCCGTCCACAGTGCCGCTTCGAGCAAGCGCTCAACCCCCAGTACGGCGCCGAAACCAGCCATCAGCTTGACGTCGCCTCCACCCATGCCCCCGAGCCAATAGAACACCAGAAAGACCAGGAACCCACCAGCTGCGCCCAACACCGAAGACAGCGCGCCGCGCCATCCACGATCGACTGACATCGCACACAGTCCCGCTGCCAAAGCCGCTGCCGGAATCCAGTTCGAAATCTGGCGATGCCACAGATCCTCGGCGCTGGCGGCGATACCCGTGACCAAGGCGATAGCAACCTGCGGGGTCATTTAGTGAACTCCGCCTTGCCGTCCCGAAGCTGCGCCGCACGCCGGTGTCCCCCCAGGACTGGCTTGCGCCAGAAAGGGCCATCGCCCAGCAGCAGTGGAGCCAGAAATCCCGCCTGCAGTGCGAACTCGGCGAGCGCCTTGCCCGACGGCAGCCGCCAAGCGGACGGCCCCATCCACTCGATCGGAACCGTTGAAATCGTGACTCTCTTTCCGGACTGTTTGGATGGACTGTTCTTGGTGGCCATTGCGTATCTCGTTCCTGTACTAGGTTCGGCGGTATCGGTACTTTTCATTAGGGTTCTTTGGGTTGGTCCGGCAGTTTGAACTGTTCTTACCAGTACGCCAGTTCTACAGCTTGTTCCAGCCCGCAACTCCTCACTCCACCTACTTATCGGCCCCAATTGGAGATACATGAATTACCTACTTACTGAAAGGTGCAGATCGGGTAAACAGAATGGCCTTCCCGTCATCGGAAACCAGATGCCACGCCGGATCAGTTTTCAAGATGGTGGTTAGCGGCCACGCCACGGGGGCTAGTACGGCGTCGACGCGGTACCGGTCCAGCGTACGCCGCCATCGATAGTCCCCCTGCGTTGTTCGGATATAGTCATTGCCCACTTCCGGACCGTAGAAGTCGCTGCGGCCGTCGGCGAAGACGCGTTGGTCCGGGTACGAAAGATAAATCAGGTAGTCGGCCCACTGATCGTCGGTCAGGACGCGGGAATGCGCCAGCAGACTCTGGTATGCGTGAACAGTCTTCACCGGAAAATGGACCTCCGGAAAATCCCGCGGCCACTGGCCGGGGCTCGCCATCAGGATGAATCCGGCGAGGAACGCGCCACCCCAAATACTGGTGCGACGGAACCCCCGGACGATTTCCGTCCCCAAACCCTCGAGAATTCGAATCGAAGACCCTCGTGCCGAACGGCCGGAGAGCCACGACAACCACTCCGTCGCGACCTCCGCCAGAATCGGCGTTGCCACCGCGATGAAGACGGGAACGTGCCGGACCGATCCGAGCGACAGATGCGCGAAGGCGAGGATCCACAATGCATTCACAAACCGGCGGCGCATGAACAACCACCCGCTCGCGATCACACCCGACAGCAACAGGAACTCGTATTGCAAAAGATTTTCGGACCGGAAATCCGGCGCTCGAAACTCCTGCACCACGTTCCGGATCCAGTCCGACCGAAGATATTCAACGATGTGCGTGTGCAGTCCCCATCCGTACGGGTTGAGGAGCGACACCGCCGCGCACGCCATCGCGAGCACCGCATAACGGCGAACCGCGGACCATCCGGCCGGCACCGACCCGACCGATGCGACGGCCAGCAACACCAGCAGAACCAGGAACCCGCCATGTAGATTCGTCCACACGGCACACAACGGCACCAGCCACCAGACACGGCGCGACGGACGGCGCAGATCGGCCTCAATCACCCACACGGACACCGTCGTGAACAACAGCGTAAATACGTGAGGGCGCGCGAGAAAATGAATGGAAGCGGCGCCGGTGCCAAGCAGAGTCAACGCCAGCGCGGGCCATGCGTTGGAGCCTCGCCACAGCGCCTGCCGCAACATCGTTACCGGCCACAGCACGATGATGATCCCGGCCCCAAGCACCACGGCCTTCAAACCCACCATCCGGTGAGCCGCGCCGAGCAGCACATCCGACCCCCACTCCCACGCGAACCAAGGCGTTCCCGGGCGCGTGAACGAGAACATGTCGGTCTTCGGTACGGCGTGGTGGTCGAGAATATACTCGCCCGTTCGGATATGCCATCCGACATCGCCGTCGAGCAGCAGAGCGTGCCAGCCGTCGCCGCCCGCGACGAACAACCAGATGAAAAGCGCGACAAAAAACAGATCGGTGAGCGATGGGACCAGCCAGCGCCCGGCCGGCGTGGCGACTATGTGCGCCAGCGCATCCGGTCTTTGAGCGACGGTCCCTGTGACGAGCGGAGTGTCGGCGGTTGCCACTTAAACTAGTAGTGCCTCAAGAACCTATTCGGCTCTCGCGGATTCGTTCTACACGGCAAAAGCGGCAGAATTTTTCAGGCCACAATCGCGCGCTCGAGCGCCGATGCCACTTCCAGCAGGCGTTTTTCGGAAAACGGCGGGCCGATGATCTGCAGTCCGGCCGGCAGTCCACCGGCGTCGCCGCAAGGCAGTGAGATGGCTGGGAGTCCTAGCAAATTAATGCCGCGAACCAGACGGGTGGTGGCAAGGCGTACGTCCTCGTTCACGCCGCCGACGTCGATCTCCACCGCACCAATCTCCGGCGCGATGGTGGGTGTCGTGGGAGTGAACAGGCAGTCGACGTGGCGCCAGAGGGTCCGCGCACGGTCCACCAGTTGCGTCCGAAGCTGTTGTGCCTGGATGTACATGGTGGCCGGAACCAGCCGGCCCTGGTCGAGGAGTGCAAGCACGTCGGGGCCAAATCCCTCGCGATATTGCAGATAGGGTCCCAGTGCGGCAGCCGCTTCGGCCAGAAGAACCACGCGCGCGACCGCGTTCCATTCCTCGACTTCCGTAGTCTCTATCGGAATTATCTGAGCACCCGACTGGGCAGCTGCTTCGAAAGCCGCGTCGATCCGCGCGCGCACTCCCGGCGCGACCCGCTCCATATAAAAAGTTGTGGGGCGGCCGATTCGAACACCTTGCAAGGACGCCGAATCGCCGGGCCGGTAATCCTCAACGGGCCGGCGGGATGTGGTCGGATCCAATGAATCATGGCCCGCAATCGCATTCAATGTGATAGCGGCGTCATCTACGGTGGCCGACAGCGGACCGATGTGATCCAAGGAAAATCCGAGGGGTAGCACTCCCCGCTTGCTCACGCGTCCGTACGTCGGCTTCAAACCAACGCACCCGCAGAAGGAAGCGGGAATCCGAATGGATCCTCCGGTATCGGTTCCGAGGGCCACCGGTACGATTCCCGCCGCGACAGCGGCTCCCGACCCGCCGCTCGAGCCGCCCGGGATTCGCGTTGTGTCCCGCGGATTCCGGACTGCGCCGAAGTGCGGATTGTTCGATGTAATCCCGTAGGCGATTTCATGTAGCCCGGTCTTGCCGATGATCACGGCTCCCGCCGATTCGAGCCGATCCACCACCTCGGCGCTTTCGCTTGCCCGGAAGTCGTCGAACAGTCGCGATCCCGCCGTAGTCCGCTCGCCGCGCAAGTGGATCAGATCTTTGATGGCAATCGGGATTCCGTGTAGCGGGCCCCGGTCGAGTCCGCTCGCAAGTTCCGAATCGAGTTGCGCCGCACGCCGTCGTGCCGGTTCGTCCAGTACGCAAATGAACGCGTTCAGTCGCGGCTCATTCGCGGCCAACCGCTCAAGCGCCGTCGCGGTGAGTTGGGTACACGTCGCTTCTCCGGTTCGGAGCGACTTCGCCATTTGGCCGATCATCGGCTCGACTCCCCGGGTTCCGGATCGAAAATCACGGCCGGTTCGACGCCCGGCTCCAGCGCAGCTACTGCCTGCCGGAACACGGTTTCGAGTCCTGTTAGAGGGCCGACGGTGCGGTCGAGCTGTTCTTCTGGGGCATCGATTCCGATCGCCCTCGCCATTGTTTTCCAGTCGTTCATGCGGAAAACCATCATACAATTGATCCGTATGATCGAGGTTGAGAACCACGCCGTTCCCGCGCTCACCACGCTGAATGAAGAAGAGCGGATGTTCCAGGGCGTCGTCCGCAAGTTCGCCCGCGAGCAGATCGCGCCGCATGTCCGGGAGATGGACGAGGCTGCCGTTTTCCGGAAGGATATCCTGAAACAGTTGTTCGACCTGGGACTGATGGGCATCTCCATCCCGGAGCAGTATGGGGGGCAGGGCGGCACCTTCTTCCAGTCGATTCTCGCGATTGAGGAACTGGCCGCAGTGGATCCGTCGGCGGCAGTGATCGTCGATGTCCAGAACACGTTATTCAGCAACGCGATTCTGCTGTGGGGCACCGAGGATCAGAAGCAGCGGTACCTTCCACGGATCGCGACGGAGATGCCTGGATCGTACGCGCTGTCGGAGGCGGGATCCGGATCCGATGCGTTCGCCATGCAGACGCGCGCGCGCCAGACGGAGAACGGCTGGGTTCTGAACGGCCGCAAACTCTGGATCACGAACGGGGCCGAATCCGGTCTGTTCCTGGTCTTTGCCAACGTGAATCCGGAAGCGGGGTACAAGGGAATCACGTGCTTCATGGTGGAGCGCGAGTTTGCGGGTTTCCAGGTTGGCAAGAAAGAGGATAAGCTCGGGATCCGCGCGTCCTCGACGTGCGAGTTGATCCTGGACGACTGTTTTGTGCCCGCGGCGAATGTGCTGGGCGAAGTAGGCAAGGGATACAAGATCGCGATTGAGACCCTGAATGAGGGACGAATTGGGATCGGGGCGCAGATGCTGGGACTTGCCCGGGGGGCACTCGATCACGCTTTGGCGTATGCCCGCGAGCGAAAGCAGTTCGGGAAGGCGATCGCCGAGTTTCAGGGAGTGCAGTTTGAACTCGCGGAGATGGCGACGCAAGTAGAGGCGACCCGGCTGTTGGTCTACAATGCGGCGCGATTGAGGGAATCCGGCCAGCCATTTCTGACCGAAGCGGCGATGGCGAAGTACTTCTCCTCGCAGGTGGCAGAAGATGTGGCGTCGAAGGCGGTGGAGATATTCGGGGGAGTGGGATTCACCAAGGATTATCCGGTAGAGAAACTGTACCGGGACGCCAAGATCGGGCGGATCTATGAAGGCACCAGCAACATGCAGAAGCTGACCATCGCCAAGCAGTTGCTCAGCTAATTTCATTTGTAAGTGGTTGTAACATCAGGACCAGCCTGCACCCTGAGAGGCTTGAGTTTCATCCAACGTAGTAGAGGTTACGAAATGAAACTCAGCACAATCCGGCGGTGGGGCTTGGCGGCACTCTTCGCCGGGACAAGCGCCTTGTTTGCTGCAGTTCCGGCGTCGCCGGGCGTGGTGAACTACGTTGAAGGGCATGTGTCCCTCGACGGGCAGGCATTGTCCGCCAATTCAGTAGGTTCCGCGTGGCTGCAGCAGGGTGATACCCTCGATACGCAGCAGGGACGGGCCGAAATTCTGCTGACTCCTGGAGTATTCCTTCGACTGGGCGAGAACAGTTCGGTCCGCATGATTTCGCCGAGCCTGACCGATACCCGCGTGCAACTACTCCGTGGGAATGCGCTAGTAGAGGTGGCGCAACTCCACAAACAAAACGACATCCGAGTGCTCGCGGACGACTCGCAGACGGCGCTGCTGAAGGACGGTCTATACCGGTTTAATGCCGATACGAACTCCGTGGCCGTGTACGACGGCAAAGCGAAGGTGATGTCGGGCGACGAGTCGGTGGAACTGAAGAAGGGTCACGAAGCCAATCTGACGGGTCCGCTGGTGAATCGCAAGTTCGACCGCGAGGAGACGCAATCGGCCGATCCGCTGTATGCCTGGAGCCAGTTGCGCAGCGATTACTTATCGCAGGCGAGTGCGGCGACCTCTCAAACGTACATCGTCGCGAACTCGGGTTTTCTGGGCAATGGCTGGTATTGGAATCCGTACTGGCGAACCTACGCGTGGCTGCCGGGAGACTCCGTGTTCTATAGCCCGTTCGGGTATCGCTACTACTCGCCCAATGCCTTCTTCGCCACCCCGTACCGGGTGTATCCGCGGTTTCCCCACACCTACCGGCCGGGACCCCGAACCATCCGCCCACGCGGTCCGGTTTTTACGGGGCACTTCGGCGGCAGCCATCCGCGCCTTGGCCGGCCCAGCCACCGGTAACCCTTCCGATGCGAGGTTCGCCTGAACCTTCAGGCGGCCTCGCTCGTTCTACTTATCAAAACTGGTGCTCGTGAGCCGGAATCTCCACGTTCCTGGCATGGCGCCAGAGCCGTTCTAAATCATAGTATTCACGGGCACTTTGCGAAAGGACATGCACAATAAGATCTCCATAGTCGACCAGAATCCAATCGGCGTTGTCATAGCCTTCCACGTTCATGGGCTTTTCGCCCTGGCGCGCAAGTTCTTCGCGGACGCTATCGCAGATGGCTTGAATCTGGCGCGGATTGGCGCCGGTGGCAATGACGAAGTAGTCGGTGAACGAGGTGACTTCTCGAAGGTCCAGAACGCGGATTTCGACGGCCTTCTTGGATTCGGCAGCGTGCACGGCAGTAAGCCAGAGCGGAGTTTCGAGGGTGTTTTCGGGCAGTGTTTCGCCTCCGCTCTCATAATACCGGAAAACGCCTGAGGTACGGCTTGAAAGAAATTCATGTTGGTATACTTAAAGAACATGCGATGGTTTTTCAGCGCGCTGATCTTGTCGGCGTGTACCCTCTTCGCACAACAATCGCCGGAAATGGTCCGGGTGCAGCAGGATATCTCTAAACTGCGCGACCTCGTTGCGGCGGGCGCCGTGGCACCGGTCCGATTGCAGGAAGCCGAACAACGGCTCGGCGATGCGCGGGACGACGGGATTCTGCGGCGCACGCTCTACGGCAGCCTCACGGTTCAGGATCTGACAGAGGATCAGTCGCGCGAGATGGTCGCGGCAGCGGAACGGCGCTTCGACCGGCAGAAAGAGCGGATCGATCATATACAGAAACTCGTCGATGCCGGAGTGATCGCCAGAGGCGAAGTGGAGCCGCTGAAAGAAGAGTTGGAGAGCCGGCGGCTAGGCGTAGATCTGGCGAAGTCGCGCGCGAAACTGCTCGATGAACTCGTCGAGATGGCCCGCAATGAGCAGGCTCTGGAAGAAGCCGCCGCGAATGCGCCGCGGATGAGTCAGGGTGGTGTGATGGAGCATTTCGAGGGCGACGGGCAATTCACTCCCACCGATCTGAGGGCAGTGGAGACGGCATTCGAGAAGAAGTTCAACAGGCCGCTGCCGGTCAGCGCCAATGGCGAAACCAGCGTGCACCGCTCTCTCGGATTCGACCATCGCGGGCGCGTTGACGTGGCAGTGACCCCGGACCAACGCGAGGGCGTGTGGCTCCGTGGCTATCTGGAATCGAACGAAATCCCCTATTACGCTTTTCGCTCCGCCGTACCCGGCAAGGCGACCGGCGCCCACATTCACATCGGGCCCGGCAGCACCCGCCTGCGAGCCGCCGACTGATTCATGCCTGGGACCCTGCGCGTCTTTCTTACTTCCGAGCAGATCCAGAAGCGTGTCGAGGAGTTGGGCGCGCAGATCGACAAGGACTACGGCGATGAACCCGTCTACCTGGTCGCCATCCTGAAGGGCGCCTGCTTCTTTCTGGCCGACCTGTCGCGAGCCATGAAGTCCCGTCCCCGCATCGATTTCATGGGCATCTCGAGTTACGGCAAAGGTAAGACTTCGTCCGGCGAGGTGAAGCTAACCAAAGATCTCGACCTCTCCATCGAGGGCTGTGACGTGCTGATCGTGGAAGATATCGTCGACAGCGGCGTGACCCTGAACTATCTGGTGAACCTGCTGAATCAGCGGAAGCCCAGGAGCGTTCGGATCGCGGCCCTGTTGGATAAGCCCAGCCGGCGTTTGCGTCCGGTGGAGGTCACCTACACGGGCTTTCAGATTCCGGATGAGTTCGTGGTCGGCTACGGGCTCGACTACGCCGAAGACTACCGGAATCTGAAAGACATCTGCGTGCTGGCCTGATTACGGCTTCTTCGGCTCGTTCGGCTTCGCGTCGTCTTTGACCTCGTCGCCGTACTTGATGTTGATGTCGCTCTTGAACTGCTTGTAGTCCTCATACTTCACCATCATCTTGATCTTCTGCGGACCGGTTTGAAACTGCAGAGTATCGTTGGCGATGGTGTAAGTCGGAAACCAGTACTTGCCGTCGATCTGTTCGCGATACGTCTCGAATTTCGGGTACTGATTGTCGGCGCCTCTCTTCAGTTGTCCGACGCCGCGACCGTAGCTCTTCACGATCTGAAGGTCGCGATCGTCCACCCAGACCTGGCCCTCAAAGTACCGCTGGCCGCTTTCGAGTTTCTTCGGCTTCACCGCGAAGACGTAGGTGCCGATTTCATCCACCTGTTCACGGCCCAGGTAGCGGACGTCGTACTTCGGAAGATCGGTGGTCGTGAGGACGAACGGCTGAACATCGCGCAAATCCTGAATGTCGCCGGGATCGAGTTGCAGGTTTCGCAGAGTCGCGACCGGGGCGTAGACCACTTTTTCGGTGCGCTTTCCTTCGGGCGTGAAGATGATGTCGGACACCATCTCCCACTTGCCCACCGGCGTGCCGCTCTCATCCAATTCCTGGACGCGGGCGGTCTGGCGGTAGGTGTAGTTACCGCGAGCCTGCTGGAATTCGGCCTCTTTCGCGGCGAATTTCTGAATAATGTCCTGGACCTGTGCCGGACTCGGATCCGGCAGTGTGGCCGCCGGAACAGTGGCGGCTCCAATCAAGGCTATGGCGCAAAGAAACCGATGCATTCGCTTTCCCTCATCGCAAAGGGACGTTCTCATAGTGTATCCGGTTTCGGCTGGTCCAGCCGGGGATGCGAGAATAGAAGAGGTTACCGATGATCCAGTTGTCCGCGGCCGGCAAACGCTTCGGCCCGAAAACCCTCTTCCAAAACGTAGACTGGCTGATCACCTCGCGCGAACGCGCCGGGTTGGTGGGCGCCAACGGCACCGGCAAGTCAACGCTGATGAAGGTGCTGGCCGAGTTGGATTCGCTCGACTACGGCGACCTTGCGCGAACTCGTGGAACCAGCACCGGGTATCTTCCTCAGGACGGTTTGTCGCTGTCCGGACGTAGCGTGTTTGCCGAGTGCATGTCGGTATTCGCGGACCTTCGCGACATGGAAACCGAGATGGAAACGCTCATGCACCAGATGGGCGAACTCGATCCGGCCGGGCCGGAATACGCCGCGGTCGCCGACCGGTTTCAACAGCTCGACTCCGAATTCCGCACGCGCGACGGTTACGCGATCGAGGCGCAGGTAGGTACGGTGCTGGCGGGACTTGGTTTTCGCAAAGAGGATTGGACTCGCCGGACCGAAGAGTTCTCGGGCGGCTGGCAGATGCGGCTGGCGCTCGCCAAACTACTGCTGGAGAGGCCGAATCTCCTGCTTCTGGACGAGCCCACCAACCACTTAGACCTGGAAGCCCGCAACTGGCTGGAGCGATACCTTCATGACTACCCGTTTGCCTTCATCCTGATTTCGCACGACCGCTATTTTCTGGATGTGACTGTGGACCGGATCGCGGAAATCTGGAACAAAGGTATCCATTTCTATCCGGGCAATTACGAGAAATATCTGCAGCAGAAAACGGAGCGGCGGGAACAGTTGGAAGCGGCGTATCGCAACCAGCGGGAGCGCATCGAGCAGTTGGAGGCGTTCATCAGCCGTTTCCGCTATCAGGCGACGAAAGCGAAGCAGGTGCAGAGCCGGATCAAGGAACTCGACAAAATCGAGCGGATCGAGATTCCTCCGGAGGAGAAAGCCATTCACTTCCGCTTTCCCCAGCCGAAGCCGAGCGGCCGGATTGTGGCCGAGTTTCACAACGTGTCGAAGCGGTACGGTGCGCTCGAGGTGTTCCGCGGCGTCAATTTCGTCATCGAGCGCGGCGACCGTGTGGCGCTGGTGGGAGTGAATGGCGCTGGAAAATCGACGTTGATCAAACTGCTGGCGGGAACTGAGCCCTTGACGTCGGGCGAGTACAAACTCGGGCACAATGCGCAGCCGGACTATTTCGCGCAGGATCAGTATAAAGAACTCGATCCGGATGGCCGACTGCTGGACGATCTTGCCGAAGTGGCGGGCCACGCGGGGCAGACTGAGTTGCGCGGTCTGCTGGGGTGTTTCCTGTTCAGTGAGGACGACGTGTTCAAGAGGATCGGGGTGCTGTCGGGCGGGGAGCGGAACCGGTACGCGCTCGCGAAACTGCTGGTGCGACCGTCGAATTTTCTGTTGCTCGATGAGCCGACGAATCACCTGGACATGCGGGCGAAAGACGTGCTGCTGGAGGCGCTGGAGAGTTTCACTGGCACGGTGGTGCTGGTGTCGCACGACCGCTACTTTATCGACAAGCTGGCGACGAGGGTGTTTGAAATCGGCGAGGGCGAGGTCCGGGTGTA
This sequence comes from Bryobacterales bacterium, assembly GCA_038322675.1. Classification (GTDB taxonomy): domain Bacteria; phylum Acidobacteriota; class Terriglobia; order Bryobacterales; family Bryobacteraceae; genus TMP-7. Next base: position 64,920 of record JBBQGE010000006.1, read on the forward strand.
TCCGGGCAACTACGAGGATTATTTGTGGCGGAAGGAAGGCGGCCAAGTCGATTTGACGCTGCCTGGATCCGTGCCGGTGAACGGAGGCCCGTCACACGCGGCTGAGCCGGTGGTAGCGGCCGCGCCCAAGAGCAAGCGCCTGAATCCGATGAAACTGCAGAAGCTGCAGGAACGGTGCCAGGAGCTCGAGGACTTGATTGGGGAGTTAGAGAGCGGGATCGAGCGGCAGTCGGCGTCGCTGGCGAATTTTGTCAGCGCGGAAGAGAGCATCCGGCAAGTTGATGAGTTAGAGAGGCAGCGGACGGAGTTGGCGGATCGGATGACGGAGTGGGAGAGTCTGACGGCGGAGTTAGAAGCGAATTCGTGAGGTGGGCGGCTGGCTTGCCGCCCCTGTCCTACTTCTGCTTCGCGACGATTGCAGCTTTGATCTTGCCGTACTGGGCTTCGGTGAGAATCTTCTTCGATACCAACTGGTTCTTCGTCTTATACGGCCGTCCGTCCACGATCTTTTTCGAGTAAGCATCGCCGATTCCGGGAAGCGCTTTGAGCTGGTCAGCGGAAGCGGAATTGATGTCGACGAGATCCGGCACCGCGGCTTTTGCCTTCGCGGTTTCGGCCTTCATCGCTTTGGCTGCCTTCGCTTTTGCGGGCGCGGCGGCCGGCGCTTGGGCGAATGCGGTACAGGTCAGGGCCAGCGCGGTCAGGGCGGTTGTGAGTAGTCTGCGTAGCATGGGTTCGATACCCTCCTCGCGCAATTGTAGCCGAGCGATGCCGCAGTTCGACCATTTGCTAAGCAGCTTTCATGTAAACGCGTGTTAATGTTGCGGCTACTGAAAAAGGCCGCCGAGCGCCGACATGTCCTGCGCGGAAAGCACGTTCTCAATGTCGAGCAGCATGCGGACCCGTCCCTTTGCTTTGGCCATGCCCAGGATGTAGGGAGTCTCGATGCCACGTCCGAAATCCGGAGTGTCCTCGATGTCGGTCGCGGTCAGGTTCAGCACTTCCGAGACGCCATCCACGATGACGCCCATCATCACTTCGTCCAGTTTCACGACGACGATGGATGTGCGCTGCGTATATTCGGCGGCATCGAGTCCGAACTTCAACCGGAGATCGAGCACCGGAATCACTTTGCCGCGCAGGTTGAAGACGCCACGGACGTACGCCGGCGTCTGCGGGACGGAGGTGATGTCCTGCATGCCCATTATTTCGCGCACAGACAAGACGGGGATTCCGAACTCTTCGTTCGCCAGATGAAAGGCGAGGTATTTGCCGGCGCGGCGGTCGGATAAAACCGCGCCTGCCGGGGCGGCCGGGCTGATAACTTGAGTGGCCATTCTGACTCCTTCTACTTAGCTCATCGGTGGCAAACTGCCTGACTTGAGGGCAATTCGCGGGTGGAACATAGCGCACACAGGCGCGCCGCCACACGGTCGAGCGCCAGAACTTCGGACGCGGCACCCATGCGGATCGCCTCGCGCGGCATGCCGAACACGGCGCAACTCCGCTCGTCCTGCGCAATGGTTCTCGCGCCGCCTTGCCGCAACCGTAAGAGCCCCGCAGCGCCGTCAGCGCCCATGCCCGTCAGCAGCACTCCGATCGAACTTGCCGCGGTGAGCCCGGCGATGGATTCAAACAGTACGTCGACCGAGGGGCGTTGATAGCAGACCAACTCGCCGCCCGCGATCGAGGCTCGATAGCGTCCACCGGCGCGGGTGAGCCGCATATGAAAATTTCCCGGTGCCACCAGCGCCTGGCCGGGGGTCGCGTAGTCCCCATCCACGGCTTCGCGCACATTCAAGGCACAAAGGCGGTCCAGTCGTTCGGCAAACGCTTTGGAGAACCCCGCCGGAATATGCTGGACGATGACGATCGGCGGCATCTGCGCGGGCAGCGCGCGCAGAATCGCTTCAATGGCTTCCGTTCCGCCGGTCGAGGCGCCAATCGCGATAAGGCGGGTCGTATCGGCCTGCACCGAAGCCTGCACCTGTGTCGGAATCGGCGGCGGGGTGGAATGCGCCGGGCTTTCCGACCGGCGGCGGACCCGTGCCACTGCAGCGCTCCGGATCTTGCGCCCGAGTGAATATCGAAATTCTCCAACCGAATACGGGCCATCCGGCTTTGCGAGCACCTCAACTGCGCCCTCGGCCAGCGCCTCGATGGCGATGCGCGACGACTTCTGCGCGAGCGAACTGATCATGATCACCGGCATGGGACGGCCGCGCATCAACCGCTTCAGGAATGTGAGGCCGTCCATCCGCGGCATCTCCACATCGAGCGTCAGGACATCGGGCTTTACCCGGTCCATCAACTCGGCTGCCGCGACCGGATCCGGCGCCGATCCCACTACCTCAATGTCCGGTTCGCCAGACAGCGAATCGCTCAGAATCCGGCGCACCAGCGCCGAGTCATCCACGATCAGAACTCGAATTTTGCGGTTCATGCGGCCTCGCGTATTCCCCCGGTTACCCGGAACTCCAATTCCAGCCAGCCGCCGTTATCCAAGAGGAATTGGGTGCGATAGACCACCGGCGTCAGGGGCGAGTACGGTTCAGTAGCGGCCACCGGCGCCTCCAGGTCGAATCCGCATTCCGTTTCCGAACGGCTCAATACCCCGCCGCAGAGCATGTTGGCCAACTCGCAGGCGGTCTCGATGGCTTGACCCGTCGTCACTTGTTCCACGGCCACTCCCAGGAATCCCGACGCGAGATCGCGCGCGACACCAGCCGATAGCCGGATGGTGAAAACTCCCGATCTGGAGCCGCGGAATCCAACGTCCACTACCAATGGATCGGGCGGCGGCGGAGCGCTATCCTCGACGGCGTTGACGAAGAACATCGTCTCCAGCACATCGGGAACGGCCGCCGCGCATAACTGGTGAAGCTCATCTCGAAACGTGCTCATGCTTCCGCCACCAGTACATGATGGATCACCGACCGCAACGACTCCGGGTGAAACGGCTTCTGCAGGAATCCGCGAACTCCAAGCGCCATCATCGACTTCACCCGTTTCGGCGACGAATCCGTGGACACGATGATCACGGGGATACGCCGCAACTCAGGACTGGACGCAATGCGCAGCATCATCTGCGATCCGGACATGCCGGGCATGTTGATATCGGACAACACCAAATCGACTGGGGCCGTCTCGAGGACCTCGAGCGCCTGCTTGCCATCGCCGGCCTCGCGGATCGCGCCCGGCGCGATGCCGGACATCTCCAGCACACGCCGGATAAACGATCGCATCGCCGGCGAATCGTCCACTACCAGAACGGACAAGGTCCGCTCCTCGCTATCTGTAAGCACGACCAGCCTCCTCGCAGGGCATCTCGCGTTCGGCTCGCCCACCTTCGCGAACCCAACACCGGCCCGTGCTGATTTCCATCCGCACCGTCCGCGACACTTCGCCGCCCACCATTTCTCCTTCAACCATAAGTCCCGCCTTCCAAAGCAGTTTCCGAACCGCCGTATAATTCCGTTTGCCGATGTTGAAGACGCCGCGATCGTCCAGCACATTCGCACCGCCGGCCAACCGGACCTTGAGCCGCCGCTCCACGGCTCCCTCCAGTGCCATGGCGCGGAGCAGGGCCGGCAGCCCGGTGTCGGCGAACATGTACGGATTTGCCTGCGCCTTTCTTGGATCGAGCGATGAATCCGGGAGCATGATATGCAGCAATCCGCCGACCCGCACGGTTGGATCGAACAGACAAATCGCAACGCACGAACCGAGAGCGTAGGTGACCAGCACCGATTGCGGCTCGCGGCTCACCTTCGCATCGGAAATTCCGACGATGACTTGCCGCAAACCGTTCGCCGCCGGCCACGTAGTCATGCGCTTCGCCCTTTTCCGGCCGAGCTTCGGTAGACCGCCGGACGGATATAGGAAAGCGGATGCGAGACCCCAGCCAGGCTCTCGGAATGTCCAACGAAGAGGTAGCCGCCCGGATACAGCCGTTCCGCGAGCCGCTGTACCAGACGCTCCTGCGTTGGCTTATCGAAATAGATCATGACGTTCCGGCAGAAGATTACATGAAAGCGATCCTGGAACGCGATCGGTTCGATCAGATTGATCTGCTTGAATTCGACGACCGACGCAATATCGGGACGGGCCCGCAGAACGGGTTCGGGCCGCTGAACCCTGGTGAAAAACTTCAACCAGGATTTGGGCGCAGGTGCCAGCGAAATCTCGGGATACACCGCGGCCCGCGCTACATCCAGAACCTTGGTGGAAATGTCAGTCGCCAGAATCCGCAACCCGCGGCACGACCCGTTCCAGGCCTGCGCCACCGCGCACGCGATGGAGTACGGCTCCTCGCCCGTGGAACAGGCGGCGCTCCAGATTCGCAAATCCGATCCTGGACGAAACTGCGGCAGAACCTCGCGATCCAGGAACTCGAAGTGGTGCGGTTCGCGATAGAAACTGGTGTGATTCGTTGTAAGGGCGTTGATGAGCGCCGTCAGCGCCTGCCCGGTGGAGTCGCTCTCGACGTGGTGCAGGTACTCGGTGAACGACCGGAACTGACCCTGCCGCATCCCACGCGCCAATCGCGCCGAGACGAGTTCTTCTTTGCCTTGCCGCAAGTCGAGTCCGAACCTGGATTTGGCGAATGTGCGGATCTGGTCGAATTCCGACGGCCTCAGTTTCGGGACGTCGGAAAAGGCCGATGCCGGTGTGTTGGTGCTACGCAGCATGGCTGCTCTGTACTCCCGCCTGAGGATCGAAGACGCGATCCAGATCGACGATCAGGCCCACCCGGCCGTCGCCCAGAATCGCACCGCCGGCGACCCCGGGTATATTCTGCAGCAGGCTGCCGAGGTTCTTGATTACCACTTCCTGTTTCCCGATCAACTCATCCACCATCAGACAGAAGGTCCGGTTTGCACCCTCGGCCACGATCAGCAGCGTCTGCTGCGGATCCTCCGATTTCGGCACGATTCCGAACCGGCGATAAAGCCGGATCAGCGGCAGCAACTGGCCTCGGACCATCGCGATCTCGCCTTTGTCCTGCACCGTCGAGATAGCGCCCGGTTCGGGCCGGAACATCTCGCGAACAGCGAACAAGGGTAGGATGTACCGTTCGCGCCCCACTCCGACAATCAGACCGTCGACGATGGCGAGCGTGAGCGGAAGCTTGAGGTAGAACGTCGACCCGTGGCCCGGCTTCGAACTGATCTCGATGCGTCCCCGCAACTTCTGCACTTGGCGGCGCACGACGTCCATGCCGACGCCGCGACCCGATACGTCGGTTACCTTGGCGGCAGTCGAGAAGCCCGGCTCGAAAATGAGGTCGCACACGCGTTCGTCGGTCAGTTCGTCGCCGGGCCCTACGAGACCGTTGGATCGTGCTTTTTCGAGGATCCGGTCGCGATTGAGCCCGGCGCCATCATCGGAGACCTCGATGACGATGTGCCCGGAGCGGTGCGATGCGCGCAATCCCAATTTGCCGGCGGCGGGCTTACCCGCGGCTGCGCGCGCTCCCGGCGACTCAATCCCGTGGTCCACCGCATTGCGCAGCATGTGCATGAGTGGATCGGCGAGTTCTTCAACCAGATTTCGGTCCAGCTCCGTCTCGCCGCCGGACACTTCGAGTTCAATCGGCTTGCCTTGCTTTCGCGAGAGATCGCGAACCAGGCGGCGCATGCGCTCAAACAGGTGCTCGATGGGCACCATGCGCATCGCCATCGCGGTCTTCTGGACATCCGCCGTGATGCGCGCCAGTTGTGTGAGATTCCGCATCAGCCGCGAGCGGTTAATCGACTTCATCTCGGGGTCGTGCTGAATCATCGATTGCGCGATCACCATCTCTCCCACCATGTCGACCAGGTGATCGAGTTTGGCGGTATCCACCTTTACGGCCCGCGCCTGCACGGTTTGCACCCGCACGGATTCGCCGGTTTCGACCGGCGGCGCCACCGCGGCCGGGTCTGGAGCCGATTCCGACAAGGTAGCCAGCGTCACTTCCGGTTCTGCGGCGGCATGGGTGCTCGCGGCCTTCGCGACCCGCGCCAGGATCGGCGAAGAGTCCGGCGCCGCTGTGGTTCCGGACGATTGCAGTGCGACAAACCACTGCCGGACATAGTCGGCGCTGGACAGCACCACATCCACCCGGTCGCTAGTCAGTTGCAATTCGCCGTTGCGCACACGGTCGAGCAGAGTCTCCACCTCGTGCGACACCTTTTGCAGTTCGTCGAATTCCAGGAATCCCGCCAGACCCTTGATGGTGTGAAATCCGCGGAATATGGCATGGACGGCATCCGGTGCGGCATTGCCTTCCTCGATCGACAACAGGCACGATTCAATGGAGCGGAGGTGTTCCTGCGACTCCATAATGAACTCGGAGACAAGTTCCGGATCCTCGGCTAGCGGCGACGGGCTCTTCAGTTCAGACATGGGGCTCTCTTTGAGCGATCAGATGGTTTCCTGCATGGCAAAGTGCCGTGTCGAAGTTTCGGCGGCGGGAGACGGCATCAGCGCGAACTTCACTTCGAACTGCTCGCCCTCAGAAAGGAACGGCACTACCGTCCATTCGCTCACGCTCGCGCTCCGCGTCTGATAGTTCCTTCCGAAAATGACGGTGGGGACGCTGAGGCCGAGCGGGCCCAGTTGTTCCTCGAGCGCCGATTTAACGTTGCCGATGATCATGTTGGTCAACTCCGCGATGGCATCCAGAACGTCCTCGTTCACCGCCGGATACTCGGCGGCGAGCATTGCGCCAGACAACCTGCAGGCGAGCGCCGCCGAGCACGAAATTCGGCCGGACCCGGTCCACGACCCTGCGATTCCGACCAGCGCGATGACGCCGTCCACAGTCTGACACCCGGCTTGCTCCGTGAAATGCTGGCCGGCCTCGACAGGCAGCCCCAGCATGGTAGAGAAGACCTCGCCGGTGGCCGCGCAGATGGCGGACACGAGGTAATCCTGATTCACTGTTTCCATTAATTCCACTCCTTTACGCCGTCCGATGGTCAAATCAGACCGGCGAGTTTCTCCTTGATCTGTTCGGCCGTAAAGGGCTTTCGCACGTACCCATTGGCTCCGAGCTGCAATGCCTGCAGGACCTTGTTCTGGCTCCCTTCGGTGGTCACCATGATGACCGGCACGTGCTCGAATGACTGGTCCGCTCTCAACTTTCCGAGAAACTCGAGACCATCCATGTTGGGCATGTTGATATCGCTGAGGATCAGCCCCACCTTGCCCAGCTTCAATTTCTCCAGCGCCTCATTCCCGTCGTTGGCTTCGTAGACGGTCCCGAGCGCGACGTCGGCCTGCACCAAGACGCGCTGCAAAATCTTCCGGATAGCCGCGGAGTCATCCACGATCAAAACATCCAGTGCCATTCGTACTCCTTTCTGCTCCCATGGTGTGCTTATCGGAGCGAATGGCCAATTTCTGAGGGGATCTGGAAAGAAAAGGGAACGGAATGGTGCGGGTTCACGAGTCGCACGTTACGATGGGAACAATGCGATGTGTTTTCTTGATAGTGGTAGCTCTGGGTGCTACCGGAATCGTCAGCGCCGGTGCCAAAGCCGGGGACGGCAGCGGCGGAGCCAAGCTGTTTGCTTCACGCTGCACGGGTTGTCATGGGGAAGATGGCAAGGGCGGCAGCGGGCCGTCGCTTCGCGCGCCTCTTCGCCATGGGAGCACTCTGACTGCGGTGACCAGCGTAATCGCCAAAGGCATACCCGACACTGCAATGCCGCCGTCGGGAATGTCCGACTCAGCCAATAAGCAACTGGCGCATTACATCCTGTCGCTGCAAAAGAAGAAACGCTAGCCGGCGCTATTGGACGGGTTTGAGGTTGCCGATCCAGTAGGAGTCGTCGGTGACGTACACGGTGGCTGTGATTTTCATGCCGGGCTGAAGTTTCTTGAACTCGTCCGGGTCGTGTACGGGGAATTCCATGGTCATGGCTTCCATCCAGTCGCCGATCTTGCCATGCTTGATGACGGCGGTTCGGACCTGCGGGTCAAGGCGAATCACCTGGCCCTCCAACTGATATTGTTTCGGGGGCGCCGCCGGTTTCGACGGACCGCAGGCAGCCGCCAACAGCAGCATCGCGAGGGCAAGACAGCAGAACCGGGCCATTACCTCCACTGTAGACGCTTCCGGCCGCGTTTGCGGCGATGGCCAAAGGCAGGCCGATCGGAGTAGAATCTTAATCAGGTATGAAACTCCTGATAGCACTCCTCTCCATGGCCCTCGTTTGCGGCGCCACCGAACTCTCCGGCAAGTGGATTGTCACCGCGCCGTCGCGCGATGGGAATCAGATCACCATGTCGATGGTCATCCGCGCCGAAGGCAACAGCTACGCCGGAACCATCTCCGGCGAAGAGGGCGACGCGACAATGTCGGCGATCAAACTGGACGGATCGGATCTGACGTTCAACATCGACACTGACGATGCTACTTACCACGTGAAAGCGACTGTCGACGGCGACAAGATGAAGGGATCGTACGAGGTGGGACAGAGCCGGGGCGGCACGTTTACCGCCGAGAAGCAGAAGTAGGGGTCACAGCACACCCCCACCCAGAACCAGGCGCTTTGCGCCGATCAGAACCGCGATGAGGCACAGGATGATGCCAACCACCGAAGGACTCCGGCGGCCCGGCGAGCCCGTCGCGAACGCAATAATGCTGATCACCAGCCCAACGACGGCGAAGGGAATGTTCAGCCAGTTCAGCGACCCCAAACACGGAATGAACGCCACCATGAATCCCAACATCGCCAGGATTCCCCACGCCAGACTCAGAACCTGCATCGTGCCCTCCCTCCGAAATAGAACCCCGCACAGACGCCGTTCAGCGCAAATGCCGCAAACAGCGGAATCGCCAGATCATTCGCCTGTTCCGCATCGCGCCATTCCCCGTGGGCGATGTGAATGAAACCCGTCGTCGCGCCACACAACAGGCACCGGCCTCCCGCTGCCTTCGACGAACAGACCGGCACAACCCGCGCAATCGCCGGCGCCCCGGCGAAGAACGGCATCGCCGCCGCCGAACTCGTCGCCAGCGTCACAATCAGCCATACCCACCGTAGGGCGGCCTTGACTTCGCTTGTACCCTCTTTCATCCCTGCTCCATACTGTAAAATGAAGATACTCCACCATGCTATCGATCGTGGTTCCGATTCACAACGAGGAGCCTGCCATCCTCCCCCTGTACGACCGGCTCACGGCAGTGCTCGAATCGATGCAAAAGCCCTACGAGATCATCTTCATCGATGATGCATCCACCGATCGCAGCTTCGATTTGCTCGCCAACCTTGTCGAAACGGATCATCGTCTCAAAGTCATCCGCCTCCGCCGTAACTTTGGACAAACCGCAGCGCTCTCGGCCGGTTTCGATGAAGCGCAAGGACAGGTCATCGTCTCCCTCGACGGCGACCTCCAGCACGATCCCGATGACATTCCGGCCCTCCTCCAGAAGATCGACGAAGGATACGACATTGCCAGCGGTTGGCGCAAGGACCGCATCGACAACGCCATCACGCGCAAGATCCCATCGCGGATCGCCAACTGGCTAATGGCCCGGGCGTCCGGCGTCGAACTGCGCGACTTCGGTACCACGTTCAAGGCCTACCGCTCGGAAATCCTCAAGGACATCAACCTGTACGGCGAACTCCACCGGTTTATCCCGGCCCTTGCCAGTTTCTACGGAGCGCGGGTGGCGGAAGTTCCCATTCGCAATTCGCCGCGAACCAACGGCGCCTCCCATTATGGACTCGGCCGCACTTTCCGCGTGTTGTTCGATATCCTGACGGTCCGCTTCCTCCTGAAGTACTTCACCCGCCCGATGCACTTCTTCGGTGCCTTCGGACTCGCCGGTCTCGGAATGGGCGGGCTGATTCTCGGTTTTCTCACGATCCACAAGCTCTTGAACTGGCGGCACGACATTGTCGAAGCGCACGGCCCCTTGATGGTGGCGGGTGCGCTGATGCTGCTCGGGGGCATCATGATGTTCTGCACAGGACTGCTCGGCGAGGTTCTCATCCGGACCTATTTCGAAAGTCAGGGCCGCCGAATCTACGCGGTTCGTGAGATTCGGACGCGCCGCGAGCCTCAAGTTACCGACGGTGCCCGTTGAACTGAATCCAGACATGCAATTAAAAGCAATTGTTTTCGATTACGGCGGAGTTCTGTGTTTTCATCCGTCCGATTCCCAGGTGAACGAGCTAGCCGGGTTATGCCGCGTCGATCGTGACACCTTTCTAAAGGCTTATTGGACCAATCGTGGTCCGTACGATCGAGCCGACATGACACCGCGGGAGTATTGGCAGGAGTTCGCGAGACTCACCGGCCGTACCTATTCGGACGAGGAAGTTGCGGAGTTCCGGCGCCACGACGTCCAGTTCTGGGTCCACCTCGATGCGAAGATGCTCGATTGGGCGAAGCGGGTCCGGGCGCATGGCCTCCGTACCGCGGTTTTGTCGAATCTCCCGCACGACCTCGGTGAGCATCTACGCAACGAAATGCATTTGGTCGATAACTTCGATCATCATACGTTCAGTTACGAACTCCGCTTGGTGAAGCCCGAGCCCGGCATTTATCAGCACGTCCTTGAAGGCCTCGGTGTCGAACCTGACGAGGCTCTTTTCCTGGATGACAAGATCGAGAATGTCGAAGGCGCGATTGCCTGCGGCATGAAGGCGATTCAGTTCAGAACACCCGGCCAATTGGCCAGTCAACTGAACGGATTTACAGGGATGGTTCCACCCTTGTGAGCCGGCGGGATTGACGATGAGCCTCGAGGTTGGCATTTGTCATTATGAAGTGATGGATATGATGCCCTCCCACGAGGATGCCAACCTCATCCTTCGTCTTTATGAACTGCGCCGCGAAGACACGATGCGCAGAGCGCGCCAGTGGTTTATGGCGAATTTTCACGTCCAATCCGTGGACGAATATCTCGCGCTGTGTCCCCCGGGCTCGGAGCAAAACGCGTATGCCCGTATGGTGACGAGTTACTGGGAGATGGCGGCGTCCTTCGTCGCTACCGGCGTACTGAATCAGGAGCTATTCTTCCAATCGAATCAGGAACTGCTGCTGGTTTGGACTCGGATTCAACGGATCGCCGGCGAGTGGCGCACGTCGATGCACAGCCCGCAGTCCTGGAGGAATCTGGAGGCGGTCGGGAACGCGTATATCGAGTATTGGAATAGGATCTCGCCCGACGCGTATCCCGCGTTCGTAGAGCGCATCGGCTCTCCCGCGCAGCCGCGGAGCAGGTAATGCCGAGCCGTGATCCCAAGTTCTTCGGCGATCGGGAACTCGACCTGCTGTATATCGCCAAACGGCTTCGCGATGCGTTGAAACTCGAGGATGCGCTCACGACCGCGGGTCTGGACTACGTCGTGGAGACGGACACGTACCACGGCGGGATCATTTTTCGCACGCAGAGGACCGGAGCCTTCTTCTACGTAGATCCCGAGTCGCTTGATGCGGCGCGGGCCGTCGTAGTGAGCACCGGGTTGCGGCCCTATTTCGAAGATTAGGGCGAAGCGCGTATTGGGTCTGGCGGCCACGCTATTGATCTCGCCCACCACGCGTGCGGATCACCGCGCTGCCGGCTTCGGCAGTAACAGCCTCGCGCCGAAGTCGCTCGGGAAGGTGAGCGGCTAACCATCGGTCTGAACCGGAATGCCGCACTTCTCGGTGCATCGCAATCATGATTCCCGGCGGTCCCGCGAACGAGTTGCGGCGGCGTATCGCGTGGTGTGTAGCGGGCGGACCTGCGATGTCGCTGCTGATGGGAGGCGCCGGTTTGGCCGCAGACGTCTTGAGTCCGGCCGGTGCTCTGGCCGATGCATTTCTGGCCACCGCAATCCCGATGCGAACCGGTTCCTTCTACTCGGACGAAGCGAGACTGCTGATGCTGCTTCGCGGCACGCCCGATGCCGAACGATGGGCCGCGGTTTCCGCGATCTGCGCCTATCGGGCGACGCCGATTGTCCCGATGCATTCAGCGCCTGGCTGGTCGCCTATGTTCATCACCTGGACCGCGGCGATGTCGATTTCCAACCCGCGGCGTATTTGGACACGCGTGGCGGTAACGATGCCGAATTCGAGTGGTTGGAGGGGATGCGTCATCGTACCGCTGAGTTCCGCTGTTCCGAAGTAGGTTCTCCTGCATCTAACCGGCATGGAGAGTAACGAAACACCAAGCCTGTTCACGCCGCTCCGGTTGCGCGGGCTCACGATGAAAAACCGGATTGCGGTGTCGCCGATGTGCCAGTATTCGTGCGAAGACGGATTCGCGTCGGAATGGCATCTGGTTCATCTGGGGAGTCGCGCGATCGGCGGTGCGGCCTTGGTGATGGTGGAGGCGACGGCGGTAGAAGCTCGCGGACGCATCTCGCCCGCCGACATGGGCATTTGGAAAGACGAGCACATGGCCGCCTTGAGGCCGATCGCCGCGTTCCTCGAAAAGCACGGAGCGATTCCGGCGATTCAGTTGGCGCACGCGGGACGCAAGGCGAGTACGCCTGTGCCGTGGGTCGGCGGCTCCGCGATTCCGCCGGATGCGCCGAACGGTTGGGTGCCGGTGGCGCCAAGTGCCATTCCATTTCGTGAGGGCGATTCCGTTCCGGAGGCGCTGACTGTCGAGGGGATTCACGAGATCGTGAAGGCGTTCGAACGGGGCGCCAAGCGCGCGTTGGACGCCCGATTCCAAGTCGCCGAGATTCACGGCGCGCACGGGTATCTGATTCATGAGTTTCTGTCGCCGCTTTCCAATCACCGGCAGGACGAGTACGGCGGATCGTTCGAGAATCGGATTCGCTTTGCGCTGGAAGTAGCCCAGACGATCCGCTCGACGTGGCCCACCGAGTGGCCGGTATTCATGCGATTGTCGTGCACCGACTACGCCGAGGGTGGATGGGATCTCGATCAGTCGGTGGAGTTATCGAAGCGGCTGCGTGAGGTTGGCATCGATCTGATCGACTGCTCGTCGGGCGGCGCAGTCCCGGGCGTCCGGATCCCCGTCGGGCCTGGGTACCAGGTGCCATTTGCGGCTCGCATTCGCCGCGAGGCCGGCATCGCGACCGGGGCGGTGGGACTCATCACAGAGCCCGATCAAGCCGAAGCGATCATCCGCGAGGGAGAAGCGGACGTGGTCCTGCTAGCGCGTGCGATGTTGCGCGATCCGTATTGGGCAGTGCACGCATCGCGGGCTCTGGGAGTGCCGGCGACTCCGCCCGTCCAGTACGGCCGGGCCTTTTGATGCGGGTGACAGAAGGGTAGAATCAAGTAGGCTGAGGTGACCCATTTGACTCCCGAAAACGAAGCCGATGCAACCCGGCTGGCGCTCCTGGAACGGCGAGCGCGGCTGCGTGCCCATGAAGACCAGACGAACGGGCGCAGTTCGCTTCGCGGGTACATGGAGCGGAGCGTCTGGCCTCAAGTTCCCACCGGTGAACTCGGCCGGGTGATGAGCCGCGACGAGGAGGACAGGATCCTCGGATACGGGCCGCACGGTTACTGAGCCGCCTTCTGGAGACACGATGCGCGTCCACCTTTTATTCGCTTTCCTCCAGTGAGAAGCCGAAGTCTTCCGCGATTGTAGTGTCCCTCCGACGGGCAGGCATGCCGTTATTGTTCACCGGAAGGGATTTTGCGCAGACGGATATTGAGAGCGGTCTGTTACCCTGATCTGGTGAACCTATACGAACTGGATCCCGGCCCTGAGTCGCCGGAGTTAGTGCGCGCTATCATCGAAATTCCGAAGGACTCGGCGAATAAGTACGAATACGACGGCCAACTCGGTGTATTTCGCCTTGACCGGACCCTCTACTCGCCGATGCATTATCCAGGGGACTATGGATTTATCCCAGGTACCCTGGCTGAAGATGGCGATCCGATGGACGTGCTCGTATTGGTACACCGTGCCACGTTCCCAGGATGTATGGTGATGGTGCGTCCAGTGGGGGTCCTCAACATGGTGGACCAGATGGAGCACGATCAGAAAATCATTTGCGTTCCCGATCGTGATCCGCGGTACGAGCAGGTACACACGCTCGATCAGTTATTCCCTCACACCCGCCGTGAACTCGAGCACTTCTTCGCCATCTATAAGGAGTTAGAGGGCCGAGTCACGAAAACCCAGGGGTGGGGCGGGCCGCACGAGGCCCGCAAAGCAATCGTCGACAGCCGTAAGGCTTTTCTCGAGCGGAAAACGTCCGCCGAGCCTACGCCGGCAGAGTGATGGCTTCGACGGGGCACGCCTTCGCGCACTCCACGCAGCCTTCGACGCAGTCATCCGGACGGGCGACGACCGGCTTGGCGTTGTCTTCATCCCAGTCGAACACGGATTTCGGACAAACCTCGTAGCATTCCTTGTCGCCGATGCAAGTATCGTTATCAACAGTAGGGTAATAAGCGGTAGCCATGCCATGGAGGGTGCATGCGACGTGCCGTACCAAAGCACTTGTGTTTTCAACGGCTGTTGAATAATACTGCGGCATTTCCCCCACCGGAAACGACGGCGGAATTCCCACCTGCGGGGCCAGACTCACCAGCCTAAGCAAGACCGCAGCTGCTGAGCACTTTTTCAACCAATACTAACTTCAGATGCGTCTCACGGGTGTATCATGGTGCCAGATGAGTTCGCTTTCGCCCAGACTGCAGCTTAGGGTCGCGCAGAAGCAGATCCTCACGCCGGGCCTCGTCCAGATGGTCACGGTGCTCCAACTGAACCGGTTGGAGTTGAAGGACATGATCGTGTCCGAAATCGCCCAGAACCCGGTGCTTGAAGAGGCCGCGGATGGCGGTGAGGAGATCACGCCCGAAGAGATTCATGCGCTTCTGGAGGCGGAACGCGTTTCCGAACCCGCCGATCAGTCGCTTCGTGACGCCTTGAACGGCCCGGCTGTAGTGGTTTCAAGTGCTGACGCCGAGATGGACGGCACCGGACCGGTTTCGGCGACCGCTACGGCGGAAGCCCCCGAAGTTGCCGATCCTCCGGTCGAGACCAAGCCCGATTCGGACCCGTTCGACGAGATCGATTTCGGCAGTTACTTTGAGGAATATCTAGATCCGGGCTACAAGAGTCCGGCTTCCGAAAACGTTGAGAAGCCGTCGTTTGAAACCTTCCTTTCTTCTCCCATTACACTGGCCGACCACCTTCACACCCAACTGAGCGTGCTGGTGCTGCCGGAGAGCGTTCGCGACGCGGCGGATAGCATCATCGGGAACCTGGACGAGAATGGTTATTTGACGGCCACGCTCGATGAAATCGCGATGGCCGGCGACCATACGATGGAGGACCTCACCGAGGCCCTCACGATGGTGCAGACTCTGGATCCGGCGGGCGTCGGCGCGCGGGATCTGCACGAGTGCCTGCTGATTCAACTCGAGAACAGGAATGCACGGGGCAGCGTTGCCTGGCAGATTGTCTCCGGGTATCTGAAACTCGTGGAGACGCGCCACTACCGGGAGTTGGCCAAGGCGCTCGGACGCCCGATGGACCATATCCAGATCGCCGTGAACGTGATTCGAACGCTGGATCCGCGGCCCGGGGTTCGCTACTCGGGTCCGGGTGCGCGGGCGGTGGAACCCGACGTCTACATCTCGAAAGATGGGGACGAGTATTTGATCCAGCTCAACGACGAGGATGTCCCGCAGTTGCGGTTGAATCCGCAGTATCGGCGCATGCTCGATCGCGATCAGGAACCGAGCAAGGAAATTCGCAATTATGTGAAGGAGCGGTACGCTTCCGCGTTGCAGTTGATGAAGAACATCGAGCAGCGGAAGCACACGATCCTGAAAGTGTGCCAGTCGATCATCCGGCGTCAGACCGATTTTCTGGAGCATGGCATCGATCAATTGAAGCCGATGATGATCAAGGAAGTGGCGGAAGAAATCGGCGTACATCCGTCCACCGTCAGCCGCGCGGTAGCCAGCAAGTACGCGCACACGCCGCAGGGTGTGTTTGAACTGCGGTATTTCTTCTCCGAGGCAGTACAAGGTCCGTCGGGCAGCGCCACGCCGCTGCTCATTCTGAAGCGGAAGGTGAAGAAGATGATCGAGGAGGAGGATGCTCACCATCCTTTGACCGACGAACAGATCACCGAACGGCTGCAAGCCGAGGGGATCCAGGTCACCCGCCGTACGGTAGCCAAGTACAGGGAAGATATGAAAATTCCTTCGACCCACCAACGCCGGATTCGCAACTGACGCATTTCAGCCAGCGTGCGCCGGCTTGCCGTTCGGGTTCGCCCGAATGGGGAGTAAACGTGCCGCGCTATCTCTGAACGGAGGCATCATGAACATCAGCTACGTAGGCAAACGTCCGGAACTGACTCAGGATCAGCAGCGAAAGCTGGACGCGAGATGGGACAAAATCGCGAAACTGATCGAATGGAAAGGCCAGCGGGAAGCGCATGTGGTGATTACAACCGAGCGCCACATGATGAACGTCGAGATCACCGTGAACTTCTACGACCACAGCCTGGTGTGCGTGGGGTCGAACCCGGACTACTTCACGGCGGCAACCCAGGCCTTGGACAAACTGGAGAAGCAGGCTCTGCGCGTACGGTCGAAGACGCGGGACAGCAAGCGCACGGCAAAGGACAAGAGCGCCGACGGCACACCGCAGACCGCCGAAGAGCCCGAGGAGACTCCGCCGGAGCCGGTGGTTCGCATCTTTCCCATCGATCATCACGATCACCGCAAGCCGATGACATTGGATGAGGCGATCATGGCCATCGACGACTCGCCGTATTTCGTTTATCGCGATTCCGATAAGGACTGTGTGACGGTGCTGATCCGACGAACCGACGGCGGGTTCGATCTGGTGGAATCGTAGAAGTCCAGCGAACGCATGGCCACCCGAAAACTCGCGAAGCCTTCCGATGATACAGCGCAAGCCGAACTGGTCATCATCACCGGGATGAGCGGTTCGGGCAAGGGAACCGTGCTGAAGGCGCTGGAGGACCTCGGGTATTACGCGGTCGACAATCTGCCGCTGGAGTTGATCCCGAAATTCGCCGAGTTGATCGGCGGCGCGGGGAATCGCTATGCGGCCATTGTCGTGGATATACGCGAAGGCGAGGCGCTGCAGCAGTTCCCGGCGGTATTCCGCAAAGTTAAGCAGAAGGTGCCGACCAAGCTGCTGTTTCTCGAAGCGGACGATTCGGCGTTGGTGCGCCGGTTCAGCGAGACCCGCAGACCGCATCCGTTAGGCACGGGGAACACGGTGAGCAAGAGCATTCGCGAAGAGCGAAAGGCTTTGGCGCCGATTCGCGAGTTGGCGGATCACACGATTAACACTTCGAAGTTCAACGTTCATGAACTCCGCGAGTTAATCGGCGAGACGTTTCGGGGCGGGCGCGACGCGTCGAATATCAGCGTGTATGTCTCGAGTTTCGGGTTCCGCCACGGAGTTCCCACCGACAGCGATCTTGTGTTCGACGTGCGGTTTCTTCCGAACCCGAACTACATCACCGAATTCAAGAATCTAACTGGCCGGCATCCGCGGGTCGCGCGATACATACGGTCGTTTCCACAAACCACTGAATTTATCGAGAAGATTTCGCAACTGCTGATCTATCTCCTGCCGCATTACATTCGCGAGGGTAAGAGTTATCTGACGATTTCGTTCGGGTGCACCGGAGGACATCACCGGTCGGTGCTGATTGCCAGCGAAATTCGGAAGAGGTTAATGCGGGCGGGTTACCGGGTGAAAGAGAATCACCGCGATATTCTCAAGTAGTGCTGACTTACTGGTCCGTGGTTGCGAGTGCTTTCCGGGTGACGGGCTGCAATCGGGTCGCGATGGCAAGTGCCACCAGGCTAACCAGAATTCCCGCCACCGCATCGGCAGCGTAATGATAGCGGCCGTAAACCGTGGCAATCGAGACCACCACCGCGTAGATGAGCATGGAACGGCCCACCCAGGGCTGTTCGGGCAGGAAGCGCAGGAGTCCCCAGGCTGCCGAGAAAGCCGACGAGACATGCGCGCTGGGGAAAACGCTCGAATGAATCCCGTACCCGCCCAGGAGATATAAGTTGACCATCCGAATTCCGGTGAGAAATTGGGTTAAGTCGGTGCCCGGAAATACGACGCGCGGCGGGTCGGACGGGAAATAGGGAAACATCGCGTAAACGAACAATGTGCCGCTAACGTAGACGGTCAGAAACTGGTTGACGCGATATCGCCGCTTCAGGCCGTAGAAGGCACCGACGGAGGCCGCGCCGATTCCGTAGACCAGGAGATATGAAAACTCGAGGATCCAGGGCAACACGGGTCCGAGGCTCTCGATCGCGGAACGGAGACCGGCTTGGAACAGCCACTGATCCCATTGGAGCCACTGCGCCTCCAGATGGCGGGCCTTATACCCGATGGAAAACCAGTCCATTTCGCGGTAGGCAGTCAGGACGAATAGGAGCGGAATCCAGTCACGAACAATCCGGAACGGCGGTCTCGCGAGCAACAGAAAAACGGCGGTCGCTCCAGCGAGCACCAGCCACGCTCGCGCCACTGTCGGAGGTGGAAGGGGATACACCATTGCCAGCAGCGCGACATAGGCAAAGTAGCCGAGCAAGATCCACTCGGAGGAACGCAGCCGGCCTGGAATCGACAATCCCGCCAGTGTAGCAGCTTGGTTTCAACGGCGGCGCACGTTGTCACGATCCACATCGGGATGATCGTGACGCCAGTTCCAGTCGGTGCTCATCATGACGAGCGCGATCTTGGAAACGACGGGTGTCCTCTGCCCGCCGCGATCAATGTTTTGCCTCAGCGGTTGAGCATTCGAACCAGGTCCGCGCAGCCGCCAAACTTCGCGATCCTCATCGCCGAGGACCCGGCCGGAAGCCGGAGGTCGGGCGCGGCGTCGAGGAGGGCTCGCACGGTCTCGGTCTGGCAGTGGCCGACGGTGAAGCGGTCGATATCAGATGTTCCTCCGACGGCGGCGGCGAGGGCGTCTTCGCCGTGACTGGTGCGGAGGCGGGGATCGGCTCCGGCTTTGAGGAGCGTGCGAACAATATCGGCGTAGCCGTATCCGGCGGCCATCACCAGCGGAGTGACGCCGCCGGCTCCGGGGCGATTGACACCGGCGCCGTGCGCAATCAGGACAGAGACACTGCCGGGTTGATTCTTATGGATGGCGTCGAGGAGCGGAGTCCATCCGTTCACGCCGGCGGGTTCGTTGGGGTCGGCGCCGGAGTCCAGGAGTTGGCGGAGGCGGACCGTATCGCCGGATCGGGCTGCATCGATTACCGGAGTAGAGGTAGTGCCGGGCATCCGGCAGGCGCTAAGCAGGATAGCGGTGGCGAACGCGAGAGCACGAATTGACATGCGGAAACGGCCTCCAGTAACAAGAATACGGCAAGTGCTCTTCGTTATAAAGTTATTTCTAACAATTTTTAGCGAATCCGGTTTCGATGCCGATAAGGGTCTTCAGGGAGGACTCGAATGCTGATTCAGGATCACGCCAGGACGCTACTGACGGCCTGGGACTCGGGCGACCGGACACTCTTAGGGAAACTGCTGGACGAACGCGTGGAACCGGGTGCCGCGCCGGCCGAAGAAGAGGAACGGCTGGAACTGCTGGACGGGATCCGGTGCGGTCTGAATGGAGCGGAATCGCAGGATGCGCCGGCGGTCAGGGTATCTCTGCGTCTGCTGCGGCATTTGGCATTCGGACGCAACTAGAGGACCCCCGGGGGCCGTCACACTCTTTCAGGACGTAACGATACTGATATCCTGAGGAGTTATGCAAGAAGACCTGTCCCGCCGGAACTTCATCAGAACGGCAGGCGTTGCTCTAACGGCCGCGCCCGCCGTGGTGCCCGCACTCGGCGCTAATAACAAAATCAGCATCGCATGGATCGGCACTGGCACTCGAGGCCACTACCTGATGCAGCGCTTTTATGCCATCCCTGCCAACAAAGAAGAGGTGAACGTTGTAGCTGTCTGCGACGCCTACACGGGCCACCTTGCCCGCTCGCGCGACCTCATTGAGAGCAACGGCGGTGCCGCTCCAAAAGAATACGACGACTACCGCAAACTGCTCGCCGATCCTTCCATCGACGCGATCGTGATCGCTACTCCGGAACATTTGCACTACCCGATGTTCATGGCGGCGATGAAGGCCGGCAAGAACGTGTACGTGGAAAAGCCGCTCGCCCACACCATCGAACAGGGCGAGGAGATGGTGCAGGCATGGAAGAAATCAGGCAAGGTGGTTCAGGTCGGCACCCAGAATCGCAGCAACACGCTGTATCAGAAAGCCCACGAGATGGTGCAGCAGGGCATGATCGGCGACATCCACTACGTGCGTGCGTACTGGTATCGTAATTCGCTCGACAGCGACCCCGCCTGGCGCTACGCGATTCCCCCCGATGCCAGCCCGAGCAACACGGACTGGAACCGGTTCCTGGAAGGTGCGCCAAAGCGTTCGTTCGACAAGAACCGCTTCTATCAATGGCGATTGTATTGGGATTACTCTGGCGGCATCTCCACCGATCTGCTGGTGCACCAGACCGATATCACCAACTACGTGTGTGGCAAAACCGTTCCGAGCACCTGCGTCGCATCGGGTGGAATCTACCGTTGGACGGGCGACGATCGAGACGTTCCGGACACGTTTAGCGCGCTGTATGAATATCCGGACCGGTTCCACATCAACTACAGTTCGTACTTCGGCAACGATCACTACGGGTATGGCGAGAACTTCATGGGCAATGAAGGCACCATCGAGGTGCTGAACCGGCAGGTTTTGAACTTCTATCCGGAGACCTTCCGCGGGAAGGCGCCGGAGAAGATCAAAGCCCGCCAGGAGGTCCATATCGAACTGCCCGGCAACGACAATCGGGCGGTGGAATCGCACATTCGCAACTTCATTGAGGCGGTCCAGGGCAAGGCGCAGATTATCGCGACACCCATAATCGGGCAGCAGGCGGCGATCTCCGGCCACCTGGCGACGTTGTCGTATCGCAACAATAAAAAAGTCGTTTGGGACGACAGCACCCACAAGTATCACTTCATCTAAGTCCGGCACGGCCGGCGGCGGGGCGCTCTCCCTCCGGGTGCCCCGCCTTTCGCAACACCGTCTTCTGGTAAGATTTCATTTCAATGCTAATCCTCGCAGCGGTTCTCGCGATCTTCGTCTACGGCATTATTGCCGCCATGCTGGGCACCATCCTCCCGGATTTGTCCAAGCGCTTTTCCCTGACGCCTAAACAGAATGGCAACATTGCGATGGCCCAGGCCATCGGACTGATGATCGGGTCGTTCTTCGTGGGTCCGCTGATGGACATCGAAGGCAAGAAGATCGGCCTTTTGCTCGGGTTGGGATTGATCTGCCTCGCGCTTGTTGGGCTGCGGAGCGCGACGGGCTACGCGTCGGTGGTGGCCTTCATGTTCCTGTTGGGGACTGGCGGCGGCGCCATCGTAACGGGCGGCAATACGCTGCCGCCGTTCATTCATATCGGTTCGTTGACCACCGGCGGTGTGTTCAATCTCCTGAACCTCTTCTTCGGACTCGGTGGACTGGTGACGCCGTTCCTTGCGGCCAAGGTCTTTCAGAACCAGTCGGGGAGACTGCTGGTGTTCGCGGCGGGATTGGGCGTGGTTACGCTGGCGGTGAACGCGATCGCACCGATGCCGGGCGGTACGGGCCAGGTGTCGTTCCAAACTACGATGGTGACGGATCTCCTTGCGCAACCCGCGCTTTTGGCACTGTCGGGGATCCTGTTTCTGTACGTGGCTTGCGAAGTCGGTGTGTGGAACTGGCTGGTGCGCCACCTGATCGCGCAGGGCGTTTCGGAAGGGAAGGCGCTCACCATCCTGTCACTCGGGTTTGCGCTTGGCCTGCTGATCGGACGCGTGGTGGTTTCGCAGGTGCTCTCGTCCGTGAGTCCGGAGCGGGTTCTGTTCGGCGCGGGTGTGCTGATGGCGATCACGACGCTGATCGTGCTACAGGCCAAGAGCGACTCGATGGCCTGGGTGCTGGTCTTCCTGGCCGGTATCGCGATGGCACCCGTATTCCCGACGGCGCTGTCAGTGGTGAATACGCGCTTCCCGAACAGCGCGGCGACGGCGACCGGGATCGCGGCAACTGCCGGATGGTTGGGACTGGTAGTGAGCTCGCCGATCATCGGCGGCATTGCGGGCGACGATCCGAGACGATTAAAGAAAGCGCTGCTGCTTCTGCCGGTATTCTCGATTCTGATGGCGCTGCTGACGCTGGCGTTGTAGTAGTGGCTGTTGGCTAGCGGCTAGGTAAAGGCGCCGGAGAGCGATGCCAATTCGTTGTGTACGTCAGCCAGGAAACTCGCATCGGCGATACGGATTCCCAGTGCTGCGAATGGTTCGAAGCCGTCTTCCGGTTGTGTCTCTTCTTCTCTGATCAGGGCCATTCGATTTGCGTTCAGCCAGTCGTTGGCGCACTTGACCACTGGCGCGAGCCCGATGGCTTTGGACGTTCCATCCTGCGCGTCGTCTGGATGATCGTGGAATCTCACCGCCGACTGAATCACCGCGGGGAGGTTCCACGCGGCAAGTGCCTCGACCGAGAGTTCCGCATGGGTGACGCCGATCACCCGGAGTTCGCATTCTTCCAAAGTGCCGGCTCCCTGTTGCATCAATCCGCGAATTTCCTCGAATTCGTCCGGCAGCCCCACGGCAATCAGCAGTGCACCCAGGTCGTGAAACAGTCCAGCCGCGAAGGCTCCTTCCGGATACATCACGGGTAGTCTCTGCGCCATCGCGTCACACAGCACGGCGCAGGAGACCGAGTGCAGGTTGAACTGGCGCATAGACCAGCCCTCGCCCGCACGCAGACTGCGCCACACCCTCGTAATTGACATGGCGAAAACCGTGTTTCTCAGTTTGTTGATGCCCAGAAGAGATACTGCGTGCCGGACTGAGTTGACAGTGCCGCGACGGCCATAAAGCGCGGAGTTTACGACCTTCAGAACATTTCCAGCGATGACCGTGTCTGTTTCAATAATGTCGGAAACCCGGGCCATCGAAATCGTTTCGTTCGACAGTGTTGCGAGCAGGCGGTCCAGGACTGGAGAAAACGGTGGAAGGTCGGCGAGGACCTTGATCGCCCGTTCTCGAAATCCAGTCGTAATGAGTGGTCCCACAAATTTGTTATCGGCTGGGCTCACCAAACCTTTAACGGCACGCTACGATATTGCTAGTGAACGGCAACCCTGCCATCGAAATCCGGGACCTTCGGAAGTTTTACGGCATGAAAGCCGCGGTGGATGGCCTCTCCTTGGCGGTACCGCGCGGGAGTTTCTTCGGCTTCCTCGGACCCAACGGGGCGGGCAAGACGACTACCATCCGCATGCTCATGGGACTGGCGCCGCCCACCTCCGGCGACATCTCCATTCTCGGGCTTCCGATGCCCGCCAGCGCGCAGGAAATCAAGGGTAGGATTGGCCTGGTGCCGGATGAAAGCCTCCTGTTCGATCACCTGACCGGGCAGGAATACATCGAGTTTGTTGCCAGGATATACGGGCTCCACAAGAGCATGGCGAGGGAGCGGTCGCGCGAACTACTGGAACTGTTCCAGCTTTCCGGCAGCGAGCGGAAGCTGATCGCCGAATACTCGAAAGGCATGCGGAAGCGCGTCGCGATGGCCGCGGCGTTGGTACACCGTCCGGAGCTATACCTGATGGACGAACCGTTCGAGGGAGTCGACGCGGTGGGCGCGCGGCTCATGAAAGACCTGCTGCAGGAGCAGGTCCGGCACGGCGCCACCGTCTTTCTGACGTCGCACGTGCTGGAGGTGGTAGAGCGATTGTGCGATCGCGTGGCGATTATCCACGAAGGCCGCCTGGTGATTGACGAGAGCATGGCCGCGTTACGGTCCGGATCGGAGACGCTGGAGGACATCTTTGTGCGCGTCGTCGGAGCCGAGCGAGGGGCCGAGGCGCTCGACTGGCTATGATGCCGCAAGCGGGAGCGATCCTGTGGGCGCAGTGGCGGAGTCTGGTCAACAACGGCCCTCGATCGAACCGCACCGGCGCGGTGCTGGCGCTGCTGCTGGGTTTGGGCTGGTACGGTCTCTGGACTGTAGGTGCGGTCCAGGTGGCGCGCGTCTGCGCAAGCGAGGGCAGTGAGGGCTTGCTTCCGGTGGTGCTTCCGGGCGGCCTGCTATTTGTCTTCATCTACTGGCAAGTGGTTCCGATTCTGCTCGCAACGTCGGGGATATCGCTGTCAATGAAGAAGCTGCAGGTGTACCCTATCCCGCACTCGCAGCTCTTCTTCCTCGAGCTTCTGCTGCGGATCTCGACGAGCTTCGAGATGATCCTCCTGCTGCTCGGCGCGTTCGTTGGACTGTTGCTGAATCCGCGGCTTCCTCTCTGGGCACCGCTCGGTTTGATTCCTTTCGGCATCATGAATTTGTGCATGTCCGCTGGGACGCGCGAGGTAATGACTCGGGTATTCGCGCGCAAATGGATTCGGGAAATCGCGGTGTTGATGCTGGTGATGGCCGGCGCGATTCCACAGTTAGTGATCCTGCTCGGCGCCGGGCCGAAGGTGAAGCAGTGGTTCAGCGCAACGGGGCTCGCGATTTGGCCATGGGCGGCGGCGGCGCGGGTGGCACTGGGGCACGCGCCGTTGATCGGTCTGAGTGTGCTGGTGCTATGGGCGGTCGCGGCGTATGCGTTCGGACGCTGGCAATTCGAGCGGACGCTCCGGTTCGATGCCGATGAAGCGGGCGCGAGCCACAGCCGGCAGTCGGGCGAGAAGGCCGGGTTCTTCGATCGTGCGCTTGGATGGCCTTCGGCAGTGTTCCGCGATCCGATGGCCGTGATGGTGGAGAAGGAGATTCGATTTCTGTCGCGAGCCCCCCGATTCCGGCTCGTGTTCACGATGGGCTTCACGTTCGGACTGGTGATCTGGATACCGATGGCTTTCGGACGCAGCGGCGGCACGGGCATTTTTGCAAACAATTACCTGACCTTCGTGTGTGCCTACGCGCTGGTGCTGCTAGGAGACGTCTGCTTCTGGAATGCCTTCGGTTTCGACCGGTCGGCGGCACAGGTCTACTGGGCGATGCCGGTGCGGTTCTCCACCGTGCTGGCGGCCAAGAACGTGGCGGCTCTGTTTTTCGTGCTGTTGGAAATTGTGCTCGTGATGCTGGCATGTGCGCTGATCCGGCTGCCGATGACGGTGGTCGAGATCGGCCGGGCGTTGATGGTGACGCTGGTGATCTCGGTATATATGATGTCACTGGGGAATCTGACGTCCACTTGGAACGCGCGCGCGATCAACCCGGCCCGGTCGATGCGGACCGGAGCTCCGGGGCGGCTTCAGGCGCTGCTGCTGTTGCTGTATCCGGCGGCTGCGATCCCCGTCGTACTGGCATATTTGGCACAGTGGGCGTTCGATAGCGTGCTTGCGTTCTTTGCCGTTCTGATAGTTGTGGGGTTGATCGGCGCTGCCATATATTCGGTGAGCATGGAAACGGCGGTAGCGGCCGCGGACCGCAATAAGGAGCGCCTGTTGTCGGCCCTGTCGGAAGGTGAGAATCTGATGCAGGGGTGAGAAGATGGCCAGCTTCAGTTCGGTTGACGCCTACATTTCGTCGCAGCCAGAGGCAGTTCAGAGCGTTCTCGAGCAGGTCCGCTCGGCAATCCGGAAAGCTTTACCTCGAGCCGCTGCTGGTTGCGAGCATCGACACCCGGCTTGCGACGCGGTTGTTGGCCGCCCGGTACAAAGAGGCGGCGCTACAGTCGGCCGCTCATGGCCTTCCGTAACTGCTGCGCGCCCACCGAAGGCTGGCTGATAGCGCGGGCGCCCGCCATTGCTTCGACGGCTGCATGGCGGCAGTCGTTCTGAAGGTTGAACTCCGCCGGATCGAGCAGCCATTGATAACTCGTCAAATGATGCTCGCAGACCGGAGTAAATAGGAGGGTGCTCAACTGAGATTCGGTCTGCGCGATCGCGTCGCCGTGTCCGCTGACATGAATGTAGGGAAACGTCGGCGTTTCAGGAACAATGTCGAGCACATTCCAGATACGGAAGCTCACGGGCACCGACTTATTGAACGACGCTGCAAAATCCAGTAACCCGACCCGTGGCGAGGCGAACGTATAGACTTCCAGAGCTTCGCGGATCGTATCGGGACTTAGAAGAGCGATGTCAGCGGCAATCAGCGTGGCGAGTGCAGAGCCGAGGCTGTGTCCAGTGATCGCCAGATTTCGAATGGCGGTCCGTGCCGAGTAGTTTTCGATAAACTGCCGGACCGGGCCGGAGTTACCTTGCAAATCGACGGCGAGGAATTTCTCGAAGATCGACTGGAAACCGAGAGCGACAAAGCCAGCGTCCGGCATGGGTGAGAACGGGACGGGCAGCGCGATTAAGTCTAGAAGCCACTCTTGCGGGGTTTGAGTGCCTCGTACGGCGACGACTAGTTGGGACGGATCGGCTATGGATGCGGCGATATACCCGTAGAACACGGAATTCTGGAAATCCATGGAATCCAGATAGGCGATAAGTTGGTATCCGGCCGCTTGAATGCCGGGATCGGGTGGCGGTTGCAATCCGCCAGTTGAGAACATGTTGTACGCAAACTGAACGAAGTTTGCGATGTGAGCCGCCTGCTTTTTGTCGAGGTCCACGATCTCCTCCTGGTATCAGGGTTGTTGGTACACCCTGGAAAGTGTACCGCCGCTGCCGCGCGGGAGCAACCGGTACACCGAGGAAATCGAAGGAATGTGAAAGCTATTTTTTCAGAGTCCGGACGTAGGCGACTACCTCATCGAGCGAGCTACCGGTAACAGTTTTCATGGCGGGCATTTTTCCCTTGCCGGCCGTGATTACTTTCTTGAGTTCCGCATCGCTCATGCCCTGTACGTCGGATGATGACAGATTTTTAATCTCTACCTTCATCATTTTCTCGATGGCGGGATTCGCAGCACCCGTCGCGCCGTGGCAATTTTTGCATTTTGCATCGTAAACGGTTTTCCCAGCCTTCGCATCAGCAGCGAAACCGATCAGAGGCAAACAAAGCACTGCAGCCAGCACAAGTGTCAATCGCATAATAACTTTACCTTTCCAAAGCGCTTCTAGCGCCGTACCTGAATTATAGCTAATTCTAGGTGGCGGGCGGAGTCGCCTTCTCATCTCCGGTAAGTTGCCATCCCGTCCAACTCGGATCGGCCGAAGGATTAGGACGCGGCATAACTGCTCCCGATTTCTTCCGCCAGTTATCCAGCAGTGACTGCAAGCGGGAGGTCGTTCGCGGTTCCTTTCGTATCAGATTGCGAGTCTCCGAGATATCGTCCCGCAGGTTGTATAACTCGCGCCGGCCATCCTCGAGGAATTCGATGAGTTTCCAGTCGCCCTCGCGTACGGCGCTCGCCGGGCGTCCACCCTGGTTCGAATAATGGGGATAGTGCCAGAAGATCGGGCGCGGCTTCAGTCGCCCGCCCCGGAGTAGCGGCAAGAGGCTGACGCCATCGACATCGCCGGGCTTCACTCCGGCGGCGTCGCAGATGGTGGGAAAGAAGTCCACGCTGGTAACGGGCGTGTCGATGATCGACCCGGGTTTCACGACGCCCGGGTAGCGGACCATCAGAGGTTCACGGATGCCGCCTTCATAGACGTGTCCTTTGCCCGCGCGCAAAGGGGAGTTATCCGTCACTGGAGACCGCGACTTGCCTTCATACCGAAGCCCGCCGTTATCGGAAAAGAAGATGACCATGGTCCGGTCCGCGGCGCCGGATCGATCGACGGCGAACAGCACTTCACCCACGCTCCGGTCGAGCGTCTCCACCATCGCGGCATACACGGGATTGTAGCGGCCCTTCGATTTCTGCATGTGCCGTTCGATGTCGGCCTTTGGCGCCCCGAGCGGGATGTGTACGGTGTAATGCGCGAGATATAGCAGATACGGATTCGACGAATTGCTTCGGATGAAACCAGTAGCGGCGTCGGTAAGTTTCTCAGTTAGAAATTCGCCCGGGCCGGCTTTCAGGTTCGGTAACTCAAATGGCCCGAAATACGGGTTCGGCGACTTAGGCGGACTGCCGCTTTCCGTTCCTCCTATGTTTCGGTCGAATCCTTGATCCGTCGGCCAGAAGCCCTTGCGGCCGAGGTGCCACTTGCCGACACTCGCAGTGCGGTAGCCGGCGGGCCCGACTCGTTCCGCAATCGAGACTTCCTTGAGCGCGAGCTCGTTTGCGGTGTGCGGCGTGATGATCGGTCCTTGCGGCGCCGACTGGCGGCCCGGGATCCAATCGGTGACGCCCGTGCGCACGGGGTATTTGCCGGTGAGAATACTGGCCCGGGTGGGCGAGCAGACCGGGCAGGCCGCGTAGGCATTGGTGAAGCGTGCGCCTTGCGTCGCGAGCCGGTCGATGTTCGGAGTCGCGAAGTACCGGTTGCCGTAGCAAGCGAGGTCGCGCCAACCGAAGTCGTCGGCAAGGATGAAAACGAAGTTCGAGCTGCGTGTGGCGGATCGCGCGAGTGCGCCTCCCGCAGCCGCCGCAAGAAAGGTCCGTCTCAGCATGGCTTAGCTTACGAGTCTACAGGATTACGGCTTAGCCTCAGGTTTCAAACCGGACCAAATAGCCGCGGCGGTGCCGTTCACCATAACCTCCTGGAACCGGCCGCCATGCGCGCCGAGACGTTCAAAAATTGCGAGTCCTTGCGCGGTCGAAAACAGGAGCAGGGCCGCCCAGCGCGGGTCGGCGGACATTCCACCGATGGACTTCAGCGCGCCGAGCCGTTCCGTAACTGCCCACCGAAGCGTGGCAAGCGAGTTATTCGGATGGTTTCGGGCAAAGTCCTCGAATTCGAAGTTGCGGGTGGCCAGGAGCTGGATGAACACCGGGGAGGCGGCGCGGAAATATTCGAGCAGCGCCAGGAACAAATTGCGCACCGTCTGTTCTGGAGGTTCAGAGCTGGTGAGGGGGGCGGCCTGATCCAGGTCGAAGGCCGGCGGAGACATGGCGGCGAAGAAGAGGTCGGCCTTGGTGGGATAGCGCTGAAACAGGACCGCCTCCGAAGTGCCGGCCTGACGGGCGACGGCGCGCGTGGAGGCGGTGAGTCCCTGGGTGGTGAAGACGTGTCTGGCGGCGTTCAGCAGATCGTCATTGCTGATGAGTTTCTTGCGTCCCATTCGGTTTGGAACCGGCCGGGTGGAACTGCGCCTCGCGATTCGCGGGCGACTTCCGGCACAGGAACCACTTCGCGCCGGGTTGCGAGCCTTGCTCGATCACGGTCATTCCGGCATCGTTCAATTCATGCTCCCAGAAACCGGGCTTCACGCGCCACATGTGATGCATGAGGAGGGGTCCGTAGACAACCTTGAGCCAGGTGTCGGCGGCAATGAGGCACACCAGGAATTCGCCGTTCGGCTTGAGTACGCGCGAGACCTCATGAAGCGCGACCGGGATGTCGTCGTGGCGGAGATGGTCGATGGCGTAACTGCTGACGGCGGCGTCGAACGAGGCGTCGGGCCGGGGTATGTGGCGCATGTCGGCCGGGAGCACTTCGAGGCGGTTCAGCTCGATCCCGGCGTTACGGAAATTGGCTTTGATTCGTGCTGCGCCGTTATTTTCGATGTACTCGGCACTGAAGTTATCGAGCGCGGTCAGTTTCGTGTTCGGGCGGGCACGCGCCACCATGATGGTGGTACGTCCGGAACCGCTGCCGAGGTCGATCACTTGGATCGGAGCCGGCCGGGCAGCGGCCTCGCTCAGAAAGTGCTCGGTCGGCAGGACCTGGGGCAGGTTGAATCGAAAGCCAAATTGAACGATGAGGAAAGAGGCGACGCCCCAGAGTACGAGGGCGCCGGAGAGGATCCGCGCCCAACGCGGCAGGTGCTTCCACGCGATCCCGGCAAGGGCGGCAATGGCAAGCGCGAGGTAGAGGTGGGCATCGTTCCAGAACCACCCATAGCCGAAGTCGTAGCCGGTTAAATAAGTGAGCACTCACTTATTATGCTCGAGAGCCATGCGGGAAGCAAGAGCGTTCTTAGTTTAGGCCGCCGGGGCCAACCGGGCGGAGAATCGTTCCGGCTCTCGCGACTCCACCTGACGGATATTCGCCGTCACCCGCAGCGCGGATTCGCCGAAGAGTGTTTTCGATAGCGCGTTGGTGGCTTCGATCAGGACCAGCGGAGCAAAGCCCGTGAGGTCGCGATCGCGGAACAGACGGCGAAGGCGCGTTCCCAGTCCGTACGAGAATTCGGAAGCGAGAGACGTCACCCGGCGCGGGTCTTCGGCGGCGCGGAGTTCGAGCCCGAACTTCAGTATCTGATTCACGATGGCACCCTCGGCTGCTACCAGAGCCTGAATGGCGCGGCGCTCCTTGCGCACACCCGCGATGATGTCCTTGGCGAGGTCGGGATGGTACGCTGCCGCGAGTTCGAGATGACCGGCCTCGGTCAGCGCCGCGTGAATGCGCTTGAGGAGCAGGCGCAGCGGACGGCGGGCGAATTGGAACATGAGATACGTCCAGTTCTTGGTAAGTGTGTCGTAGGTGAAATCGGTCCGGCGGCTTCCGGGAAAGGGCCGGCTGACCATATAGGCAAGCAACGGGTACGCGGTGGCCGTATCGGCGAGATCCTCGAGATGCGTCAAGCAGTGCCATGGCACCCAGCGCCGCAGTGCCGACTGGACAGCCACCGACGCCGATGCATGAACCGGGAAATAGGCGCCGCTCTTCTCTAGAGGCGCATAGAACCAGGCGCGGCACGCCGACGCCGCGAGTTCAAGCGTCACGACCGATTCCACCGGTCCCGACTGCGGTCCGGGCGGAACCGGGCTGAGTATGGCCGCGAGTTCTCCGGAGGCGCGAACGGAGTGGGTAAAGGCCAGTCCGGCGGCCATGGTAGCATCGGCCGAACAAGCCGCCAGCCACTGAGCCGTGTACTCCGCAAGTTGTTCGGGACAGCCCGCTACTTCGGCGGGAAGCACGCGGCCGTGGTGATAGACGAACTCCGTATTATCGAGAGTCTCGAAACGAAGGGGCCATGCGCGCCGATCCAGATAGGGAAGGTGGACTTCGACCTCCGCTCCGGCGGGGACTGCAGCCCGGATCCTGGCCGCGAGATCGACAAGAACTCCGGCATGCCGAGCCGCGGCGTGGCGCTGGGCGAGCGTCGTGAGAGGGCCGAGAATGACGGTGAGCCCCTTCCGAACCCAAGCCGGCAGCGATTCGATCGGCTTTTCGCCCGACAAGGCAGCCAGGACGGCATCCTGCGACACGAGTCGTTGCGTAGTTTCGGTACGCTGCTGGGAAGGCAGCAGACTCAGCAGTGCTAGCAGAAGATCGTCCTGA
This sequence comes from Bryobacterales bacterium, assembly GCA_038322675.1. Classification (GTDB taxonomy): domain Bacteria; phylum Acidobacteriota; class Terriglobia; order Bryobacterales; family Bryobacteraceae; genus TMP-7. The sequence continues at coordinate 96,172 of JBBQGE010000006.1, forward strand.
TCGATGACGATCCCCCCATCGCGCTCGAGGTGTCCCGGCATGGACTCCCGGAGCCAGCAGAATCGGATATATGAAGTCGCGTTTTGCATGAGTTTCTCTCTCGGCGCCCTCATTGTAGCCTGAGGCCACCAAATTTCCGGGTGTCGCACTTGTGGAAAACTCGGACAACTGTGGCGGCATCTATCTGATTTCACTGCTACTTACGAATCAGGAATTGCGTGTCCGCGAGACCTGTGACCGCCCCTGCGGGATAGTGCGAAAATCGGTAGTCCGAAGAGGAACGGCTTGCACCAGGAGGTTGGGCGGCGTGTGGATTCAAGAGATCTGGCGGTACCCTGTGAAATCGATGGCCGGCGAGAAATTGGAGACAGCGGAGTTGACCGAATTGGGCGTCGCGGGGGACCGGGTGGTACAGGTTCGCAACCGTGCGGGACGAGTGGTGACGGCGCGAACCCGGCCTTTGCTGCTCCGGCATGCGGCGCGGTTAGACGAAGCCGGCGGAGTCCTGGTGGACGGCCGTCCGTGGGACTCAGAAGCGGTCGCGCGGGACGTGGAGGCGGCGTCAGGCCCCGGGACAGTGCTCGTCCGGAGCGATCCAGAGAATCGTTTTGACATCCTGCCGCTGCTGATTGCGACGGATGGCATGCTGCAGGCAGCCGGTTACGAGTCAAGACGGTTCCGGCCGAACCTGGTGATCGGCGGCGTCGACGGTCTGGCGGAGCGCGATTGGGAGGGACGGCAGTTGCGCGCCGGATCGGCCGTGATCGGCATCGAGGATCTGCGCAGCCGCTGCATCATGACGACCTTCGACCCGGATACGGGCGAGCAGGACTTGTCCGTGCTTCTCCGGATACAACGCGAATTCGACGGCCGCCTCGGGCTGAACTGTTACGTCGTCACCCCTGGCCGGATCGTGGTGGGCGACACAGTGGAATTGATTCCCGAGGTATGAGGCGATTCCTCGGGATCGACTTGGGTTGGTATGGGAAGCCGAGCGGGCTGGCCTCGCTCGAGTTCGACGGAGCAGCGCTGCGGTTGCGATCCATCAGCAGGCTCGCCGGTACCGCGGAGATACTGGGTTGGATTCGCCAGGAGGCCGGCGGCGGGGACGCGATCGCGGCGGTGGATGCGCCGCTGGTGATTCCGAATGCGGCCGGAATTCGCGAGGCAGAGCGGGAGTTGAATCGCGATTTCCACCGGTTCCACGCGGGGTGCCACGCGGCGAACCTCGGGCGTCCGTTTGCGGCGAATGTCACGGCTTTCAGCCGGGAACTGGAGTCGATTGGATTCGCGCATGGGGCGGAGAGTACGGCGCGTGCCGCCGGCCGGTTTCAGATCGAGGTCCACCCGCACGCGGCGTCCGTGAGTCTTTTCGATCTCGATCGAATCGTGAAATACAAGCGCGGGATTCGGGACCAACGGGCTCGGGAACTGCGGCGCTTGAAACGGCTGATCACCACGCGCCTGCCCGCGCTGGAGCCGTCGCTCGTGGTCCGGCTCCCGCCGGTTCCGCGGACCGGAAATACCAAGCCGGTGGAGGACATGATCGACGCGGTGCTGTGCGCTTATATCGGTGCGCATTGGTGGTGGTGGGGCACGCAGCGGAATCGCGTGTACGGAAGCAGCCGCGGCGGATATATCGTGGTTCCTCAAGCGCCGGACGGGCGCGGGTAGCATTCGATGATGGAACGCCCCGACGGCTGGCGGCCCGCCGCTCGGACCTCGAGGCCGGCTTGGCGGGCGAGTTCGCGAAACTCGTCGAAGCTCCGATCCTTCCCGCCGACGAGTACCATCATCATCAAATCCGGCGATGCTTCCTCGCCCGGCGTACTCGCGTTAAAGACCACGACGCGCCCCGAGGGACGAGCGGCCTGGGTGCAGCGCCTCAGGATCGCGACCGCTTGCTCATCGGGCCAGTCGCACAAAACGCTTTTGAGCGTATAGATGTCGTGTCCGGCGGGAAGCGGGTCGAAGAAGCTTTGCCCGCAAACGGTGACTCGATCGGCAACGCCGGCCGATTCAAACACTTCGCGAGATCGCGCGACAGTGCGGGGTAGATCGACAAGAATGCCCCGGACGTGGGAGTGCTCGCGGAGTATTGCGCCGAGAAGCGCGCCGGTGCCGCCGCCGACCTCAACGACTGTTCGAATCGACGGCCATTCGGAGGGATCCAGCAGCACGGCAGGGTCGGCGGTGCCATGTCCGGCGGGCCCCATCAGCGCGTCAAAACTTGCGGCGACTTCAGGGTTGGCCTCCAGGTCGTCCCAATAGGGCCGTCCGAATGCCTCGTGATACGCGGGCGCGCCGGTGCGAACGGCGGAGAGCATGGTTCCCCACGCGTGCGCCATCCGGCCGCCGATACCGTTGAGGTCCAGGAAGAGTCGAGCTCCTTCGTCGAGGAGAATGCGGGAGAGATCATTGAGTTCGAATCGGCCCGGCGCGGGATTCGCGAATATGCCTTTCGCGGACAAATGGCGGAGGACCCGGTGAAGCGAATCGCGATCGGCTCCGGCCGCCGTGGCAAGTTGGGCGATATCCGAGGTGCCCGCGGCGATGTGATCCGGCACCCGGAGGGTCGCGACGACGTGGATACACCAAGGGGTGCAGAGGTCAGCGAGTTCCCAGACATCCATTCCGACAGCATGACACAGGCGGATATGCTGGATAGCATGGCGAACAATGAGCCGGATGCTACGCTTCGCAAGCAGCTTGCCGCGATGATCAGCGGCGGACATGCGCATATCACGTTCGAGGATGTGGTTCGCGATTTTCCCCGCCACCGCATCGGCCAACGTCCTCCCGGGATCCCGCATTCCGCGTGGGAATTGCTGGAGCATCTGCGGATCGCGCAGAACGATATCGTCGAGTTCAGCCGCAGTGGGAACTACGAGTCGCCGTCCTGGCCGGAGGGTTATTGGCCCGCTGACACGGCGCCCAGCGATTCCGCCGATTGGGATCGCTCAGTGCAGCAATATCTTGACGACCGGGCGCGACTGGTGGAGATGTTATCCGATCCCGCACATGACTTACATGCGGAATTCCCGTGGGGTGATGGACAGACGCTACTGCGGGAGGCCCTGCTGGTGCTCGATCATAACTCGTACCATCTCGGGCAACTGATGCTAGTGAAGAAATCATGGCAGGACTGAGGGCCGGAGTTACCGGCCCTCAGCGGACGAGTTACTGACTGGCGGACGCCGGCTGGGTCTGCACCCACGACTGCGACTCACTGCTCTCGAGTACTTTCTCGAGTAACTGCATGCCCCACAAACCGTCGGCAAACGTCGGATAATCAATCGGTGCCGCCGGATCCGCCACCCTGCGGTAGAACCGCTTGTACAACTGCTTATGCGCGTCGTCGTACCCTTCGCTATGGCCGCCCGGGAGATCCGCAAATGCGGCCGCTTCGGGGTAAAACTGCGAGGGATCCTTGATGATGATCTGGTTCGGCGTGTTCCGCTCCCCAATCCATAACTCATCGGGGCGCTCCTGATTCCACGCTACGCCTTTTTTCGTTCCGAATATCTCGAATTGGAAGCGATTTTTGCAGCCCGCCGATAACTGGCTCACCGAGAAACAGCCCCGTGCACGATCGCCGAGGCGCACCAGGACGCTGCCGAAGTCGTCGGTATCGATTGGGATCTCGGTGTAATCTTCCGGGTTCAGTTTCTTGCCGGTAAATGTCTCCACCGCGCCCTTGGGCTTCTTGCGAGTCTTATGGAAGATCTGCAGGTCGGCGCACAAGGAAGAAATCTTGAGGCCGCTCAGGTGCTGGATCATGTCCATCCAGTGCGATCCGATATCGCCCATGCAGCGGAGAGCGCCGTTGGCCGCGCGTTCCACTCGCCAGTTGTAATCCGTATCGTAGAGCAGCCAATCCTGGAAATAAGTCCCGCTGACGATCAGAATTTCGCCAAGATCGCCATGCGCAATCATCTGCCGGATTTGCTGGACACAAGGATAATAGCGGAGATTGTGATTGACGCAATTGGGGAGATTCTTGGCCTTGGCGAGTTCCACCAGTTCGCGCGCCTCGGCCACGGTGAGCGTCATGGGCTTTTCGCACAGGACGGCCTTGCCGTTCTCGAGCGCGGCTTTCGACATCGGGTAGTGGAGGGCGTTCGGCGTGCAGACGTGGACGGCCTGGATGGACGGATCGGCCAGCAGCGATTGCCAGTCGGCGGTGGTCCGGTCGATTCCGTACGTCTGTCCGAATCGACGCGCTTCGTCTTCGGTGATGGCCGCGAGTGCCACCACATCGACGTTGCCGAGTCGGCGGATCTGTTCAACGTGGACTCTCCCCATGAATCCTGCGCCGAGCACAGCGGTTTTGATTCTTTCCATAAGCGTAGTTATAGATTCCTTTCTCTGAGGGCAGTCAGAAAGAACACTGTATCAGTTCCGGCGGTGCGGAGGAGGGCGCTACATCTGGTGGAATCGGACCTCGACCGTGATTCTCACGGCTACGGACTTGCCTTCCTTCCTGGCGGGATCGAAGCGCCACTGCTTCACCGCATCCACCACTGTGGCGTCGATGTCTTTGTCGAGGCTCTGAACAACGCGCAGGTCCTTCGGCATTCCCGCTGACGTGACCACCAGACCCACCGCGACAATCCCTTCCACGCGAACACCGCGCGATCCCGGCGTGTACTCGGGTTCGACGTGATGCACCAGGCGGGGCGGATCGATGCCTTTGCCGAGATCGTACACGGGCTCTGCAGCCTCTTGCTTCTCATCGGCGGCGCGGGCGGGACCGTAGGGCAAAGTGGCGAGTAGGGCAAGCAACACAATCAAACCACGGAATCGTTGTAGCATTGCGAAACCCCAGGACTACTGAACACTGAAAGGACGAAAGAGTTTCGATTCGCTATGATACCGGACAGACACCATGCTTCGTATCATCGCATCCAGCGCCGTGGCCCTGCTACTGATCGCCTGCAACCCGGCGGACGGCGGATCGCGCCGGCAATCTTCCAAAGCCGAGGGTGAGCCCGGCGTCTTCGACTACTATTTGCTGAGCCTGTCGTGGTCGCCGGAGTATTGCGCGGGACCCGGCGGCTCGCGGGATCCCGGACAATGCAGCGAGGGCCGGCGCTACGGATTCGTCGTGCATGGACTGTGGCCGCAGTACGAGCGCGGTTACCCGAATGGCTGCGGCGACGGATCGACGGTGCCTCAGGACCTCGTGCAATCGATGCTGCCGCTGATGCCGAGTCCGAAGCTGATTCAGCACGAGTGGGATCAGCACGGCGTCTGCTCCGGATTGCCGGTGCGGAAGTATTTTCAGACGATCACGAAGGCCTTTGCCGCGGTGAAGATTCCGAACGATTACAAGCAGCCCGTCAGCAGTGTCGAGGTCCAGCCGGATGACGTAAAGCGCAAGTTCGCCAGCGCCAATTCGGCGTTTCCGGCGGGGGCGTTTCGCATCGCCTGCAGCGGGCGGTATCTGTCGGAAGTTCGCGTGTGTTTGACAAAGGATCTGAAGAGTCGCGCATGCTCGTCCAGCGTGCGCGACTCGTGCCGGGATTCGAGTGTCATCATGCGGCCGGTTCGCTGACCGGTTTCGATACTCGCGGTCCCGAAGCCGGACAGATGAGGCCGTGCAGTTGTTGGAGTGGCAATGCGTTGCGATGGCGCGCGGCTTGCTCCTCCCGTGACGATGCCCATCATCCTCAGACTACCTGATAGAAAATCCTTCCGTTCTGGCTATCCACCCAACAATTCATGCGTCCTATAATCAGATTGTCTATGGGGACAGAGAAACCGAAAACCGATCTCTTGCCTGGTACGCTGGACATGCTGGTTCTCAAGACCCTCACCCGGGGCCATCTACATGGGTATGCCATCGCTCAACTGATTCAGCAGTTGTCGGACGATCTGCTGCGGGTCGAAGAAGGTTCTCTTTATCCGGCTCTTCAGCGGCTGGAGCTGAATGGCTGGATCGAGGGGGAGTGGGGCGTGTCGGCCAATAATCGACGGGCTCGCTTTTATAGGCTCACGTCTTACGGCCGTAAACATCTGAACGCGGAAACCGCCCGTTACCGTCAGGTAACCGGAGCGGTCGCGCGGATTATGGGGTTTGCTTGAAAGAGCGCTTTTGGCGAGTGGGATCCCGCCCGCGGACAGCACCGAATTCGGAGTGGAAATGGGAGCTGGTTCAAGTTGGAAACGCTTTCGACGCCGCTTACGGTATTGGGTAGAACGTAGCGAGCGGCCGCGATTGCTGTCGGAGGAGATGGAGTTTCATATCGAATCGATGGCGCAGGACCTGGTCGGGCAAGGTATATCCGAGCGGGATGCTCGCGCTGCCGCGCACAGAAAGTTCGGCAATATGACACAACAATTGGAAGAAGCTCGCTTCACATGGATCACGCGATGGATGAGCGACCTGGCTCAGGATTTACACCACGCGTTTCGCGGGATGCGGCGCGATGCCGGTTTCACCACGTTTGTGGTTCTCATCGCCGGCCTTGGCATCGGCGCCAGTTCGACGATATTCAGTGTGGTGAACGCTCTGCTGCTGCGTCCCTTGCCGTTCCACGCTCCGGATCGTCTGGTCTGGATTGCGAACGTAGAGTGGAGTACCCAGGTGGGCGTTTTTCTCGATTTACGGGAGCGAAACCAATCATTCTCCAATCTGGCCGGGTTTGGAGTTTATGGTGTCGGCGACTCCAAATTGACGGGAACGGGCGAGCCGGAGCGCCTGACCAGCGTTCCCGTTACCCAGAACTTCTTCACGTTGCTGGGTGTGCAACCGATGATCGGAAGATCGTTCACCGTCGAGGAGTGTCAGGGAAGCTTCAGCACTCCACCGGCCGCGCTGTTGAGTCACGGCTTTTGGCAGAGGCGGTTTGCTTCAGACCCAGCCGTGGTGGGACGGAAGCTGACGCTGAATAACAAGCCAGTAATGGTGGTGGGTGTGCTGCCCGCGTCCTTCGATTTCGCGAGCGTTTTTACGCCCGGCACTCCCGTCGATGCGTTCATTCCATGGCCCCTGACTGACGAAACGAACCGGCGCGGAAATACGATGAAGGTGATCGGAAGGCTGAGGCCGGGCGCCACGGTGCAGAGCGCTCAGGCTGAGTTCACGCTACTGGCAAAACAGATCTGGAGCCAGCATCCGGAATGGAACGGGATCAGCCCGAGGCTGAGTCCGCTGAAGCAGCACGTGAGCGGACGAGTGAGTCCGGCCCTGATGCTGCTGGCCGGTGCGGTAGGAGTGCTGATGTTGATTGTGTGCGCGAATCTTTCGAATCTGCAATTGGCGCGGCTGGGGGCGCGGCAGAAGGAGATGGCGATGCGGACCGCGTTAGGCGCGGGGCGTCTCCGGTTGCTGCGGCAAATGCTTACGGAGAGCGTCGCGCTCTCCTGCTGCGGCGCGGCGCTTGGCCTGATTCTCGGGGTGGCGGGCACACGCGCGATCGCTCATCTGGATGCATTCAATCTTCCCCTGCTCGCCAGCGTACGGCTGGACGGAGACGCGCTTGTTTTCACGGTGCTGGCAGCGGTTCTTACCGGCGTACTCTTTGGTTTGTTGCCGGCCTTGCAGGTCCAGTCGTTCGCGGTCGGGGAAGTGCTGAAAGATGGCAGCCGCGGGTCGAGCGGCGGCCGGAGGCGTGCGTGGGTCCACAACGGGCTGGTGGTTTCCGAGATCGCCTTTGCCTGCACCTTACTGGTTGGCGCGGGACTGCTGATGCGGAGTTTTCTGCGCGTCCTGGACCTGAATCTGGGATTTCAACCGGAGAGGGCGGCCGCACTGAGAGTCGACCCAGGGGTTCGGTTCAAGAGTCTCGAACAGCAGAACTCCTATATCGACGAGGTGCTGCAGCGGACGCGCTCGCTGCCAGGCATGCGGGCAGCCGGCCTAACCGATGTTCTGCCGTTCGGAGGAGATCGGGCGTGGCAGGTCTCCGGCGAGGGACAGGTTTATCCGAAGGACCGGCATCCCGAGTCCTTCATGCGGGTAGTGAGCGATGGATACTTCGAGTCAGCCGGGATCCGCTTGCAGGCCGGAAGAGGATTCACGGAGCGGGATCGCGCATCGAGCGAACCGGTTGCCATCGTCAATGAGACGCTGGCCCGCACCCTCTGGCCGGGTCAGGACGCGATTGGGCAGATCGTGACGCAGGACGGAGGCCGGCGAGTAGTGGGCGTGGTTGCCGATGTCCGGCATGAGGCTCTGGAGAAGGCGGGCGGGTCCGAAATGTATCGGCCGATGCGGCAGACCGCTGACTATTCTGCCATGAACTTAGTTGTGCGGACGGTGCTTCCTCCGGAACGACTCGCGGCGGGCGTTCGGGCGGCTCTCAGGCCGATCGATCCGAATTTGCCGATGAGCGAATTTAAAACGCTGCAGGACCTTGTGGACCAGGCGGTGTCACCGCGGCGGTTTCTGGTGCTGCTGCTGGCTGGGTTTGCGGGCTTCGCCCTGTTACTCGCGTCGCTGGGGATTTACGCAGTGATATCGTATTCGGTGAATCAGCGGGTGCAGGAGATTGGGATTCGGATGGCGCTGGGGGCGTCCGCGGCTGACCTGCAGAGCCGCATTCTTCTGCGCACGCTAGGATTAGCTGCCCTGGGGTTGGCGCTGGGAATGGCAGTGTCACGAGTTCTGACGAGTGCGCTGGGAAACTTGTTGTTTGGCGTTACGCCCGGCGATCCGGTCACATTTATCGGGATGGGAGCGCTGCTGATTGTGGTGGCTGCCGTAGCCGGCTATATTCCCGTTCGGAGAGCGTCCCGGATTGATCCGATGGTCGCATTGCGATCGAGTTAGAAGGGGAAGCAGCGCAATGGTGCGCCGAGGTGTGACTGCGGACACTCGATGCCTTGCAATTAGCCATGGGCCTCGATCTGCACCAACTGGGCCAGATTACCGTGCTTGTCGCGGCCGACCAAAGATTTTGCCGGGTCGCGTCGTTGGCTGGCTGTTCGGCAGTAAATCCCGCGCAATCAGGGCCTCGGCGCTCACGAAAAGTTGACCACCTCTGCTCATTTAGAGTTGACCACACCGAAAACACGCTCTGCCATGTGGCGCGGCGATGGCTGGTGTCGTCATGCGCGCTGCAAGCGCGTAAGTCTCGTGTTTCCGTTAAGCCAGTTGGTGGGGCATTATCATCCGCGGCGAATGCCGCGTGGCATGGCCAGCCGAAGCACCCTTTGGGCAACGGCCGGAGGGGCCACTTCTGGTGAGCAAAGGTGGTCAATTCCTCGCGAGTGCCGAAGCAATCAGGCCCCGTCTTGGTTTGAGCCTCTCGCATTGTGGCGCCCGATGCCGAGCTTCACCGGATGTCACTTTATCCTTCCATTTTGAACCTGCTGCCAATTTATCCTCGCTGCGGCTGCGCATCCGGCGCGACTACTCATCGCATTTTCAACATCGGCACTGGGCTGGATCGAATGTACTCGCTTGGATCGATGCTGTTCTCGCCGGCAGTGGCGGACGGGATTCTGTATGTGGGCAGCACGGGAACGTGTACGCTTTGAACTAATTCGTCGGGCGTGTGGCCGCCGGCAGCACGGCTGTGAAGTCCTCGAGAAACCGCGCGGAATAGCTATCCAGCAGATGAGCAACCCGGCCTGCATCCGGCGACTGCACAATGAGTCCGGCATGATGCTCGCGATCCAAACGCCACACGACTTCGGGATCGGCATAGGCCGATGTATCGGGATGCTGCTGGCGCGAAAGCGATATGAGCAATCCGGCGTAGTCGCGCCGGTGCAATGGGGGCTGGTAGGGAGTCTTCCCGCCGGCGAGTTCCACATGGGCCCACTCACGCCATAGGTTCAGCCCGCTGGCAGCTTCCACGAGTTCGGCAATGTGCGCGCCGCCGACTCGCGCCGACGTCTCCAGGAAGTAGACCCGGCCGTCCTCATTCGAGACGATGTACTCGCTGTGCGACACGCCGCGCAGCAGTCCGAGCGCGGTCAGCACTCGCGCGTTCTCCGAAAGCAATTCACCCTCGAGTGTGGACTCGTGCTCCACGATGCGCGTCGTGAAGATTCCGCCTCCATGCGCCACCTCCATCGGCGGCCGCCCATACGCGCTGGCGATTGCGAACAGCAACTCGCGCTCATACACGATCGAATCGACGTGGAAAACATCGCCCGCCACGAACCGCTCGATGAGGTAGAACGAGCGTTGATCGCCAAGAGTCTCGATCAACGCCCAGGCTTCCTCCGCCGATTGCACCTTCTTCACGCCCATCGAACCGGCCATCATGCGCGGCTTCAGCACCCATGGCGGCGGCACGTCGCGAAGGAAGGCGGCGATCCGCTCGTCGTTGAGCACGTGCACGAATTCCGGAACGTTGAGGCCTGCCTCCAGCGCCCGCATGCGCATCGACAACTTGTCGCGGAAGTATCGCGTAGTGGATTCGCCCATACCCGGGACGCGCAGATGCTCGCGCAAGGTGGCTGCCAGTTCGAGATCGAAATCGTCCAGCGGTACGATGCGATCAATCTGGCGGCTGCGCGCCAGATGACTCACGGCCATCAGCGTGTCTTTCGCATTCCACTCGCCGGCGGCATCCGGCATATAGAAGATCTCGTCGAGGGCTTCGACAGGCCAGTGCGCCTTCTCGCGCAAGCCCAACGAGGTTAGCAGCAGAACCGTCGCCCCTTGCTGCCTGGCCTCGCGGAGAAAATCGTGGCCCTTCTCATAACTCGCCAGGCACAGGATGACCATTCAGCACCAGTATACGCGCGTTTAATCGCTCATCAGGTAGATGAACGGGCGCACGTCCTCTTCCGGCGTCCATTCCCAATAGCGGAGGAGAATCGTGTAAACCATCAGGCCGGTCTCGCCTTCGCCGAGCAGCAGAAAGCGGAGTGATTGACCCATGAGGTTCTTGCGGCTGAGTCCGAGATAGATGCTGATGGGATCCAGCAGTTCGCTGATGTACGCGATGGTATTCGCGATGGCGACGGCCTGGGTAACATCGAGGATGTAGTTCTCGCCGTCGCGCTTCACGTCGATGCGAATCGGCGAGAGGAATTCGCTGCGATTGTCGAGCAGCCGCACGTTGATGAAGGCCATCGGCGCGCGTGCCTTGTAGTGCCGGTTGAATTCAGCCTCTTTGCGTTTTCGGAAGGCTAAGTCGGTGCCTCGAATCGGCACCAAGTGGACTTTCTTATTCTTCATCCCCTCAAACAGCCGCTGCGATTCAGCATTCGAATAGCGAACGCCGGTGACGCGCAATTCCGTCGCGCGCTGATAGCGGCTGACGGCGCTGACTGTGAGAATGAACAGGATGAAGATGCTGGCGATAATCAGGCCGTCGGGCCGTTCCCGCACGTTGTCGATGAGCGTATACAAAAACACCAGCGATACCGCGGATGCAAACAGCGTCATCGCGTACCGGCGTTCCCATCGAAGTGCGATGGCCGATGCGATGGCCGCGGACAGCATCAAAACCAGTACTCCGGTGGCATATGCACCGCCTTGCGCCTCTACGCTGGCGCGGAATGCGAGAGTGACTCCCATGTCCGCCAGGAACAGCACAATCACCAGCGGCCGGGAGTACGCGGTCCATTCGGGTGCCAGTCCGAATCGGGGAAGATAGCGCGGAATCAGGTGCAGCAGACCGGCCATCGCGGACGCGCCGGCGAACCAGAGAATGAGGATGGTGGAGATATCGTACAGCGTTCCGAAGCCATTTCCCATCAACTGGTGAGCCATGTAGGCGATGGCGCGGCCCGATGCGGGTCCGCCTTGGCGATACGCGCTCTCGGGAATCAGCAGGGTGGTGACGAAGCTCGAGAACAGGAGCATGAAGCTCATGATCAGAGCGGCCGTAGCCAGCAGTTTCCGAGTGTTCGCGATCCGGCCGGCGGGTGGATCGCCGTCGTTTTCGTTGCCTCGGATGAGCGGCATTACGCTGACACCGGTTTCAAATCCGCTGAGTCCTAGCGCCAGGCGTGGGAAGATCAGAGCCGATGCGATCATGATCTGCGTCCAATCTCCATGTGACCGGAACGCCGCGTTCCAATGCGGAAACGCGGAGGGATGATACATCACTTCGATCAGTCCGCGGCCCAGCACGACCAGGTTCAACAACAGGTAGGGGACGGCGACTGCGGCGGCCAGTTCGATGGCGTCGGTGAATCCGCGGAGGAAGACCAGGGCCAGCAATAGCAGGAGTCCCAAAGTCACCGGGATTCGTGCGTGGCCGCCGACGATAGGGCCGAGGAATGGATTTTCCATGATGTGCTGCGTCGCGTCGGCGGCCGACAGGGTCATGGTGATGACGAAGTCGGTGGCGGCGAATCCGAGCAGCACCAGCACGAAAATCTTGCCCCACCAGCCGGAAAGCAGATTCTCCAGCATCGCGATGGAGCCTTGCCCGACATACGAGCGCCCTGCCACCTGCGCGTAGATCGGCAGCGCGCAGGTGAGCGTCACAAGAACGAGAATGGCGGTCGCAATGGGAGAGAGCGCGCCGGCCGCGAGCAGCGCGATGCCCGGCTGATAGCCGAGAGTGGAAAAATAATCGACGCCGGTGAGCCAGATGACCAGGTACCAGGGGTGGTCATGATGATGGACGGTCGCCTCATCCAGCCTTCCACCACTGCGGAACCATTTCGAAAGAGCCATTCGATCTGATTAGACTATGCCTGGCCAGCGTCGGACACTTCAATTTATACGTCGAAAATCTGCATCGCGGTTTCGAGAGACTTCAAAGGATCGCGGCCGGGCGCGGGTGAAAATTCGTGCGCGACATAACCTTTGAATCCTGTTTCGGCGATGGCCTGGGCGATGAAGCGGTAGTTCAATTCCTGCGAGTCGTCGATGTCATGCCGTCCCGGATTGCCTCCGGTATGGAAGTGGCCGATGTGCTGGATATCGGCCCGAATGGTGCGGACGATATCGCCATCCATGATCTGCATGTGGTAGATGTCGTACAGCAGTTTCACCCGCGGCGAGTTGACACGCTTCATCACGTCGACGCCCCACGTAGCGTGATCGCACATGTAGTCCTTGTGGTCCACTTTGCTGTTGAGCAGTTCCAAGCAGAGCGTGACACCTTTGTCTTCGGCATGAGACTTCACCTGGTTCAGCGCGAGGACGCAGTTGTCGGCGCCTTCCGCATCGGACATGCCGCGCCGGTTTCCGGAGAGCACGATTACGTTGGGCACGCCATAATCGGCCGACTCATCGATGGCGGCGTGCAGCGTCTTCAGAATGCGCTCGTGATTGTCTTTCGAGTTGATACCGTCGGGAATGGTGCCGCCGGCGGGTGGCGGATACATGGTGGGAAGCAGGCCGTATTTCTTGAGCGTCGGCCAGTCCTTGGGTCCGATCAGGTCGAAGCCCTTCGCACCCATCTCAGCGGCGTGGCGGCACATATCTTCGAAGGCCATGCCGCGGCCGAAGACTCCGCGAGTGACACCCTGCTTCAACCGGCCTTTGCGCTGCACAGTCTCGGCGGCGTGCGCGGCAGCGGCGGTGACCGCCATGGCAGGCAGAAAGTCTCGTCTACGCATGGCCACTATCCTATCGCCTCGCGCGTCGTGTATGCTGGCCAGGCGACGGCGAAACTCAGCGCAAAACCTCTCTGGCAAGCGGCGCGAAATGCGGAAGCTGGTGAAAGCGGGCGCTGACCTCACAACAGCGGTTTGAGTGCGCCGAGTGGCTCTTGTCGCAGGGCGCCGATCCGAACGCTAAGGCCAAGGCCGGCACCCACGAACTCGATTCCTGTTATTTCACGACCACCGCGATGAACTTCGATATCTTCGTCATGCTGCTGGAGCACGGAGCCGGGGCGCGCTGTGGAATGCGGAGAGTCCACGGGCATGACCCGACGAGGCCCGCGCGGAGAATCAGCCGCTTCTTTCGAGCATGATCCGATGGGGCCAGTTTCGTCAGGCGTTCTGGCTGTGGAAGCGCGGGCGCCGCGATAGCGGGGCCGCAATCGACATCGCGCGGAAAGCGGGCCGCTCGCTACCATGAGCCTATGCTCCAGTGGCTCGTAATCGGAATCGGCGACATCACCACCAAGCGGGTGCTGCCCGCCATCGCCCAACATGCGGACTCGCAGCTTGCCGCAATTGTCACGCGGGATCCGGCCAAAGCTGAGGCGTACGGCGTGCCGGGCTATACGGATCTCGCCACGGCACTCCGCGACTGCCCGGCGGAGTTGGTGTATGTTGCAACGCCGGTTTCGCTGCATGCTCCGCAGACCATCGAGTGTCTGCGCGCGGGCCGGCATGTGCTCTGCGAGAAGCCGGTGGCCATGAGTTATGCGGAGGCCTTGACGATGAAGGCCGCGGCCGAGTCCGCCCAGCGCACACTCGGAATCGCATACTACCGCCGCATGTACCCGAAGGTGGAGCGGGCAAGGGAGTTGTTGGAAGCGGGTGCGATCGGCCGGCCGGTGGTTGCTGAGGCGACTTCGCATGGTTGGGTGCCAGCGGAAGGCTGGCGCGTGGAGCCGAATCTCGCGGGCGGCGGGCCGTTGTATGACATCGCGTCGCACCGGATCGATCTCATGAACTGGCTTTTCGGCCGGCCCGCGCGCGCGACAGGATTTGTCTCGAATCTGGTGCAGTCGAGCGCCGTGGAGGATAACGCGACGGTCCTGATCGAATATGAGAGCGGCGTCCGCGGTGTGGTGGACGTGCGATGGCACTCGCGGGTGGATCGCGACGAGTTCCGGATCCGCGGCACCGATGGCGAGATGGATCTGAGCCCGCTCAATGGCGACCGGTTGGTGTACCCGGGCGGTTCGGAGAGCATCGCCGCCCCGGCCAAGTTGCATTACCCTTGCGTGGCCGATTTCGTAGATGCGGTATCTCACGGACGTGAACCGAGGTCCAGCGGAGCTACAGCAATTCAAACGGATTGGGTGACGGCCCAGGTCCTCATTTAATGACTCAGTAGAGGCAGGCTGGCCAGCGATTCCAGCGAAACCGGCCTGAGATAGAATCCGAGTTCGTCGCGCTGCCACCAGTTACCAGTAGCGCGACGCTCGGCTTCGGTGGTGAATCGATACTCATAGACCCGGGCGCGGATATATTTCGGCGGTTGATTCGGAAACGGGTTACCTGCGAGTAATGCCAGAACCTCGGGCTGTCCCTGCAGCAATCTTGCGACGAAGTTGAGAAACCAGACATTTCCCCGGTAATTTCCTAAGGCGGCAAACCACATTTGCCAGTCGAGCCGTGGCTGATGCGGCGCAACCCATGGCGGGCGGCGATTTAGTGGACCCGCCTTGTATTTGAATTCGTAGGCCTTCCAGTCGAGGCCGTCGGCCGATCCTTCCACGATGATTTCCGGTCGGGTGGTAGTCATCACCGCAAATAGGCCATAACTGCTGCTGACGCCGAACGGTGACGTGAACGCCAGCAGAGTCCGTCCGAATCCCGGCGTGTACAGGCCCGCTAACTCGATGCCCGTAACGATCCCCATAATCACGAGCAGTGCAGCTGCCACTGCAGTGCGCATCCGTTGCGGGATCCAGACTCGTTCCTGCCGTCCCGGCACGAATCGCGCCAGTATGCGATCGTCTAGCAGAAACAAGCACAGTCCGATACTGAGCCAGTTGAAAAAGGCATAGTTGCCGGTCAGGAGAATCAGGACTTGCAGGGCGAGAAGGAACGGCAGCGCAATCAGCCGCAGACGCCGCGGACCCAGAACCAGCAGTGCCATGCCGATTTCAACCACGAACACACTCGCGCAGGATGCTTTTTGAAACCACATGAGCAGATGATCGGCGTACCAGGCGAGCGGAGTGGGGATGGGCTGCGTGTGAAAGTGGTAACTCATCGCCGTCAGATTGTGCCACGTGGGGTCGTTGCTCAGCCATTTCACAAGTCCCGACGAGAACATCAACCGGAACAGCAGCCAGCGGTAGAGCCACACTACTACCCGCGAATAGCCGAGGAAAATCGCAAGAAAGCCGGCCTCGAGCAATAGATAATCCCACTGGTACGATAGAAAGTCCTGGGCGGCGTTCACCAGCGAGAGATATAAAATGAACGCAACCACCAACGCGGCGCGCCAGAACACTCCCGCGACGACGAGCAATCCACAGAGCACTCCCGCTATACACGCGCCCCGGATGACGGCGTCGCCCGAAGATAGCCAGAACAGGCTCGGCGCATAGCGAAATCCGGCTCCGCCCAGGGCCTCGGTCACGCGGGCGAGATACAAGCCAACTGGTTCGATGCCATGCGATCCGATCAGCCCCGCGGCTTGGAAGCCGAATGAGCCGAATGCGATGATATAGATAATTCCGAGTAACTTCAGAAATAACCAGCGCGCGCGATCGTACGTGAGAGGGTGGACTTCGCGGCCGAACAGGGCCACCGTCACCCAGTAGAACAACGAGCGGTGCCGCGCAATCACGCGGTACGCTGTTTCGGATATCGCTCGAAACCCCGGAACGTGATCGTATGCTGTGAGCCACGCCCGGCGCTTTGGATCGATAGCCAAGGTCGTGAACACGGCATGCGCGCCGCTACGAACTTCTCCATCGGGCGCGATCCACTGCACAGCCCGCTGAAACTGCTCGCGGGGAATCTCGGGATATGAGCCGGCCGCATCCTGAAAAGTCGCGTACTCGACCTCCGGCCCGGTGACCTGTTGCCAGTAACGCACCCAGATTCCGCAGAAACCGCAATTGCCGTCGTAGATGAGCGCGGGTTTGCTCATTCCGTTACTAGCATAGACGCGCGCGCGATACTCAGGTAGAGGAGCACGGATGGAAACCAGAAAGATCGGATCGCTGGAAGTGCCCGTAGTCGGGCTGGGCTGTAACAACTTCGGATGGAGGATCGATGCGAAGGCGACGTCGGCCGTGGTCGACGCGGCGCTCGAATTGGGAGTGAACTTCTTCGATACAGCCGACGTGTACGGAACAGGTCAAAGTGAAGAGTATCTCGGGCGCGCACTCGGGCCGCGGCGTGAGCAAGTGGTGATCGCCTCGAAATTCGGAATGCGCATGGACGATGAGCGCAAAGGCGCGCGCCCCGAGTATGTGCGGCAGGCGTGCGAGGATAGCTTGCGCCGCGTGAATACGGATCGGATTGATCTGTATCAGTTACACACGCCCGACGCATCGGTGCCGATTGCCGACACCCTCGGTGCCATGAACGATCTGGTCCGCGAAGGCAAAGTCCGCGAAATCGGTTGCTCGAATTTCTCGGCCGATCAACTTCGCGAGGCCGCCGATGCTGCGCCCGCCGATTCCGCCCGGTTTGTGAGCGTGCAGAACCAATACAGCCTGTTTCATCGCGACCCCGAATCGTCGGGCGTGCTCGCCGAATGCGAGCGGCAGAATCTGGCGTTTCTGCCCTACTTCCCGCTTGCCAATGGACTGCTGACCGGCAAATATCGCCGCAGGCAACCGGTGCCGAAAGGCAGTCGTGCCGATGCCGGATTCGGGCCGAAGGTATTCACGGACGAGAACCTGGCCGCCGTCGAGAAACTGCTCGCATTCTGCGACTCCCGCGGGCATTCGATACTCGAACTCGCGTTCTGCTGGCTGCTGAGCCGTGCGGTTGTCGCGTCGGTTATTGCCGGCGCGAGGTCCCCGGAGCAAATACGGTCGAATGCGAAGGCCGCGAACTGGAAACTAAGCGACGACGAGTTACAGCAGGTCGATAACATCCTGTCGAATCGTTGATCACGCAATCCCGAAGAATTCGCGAACGTCGCGCTCCAAACCCGGCGCACACCCGACTGCGTTCCCGGCGTCAATCCGACGCGATCCGTCGAGGGCAAAGAAGCGAGCGCCCGCCTCCTCGATAATCACTTGCAGCGGAGCCAGATCCCAAACCTCGGCCTTGCGCTCGACCCACACATCCACTTGCCCGGCCGCGAGCAAGCCCGCATCCAGTGCTCCTCCGTAACTGCGCACAGCCCACGATCTCGACAGGAACTCCATCAAGCGCGGTCCGTAGGACTCCGCGGCCATCGCATTCATCCCGTTCGGCGACACCACTGCCGCGCTCATCCGGTCGATGGATGACGCCTGCAGCCGTTCGCCATTGCGATACGACCCCTTGCCGCGCTCCGCCGCATACGTCTCGCTGAGCATGGGGAAATGCGCGACTCCGGCCACCGACTCGCCCTCCACCTCCAGCGCAATCAGCACGCACCAGAAGCGATTGCCGCGCACGAAATCGCGTGTGCCGTCAATCGGGTCGATGATCCAACGCCGCCCGCTATCACCGGATTTCCGCGTGCCCTCCTCGCCCAGAAGTCCGTCCTGCGGATACTCGCGCTCGATGGCCTCGCGGATCAGTCGTTCATTGTCGCGATCGGCAATCGTTACCGGCGATTGGTCCGCCTTCGTCTCCACTACGATTCCGCCCGCGCGGATCCGGGCCGCATTCTCACCTGCCATCGCCGCAACCCGGCACGCAAATTCCAGTTCTTCGTGATAGCTCATCAGGATCTTCCATGATGCGACAACTCAGGTCCATCGCGCCCGGATCGCTCGCCCCGCAGGACCGACGCCGCATCCGCACGCGACGCCATTCGCGCCGGCCAACCAGACCGACACTCCGGCCACCGCGATGAGCAGCAGTGTGCCCAGTCCCCGCGCCGGCATATCCTCCGCGGTCACCTTCCGGTCGGCAACGGATCCTGCTACGAGTCCGAAAATCCCGACTCCCGCCAACGCCAGGGCAGATGCCCCAAATTCCCCGATCATCCAGGCTTGCAGACGCTGCGTCTCATTGCGCGAGCCGAGGTAGTCGTCCATGGTTCTGAATGCTTCGATGGACAGCGAGGAATCCATCGCCGCCACTTGCCGCCGAACGCGATCCGCCACGCCGGCGGGACTGCCGTGCACCCTCACAGCGAACTGTGCCAAGGGTCTCGAACAGCTTCGACCCGCGGCATCCAATCGTGCGCCCCACTGGATTCTCACCGGCGAAGTACCGCCGCGCCGCTGTCTCATTGATCACGGCCCGGCGGGACGATTCATCGGCGCGCTCGAGATACCGCCCGGCCTTCAGCGGGACTTTCATCACCGCGTGAAAGTCGACGCTCACTGCCCGGTCGCCGATGGTGGAACCCGCCGGAAACGATCGCGATTCGCGGCCGCCGATCTCGACGTCGGAACCCTGCGTATCGCCGTCCAGCGGCAGGCGGTCGGTCAGCGCCGCGTCCTCCACGGCGGTTTGCCGAAAACACTTTCCATTTGGTTCTCCTGCGTCATCCGGGCCGGCTCGCTCCAATGGAATTTCGGTAAACTGTTGGTTGCCGGGATTATTCGGACTACAGGGAACATCGGCTCGTGCCGGTAACCATGAGCGCCGCCACCAGATTTGCGACATTGATATTGGCTTTGATGTTCGCCCCGACTGCTCGCCTTTCGGCGCAAGGACCACCGTTTCAAATCGACGATCCAGTGCCGGTTGACCTGCACCACTATGAGTTCTACATATTCGGCGGTGTGGACGGAACGCAGGAAGAGATCGATTCGGTAGCACCGGCTTTTGAGTTCAACTGGGGCGCCATTCCACGCGTTCAGATCCACGCGATTCTGCCCTGGGGCGTAGTTGCACCATTAAACAATCCGATTTATTTCCCGGGAGGCACGGGCCCGAGAGAGTTTGGTCTCACCGATGTGGAATTGGGCGCGAAGATTGCAATCTTCAAGGAAACCAAAAAGCTTCCGCAGATTGGCAGCTTCACGATGTTCGAGATACCGACTGGAAGTTACGCAAAGGGTCTCGGGGTGGGGAAGGTCTGGTACAAGCTTCCCATTTGGCTGCAAAAGAATATCGGGCACTGGCTGCTGGACGGCGGCGTTGGTTACCAGGTGGTCCCACAGACTGGTTACCGCGATTTTCCTTACGGCGGATTTCTGCTGAAATATGCGTTTGGAGAACGTCTGGAGATCGGCACCGAGGTCTTTTCGCATGGGCGGGAGAGCTTTTCCGCACCGCAGACTCAAGCTTCCACCATGATCGACGTGGGCGGGTATTACCACTTGAAGACTCACCCCGGTGAACAGTTCCTGTTCTGCTATGGCCACTCGGTGGCCGGCCAAACTGAGAATTACGCCTATGTGGGCATGTACTGGACATGGGCAAAAGCGGGTAGTCAATCAGACGCGAGCGATTCTTTTTTGCCTGGCTTAATGCACCAGAACGGATTTCGCTAGTAGACGGTCTTCGCGACGCTAAGCCGAGCTTGTTTTGTGGCCTACGGCGGCGTTTCCGAGGGTCTGGCCGGATAAACGCCTATCCGGAAGTTGAGATTCGAACTGACCCGGGGCACGCGCCCTATCTGGTCGCCCCTTCGCCTTTCAGGCCCCATGCTGGCGGCGGCCTTGCCGTTGCTATCTGACCGTTTCCTCGCGGTCGCGTTCGGCGTGGATCTCCTCCTGCCGACCGGCCAACAGATCCTTCGGTGTGATGTAGCCGGTAGCGCGTCGGCCGCCGGTAGCAGCTCACCTATATTTCCCACGCTCTCAACCACATCCAGCCGAAGCCCACAAATATTACTTGTCCGTAATTGCAATCCGCAATATTGTTATTACGGATTGCGATAGGGACGAACATGAAACTCGGAGAAAAGCTTCGGTACTTGAGGGAGGTGGAGGGCACCCTCCGCAACCTCGCACGCGAAATGACCCAGCAGGAGGTCGTGCGCGCCATGAAAACCGAATTGCGCTCCTCGATCAGTCAGTCGTATCTCTCTCAGATCGAGAGTGGCGCGCGGCCGCACCTCACCAACGACACGCGACTGTTGCTGTCGAAATTCTTCAAAGTCCATCCGGGATACCTGGTGGACGATCCCGAGGGGTTCACCACCGAACTGATTTCGGACGTGCGCTCCCACGAGGACAATCTGGATCTCTGGCTCATCGAGGGAGCGGAGCGGTTCCGCCGCGACCGCACCGTGAGTTCCGCCCTGCTGGAGTTGGCGAGGCATCCGGAATCGCGAAAATGCCTGGCGCTATTAGATGCGATTCTGGAAACTCCCGGGCTGGTGGACCGTCTGGTGGCGGTTCTCAAACCCGAGGGCGTGCGCCCGCTCACGGCGAATAACGGCACTGGGCTGAAGGTCCACAACGGATACGGGAGCCAATCCGCATGACACTGGAAAGCTTCTACATTACCTGTTTTCTGGTCGGCTTTCTGCTGAGCCTGGTTTCGTTCCTGGTGCAGACCGGCCACGTTCATATTCCGGATCACGGCGGCGGATTCCACATGGGAGACGGCCACGCACATGGCGGTCATCTTCATGTGGACCACGGCGGCGCCGGCCACAGCGATAGTGAGGCGGCCCGCGCCGCGGGTGTCGTATCGAAGTTCAACTTCAGCACAATCACCGCGTTCCTGGCCTGGTTCGGTGGAACCGGTTATCTGCTGGAGCGCTACACGTCGATATGGACCATCGTCGCGCTCGTGGTGGCCAGTTTGATGGGACTCGCCGGCGCGACAGTCGTCTTCTGGTTCCTGGCGAAACTGGTGCAGCGCGACAGGACGCTGAATCCGGCGGACTTCGATATGGTCGGCGTTTTGGGCCGCGTTTCGAGTCCGGTGATGTTTCAGGGCGGAGTTGGCGAGATGGTCTTCTCGCAGGACGGCGCCCGCAAGTGCGCAGCGATCCGGAGCGACGATGGTTCGCCGATTGAAAAAGACGACGAAGTTGTCGTGACGAGATACGAGAGGGGAATCGCATGGGTCCGGCGCTGGTCGGATCTGGCCGGCATGGCGTCCAGCCAATAAGGAGAAGACATGTTCAACATTTCGAATGAAGTATTCGTAATCGCCGGACTGATGGTCCTGACCATTCTGTTCCTGCTGATGATCATGGCCCGCCTGTATCGCAAGGCCGGTCCGCATGAGGCGCTCATCGTGTACGGATTCCGCGGCACCCGCGTCGTGAAAGGCGGCGGAACCGTGATTTTCCCGTTGGTGGAAAGCTGTCGCGGCCTGTCGCTCGAGTTGATGTCGTTCGATGTAGCTCCGCAGCAGGATCTCTATACCAAGCAGGGTGTGGCCGTCACCGTCGAGGCGGTGGCGCAGATCAAGGTGAAGTCGGATCCTGAATCGATCCGGACGGCCGCGGAGCAATTCCTGACCAAGAGCGACTCGGCGCGGGAAGGCCTCATCCGGCTCGTCATGGAAGGCCACTTGCGCGGCATCATCGGCCAGTTGTCGGTGGAGCAGATTGTGAAGGAACCCGAAATGGTCGGCGACCGGATGCGCGGCACCTGCGCCGAGGACATGAACAAGATGGGCCTGGAAGTGGTGTCGTTCACGATAAAGGAAGTTCGCGACAAGAACGAATACATCACCAACATGGGCCGTCCCGATGTCGCCCGAATTCGTCGCGATGCCGATGTGGCCGCCGCTGAAGCTGAGCGCGATACGGCGATTAAGCGCGCCGAAGCGCTGCGGGCGTCCGCCATCGCAAAGGCGCAGGCCGATCAGGAGCGCGTGCTGGCCGAGAATCTGTCGCTAACCCGCCAGGCCGAGGCGCAACGCGATCTCGAAATCAAAAGGGCCGAGTATTTGGAATCTACCAAACGGCAGCAGGCCCAGGCCGATAAGGCGTACGACATCCAGACGAACATCATGCAGCAGCAGGTGGTGGCGGAGGCCGTAAAAGTCCGGCAAGTGGAAAAGGAACAGGAGATCAAGGTGCAAGAGGCCGAGATCATCCGCCACGAGAAGGAACTGATCGCGACCACGTTGAAGCAGGCGGAGGTGGAACGTAAGCGCATTGAGACGATCGCCGCGGCGGACAAGGCTCGCGTGATCGCCGAAGCGGAAGGCCGCGCCTCGCAGAAGCGGCTGGATGGTGAAGCCGAAGCCGACGTGATCCGGACCAAGGGTACGGCCGAGGCGGAGATCATTCTATCCAAGGGCGAGGCGGAAGCGAAAGCCATGAACGTGAAAGCCGTCGCGTATCAGGAATGGAACCAGGCGGCCGTGGTCGACAAACTGTTGACGAGTCTGCCGGAAATAGTTCGCGCGCTGGCGTCGCCCTTGGCGAACGTCGACAAGATCACCATCGTTTCTACTGGTGATGGCGCCGGAGCCGGCATGAGCAAGATCACCGGCGACATGACGCAGATCGCCGCTCAGATCCCGGCTCTGTTTGAGACTCTGTCGGGGATGAACATGAGCGAACTGCTGGGCAAAGTGAAGGCGATCGGCAACGGCAAGACGGATGCGAAGGGTACGGGAGCGTGAGTTAGCAAGGAGATTGTTATGGCATTACTGGAAAGAGTCTCGACGTTGGTACGGGCCAACATCAATGACCTGATCGATCAGGCCGAAGACCCGGAAAAGATGTTGAAGCAGGTGATTCTCGATATGCAGAACCAGTTGCTCCAGTTGAAGACGCAAGTAGCGGTCGCCGCTGCCGGTCATCATCTGCTGATGAAGAAGCAGCAGGAGCATGAACAGGCCGCGGCTGACTGGATGCGGAAGGCAGAACTCGCGGTCGAAAAGCAGCAGGAAGAACTCGCACGAACGGCTCTGGAACGGTCCGTCAGTGCGCGCAACACGGCCGGGAGATACAATGAGCAGGTCGCCGATCAGAACGTCCAGGTGGAGAATCTGAAGTCGGCGCTGACGAAGCTGGAAGGAAAACTCGTCGAAACACAGGCCCGGTGCGAGATGCTGGTGGCGCAAAACCGGCGCGCGCGAGCCGTGGAGCGGGCCGGCGACGCGCGGCTGAAGCTTGATGACAATGCGGCTTCCGTGGTCTTCGACCGGATGAAGAACAAGGTCCAGCAGACCGAAGCATTCGGCGCGGCGAAGGCCGAATTACTGAACGATTCGGTAGACGACCAGTTCGCGCACCTCGAGAAACAAACCGAGGTGGACCGGCTTCTAGCCGAGATCAAATCGCGGAGGGCCGCGCAGTAGTCTCGGGAGATGGGGGGCGCGATTCAATGCCAGTGTTGTTCGATCAGAGTCGCGCCCGCCGTGCTGCTCCGCGCCCAAGCCTGTGTGAATTCGGCGCCGATCCGCACCAGGAGCACCCGCCAGCGATCGCGCATTGGTCCCGTTCGACTCCAGACCTGGACGGATTGTGTCCTTCGCCAATCAAGGCGAAGGAGAGTCGTTCTCGTCCGCGTCTGTTGGGGCCGCTTCCAGACTCAACACCTGGTGAGTTCCAACGCTGTAATAAACGCGGCACGCAATGCCCGGCAGCAGAGCATCGTAGGCCGGCCGGTTCACACGAAAGCGCTTGCCCGACGCGACGTAGTAATAATCGACCACCGTGTCGGTCTGCTTGTGCCGCCGGTCTTTCGATTTGCGTTCGACGGTTTCGGCGGTGAGTATACCATCGGTATGCCGGACACCGCCGCCCAATACGTCCCGCATGGCTTTCAACAATCCGGAACGTACGTTAAACAGCGCGTAGGCGGCAGGCAGCAGAACGACGAGACGAACCCATACCGGGGCGTTCTCCCAACTGGCGCTAGCGGCGAACTTGCCGGCGTTCGCGTACGCCACCCAAGTCAGCCACAGCGCCCCAGACACCAGCCCGCCTATGGCGATCGCCAGGCACGGCAATATCAAACTGGTGGCGAGCAATCGCTGACGTTGACTCGAACTCAGGCGTCCGTTCCGGTTTACCTCGAGATCGGCTCCACCGAAATCGAGCAGTTGACCCATCCGGCCAAGCCACTCCTCAAGGGCGGCATCAACCCGTACGTACTCTATATATGCCATGCACCCGCTCGATTATCTATTCGACCGCAGAGGGGTGGAACTTTAGTTCAACTATCTTGTCGCGGATCGCCACGGTCAGCCGACCCCGGTCCTTCAACGTCAGCGACCCCGTCTCAATCGGTTCGCCGATCCGCAGCGTGACCGGACCCGGGCGAAGGCGTCCGGAGCCGAAGGGCAGTATATCCCGGGTGCCGATGAGCGAGATCGGAACAACGGGTACCCCGGCCTTGATCGCGATATAGGCCGCTCCCTCCTTGAAGGGCTGCATCTCGCCGTCCGGACTCCGGCCGCCCTCGGGGAAGATCAGCATGGAAATGCCGCGTGTCCGGATCATCTCGGCCGCGGTGCTCATGGTCTTGACGGCGGCGCGAGGGTCGTCGCGCGGCACCGGGATATGGCCGGCGCGGGCAAGATGCGTCCCCAGAAGCGGAATCTGAAATAGGCCGCGCTTGGCCAGAAATCGGAATTGCACCGGGATGTTCGCGAGCACCACGGGAGTGTCCATGTAGCTCAGGTGATTCGACGCAAACACGTAACTGCCGCCGGGCTCGATCTTCCCAATCCCGTCGATGGTGACCCGGGCCCCGACGATGGTGAGCAGCGACCTTGCCCACCGCCGCGCCGTCGCAATCTGCGCCCGGCCGGTCGCATCGAAAAACGAGATGACCAGGCTCACACTGCCCCAGAAGATGGTGCTCAGCACCACGAGCACTGCCCGGAAAACAAACATGAAACCCTATTGTACGAGCAGCGCTCGTGCCTCACCCACCAGGAATAACGAGCCGGTGATGAACACGACGTCCTCGGCACGCGCTTCGGCCCTGATGATATCCAGCGCCTGCGGAAGTGAATCGGTGGTCCGGATTTGGGCTCCCGGAGATACTTCGGCGAGCGCACCCGGACGAAGCGCGCGTGCAAACTTGGGGGCGGTCGCGATTACTTCGTCCGCCAGCGGAAAGAGAATGCCCGCGATTTCGTCTACTGCCTTGTCGCGCATGGAGCCGTACACCAGCCACACCCAGCGGTTCGCGTAGAATCGCTGGATATACGCCGCCAGAGCCCAGGCCCCCGCCGGATTGTGCGCGCCGTCAAGAATAATCTCCGGATTGCTGCCCGCGTGCTCCAGGCGGCCGGGCCACTTAGTTGCCGCGATACCATCGGCCGGAATCCCAAGCTGCTGGAGCGCCATTACCGCGGTAACGGCGTTCTCTACCTGATGTTCGCCGGCCAAAGGACACACCACCTCGCGCCCGCCGATATCGAACCGGCTGCCCCGCGCCTCCACCCGAACGTTCGACACCTGCGCGTCTTCGGTTCGGGCGAACGGCACGCCTAACTCCCGCGCGCGATCCACCAGCACCCGCTCCGCCTCGGGTCGCTGCCGCGCAAACACGGCGGGCACTTCCGGCTTGAGAATGCCCGCCTTCTCGCTAGCAATCGACTCCAGCGTGTTCCCGAGAAACTGCTCATGATCGAAGTCGATCGGCGTAATGACGCACAACTCGGGATCGACGATGTTAGTCGCATCCAGACGCCCGCCGAGCCCGACTTCGAGCACCACCCGCTCTGCTTCCAGATCGCGAAACAGCAGGAATCCCATTGCGGTGACGGTCTCGAAGTAGGTCGGGTGCAGATCGATCACACCATCGCCGATCAACTCCTCCGACACAGCATGCACCTGGTCGAACGCTCGGGCGAACTGCGCGTCCGATACCGGCTGCCCCGCAACGCGTATCCGCTCCACCGGTTCCACCAGATGCGGCGAGGTATACAGGCCCGTGCGGATGCCGTGGACTCGCATGGCGGCTTCGATCATGGCCGAAGTTGAGCCCTTGCCGTTCGTCCCAGCGACATGGATGAACCGGCCGGCCCGCTGCGGATCGCCGAGTGCGGCCAGCACGATACGAATCCGCTCGAGTCCGAACTTCGCCGTCTTGATCTCGTTGCCGAGCGCGTAGAGGAATCGGACCGACTCGGGATAATTCATCGCTGCGCCCGCCGGTACAGCAAATGCCCCGAAACGAGAAGGGCCGCAGTGAGCCCGGCCAGCTTCAGCTCAAACAGCAGGACGGAATGCACGGCCTCGGTCGGGACCACCGTGCAAAGCAGGGCGATCGCGGTCACCACTACCCCACTCGCCGCGCTCCATCGCGAGCCGCAGCGCCAGGCCGCGAGGAAGATGTAGAGAAACGGGATCAGACCGCCGATGGCCATCATGTCCGTCATGATCTGATACGTCGCCCGCAGTGTCTCGCCGGCCTGGACCAGAATGAGGAAACTGGCCGCCAGTGCGCCGAACAGCATCGTCGAAATGTGCGGCGTGTGCCAGCGCGGATGTATGCGCGATAGCGCAGGGGGAAGCAATCCCGCGACTCCTACTGCGTACGGCAGCCGTGCAGCCGAGGCCCCGAAGACGCTGAGTTGGCCGACCGACGCGAGGAAGATCAACACCGCCGTCACCGGCGAGATCCAGGTCCAGCCCGTGATGCCGCCGGCCGCGTACGCACTCTGCGCGATCCCATGCAGCGGACTCACCTGTGATGACGGGATGATCACCAGCAGCGCGATGGTCTCGATGATGTAGTATCCAGCCGCGAGCGGCGCGACGAGTCCCGCCGAAAGCGGCAGGTTGCGTTCGGGGTCGCGAATCTCGCCGCCCAGAATCGGAGCGAGTTCCAGACCGGTCAACGCGAATGCTATCTGCGAGAAGTAGTTGATTCGCGACCAATCCCATTTCGGCATCAGTTGCACCGGCGTAGCGGAACCCTGTCGCATCCACACCAGCACAGCCGTACCTGCCATCGCGACGCATAGCGCGCACGTGCAGACCGCGCCGAGGTTATCCACCCACTTACCGATTCGAAGCCCCACGACATTCGCCCCGATCGCGACCACCAGTGCGATCATCGACAATCCGAAGACGAACGTGCGGCTTTCGGCCAAGTGGACGTATCGCGCCCCGAATGCGTACACGGTCATGCTGGCCGACGACATCAGCGCGCTGGTGAATAGAAACGCGAGCCCCAGCCAGTAGATCCAGAAGCAGAGGAATCCGTGCCACTCGCCGAAAGTCTCGCGAGTCCACACATACAGGCCGCCCGTATCGGGATAGATCGCGGATAACTTCGCGATGGCGAATGCGGAAGGAATGAAGAAGAAGACGGTGGCGAGCACCCACAGCGAGATCGAACTCGACCCGATCTGCGCGGCCATGGCGGCGCCGCGGATGCCCGCAATTCCGACAAACGAAAACAGGATCAGGTCGCGGAGCGTCAGCTCACGTTTCAATCCGGGAGCGACGCTCGGACCCGCCATTCGGAGTTAGACGAACTTATAAACGCCCGGAACCGGCAGCGGCGGCACGGAGAGATTCACGTCGTAATCGAAAGTCTTCGGCTGCAGATTCAACTGCGAGGCCATCATCATATCCCACGTGAGTTTCTGGCCGGAGTAGGCGGATTCGCGGCCCATGATGCAGGTCATAGTGGACTCTGCTACCTTCATTCCGTGATTCACGTAGGGGCCATCGCCGCGGATGCTCGCGATCAGCGCCGTGTGCTCGCGGACGTATGGATTCTCGCGCTGGTTTTCGAAGCGCTGCCGCACGTCCTGGCCCGTGCCGCTGCCCATATCATGACCGTTGCTGCGACCCTTGGTGCCGATAATCAACTCACTCACATTTTCGGCCGAGCCCTTCGGGAATTGCCGGCAGTAACTCGACATGTGCACGCCGTTGGGATACACGAAATCGGAGCTGATGTGGTCGTAGATATTGCCGTAGAATTCCGGATCCTCTTCCGGTTTGCGCCAGGTGACGCCGCCGCTTGCGACCACTTCCACCGGATGCGTGTCCATCAGCCAGTTACAGACGTCGATGTTGTGCAGGTGCTGCTCGACGATCTGATCGCCGCAGATCCACACGAAGCTGTACCACTCGCGATGCTGCCACGCCATCTCGCCCCAGCTCGGCTTCCGGTCGGCGATGCTCTTGATCGGGAATACGGGACTTCCATCCCAATAGGCATAGAGCGCCGCGACGTCGCCGATGTCGCCGTTCTGGATCTTCTTCACCGTCTCCATGTAGTCAACCGCATTGCGCCGTTGCGCGCCGGACATGACGCTCAGCTTCAGTTCTTCCGATTTCTTGGCGGCAGCCATGAAGCGCCGAACGCCGACCGGATCCGTACCGAATGGCTTTTCGCAGAAGACATGCTTTTTAGCGTTGATGGCTGCTTCGAAATGCTCGGGCCGGTATCCGGGCGGCGTGGCGAGCATAACGATGTCGATGTCTGACGCCAGCACTTTCTTGAAGGCGTCGAACCCGATGAAATGATGCTCGGGATCCACTTTGATGCGATCCTGAAACTTGCCGGAATCGGGCTCGTTACGGATTTTAGTGAGGGAACTCTCGAGTTTGTCTTCGAAGATGTCGCCCATCGCGATCAAATCAACGTTCTCGGTCCCGCGCATCATATCGATGACGGCCTGGGTCCCTCGACCGCCACAACCGACGAGTCCGGCCTTGAGCTTTTCCTTCCCCGCGCCTCGCACGAGTTCAGGTTTCAGGATGAGGAAAGTGGAGGCGGCGGCCGCCCCGGTTTTCTGAATTAAGCCCCTTCGGGATATAGTATTCACGTTGCCTCCTGGCGAAAAGTTATTTGAGATGTTTAGCCCATCATTGTATAACCGTCGCGGACGTGCATGTTGAGCCGCGAAAATAACAGCGCGCCGCGCACGATCGGCGGCATTCACGTCGCCGCCATCACGCCGCGCCGTCCGCGCGAGGTCGAGGTCGATCTGGGCGCGATGCTCGACCTCGTCGACTTCCTCGGCTCGTACCCGATTCAGGGCATCACGCTATTCGGCACCACGGGCGAGTTTCTCCACTTCACCATCGAAGAGCGAAGCCGCTACGTCCAGTTGCTGGCCAAACGCAGCAAGGTGCCGGTGATGGCCAATGTCTCGCATTCCACCATGGACGGCGCCCTGCTGATGGCCGAAGAGGCGGCAGGTGCCGGAGTCGCCGGCGTGTTGCTGATGCCGCCCTATTACTTCCATTACTCGGCCGCGACGCTCGAGACGATTTTTCTGCAATTTGTCGAGCATATTTCGAAATGGCTGCCGGTTTACATCTATAACATCCCCTCGTTCACGGACGGGCTCACCGTTGAGCTACTCGAACGTCTCCTCTCCAGTGGACTATTTGCCGGCATCAAGGACTCGAGCGGGAATTGGGATCTGATGAGGCGGCTGTTGGAACTGAAAGAATCCCAGCAGGTGACGGTCCTGGTGGGGCACGACACGCTATTCGCGCCCGCCCGATCGGCCGGTGCCTCAGGTGCGGTGTCCGGCGTCGCGTGCGCCCTGCCGGAGTTGATGTTGGCGTTGGACCGGGCCATTTCCGTGTCGAATACCGAGGCGGCGAAACTGCTCAACGGCCGGGTGCAGGAGTTCATCGGGCGGCTTGCGTGTTTCCCGGTTCCGATCGGGATCAAAGCGGCGGTGGAGGCGCGGGGCATCAAGGCGGGTCCGCATTCGATCCCGCTCGACCCGGACCTGTCGCGGGAGTTGTCCGAGTTTCAGATGTGGTTCCGCGAATGGCTGCCCGCAATTCAGCAAGAATGTAAGCATGTCCCGTAGTCGGCGGACCGCCGCGCTCTTCCTGCTGATTGCCGTCGTGCTGAGCGCGCAAGGGCTGAAGCCGGGTCCGCAGGTCCTTACGTTTCTCTCGAGCATCGACGACTCGGACCAACCCTACGGGCTCTATCTTCCGAAGGACTACGATGCCGCAAAGAAATATCCGCTGGTCATCAGCCTGCATGGGGCTTACTCCAATCACCGCCTGAACCTGCGACGGGTGTTCGGCATGGGCAATCTGATGAGTGAAGCGGACGCCGAAGCGACGCGCTACTTCCCACGATTCCCGGACGTTGACTACATCGTCGCGTCGCCACTCGCGCGCGGCACTCTGGGCTATCAGGGCATCCCCGAAAAGGATGTCTATGATGTGCTCGCCGATGTGAAACAGCGCTTCTCCATCGACGACGATCGCATCTATCTCACCGGTCTTTCGATGGGCGGCGGCGGAACGCTGTGGATGGGACTCACCCGTCCCGATATCTGGGCCGCCATCGCAGCCGTGTGCCCCATGGTGCCCGATTCCACCATCGAACTCGCTCCGAATGCGCTGAACCTGCCCGTACGCCTGTTCCATGGCGCGGCGGATCCGGTGGTGCCGGTTAGCGAGTCGCGGATGTGGAAGCAGCGGTTGACACAACTGGACACCAAGGTCGAGTACACCGAATACAGCTATGTCCGCCACAATAGCTGGGATTACGCCTACAAGGCCGCACAGATCTTCGACTGGTTCGGGCAGTTCAGGCGCAACCGCCACCCGGATCGTGTCCGCTTCGTCACCGAGCACTACAAGTACGACCGCGCCTATTGGGTTCGAATCGATTCGATGACTCCCGGGACTCTGGCGAGCATCGACGCCCAGTTCACGGCGCCGAATCGGATTTCGGTGAAGACAGACGCGCTGGACGGCTTCAGCCTGCAGTTGGCGGGGCATCCGAAGTATTCGGCCAAGCGTCCGCTGCAGGTGGTGATCGATGGCGCGCCGGTCGCAATCCGGCGTGGGCCGCTTAGTTTCGATCGAACGCCTGCGGGATGGAAGCAGAAGCTCGCGGTGCCGCCGCCGGATGCCAAACGCCCGGGGCTCGAAGGCCCGATTTCTGAAGCCGTTTCGAATCGTCACATTTACGTCTATGGCACCGCGGACTCGCCGGGCGCCGACGATCTTCGCGTCCGCCGTGAGTTAGCCGAACAGGCCGCAGCGTGGGACTCCGAGCGTGTCCGCCTGTTGTTGACGTTCCGCGTACTCGCGGACAAGGATGTGAAGCCATCGGACATGGCGGAGAATGACGTGGTGCTGCTCGGGACCGCCGAGACGAACAGCGTAATCGCGCAAATCGCTGCTCGCCTTCCCGTCGAGTTGAATGCCGGCGCGGCCGACTATGGACTGCTGTATGTCTACCCGAACGGCACGCATTACGTGCTGATCAACTCGGGACTGCCGTGGTGGACCGGGTCCCAAAATCTGCGCGGCCCCGCGTTCAAGTATCTACCGGTCGGGTACGTGATCCTCAAACAGGCGAAGGATTTCCTGCTGTTCCGCGGGTCGATCGAGACTTCGGTCGTCAGCGGCACATTCGACCGCAACTGGAAACTCCCGCCCACCGCCGCGACTGCGATGCTGGCAACGCACGCCGTACGAGTGAAGCCAGCGATGGAGGCGTTTGACGGCAGTCCATCGCCACCTGAGCGAGGACCGTTACCCGCGAAAACCGCAATCCGCCCCCGCACGAAGCAATGACTGAGCGGGCCTCGGCAACGTGCGGATCTACCGAGCCGCGACGTGTCAGCGAGCGGCTTTACTGCCGCGGGTCGATCGAGACTCTGGTAGTCAGCGGCACATTCGACCGCAACTGGAACCTCCCGCCCGCCGCCGCGGCTGCGATGGTGGCAACGCACGCCGTGCGAGTGAAGCCAGGGATGGAGGCGTCTGACGGCAGTACGCCGAAAACCGCAATCCGCCCCCGCGCGAGGCGATGACTGAGTCGGCCTCGGCGACGCGTGGACCTACCGAGCCGCGACGTGTCAGCGAACGGTTTTTCGCCAAGGGCAACTCTCGAACTCTGACGGTTGTTCTACTCGTATCGCAAAGCGCTGAGCGGGTCCACCCGAGTGGCTCGCATTGCCGGAATCACTACCGCTATCAGCGCGATCAGCGTGAGCAGCACCGGCATGGCAATGAACACTGCGGGATCCCAAGGCTTCACCCCGAACAGGAAACTCGAGATCAGCAACGCCAATCCGAATGCGGCTGCCGTTCCGAGCACAACCCCAATCAGCGCGTACAGCATGCCCTGGCGGATCACCATGGTCCGGACATCGCTCGCCTCCGCGCCGAGCGCCATTCGAATGCCGATTTCCTGCTTGCGCTGTTGCACCGAGTAGGCCATCAGTCCATATACACCAATCGCCGCAAGACAGAGCGCCGCGATTCCGAAGACCGTCATTAGCAGCATGTTGAACCGCTGCCGCGAAGTGGAGCGCGAGATCACCTCGTCCATTGTGCGTACGTCGGTCACCGGTAGTCCGCTGACCTGGCGCAATTGCTCCTGTACAGGCGCCGACAGCCGGTTGGGGTCGCCCTGTGTCCGGATCACCCAGGCCAGCGGAGTCAACCGGACATTCAGCGCATTCAACGCATCCGGGACCTGCGCGTCCGGAACATACATGGTCGGCTGCGGCTCACGATTCAGCGCTCCGTCCCGAACATCCCCGACAATCCCGATGATCTGGCGCGGTGTCTCGGCCGCGAGTTCGGACATCACGCCTTTGCCGATCCAAATCCGCTCGTTCAGCGGGTCGGCTTTGGGCCAATAGCGCGTAGCCATCGCCTGATTGATGATGACCACCGGGGTCGCCGCACCGTTGTCGAGTTCGGTGAACGACCGGCCTCTGACCACGGGGATCTTGAACACGTCGAAAAAATGCGGCGCAATTGTCTGCCAGCCTCCGCCCCCATGAAAGGGACCATCGGTCAGCGGGCGTCCGATGATGATGAACGGTAACCCGTAGCCACCTTCCAGAGGGACACAGCACGTTGCGCTGGCCTGCAGGACTCCGGGAATCGCGCGAATCCGTTCCGTGCCGTCGCGCGTGAGTTGGGCGATTGCCGACGATTTCAGATACTGCTGCCCACCCAGCGACATTCGCATCGTCAGCACGTTCTGTGCGTCGAATCCGGGCTTCACCGCACCGAGCGCAAGCGACGTCCGGATCAGCAACGCGGCGCCGATCAGCAACACCAGCGCCAGCGCGATCTCCGAGACCGCCAGGATCGTCCTGGCTTTGTTTTGTCGAAATCCAGATCCGGTACGGCTGCCGCTTTCCTTCAGCGTCGCACTCAGGTCGGCGCGCGAGGACTGGAGCGCCGGAATCAGGCCAAACAGCAACGCGGTGACGATGGCGACCGCGGCCGTGAATGCCAGAACCCGCCAGTCCGGCGTCACCAGCATGCCATCCTTGCCGACGCGCGGCAGGTCCGCGGTGTTGACCGAGAGCAGAGCCCGGATTCCGATGAGTCCCAGCGCCGATCCCAGCACAGCACCGCCGATGGCCAACAGTACGCTTTCCGTGAGCAGTTGGCGGATCAGGCGGCCGCGCCCCGCGCCGAGTGCCGCGCGGATGGCCATTTCCCGCTTCCGCCCGATCGCCCGCGCCAACAGGAGATTGGCAACGTTCGAGCAGGCTATCAACAATACGAAGCCAACCGCGATGGCCAGGACAATCAGCGACGACCGCACATTCTGGACCAGCGCTTCCTGCAGCGACTCGAGGCCGAATCCGTTGTTGGTACCCAGCGCTTTGGGATACTTGCGTTCGAACTCAGCGGCCGACGCGACGATTCGGGCCCGAGCTTCCTTCAGGGAGACACCCGGCTTCAGCCGGCCGCCAGCTTGGAAATAGTGGCCCTGGTCCCGCGTAATCGGATCGATCTGGAAGGGTACCCAAACCTCGGGCGCGGGTCCGAAGTCGCGGAAATCGAAGGACGAGCCCACCACACCGATGATCGTGTGTGGATCCCCGCCGAGTTGGATGGTACGGCCCAGGATATGCGGATCGGCGGCGAACCGGTTCCGCCACAGACCCTCGCTGATGAGCGAAACGTGCGGCCCTTTCGGAAGATCCTCCTGTGTCGTAAACCCACGGCCGAGGATGATCGGTGCGCCAAACAGGCGGAAATAATCGGCGCTGACCTGAGCCGATCGTAACTGCAGCGGTACATCGCCGCCCGTCCAGTTCACGACGCCGGTTCGGAATGCGCTGACATCCTGCACCACGCTCGATTGCGCGCGCCAGTGGTTGAACTTCGCGGGGGAGGCGCCGGTGCCCTGGCCGCCCGGCGACGTATTCATGAACATGACGATCCGCCCAGCGTCCGGGAAGGGCGGCGGTTTCAGAAGAACGGTGTTTACCACCGAGAAGATCGCCGTGTTCGAGCCGATGCCGATGGCCAGCGCTGCAATGGCTGTGGCCGTGAAGCCACGATTCTGCCAGAACATTCTTAGCGAATGCTTCAGATCTTTAACAAAGGTTTCCAATGGGGACCAGTCCTAAGGAGGGTATACGAAGGAATCGGCCAGGAGTTCCAAGCCCGGTACGAATTCTGCGGTTAAGCTGAAAACTATGAGCTTCGACATGCCGCCGGAAGAGTTCCGGCGAGCGGCGCACGATGTGGTGGATTGGATGGCGGACTATCTGGCCGGCGTCGGCGATTATCCGGTGCTGCCGGATTGCCGCCCGGGCGACATAGTGGATGCATTGCCGGCATCGGCGCCGGAACTGGGTGAGCCGATCGACCAGATCCTCGCCGACTTCCGCGGTCAGATCGTGCCTGCTCTAACGCACTGGAATCATCCGCGATTCTTCGCCTACTTTTCGGTGTCGGCCTCGGCGCCGGGGATTCTCGGCGAGATGCTTACGGCGGCGCTGAATATCAACGGCATGCTGTGGAAGAGTTCGCCCGCGACTACCGAGCTCGAGCAGGTGACGATGAGTTGGCTGCGTCAGTGGCTCGGATTATCCGATGAGTGGTTCGGGCTAATCTACGACACGGCTTCCATCAGCACGATGCACGCGATCGCCGCTGCTCGCGAGCAGGCATTCCCGGACATTCGCACCGAAGGCGGACGGCAGGACGGGGTTCTGTACACTTCCGAGCAGTCGCACTCTTCGGTGGAGAAGGGCGCGATCACGCTGGGCATCGGGCAGAAGAATGTGCGGAAAATCGGGGTCGATTCGGAATTCCGCATGCGTCCCGAGTTGTTGCAGGCCGCTATAGAACAGGATCTGGCCGCCGGCAAAAAGCCCTTCTGTATCGTGGCGACGGTGGGCACGACGTCGACGACAAGCATCGATCCGGTGCCTGCGATCGCCGATATCGCCGAGCGTTATGGACTATGGCTGCACGTGGACGGTGCCTATGGTGGATCGGCGTGCATCGTTCCCGAGTTGCGGCAGTATCTCGACGGAACGGAGCGTGCCGATTCGCTGGTGGTGAATCCGCACAAGTGGCTATTCACGCCGATTGATATTAGCGTGTTCTATACGCGCAAGCCCGAGATACTGAAGCGCGCGTTTTCGCTGGTGGCGGAGTATTTGAAAACCGCCGAAGACTCCCGCGCAGTGAACCTGATGGATTACGGAGTACAACTCGGACGCCGCTTCCGCGCCCTGAAGTTCTGGTTCGTGATGCGGTATTTCGGACACCGGAAGATGATCGAGATCATTCGCGATCACGTCGCGATGGCGCAGGAGTTAGCGGGTATGGTTCGCGGTGACGACCGCTTTGAACTGGCCGCTCCGGTGCCGCTATCGCTGGTATGCTTCCGGCTGAAGGCGCCGGATGAGGCAAATCAGCGTTTGATGAATGCGGTGAACGCGACGGGCAAGGCCTTCTTGTCGCACACTGTGCTGAATGGCAAGTTCGCGCTTCGCCTGGCAATTGGCAACATCAAGACGACACGCGAGGATGTTGCGCTTGCGTGGAGGACCATCCTCGATTGCGCCGGTTAATTAGCTAAGCTAGCCGGAATATCGCAGCGCGACCGGAATGAGATGATCGCGTGTGTGTTTGGAACGTGTGGTACTTCATGGCTGCATAACTCGCTTGACTGATTCGCCGCCGCCCGGTACAATCGGTGCCTGGTCAGTTACTGGGTCTTATCTAACTGACCTCCCCTTACTCTTGGGTGGCGCAAGTCTCATTCTCGGAGAGCGTTTGTGAACATGTGGAAATTCACGTCGTCGGGGATCTGCCAGTGGCGTCGGATTGGACGTTTTTTTGTCCTGGCTGCAGCGGTGACGTTCATCGTTCCAACATACGGCCAGGTCATCGAATCGATCGAGATCAATCAAGCGATTGGAAAGCTGTATAATGGCGCGCCAAACACCAGCTTTGTTGCCGGGAAGACGACCGTTGTTCGCGCTTTCATGACGCAAGCCGTGACGGTCGATCCGATTACATCCTCGGCAGTGATAACCAGGGATGGGCAGAATGTCACCACTCTGCAACCGAAGGCCTACAGCACACCCACTCGCATCGTGGATTTTCTGTGCCCCAGCATCGCCGCGTGCGGACGCTGGGCGGCAGGCAACTATGAGTTCGAGGTGACTGTGAACGGCGGCACCACCAAATCGACCGCTGGAACCACTTACAATTTCCAGATTCGAAGGGGTCTGAGGATTCTGGCTCGTCCAGTCAAGGCTAGCTTCAGCGGACAGGTCGTGTCTGTGCCAAGCGACGCCTGGAAATCGTCGTGGACCTATGTCAGGACCGTTTACCCAGTGGCTGAAGACGGCATTACCTGGGTGACACGGGACGAGTTCGACGCCACGAACCTCCCGGGCGTTACGATTGACATGGACACCGACGATGGACGCAAGGCTCTATGGGATGCCCTTGCGGCTTTACAGCCCGCGACCTGTGCCACCGATCCCTCGCAACAAGGCTGCTTCGACCTGATTGTCGGCTTTATCGGCCGGAACCCAAGCAGCAAAGGCACTATGCTCGCTGGATACACCTTCACCGGTCCCGGGGACCTCAGCGCTGTAGCCGTCGCGGTTGCGACAGATCCGGACTTTGCCGCCACCGTAGCACACGAAATAGCGCACACGCGGCAACTTGGTGATACCTATGCAGGAGGGTCGATCAACTGCACTCTCAATCCCGCTCCTGATGGCGTGAGCGGAACGGATTTCAACACTCAGTCAGCTACGACGTGCAACGCAGGCAGAATGAAAGCCAGCAATATTGACGGACAATATGATGTCGATGGGACCCTTGTTCCTCAAACGGTGAATCCCTATGACGTTGGCGGCGCCGGGCCATTACCGAACAAGGCCGACTTTATGGGAGCCGGCAGCGGCCAGCCGACGAGCAGTTCCTGGATCACTCCGGATTCGTACGTCCGTCTGTTCGCCCAACTCGCCCCCGCTCCAGCCCAAGCTCAGAAAGCCGCAGCCGTGCGCAATTTCGCGGCTGCGTCGATTCCAGCGGTCGAGTTTTCCGGATCGGTCACACAATCCGGCATGGTGACCTTGCAGCCGTGGCAGTCGCTAGTTCACGACGGTCCTATTCCCGCCATCACCGGCCCTTATTCGGTGCGCGCATTGGACGCCAACGGAAACACGCTTGCGACGCAAGGCTTCAAAGTGTCCTTTTTCGTTTTGACCAACCCTCCCAAAACGGTTACGTCGGCTCCCTTCGGCGGACTGATTCCGTTTCCGGGCAATACCGCCAAATTTCAGATATTGAAGGGCGCCGTCGTGCTCAAAGAAGTCACGGTGAGCGCCACCGCTCCGGTCATCAGCCAGGTAACGCCTACTCAGCCCAGCCAAACTCTGACCGGCAGCAACGTTATTTCCTGGTCGGCCGCGGATGCCGACGGCAATCCGCTCAGCTTCGAAGTCGAGTACACCCCCGATATCACCGCGGTTGACTCTGATTGGCAGTTGATTGCCTCGAATCTCACAAACCAATCACTCACCTATGATTTCAGTGGACTGCCGGGCGGCAAACACGCGGTCATCCGCGTGACGGCAAGCGACGGCGTACGCACAGCAAGCGCGATGAGCACCGTGTTCTCCGTTCCGTACAAGGCCCCGGAAGTGTTTATTGATAATGATCCAAACTCTAACTTCGAGTTGGACGATGATATCGAGTTGAGCGGATCGGCGGTGGATCTTCAGGATGGCCCTGTTACGGATGAATACCTTGTTTGGAGTTCCAACATCTCGGGAAAACTAGGGGTCGGCGGCGACATAGTAACGACTCTGCCCCCGGGCGAGCACATCATTACCCTTACGGCGACCAACAGCGCGGGCATGACGTCCAGCACTTCCGTAGTCATTCGGGTTGGGTCGCTGGCAATAGGATTCAGCGAGCAGTCGGAGATTGAGTCTGTCCTCGCCGTCTCGAATTTCGGGGGCTTAATCGCTTCGGCGGAACTCCCCGCGGGCGTTTTGAGCCAGCCGGCCGCCGTCACTATAGAGGTGACCGCCGCGCCGGCCAACAGCGTTCCGCCTGCAGGTCTGGCGTTCGCTGGAAGAAGCTTCAATCTCGACGTCGAGCAGGAGACCTCTCCCGATGATTTCACCCCGGTAACCACAATTCCGCAGGGCGTGATCATCACTCTGACTTATGACCGCCCCTTTGACCCGAGCAGCCTGAAACTGTTCCGTTGGGATACAGCCTCCAACTCATGGGTCGACGCCGCAACGGAGTGTCAACCCCCATCGACATACCTTCGAACTGGCAGCCGGATCATTACCAGTGTCTGCAGAACGGGAAGCTTCGCCCTAGCGGGCATACCGGCTTCGCAGGGGATTATCTTGCCGGCGAACATAAGAGTGGGTCCGGGTCAACAAGTCGAGTTCCCGGTTAGCCTCATGACGCCTGCTGGCCCAAACGGCGTTTCTATTACGCTCCGTACGAGTGACCCTTCGAAAGTACTTTTCTCCCCGGGTCCGGCTTCCTCGATTGATGTA
>JBBQGE010000007.1:0-134717 GCA_038322675.1 Bryobacterales bacterium
TTGGTAGCGCTAACGGGAATCGAACCCGTATTTAAGCCTTGAGAGGGCTCTGTCCTAACCGTTAGACGATAGCGCCACAGTCCTGATCACATTATACGCAACCCGCCTCGCCGCGTCACTAACCCCACCCTGAGTACAATAAAAGGAAATGACCTTCTCCGCGCAGGGCTTCAGTGCGCGGTTCTGGTGTCTCATCGGCGCGACATTTCTCGGCTTTCTGGGAATCGGAACGGTGTTGCCAGGACTCGCGCCACACGTCCGTCACGACCTCGGCGGCTCCGATCAAACCGTCGGATTCGTCATCGGCATCTTCTCCTTCGTCGCCCTCTTCAGCCGGTTCTTCTCTGGCCCCCTCGCTGACCGCCGCGGCCGCAAAATCGCCTTCCTCACCGGCCTCATGAGCTGCGCCCTCGCCGGACTCGCCTACCTCCTCCCACTCGGCCTCGCCGGCGCCTTCCTTGGCCGCATCCTCCAGGGATTCGGTGAAGCCTGCCTCTACACCGGCGCCGCCGCCTGGGTCGTCGAAGCCGGCGGTATTCGCCGCAGCGCCCAAGCGCTTGGATACCTCAGCAGCGGCATCTGGGGCGGCATCTCCGCCGGCCCCGTCGTCGGACACTGGCTCGGGACTTTCGAACGCGCCGCCGCCATGCAAATGTTCGCCGCCCTCGCAGGATTCGCCCTCCTCGCCCGGATCCCCGAGGCCTTCAAGCCCGATCCCCACGCGCCCCGCCGCAACACCCTGGTCCCGGCCTCGCTGCTCGCTCCCGGCATCGCCATCGGATTCGTCAATGTCCACTACCCCGTCGTCGCGGGATTCCTCATCCTGTTCCTCACCACGCACGGCAACGGCGGCCCTGCCGCATTCTCCGCCTACGCCTTCATGATTCTGGTCTCCCGATTCTTCCTCGGCGGACTGCCCGATCGCATGCATCCCGCCATCACCTACTACGGCGGAATCGCGGCCATGGCTCTCGGACTCCTCATCATCGCGCGCGGTCCCTCGCCTGCCGTCGCCGTCGCAGCCGCGGCCTTGCTCGGATTCGGATTCTCGTTCCCGTGGTCGTCGGTCGCCTCCACCGTGATGCGTCAAACTCCGCCCAGCCAGCACGGATCCGTTATCGGAATCCTCAGCGCATTCTACGATCTGTTCGTCGGACTCAGTTCATTCGCCGCGGGTGCCGTCGCCAAACAATTCGGATATTCCGCGGCCTTCGCAATGGCCGCAGCGGCTCTCATCGCGGCCGCCATCGCGGGACGGTACGTTTTCCCCGCCTCGATAATGGCAGGCGGATTTCAGGAGGTTACCCATGAATACGACGCGGCGTGAAGCGCTGCTTTCCATCGCGGCCGCGGCAGCTATTCCAGCGGTTGCGCAACAGTCCAGCGTGCTCACGGCGCCCGAAACCGAATCGATCAGCGCGCTGGTAGAAACCATTCTGCCGCGCACCGACACTCCCGGCGCCATCGACGTGGGTGTGCCCGCCTGGATCGAACGCAAACTCGCCTCCGACCCCCAACTGGCTGACAAATTCCGAGCTGGTCTCGCCGCCCTCGAGTCCGCGGCCATGCAGCGATTCAACACCCGATTCGCCGCCTTGACCGACGACCAGAAAACCGCCCTGCTCACGCCCGCCGCCAACGACCCATCCACCACCCTCGGCGAATTCTTCAAACTCGCCAAGAGCTTCACCGTCGACGCCTATTACACCTCGAAGGAAGGACTCACCAAAGAACTCGGCTGGCACGGCAACACCTTCCTCACCGAATTCATCGGATGCACCCATCCGGAGCACCAGTCATGAGCCAGATCGCGAAGCCCGCCGAAGTGCACGATGTCGTGATCATCGGTAGCGGCGCCGCCGGCGGCATGGCCGCGTGGAACCTCACACGGCAGGGCATAAATGTTCTAATGCTCGACGCCGGCACGAAGTTCAATCGCGCCGAATTCTGGAGTCATGTGAAGCCGTGGGAAGGTCCCAGGCACATCGCCGCCGGACATCCACCGCCGAAGTTCTACGTCGATTTGAAGACCGCCCCCTACCGGACTCCGCCCGGACGCCCGTTCG
This sequence comes from Bryobacterales bacterium, assembly GCA_038322675.1. GTDB lineage: Bacteria > Acidobacteriota > Terriglobia > Bryobacterales > Bryobacteraceae > TMP-7. Next base: position 2,067 of record JBBQGE010000007.1, read on the forward strand.
ATCTCGTCCGTGTCTGGGGCCGCGGCGGCAAGACCAACATCTGGGGCCGCGTTTCGCTCCGCTACGCCGATCTCGACTTCACCAGCGCTGTTCGCGACGGTTGGGAGATCCCCTGGCCCATCCGCTACAAAGACGTCGCGCCCTACTACGACAAGGTGGATCAGTTGATCGGCGTATGCGGCGGCGACGACGATCAGGATTCGCTGCCGGGCAGCCGCTATCACTTGCCGCCCCCGCCTCCCCGATGCGGCGAGCGCCTGCTGCAGAAGGCCGCCGGCAAACTCGGAATCAGCATCGTCGCCGGACGCCGCGCCGTGCTCACGCGCCGTCACAACGGCCATGCCCCGTGCCATTACTGCGGTGCCTGCGGCCGCGGTTGCGACATCGGAGCGTTCTTCAACTCCTCCGATTACCTCATTGAACCGGCATTCGATTCGGGCAAACTCGCCGTCATCGATAACGCCGTCGTCGCCCGCGTTCTGGTCGACTCGGAAGGCCGCGCCAACGCCGTCCAATACTTCGACCGCTTCACCCGCGAAGAGCGTCAGGTGAAAGCGCGCGTCGTGGTCGTCGCCGCCTCGTGCATCGATTCCACCCGCATCCTGCTCAACTCGAAGTCGCGCCAACATCCCAACGGCATCGGCAACTCCTCCGATGTCATCGGCCGCTACCTCACCGAACAGGTTCGCCTGCACATGTTCGGATTCGTTCCGGAACTGCTCGGCGGACCCGTCTACAACGACGACGGCATCGGCGGCGAGCACGTCTATCTACCCCGCTTCAATCATCGCGACGGCAGGAAACGCAACTACCTGCGCGGCTTCGGAATGCAGTTCTGGGGATGCGGCGCGGGCGACAATGCGGCGTTCGCGAAAGACGTTCCGGGCTTCGGCGCCAACTTCAAGAAGGCGGTGAAACGGAAGTATCCCTCTCTCGTCGCACTGCATCCCTACGGCGAGGTGTTGCCGTACGCCGATAACCGCATCACCGTCGAAGGCAATGGCGTCGATCGGTACGGCGTGCCCATCGCGCGCATCGACTTCCGCTATCGCGAAAACGAACGGAAGATGATGCGCGAAATGTACGATACCGCGGCGGCCATTCTGCACGAAGCCAAGGCCGAGATACTGCCGTACAACCCCGAGTTCATGGGCATGCCGGGCCAGGCCATCCACGAACACGCCACGTGTCGCATGGGTGCCGATCCGAAACGGTCGGCGCTGAACGGATTCTGCCAGATGCACGACGTCAACAACGTGTTCGTCGTCGATGGCGCCGCGTTTACCACTGCGTCGGAGAAGAATCCGACCTTGACGATTCTAGCCCTGGCGTGGCGGGCGACGGATTATCTGGCTGGCGAGATGAAGGCTGGACGGGTGTAGCAAGCCCCTCCAGCACCGGCTTGATGTCGATCACCGGCGTGCCGTCGATCGCCTCCAGCGCCTCCACGGTAATCGAGCCCGCCGCCTCGATGCTGATGATCGTCGCGCGATGCAGTCCGATCGGATTCGGACGGTCCGGCGAACGCGTCGCGAACACACCGGTGATCGGATTGCGCGGATCCCCGCGAGGACGCACCTTCATCGTTTCCCGACGCGACTCATGAAGCCATGTCAGGATCCAGATCTCATCTCCCGCCTGCAGTCCGTCCAGACACTCCAGAAACTCCGGACGAATCTCCAGCCGTGCCTCGGGCGCTCCCTCCCACGGTTGCCGCGGCGCGCCCGCACGTAGTTTGAGACTCGAGTGAACCCGGCCGATCGGCACCACCTCGAAGCTCATCGCGAACACCACGCTAGACTAATCTAACAATCGATATGATCGCGGAAGAAGCTGTCCAGACTCGCCTTGTACTCCCCGGCAATCTTCGTCGACATCTCCCGCATTTCACCCGGCGCCAGCGGCTTGAATGCCTTCGCGACCGCGATGTTCCGATCCAGGTATTCCACCTTCGGCATCCCGATCACCGTCGCCGCAACCGGCAGCGACATCGAGTACCGCACCAGTTGCTCCGGCGGCGCGGCGTTCGACAGCTTCTCCTGCCCGAAAATCTTCATCGCCGTCACACCCATCTTCTTCTTCAGCGCCATCGGCAGCGCGATATTTTCGAAGCTGTCCACCGACGGCGGCAGCGGACGCGCGCCCGACGCAGCTCCCATCCGAGCCGCATTCAACGCCATCTGCGTGCAATCGAAATCGTTCCGCTCCAGCGCCTTCCGCAACACGACCGCATCGGTGTGGCTCGTAACTCCGATCGCGCGAATCACCTTCTGATCGCGCAGCTTGTACAGCACCTTCAACACGCCATCCGGCGCTTCGATCGCGGCCAGATCGGCGTCGTCCGTAAGACCGTGGATGTGGATCAGGTCGGGCTTGCCCAGATTCTTCAGGCTTCGCTCGATAATCCGCATCGCCTCGTCGCCGTTCCGCTTGCTGATCTTGGTCGCAATCCACACCTTGCCCTGATGTGGCTTCATCACCGCGCCGAGACGGCGTTCGCTCTCGCCATCGCCGTAGTCGTCTGATGAATCGTAGTACGTGATCCCCTGCGCCAGCGCATGCTCCAGCACCTGCGCTGCTTTCTCTGGATCCTTGTACGCCAGAAAACGGCTGCCGCATCCGAATGCCAGCAGCGACACGCGTGCGCCCGTGCGTCCCAGTACACGCGTTGGCATTCCAGTGTGGCTATCCACCTCGGCTGCAAGTAAAGTGCCTGCGCCCGCGAATGCCGCGGACCCAAGAAAACTTCGGCGGGAAACGTTCATGTGGACTCCTTCGTACTCGCTATGATACCGCCTGTGCGACCCCTCACGTCCCAAACCGCTACCCCCACGCACGCAAACGCAGTCAGCAGCGACACCAGCGCACCCGCCATCAGCCCCGGCGTGTGAAACTCGAAAACCGCATCGTGCTCCCCGGCCGGTACCACTGCACCCGATAGCGCGTAATCCACCGGAATCATATCCTGCGAACGCCCATCCACCGTCACCCGCCACCCCGGGAAATAAGGCATCCCGATCCGCAGCAGACTCGCCGTCGCCGCTCTGTAATGCACCCGGAACGACGTCTCGCCGTATTTCGTAATCCGCGCCGTAGCGGCCGGATCCTGCGCCGGCGCCGCCCCCGCCATCACCGCATTCTGCGCGGGATCCAGTTGCGCCGTCTGCTGCTTCGCCGCGGCCAAATCCGCCACGGCAATCACGTGCGCCGGAAACATCGCCCGCGGCAGCGGATTCGGATTCTCCCGAAACTGCTGTCCCGCCTGTCCGGAGTAGCGAACGCTCAACGTGTCCAGCAGTCGCGGGTTCGCCGCGCTCATCCCTATGTAATCCGCATACGCCGATAGCTCCAGCGGATTGTACCCGTACGTCGTCTCCACGCGCGCATCCAGCGGATGGTTTAACGGTCCGAACGACGTGGTGGACGCCGTCAGGTGCAGTCTCATGAGCGGCGGGATCCGCGGCGCGATTTGCGATCGGAACAAATCCAGTTTCTGACCGTACATCTCCTCGAAACTCGCTCGCTCATACGCCAGCGGATTCGCCACAGAGTTCCAGTAGTACACATCGGCGAAGCACAGCACCAGCACCGCAACCCACGCCAGTTGCCCGATCTTGAACCGCCGCGTCAGTTCCTCGAATCCAGCCCCGGCCAGCAGCGCCAGAGCTAGCGCCGCAATGAACCACATGTGAACCGGAGCGCGCACGCTCGAAAATCCGGGCAGCAGTGTCAGCAGCCTATATAACCCACCATTTGGGCCGAACGCGTACCAGATGGCGGGGATGAACAGCACCAGTACCGGCAATCGGACCGTGCGATTCCTCAGCCCCAGCAGCGCCAGCGGCAGTAGCACAAGGCCTGCATAGAAGTAGAACTGCGTAATATCCTCGGGTCCGTGATACGGCCCGGAAATCGCACCCAGCGCATTCGGATACACCAGCGTCGCCAGCGCCGAAGGAGCCAGCGGGGCATTCGTGTTCTTCCCGTAATCCGCGCCCGCGCGAATCGACCGGCTCACGAGTTCGAATCCGGGAATCGTCTGCACCGACGACAGCAGCCCGCCCACGGACAGCGCCAGCAACAGGCTCACCGTGATCACTCGCAGGCGCCCCCGATCCCGCACCGCCCACGCAACCCCAAACAGCGCGGCCGCGAAGCAGCAGTAGAGCGCCGTTTGGAAATGGCCCGCCAGGATGATGCATCCCACCACCGCGGCCGATGCCACCATCCACACCGCCCGCCCCGTATCGAACGCGTGCGCCAGCGCAAGCAGCAACACTGGAAGCAGAGCCGCCGCCTGAAACATTCCGATATGCGAACTGTGCGCCGCAAAGAAGCCGGAGAACGCGTACAGCATCGCAGCGAGTACGGCGGCATCGCGGCGCACCAGGAATCGCAGCGCCAGAAAATACATCCCCCATGCGGCGATCAGGCAGTGGACCGCCAGGCTTGCCTGCAGCGTCCACGGCGTCACTCCGATCAACAGCAGCGGCAGATTGCCCGGATACCACCCGCCGGTCTGGATATCGGAGAGAAACGGAAAGCCGGAGAAGATGTACGGAGTCCACGAAGGAAGCTTACCCACCATGATCGAGCCGGCGAAGGACTTCAGGGCGCTATAGTGCACATCCACCGCATCCCAGTGGATCGTGGCACGGCTCGACGTGAGTTGAATCCAATAGAACACGGCGACAGCAGCAGTCAGCGCCGCCAACGGCCACAGGTGCGGATTCGTCTTCGAAGCAACCGGCTGCGCCAAGGCAGCGGGCGTTTGCTGCCGGGCCTTTCGCGAGATCTTGCTCATGGGTATTCGGGTGGGAAACCGACAGTGTATCACTCGCCCTGCTGGGTCAGTTCACGAAGATATCGGACACTGCCAGGCTATACACCACAGGCCGTCCCACAGGCGCCGTGACGGTTACGGTTCGTCGAATCGGATCAACCACCCAAAACTCCCGCGCGCCAGTCGACAGACAGAGAGCCGCCTTCTCCTGAATCTCCGCTCTGGTGTTCGACGGTGAAAGGACTTCGATCACCAACTCCGGCGAACCGTGTAGATTGTCGTCATTGTTAGTCGCGTCCCATCGCTGCTGCGATACGAACGCTACATCAGCGCCCCGGAGTTCATATTGCGGCAGCGCGCGAAAAAGCGACTTCCGTCTCCACCACGCCCAGCCCCTCGGCCTTAGGACGAAGCAATCTCGCGAGCCGCGACTGCACTTTCGCATGCCTCATCTGGGGCCGCGTCAAGGTGACCACCACTCCCCAATGGAGTTCCTAAATCGCATCCTCCCGCCGCGGCAGAGTACGATATTCCTCCACCGTAGTTAGTCGAACTTCTGCCGCAGTAGCCATCGCTCGAACCCATTCTGATTGTTGCAAGTTTATAGATCGGCGGGCCCGGCCGGCAATTCGAGCAAGTGCCGGGCATTCACGACTTGGGTGCTTTTCCACTAGCTCGGGAAATGCTGCAGATCCCGTTACGAGAAAATCTGGGGCTGACAACCGTGCTGGCCGTCGACAACTCAGCCAGTACCATCATGATCTCCTCCAGTCTCGGCTTGAACTTGGGGCGGGCGAGCAGGATAGAGCAAGCCGCAAGACCTGGTCCTCAAGGCCATGCGGTTTGAGCAACGCAGAAACCACTACGTTGGTGTCGAGCACCACGCGCGGGATCATTTCTTCGGTTGTTTACGCTTCTTCTCGGCCGCACGTTCGCGGTGCGAATCGCTGATTCCGGCCATGAGAACCGATCCCAAAGACAGCACGTGTTAGCCGCCGCTGTCGCCTCTCACGCGCATGCAATTGTCACCCACAACGTGAAGCACTTCCCGGCGGAGCATACGCTCCACACGTCATCGACGTCTCGCGCCCGGATGAGTTTCTGGTTCACCAGTATCATCTGGACGCCGGCATGGTATTCGACAAAATTGAACACCAGGCGCATGCTCGAAATCGAACAGCCGCCGGCCAGTTGGCTGCTCTCGAACACGACGCTCCGAACTTCGTGGGGCTCCTTCGAGAGTACATGAAGACTGAATGCGATCGATGATTCCTGCCCTCGACCCCTCGCGCGCGCCGCGGCAGATTCCCGTACGCCTCCAGCGCAGGCCACGCCCAAAAAAATGGCGCGCCGGGTAGGCGCGCCGCATCCAGGAATCGGCCACCTTCGGCGGGCCGCCGCGCCGTATGAACTCTCAGTCTTCGTCGGCCGCGCTCTCGCGCAACCGCAACTCCACTTCTTCCAAAACCTCGGCACCCAGAATGCGCGAGCCTACCTCCCGCATGATCTCGGCCGCTTCCGTCATCTTGCCCAACAACTTCACTGCCGTCAGATGGCCCATGCGATATTCGGTCAAAGTCAGCCGGCGGCACGCCTCCATCCGAATCGGCCGCATCGTCCGGTCCGAACAGGGCATCAGAATGTAAGTCTGATCCTGGGTTAACTCCGACCCGTCGTCCTTCACCTCCGCGTAGATCCGGGCAGTAAGTCCGATCTGGACAAAGTTCACCCGGCGCCCATCGGTCTCCGGGAACAACGCCCACAGTTCGCGCTCCGTATCGATGTAGTCCCGCCAGCTAAACGTCGGCGGCAGAGCGAACCGGCACGTGGGATCCAGAAATGCATAATCGGACATTACAACCTCCCTGCACTTACACCTGTAGCTGCCGCACGGTGAAAATCTCTGTTTGTTTCAGGTGTTTTTATGAGTCTGCTGTTTGGACGCGTAGAAGTCAAGTCAAGCATGCAACGATTTGTCAAGGATGAGTACTTTTAATGGAATTGGTTAGTCCGCCAAATACAAAACCGCGCCGTACCACCCAGGACGGGCGAGACGGCGCGGTCTTTGAATTCCGTGGTTGAAAACGAAAAACTACTAGTCGGCGGGGGGGGCCTTTTCCTTCTTGGCTTTCTTTGTCTTTGCCTTCTTGGCCTTCTTTTCCTTCTTGTCCTTTGCCGGAGTAGGTGTTTCCTGGCCGAAAGCGACGGTGGCGCCGCCGAGCACGAGGCTGAGGCCGAGCATCATGGTCATGAACTTCTTCATTTAGGGATTCTCCTTCTGAGTTGTTGACGGCTTGACCGCCTACGAGACCTATCATGATCGCCGGACATGAACCTCGTCTTAAGCGGCGATTAAAAACGCTTCATAGCCAAGTGCCATTCACAGCTTTCGAAAATTTTCTTCAACGACTTGTAAATGCTTGCCCATCAATAATATGGCGTTCGCGGCCTCGCCTCCGAACCCCCCGCTCATTTGGCGCCGCAACTCTAAACTTGGGATGCGATGGAGAAAAAAGAACTCGCTCAGAAACTAGCCGACGAGAACCAGATCCCGGCCGCTGATGCCGCCGATGAACTCGATACCGCGCTGCACCACCTCGTCCGCAATCTCCGCAACCACGAACGGCTGCGCCCCAGCGCGTTGCAGCGCTTGATGGAAGAGGCCGGCTACACCGCCGACCCGAAAAAACGGCACGCACGGACATGACTCGCCGATCCTCCACGGTCCGCATCGCGCGCATCATTCGTAAGGCCCTCGATGAAGGCCACGTCGTCGACATCGCCGGATTTGGCAGCTTTCGCCCCACCGGCACCGGATTCGATTTCATCCGCGAGACCAAGCCGACCGTGTTCATCGCCTACGTGCAGGAGGACCTCGCCCAAGCTCGGCGCCTGTTCGCCGATCTTGAGGAGGCCGGCTGCCAGCCCTGGCTCGACAAGCAAAACCTGCTGCCGGGACAGAACTGGCCGCGCGCTATCGAACGCGCCATCGAAGTGGCCGATTTCTTCATCCCGTGCCTCTCGCGCCGCGCCGTCTCGAAGCGCGGAGTCTTCCAGAGCGAGCTGCGTTACGCGCTCGATTGCGCACGGCGGCTGCCGCTCGACAGCATCTTCGTCATCCCGGCGCGCCTCGACGATTGCACCATACCGAAGGGAATTGAGGCGCACCTTCACCGCGTGGATCTGTTCACCGACTGGCCCAACGGCATCGACCAGGTGCGCCGAACCGTCGCCCAGGAGATGACCCGGCGCGCGTGTGAGGTGCCCCGCGCAAGCTGATGCCTATTCCCACAAATCCGTGTTCATCCGTGGCCATCCGTGGCTACAGACCTTCAGCGCGACGGCCCAGCCTAACGGCGCTTATCCAGCTTCTTCCGTATCGAAGCTGCGTCCTTCGCATCGGGGGCGAGTTCCAGGTACTTGGAGTAGGCCTCGTGAGCGGACTTGTCATCCTTCAACTTCTCCTCGGACTCGCCCAACCGCAGGAACGCATCGGCGAACGTCGGATTCCATTTCGTCGCCTCCCGGTATCGTCGCGCGGCGGCCTTGTAGCTGCCCTTCTTGAAGTAGTACGCGCCCACCTTCATCTCCTTCTCCGCCTGCAACGGGTTGAAGGAGTATTCCTTGGGCTTCTCGCCTGCGTCTTCTTCCGGTGGTTCCTGCACCGTCGGTGCCGGCCGCTGCTTGACAGGTTGTGGTGCGCTCTGTGCGCGCAACACAGGAGTACTGAACACCGCAAGGCCCAGCAATATCGAGTAAATCAGGGGGAGCCGTGCCACAATAGAAGTATAGCCGTCCTTCATGGAACTCCGCGATAAAGCGGCGCAATTGCCCACCCTTCCGGGTGTCTACCTCTATCAAGACGCACACGGCACCGTCATCTATGTCGGAAAAGCGAAGAACCTTCGCAGCCGGGTTCGCAGCTACTTTCTCGATGACCGCCTCGCCGACGTAAAAACCGGCAGCCTGATGTCGGAAGCGCGCGACGTCCACTACATTCAGGTCGACAACGAGAAGGAAGCTCTCGCGCTCGAAAACAACCTGATCAAGCAGTACAAGCCCCGCTTTAACATCCTGCTGCGCGATGACAAAACTTACCCGTACATCAAACTAACTGGCGAAAAGTACCCACGCGTCTATGTTACTCGCCGGCTTCGCAAGGACGGATCCACTTACTACGGCCCGTACTTCCCCGGCAATCTGGCCCACCGCCTCGTGCATTTCATCCACCGCCATTTTAAGGTGCCGTCCTGCAAAATCGACTTCGGCCGGAAACACACGCACCCCTGCCTCCAGTACCACATTCATCGCTGTCACGGCCCCTGCGTCGAGGGCCTCGTCACCGATGAGCAATACGCCGAGGCCGTCCGCAACGTGCGGCTCTTCCTCGACGGCCGCCATCGCGATCTCGCCCGGGAACTCCGCAAACGCATGGAACTGGCCTCCATCGATATGCGATTCGAAGAAGCCGGCGGCATCCGCGACCTGCTCGCCACCGTCGAAGAGATGGAAGAGCGCCAGAAGATGGCCGCCGCCGAAGGTAACGATTCGGACATCCTCGCCTACTACGCCGAAGCCCCGCTCGTCGCCGTCAACCTTTTCCACATGCGCAACGGCCACATCGTCGACCGCCGCGAATTCTTCTGGGAAGATCAGATCGATCTCGACCCCACCGAGCTATTCTCATCCCTGCTCAAACAGCTCTATCTGGAACAGCAGTACGTCCCCCGCACCATCGAGGTCCCCGTCGAATTTGAGGACCGCGACCTGCTCGAGGAGTTACTCACTGAGCGTCGTGGCCGCAAAGTCGAGATCCATACACCCCAGCGCGGCGAGAAGCGCGCCATGATGAAACTGGTCGAGACCAACGCGAAAAACAGCTTCGATCAGCGATTCCGAGTCCTTCGCCCGAGCTCCGCCGCCATCAAAGAAGCGCTGCAGGACGCGCTCGGCCTGCCCGATGCCCCCGCGCGCATCGAGTGTTTCGACATCTCCCATATCCAAGGCACCGACAAAGTCGCCAGCATGGTGGTGTGGGAAGACGGCCGCATGAAGAAGTCCGACTATCGTAAGTTCATCATCCGTACGGTCGAGGGCAACGACGACTTCGCGTCCATGCGAGAGGTAGTAACTCGCCGCTATTCGAAGCTCCAACAGGAAAACTCGCCGATGCCGGGATTAGTGCTCGTGGACGGCGGACTCGGCCAGTTACACGCCGCGGCCGATGCCCTGGAATCCATCGGCATCACCACTCAGCCTCTGGCATCCATCGCCAAGCGCGAAGAGATCATCTACGTGTACGGCCAGGAAGACGAGCCCGTCGTATTGGATCGCTTTTCACCCGTTCTGCACCTGGTCCAACAGGTCCGCGACGAAGCCCACCGATTTGCCGTGACTTTCCATCGCTCCCGCCGCAACACCGCCCGGCTCACTTCCGAACTCAACGAAGTCCCCGGAATCGGACCCAAGACGGTGGAAAAACTCCTGCGCCACTTCGGAAGTCTCGAGCGTGTCCGCCAAGCCACCGAAGCCGAACTGCGTCAAGTGGCCGGACGCTCCGCCGCCCTCAAGCTCAAGGACTACTTCGCCCAACAAAGTGCCGCCGCCGGATTACGAGTGCTTCCTTGACTTACTGCTTCAGATACTTGTCGAACCACGCCAGCGCCAGTTCGCTCGCCTGCCCCCAGGCTTCGTAGTAAATCCCATAATGCGTGATCTTCGGAATCGTAACCAGATTCTTCGGACCCCTGTAGTTGTTATACGCCTTGATCGCGTGGTCCTTGTTCTCGAATAACTCCTCCTTCTCCGCGATCACAAACTGCATCGGGCATTTGGCGCGGTTCACTTCGTCCACGGGCGTGTAATCGAGAAATCGTTCCGGAATAGGCGCGCCGCGCAGATTCCCCACCACTTTGGCCCCCGGCGCGGGATAGCCGATCTCGCCCCGAGCCCTTCGAGTCGCGTCCTCGTAAGTCTTGGCGAGTGCAGGTCCCGCCGCGAGTGTGCGGCCGTCCATCGCCCCCACCTGGCTGTGAATCGCCCGAATCCGCGGATCGCGCTCAGCCACATACACCACCAGCCCGCCCGAGAAACTGCTCCCCCACAAGCCAATCCGTTCCGTATCGCACTGCGGCTCCCCTTGCAGCCAGTGCACGGCGTTGAGCCAGTCGGCCGCCATGTCCAACGGATCCACCACCTCGCGAACCTCCTGGACTTCCGCGGTGAAGCGATTCCCCGGCCGGTCCTTCGGTGCCTTGCCAGTGAGTACCAGCCGCGAATCACTGTCGCCCCAACCGCGATAATCGAACGTCACTACCAGGTATCCGTGCCGCGCGAAGACCACCGCATCGCGCCGCAACACCGCGGCCGTGCCACCCCAGCCGTGAGCCATCAGAATCGTAGGCAGCTTCTTGCCCGCCGCCGATGCCGGTGCAAACACCTCCGCCGACATCCGGGTACCTTCGCTGTAAATGTCGGCCCTGTGAAACGCGATATCGTCCGGTGGTTTGTAGGCCGCCTGCTGAGCAACGGCCAGCGATGCGAAGACGAGAAGTGCGGCTGCGTGGCGCATTGAGTCCTCCAGATTACGAACGAGTGTACACCACAACTCGCAGGTCCCGCTTTACCGTTACACGGCACTTCGCGAAAATCGCCGTTCACAACCTATATTTCCTCTAACTCGAATCACTTACAGACCATCGAGAACGTTTTTGCCAACTCGTCTGATATCGTGAAGTCGGGTAACAAGACATGCCATCCTCTGCACCGGCTATCGAGCCATCGGCGACTCCGGCGATAAGTGACTCGGAACTCCAGTTCTACCGCACTCGCGATGATTTCATGCGAACTTACGTGCCTGCTACGGACGAAGAGCGCCTGCTCGTAACTCAAATCGCGCGCGCATGGCTGCACTTGCAGAAATTCTACACATTTCGCGATCAGATCGTCGCCGAAAAAGGACTCAGCGGACTATTCTTCGAAGATTATGATCGTTACAAACAACTGATGCGCAATCTCGCCGAGGCCGAGCGCATGTGGCGCTACGCCGTGCAGGAGTTGAGCCGCGCGCGCCGCCGTCCGCAATCGACAGCATCGCTCCGGTCCACTAGTGTAACCGCGATCCGATCGCACCGGCCGCCTGTCGGTTCAACCAATCCGAAGCGTAACCGAACCACCCCCGATATCCGTCCAATACACGGTACGCGTGGCAAAACCGATCTCGGCGCCTCGCGGGGTCCGGCTCCGGCCGGTTGATTGACACATCGTCAACCCCAATCTTATGATGTAGTTTCATCGCCTGAGCAGTTCGCCGCTTTACCTTTTTCCGGTTCTAACTATGATTACAGTCGAAGGGCTGACGAAGCGCTACGCTCGTAACGTCGCGGTCGACAACATCTCATTTCAAGTCGAAAAGGGCCAAATCGTTGGATTTCTTGGCCCCAACGGCGCAGGCAAGACTACCACGATGCGCGTCATCACCTGCTTCCTTCCGCCTACCAGTGGTACCGCGAAGGTCGCAGGCTACGACGTCCTCGAATCTCCAATGGAGATCAAGAAACGCATCGGGTATCTGCCCGAAACCCCACCCCTCTATCCGGAGATGGAAGTCGTCGAATATCTCGACTTCGTCGGCAGTCTCAAAGGACTGCCCTCCGCTACGCGCAAGAAACGGGTCGACGAGGTCATGGACCGGTGCGCCGTCGCCGATGTCCGATCCAAACTCATCGGGAAGCTTTCAAAAGGCTACCGGCAGCGTGTGGGACTCGCGCAAGCGATCATCCACAACCCGGAAGTCCTCGTGCTCGATGAGCCGACTGCCGGCCTCGATCCGAAACAGATCAACGAAACGCGCGCTCTCATCAAGAGCCTCGCGGGCGACCACACGATTATTCTGAGCACTCACATTCTGCCGGAAGTCGAGTCCACCTGCGAACGCGTCATCATCATCAGCAAGGGCAAGTTGGTCGCAACCGACACAGTCAGTAACTTGACGAATCGGCTGCGCGGCTCCGAAGCTGTGGTGATGGAGGTGGATAGCCCCGCCGGCCCGCTCGACTCGGCTGTCGTTCAGCAGAAACTCGAACAGGTTCCCGGCGTCACCCGCGCCGTCTTCCGCGATATGCAGGATACACGCTCTCGCTTCGAGGTCGAGAGCGTGAAAGGACAGGCGGTTCGCGCAGAACTCGCGCGCGCGATCGTGGAATCCGGCTGGAATTTGCACGAACTCCATGCCGTCGGAGTCAGCCTCGAAGATGTGTTCCTGGAACTGACTGGCACCACCCAGGTTCCCGCAACCGGAGTCTCGCAATGACCAATATCTGGGTAATCTTCAAGAAGGAACTCAACGGTTACTTCGTCTCGCCGATCGCTTACGGACTGATGGCGTTCTTCGCGCTGCTAGCGGGATTCTTCTTTTATTCCGCCACTGCGATGTTCGTCCAGCGCTCGATGGAATCGCAAATGATGGGTCGCGGTTTCCCCATGAGCGTCAACGAATGGGTGGTGCGTCCCGTGTTATCCAACGTCAGCGTCATCGGACTGTTTCTCATCCCGATGATCACCATGCGCCTGTTCGCCGAAGAAAAACGTTCGGGCACTTACGAGCTGCTCGTAACATCCCCGATTAACGACTACGAAATCATCATCGGTAAGTGGCTTGCCGCACTTACTATGTACGCTTGCATCCTCGGCATTTCGATGCTCGACTTGCTGATCCTGTTCGCCTACGGCAAGCCCGACTGGAAACCGATGCTCGTCGGGTACCTCGGCCTGCTGCTCCAGGGCGGCTGCCTGCTTGCGATTGGGACGTTTATCTCGAACACCACCCGCAGCCAGATCGTCGCGGGCGTCGCGACTTTCGCCGTTTGCCTGCTGCTCTGGGTGCTGGATTGGGTCAGCGCCTTCGAGACCGCGGCCTGGGCCAAAGTCGTCGCCTATCTTTCCGTACTCACCCATTTCGAATCGTTCGCAAAAGGTGTTATCGACACCAAGGACGTCATCTTCTACCTGTCCATGATCTTCCTCGGTCTGTTTTTGACGGCGCGCTCCATGGAGTCGCTGCGGTGGAGGGCCTAAGATGAACACTACTTGGATCAAGGCCCGCCAAACCCGTTACGGGCTGTACGTCGCGCTGTACGTTGCGATCATTATCGCCGTCCTCGTGATGGCGAATTTCCTCGCGCAGCGTTATAACAAGTCCTGGGACTCGACGGCGAACAAACAGTTCAGCCTTTCCGATCAGACTAAGAAGGTGGTTGGCAACCTGAAGCAGGATGTCAACATCACTTACTTCGACAAGACCAGCAATTTGACCGATCCGCGCGGCAATGCCCGCGACTTACTCGACCGGTACGCGAATCTCTCTCCCAAGCTCCACGTAGAGTACATCGATCCGACTCGCAAGCCCGAAATCGCCAAGGCAGCCGGAGTCCGTACCCTCGGCACCACCTTCGTTCAGATCGCCGGCCGCAAGGAAGAGGCTAAGTCCATCTCCGAGGAGGAACTCACCGGCGCTATCGTCCGCGCTCTCAAGGGCGGTGAACGGACCGTCTGCGTTGTAACTGGTACTGGTGAGCATACTCTCGACGACTCCGGCGAAGAGGGGCTCTCCACCGCCAAAGAGTTACTCCAGCGGAATAACTACAAAACCAACCCGATTAACCTCCTCCAAAAGACTGAGATCCCGAACACTTGCACCGTGCTCTTTATCGCCGGCCCGCGCCTCGACTATCCCGGTCCGGTGGTCGATGCCGTTAAGAAATATGTCGAAGGTGGCGGACGCGCTCTGTTCGCGCTCGATCCTCCGCTTCGTTTCGGCAAGGGGCAGGACATCTCGCCCAACCAAGTGCTCTTGAGCCAACTCGCCGATTGGGGCGTCAGTCTGGACAGCGATCTCGTCATCGATCCGAACCCCGTCAATCGCTTGTTCGGCTTCACCGCCGCCGTCGTGCTGGTCAACGACTACGAATCGCACCCGATCGTCAGCGACTTGAAAGGCGCCGCCACTGCATTCCCGCTGGTCCGCTCCATGGAAACAAAACCGGGCGGTAAGACTAGCGTCGACAAGTTATTCGAAAGCTCGGGTGACTCATTCGCCACGACAAACCTGGCTTCTAACTCGATTAATCCGAGCGATCCGAGTAACAAGAAGGGTCCACTTACTCTCGCCGCGGCCGGCATCTATAATACCGGACAGCCGAATAAGAACGGCCGGTTCGTCGTCGTCGGTTCTTCCGGTTGGGCCGCCAACAACATCATCGGTTCCCGGTCGCTCGGCAACCGCGACCTGTTTCTCAACATGATGAACTGGCTCTCCTCGGATGAGGACCTCATCGCCATCCGTCCGAAAGAGCCCGAAAACCGGCCGCTCGCGATGACTGTCAGCCATATGCGCGTGCTGCTCTATTTATCGCTGTTCGGATTCCCCTTGATCGTACTGGCCGTCGGCCTGTCGGTCTGGTGGAAGCGGAGGTAGCCGATGCGGTCGTCTAAAGGCCTCCTCATTGCCGTCGTACTTCTGGCCGTGCTCGGCGGATTAGTCTGCTGGTCGAATAAGCAAAAAGCGGCTGAAGAAGCCAAGCCGAAAACCGAAACGGCGGCGACTAAAATCGTCGCCATCCCGGCCGACCAGATAACTCAGATAACTCTCCAGAAGAAAGCCGGAGAGCCGATCGTTCTCAAGAAGTCCGCACCCGGTAAATGGGATATGGTGGAACCGAAGCCGTACCGTGTCGATTCCGATGCCGTCGCTTCACTCACCGGTACGCTGAACCCGCTGAACGCCGGAGAAGTGGTCGAACAAAAGGCCGCCAACCTCGGCGCCTTTGGTCTGGAGACGCCAGCGCTCCGGGTTACCGTCACCAAAAAGGACGGCAGTTCGCAAACGCTTCTGATTGGCGACGACACTCCCACCGGTGGTGATGCGTACGCTAAACTGGCGAGCGATCCGAAGATCTATACCGTCTCGACCACCGCCAGGACTTCGCTCGACAAAACCGCACAGGATCTCCGCGACAAGCGGCTGCTCACCTTCGACTCCGACAAACTCACCCGTGTCCAACTCAACGCGAAGAACCAGACCGTCGAGTTCGGCAAGAACAATCAGAATGAATGGCAGATACTCGAACCGCGCCCGCTCCGCGCCGATGGCTGGCAGGTAGAAGAACTCATCCGCAAACTGCGCGACGCCCGCATGGACTCCGAAGCTACCCCGGCCCAATTCGCCTCCGGCACTCCTGTCGCAACGGCGAAAGTCACCGATAATTCCGGCACGCAAACCATCGAGGTTAGCAAGAACAAAGACGATTACTACGCCAAATCCAGCGCCACCGATGGCGTCTACAAAGTCGCTTCCGATCTCGGCACCGGACTCGACAAAGGTCTCGACGATTTCCGCAATAAGAAGTTATTCGACTTCGGCTTCAACGAACCCAGCAAGATCGAGATTCAAAGCAACGGCCAGACTACCGCATACGCCAAATCCGCCGATAAGTGGTACAACGGTACGAAGCCCATGGACTCGGCGAAGATCCAAAGTTACATCGACAAACTTCGGGACCTTTCGGCAACCAAATTCGTCGACACCGCATTCGGAACCCCAACGGCCGAAATCACCGTCACCTTGAGCGACGGCAAGCGGACGGAGAAGGTTCAGATCGCCAAACAGGGCAACGACTATCTCGCCAAACGCGAAAACGAACCATCCGTCTATCAACTCGATCCCAAGGCCGCTGAAGAGGTTCTGAAGTAGGGCGTATGCCGGCCCTATTGACCGATCTCTATGAGCTAACGATGGCGGCCGGTTACTACCAGGCCGGCAAAACATCCGAAATCGCAACGTTCGAGTTATTCGTCCGGCACTTTCCGGAGAATCGGAACTATCTTGTAGCCGCCGGACTGCAACAAGTCGTAGAGTACTTAGTCAACTTACGATTCACGAGAGACGAAACCGATTACCTCCAGAGCCTCCCGCAGTTCCGGAGTGTCCCGCTGGAGTTTTTCGAGCAGCTCCGGAAGTTTCGCTTCACCGGCGACCTCTTCGCCGTGCCGGAAGGGACGCCCATCTTTCCGAACGAACCGTTACTCACCATCCGGGCGCCACTGATCGAGGCGCAGATTCCGGAAACGTACCTGCTTGCCACCGTCGGCTTTCAGTCGATGATCGCCACCAAAGCCGCCCGCACAGTGGAGGCTGCCTGCGGGCGCGGTGTTGTTGAGTTCGGCACGCGCCGTGCTCACTCTCCGGGGGCGGGAGTCCTTGCGGGCCGCGCCGCTTACATCGGCGGTTGTCTCGGCACCAGTAACACCGAAACCGGCTTTCGCTTCGGAATCCCCGTCTTCGGAACCGCCGCGCATTCGTGGGTGCAGTCGTTTGAATCGGAGCGTGAAGCTTACGTCCAGTTACAGAACTTACTCGGCCCCGCGACCATTTACCTAATCGACACTTACGATAGTATCGAAGGCGCGAAGATTGCCGCCGGCCTTGGCCGCCCGCTCTGGGGAGTCCGTCTCGACAGCGGCAACCTGCGCGAACTCGCGCCCGCGGTGCGCCGCATTCTCGACGACGCCGGCTTGCAGGACGCGAAGATCATGGCCACGGGCGACCTCAACGAGTTCAAGATCCTCGAACTCATCGCCGCCGGTGCCCCTCTCGATTCGTTCGGCGTCGGCACCGCGCTCGCAACCTCGGCCGACGCTCCGAGCCTCGGCGCCGTTTATAAGTTGGTCGAAATGCGCTCGGGCGGCGAAGTCCGTTATACGGCTAAGTACAGTCCGGATAAGCACACCTTGGCCGGATCGAAACAGGTCTTCCGGTTCGCGGATCGCGACGTCATCGGCGGCCAGACCGAATGCATGCCGATGCCGCGCGGATCGGGTGACCCTGAAGTGCTGCTCCGTCCAGTTATTCTGAAAGGTGAGTTAGTCGAACCGCTGCCCGACGTTCACGACGCCCGTGAGAATTGCACACGATCACTCGCGCGCTTCCCATCCACCGTTCGCAGCCTGTTCACACGGGAAGACGCGTGGCCGGTGGAGTACAGCGACGAGTTACTGCAATTACAACGGCACCAGGAGGCACACCAGTGAGAACCGTCTTCTTCGACGTCGACACTCAAATCGATTTCATGTTCCCATCCGGTTCGCTGTACGTCCAGGGCGCCGAGAAGTTACTCCCGACGATTGCCGCGTTGAACCGGTACGCCGCGTCAAGTAACACGCAACTTGTGTCCACCATGGATGCTCACACCGAGAATGATCCGGAGTTTCGTAACTGGCCCGCCCACTGCGTCGCCGGCACCGTTGGCCAGCAGAAGCCGGCAATCACGCTGCTCGCGAACCGCATGGTGATTCCGCCCGAAGACTTCGCCGAGTGCATCGACGGCATCCCGCAACTCCTACTCGAGAAACGCCACAACGACGCATTCACGAATCTCAATCTCGAAGGACTCTTACTGGCTTTCGACGCCGAGCGGTTCGTCGTATACGGTGTAGTTACCGAGATCTGCGTCAAGTTTGCAGCCTTCGGATTACTCGATCGCGGCAAGCAAGTCACGATTGTAACCGACGCGGTGCGCTCGCTCGACGATAACCAGGCCAACCAGATGTTTGCAGAATTCACCTCGCGCGGCGGAACCCTGACTAACTCCGAGACTATCCTCCACGGCCCTCTGCAGTAGCTCGCTCTCCCACCTTCAGAGTAGCTTGGCGGAGCCAAGATCAAGGTGGGGCGCCCGAGGATGCCGTCGGCGCTAGCTGATTGAACGCCAGCGGGTTACGCGTGAGATAATTTATTCTCGAAGTTGGTGCCCGGCCTCGCGGGCTCGCCACCACGGAGCACCGGCGGGGGTTGGGCGGCGGCGTGTTTCTCAGGAACGACCACTGGGCCACTTTACTCCCGGCAAATCCCTCGACGGCTCGACCGCACAAACGCAACTAACTCCCGGGCCTCGCCGGTCGCGACCTCAGACTCGATCCGCTGGAGCGCTTCCTCCAACTTCAGCCCCGATCGGTACAGCAGCCGGTAGGCCCGCTTCAACGCCGATATCTGCTCCGCACCGAACCCAGCCCGCCGCAGCCCGATCAGGTTCAAGCCCTTCGCCTCCACATACATGCCCGAGTAAGTGAAGAAGGGCGGAGCATCCAGATTCACGCGCGTGTTGCCGCTCACCAGTGCCAGCCGGCCGACCTTCGAAAACTGATGGATCAACACGCCGCCCGAAATGAACGCCTGATCCTGTACCTCTGCATAACCCGCTACCAGCGCACAACTCGCGATCACCGTGGCGTTCCCGATGCGGCAGTTATGCGCAATGTGCCCACTGGTCATGATGTAGTTATCGTCGCCGATCTCAGTAACCGACTCCGGCGCCGTCCCCCGAGAAATCGTAAAATGCTCGCGGATCTTGTTTCCATTACCAATGCGCAAGTAACTCCGTGCGCCGCCGAAGTTCTTATCCAACGGATCGGTTCCCAGTACGGTGCCGGCCGAAATCTCATTCCGCTCGCCCATCGTCGTCCAGCGCTTCACATACACGTGCGGCTCCAGACGGCACCCCGCTCCGATCACGACATCCTGCTCGATGACGCAGAAATCGGCGATGCTCGCGCCCGGGCCGATCCGGGCTTCTGGATGCACGCGGGCGCTGGATGCCACTTCGGCGGACGGGTCCACGGCCATAACTCGTATCATACGAGGGTAGGTCACCTCATCTCAGGAGAGCCCGAAATGTTAGTGCGCGACGTGGCTGCCATGCTTGGCGCAATCTGGGAAGGCGACGGCGATCGCCGCATTCACCGAGTGGCTCCGCTCGAAACGGCTGGACCCAAAGACATCACTTTCGCCGCCAGTCTCCGGACGGCCAAGGTGGCCGCCGACGGCAGCGCCGGGTGCACGATCGTGCCGATTCAATACTCGAATCCGCGCAGCCAAACCATCATCCGCGTTCAGAACCCCCGCGCCGCCATCGCGCAGGTGATCGCGCGGCTGCACCCGAAGCGGAATCCGGCGCGCCGCATACACCCGGCGGCGATCGTTGCACCGGGAGCGGACATCGGCGACTCGGTTGCAATCGGCGCCTACGCCACCATCGGCGAAGGCACACGAATCGCCAACGGCACCACCATCGGCGCGGGCACGAGCATTGGCGACGACGTAACCATCGGCGAGAACTGCACCATCCACGCCAACGTCACCATCTACCCGGAGGTTGTTATCGGAAGGCGCGTGGTGATTCACTCCGGCGCAGTCCTGGGTGCTGACGGATTCGGATTCGTGCTCTCGGAGGGGCACTGGGAGAACTTCCCACAGATCGGCCGCGTCGAAATCGGCGACGACGTCGAGATCGGAGCCAACTCGTGTGTCGACCGTGCCGCGCTCGGGGTCACCCGCATCGGGAACGGAACGAAACTGGACAACATGGTCCACATTGGGCATAACTGCTCGATTGGCCACGACGTCGTCATCGCCGCGCAGACCGGGCTCGCCGGCGGAGTAGTGGTGGAGGACTTCGTTGTCATCGGCGGTCAGGTCGGTATCGGCGACAAGGCCCGCATCGAAAGCCGCGCGGTCCTTGGCTCCGGTTGCGGGATCCTGACGTCGAAAATCGTGCGTCAGGGACAAACGGTCTGGGGCACTCCGGCGCGCCCGCTGAAAATGTATCTTGAACAATTGGCGCTGGTAGCCAGACTGCCCGAAATGCGCGCTCAGCTTCGGGAAATTGAGAAGAAGGTGAAGGAACTCGAAGCAGCCGGGTAGCCGATTTCGCCGCGCATTGATAAGCTGTTACAGTTCATTCATCGAGAACACCATGTTTACCAAGCGCCGAATTATCGCCTTGGCGGTCACCGTGGCCGCGGCTCTCGTTCTGCTGCTGACGGCCGCCGCCCAGAAGCCTCCTCAACACGAATCCGTTGGGTTCACCGACACGCCGATGCTGCCGAATCTGCCCTGGCATGTGCACGATCCGAACCGGCCGCACCCGAAGCAGATCACGCCCGGCGCGACGTTCCGCGATGCGCCGTCGGATGCCATCATCCTGTTCGACGGCAAGAATCTCGATCAGTGGCAGCAGCGTGGAACCGGCGCCGATGCGGGCAAGATGGTGGCGCCGAAATGGAAACTCGGCGATGGCTACTTCGAATGCGTGGGCAATTCAGGCGATCTGCTGACCAAGGAAAAATTCGGCGACGCGCAGTATCACATCGAATGGTCGTCGCCGGTGCCGGTGCAGGGCGAGAGCCAGAGCCGCGGCAACAGCGGCATCCTCATCCAGACCTACTACGAGACGCAGGTGCTGGACATGTGGAACAACCTGACCTATGCCGACGGATCCGCCGGAGCGATCTACGGCCAGTGGCCGCCGCTGGTCAGCCCCACCCGTAAGCCGGGCGAGTGGAACACCTACGACATCGCTTTCGAAGCGCCGGTTTTCGAGAACGGCCAGTTGAAGAAACCCGCTTATGTCACGGTGTTCTACAACGGCGTGCTGGTGCATCATCACAAAGAGATCATGGGCAGGATGGTGTACCGGCATGTGGCCACCTACGCGCCGCACGACGCCGAAATGCCGCTGGCTTTGCAGGACCATCACACGCCGGTCCGTTACCGCAACATCTGGGCGCGCAAACTGAAAGCCTACGATCAGCCGGAGCGATAGCTTTTGTTATCGTGGAAGTTAGCTGATTAGAGGTCCCTATTGAGTCGTATCGTTTCTGCGTTCAAGAGTTTTTTCGTTATTCTGTTTCAGGGTGAACTGCCCGAAGACGTGGCTCGTGAGTTCGGGTATTCCAAGCCGCAGCCGGTGAAACCACCGCCGCCGCCGCAGGCCACCGCGGCCGACGGGGCGTTGCAGATTCTCGGGATCCTGCAGCGCGACGGCCGGCTGGTGGACTTCCTCATGGAAGATCTGCGCGCCGCCGATGACGAGCAGATCGGAGCCGTTGCGCGGTCGCTGCAGGAGCAATGCCACGCCGCGCTCCAGCGCCATGTGCAGTTGGTTCCCGTCATTGACGGAGTCGAGAACTCGTTTACGAAGCTCGCCACCAACGATCCCACAACGGTGAAACTTCTCGGGAATGTGCCGGCCTCGGGCAAAGCGGCGGGCGGTGTGCTTCGTCACAAAGGCTGGCGCGCGGAGAAGGTCGATCTTCCCACCATCAAACCGGGACCGCAGACGCTGATCGTCGCTCCCGCCGAAATCGAAATCGAGTAGGTCACCTTGGCACAGAAGTACGTTATCGGTATCGATCTCGGTACCACGAACTCGGCGCTTGCATTTGCCGAACCTCCGGAGGATTCGCGGGATCACGCGCCCGTCACGCTGCTGGACATTCCGCAGTTGGTGAATCCGGGCGAAGTGCGCGACGAATCGCTGCTTCCGTCGTTCCTATATCTGACGGGTCCGAACGATTTTCCGGAGGGCTCGCTCGAGATGCCGTGGCCTTCGGATCCGGCGTTCGTGACCGGCGAACTCGCGAAGAAGCGCGGCTCGGAAAACGCGCGGCGACTGGTGTCGTCGGCCAAGTCGTGGCTATCGCATGCGGGAGTGAACCGGACGTCCGCGATCCTGCCGCCCACTGCGCCCGAAGGGGTCGAAAAGATCTCGCCGGTGGAGGCTTCGCGCCGCTACCTGGAACATCTGCGCGCCGCGTGGAATTCGAAGATGCCGGACGCTTCGTTCGACGAGCAGCAGGTGCTGGTGACAGTTCCCGCTTCCTTCGACGCTGTCGCTCGCGAACTGACGATAACCGCGGCCGAGCAGGCCGGATACAAGAACGTCGTGCTGCTGGAAGAGCCGCAGGCCGCATTTTACGCCTGGCTGGAACGGCATCCCGATTGGCGCGAGCGAGTCCACGTCGGCGATTTGATTCTCGTTGCCGATATCGGCGGCGGCACCACGGACTTCACTCTGATCTCGGTGACTGAAGCGGGCGGCGAGTTGCAGTTGGAGCGCGTCGCCGTGGGCGAGCATATTCTGCTGGGCGGCGATAACATCGACCTCGCCCTCGCACGTCTGCTGGAACAGCAACTCGCTGAAAAGGGCACGAAGCTCGATGCGATGCAGTTGCACGCGTTGTGGCAGCAGTGCCGGGTGGCGAAAGAGCATTTGTTATCGGGCGAATCGAAGAAGGACGAGTATCCGGTCACGATTCTTGGGCGCGGCACCGGTCTGGTGGGCGGCACCATCAAGGCGAAACTGCGGACCGAAGACATCAACCGCGTTCTGCTCGACGGCTTTCTTCCCGTGGCGTCGAGCGAGGATATGCCGCAGCGGCGCCGCGCGGCACTCGCGGAATTGGGGCTGCCCTACGCAGCGGATGCAGCCATCACGCGGCACCTGGCGCGATTCCTCAGGCAGCAGGCGGCGAATGCCGAACACGGTTCGGTCCGTCGAGGCCCCAGCGGAATCGCGTGCCCCACGCACATCCTGTTCAACGGCGGTGTCCTGCGCGCGCCGCTGGTGCGCGATCGCATTATCGAAGTGCTGAACAACTGGCTGGCGGCCGAGGGCATGGAACCGGTTCAACCGCTGCTGGGCGAGGATCTGATGCACGCAGTCGCGCGCGGTGCCGCGTACTACGGCATGGCGCGTTCCGGCCAGGGAGTCCGTATCCGCGGCGGCATTCCGAGGACGTACTACGTCGGCATCGAAACTGCGATGCCCGCGGTTCCGGGGATGGCCGCGCCGATCAAAGCGCTGGCCGTGGCGCCCTTCGGGATGGAGGAAGGCACGGGCGCCAGTTTGCCCGATCGCGAGTTCGGACTGGTGGTTGGCGAACCCGCCGAGTTTCGTTTCTTCCAATCGGCGATTCGCAAGAACGATGATGCGGGCGCGCTGATTGACGATCTGGATGGCGATCTACAGGAGTTATCTCCGGTGGAAGTGAATCTCACGGGTAATGCCGGCGAGGTGGTACCGGTGACGCTGGAAACGGTGGTCACCGAAACCGGGCAGTTGCAGTTGTGGTGTGTTGCGCGGGATGGGCGTCGCTGGAAACTGGAGTTCAACGTCCGGGAGCAGGTGGCGCAATGAAGGTCGGCATCGATCTGGGCACTACCAATTCCGCGCTCGCCTACATTGATCCGCGTGAGGCGGAAGAGGCCGACTTTCCGCCGATCCATATTCTGGAGATTCCGCAGACGGTAGCGCCCGGCCGCATCGAAGAGCGTCGCACGCTGCCCTCGTTTCTGTACCTCGGCGATCAGGATTACGTCGGAACGTATGCGCGGGAGCAGGGCGCGCTGGTGCCGACGCGATCGGTGCATTCGGCGAAGTCGTGGCTGTCGAATTCGGAAGTGGATCGCAATGCGAAGATCCTGCCGTGGGATGCGCAGGAATCCGGCCGGGTGCTGAGTCCGGTAGAAGTTTCGGCGCGTGTCGTGGATGCGCTCGGCAAGGCCTGGGCGGCAAAATCGGGCGAGCCGATCTCCGAGCAGGATGTCGTGCTGACGGTTCCGGCGAGCTTCGATGAAGAGGCCCGCGAACTCACGGTGCAGGCCGCACGTGAAGTTGGCATAGAGAAGTTGACGCTGCTGGAAGAGCCGGCTGCCGCGTTCTACTCGTGGATCGCGAACGATCTGTCGCGCTCGCGGAAGAATCTGTTCGACGGCCAGGTGGTTCTGGTGTGCGATGTCGGCGGCGGCACCAGCGACTTCACGCTGATCCGTGTGAGCCGCGACGGCGACCGCATCGACTTCACACGAACCGCGGTGGGGCGCCATCTGCTGCTGGGCGGAGATAACCTCGATCTCACGCTGGCCTGGCTGGTGGAAGCGAAACTCGGGCAACCGCTGTCGATCCGGCAGCGAAGCGGGTTGCGGCGGCAGTGCGCGGCCGCCAAGGAGCGGATGCTCGCCGATGCCAATCTGAAGAGCGTCGAGATTACGGTGCTGGGGGCGGGGTCGTCGCTGGTGGGCGGGACGTTGAAGACGGAAGTGACGCGGGAAGAAGCGCTGGAGTTGACGCTCGAAGGTTTTTTGCCGTTCTGCGATTTAAGCGATCGGCCGAAGGAAGAGAAGAAGAGCGTATTTCGCGAGTTAGGGCTGCCGTATGTTTCCGATCCTGCGATCACGCGGCACCTGGCGGCATTCCTCGGGAATGCGGGCGCGCAGCCGGACGCGATCCTGTTCAACGGCGGATTCTTTATTCCGGATATTTGCCGGGAGCGCGTCGCCGATGTGATGGAGCGCTGGTACGGGCGCCGGCCCACGATTTTCGAGAATCGCGACCTGGATCTGGCGGTAGCGGTGGGGGCGGCTTACTACAGCTACGTGCGGTCGACGGGCGCGGGATTGCTGGTGCGGGGAGGCTTGCCGCGCGCGTACTACATCGAGACGTCGAGCGACGATCCGGCGAAGATTCGGACGCTGTGCCTGGTTCCGCGAGGCACGGAGGAAGGCAGCACGCTCGAACTCGACGATGCGAATCTGCAGTTGGTGGCGAACAAGGCCGTTTCATTCCGGCTGTACAGTTCGCTGATCCGTACTGAGGACGCAGCGGGGCAATTGGTGGAGTTCTCACCCGGGGATCTGGATGAGAATCTACACTTGCATGCGCCGCTGAATGCGGTGATCCGCTTCGGGAAGACGGGGGAACGGCTGGTGCCGGTGAAACTCGGAGCCCGGTTGACCGAAGTGGGGACGCTCGAGATCTGGGCCGATTCGAAGGTCAGCGATCATCGATGGCGTTTGCAGTTTGAGCTGCGGAAGCAGAGTGCCTCGGTTCAGGCGGAGCATCGAGCGGCGGCGGCCATGATCAGCGATGAGGCTTTGGACTCGGCGGAGTCGTTGATCCGCGAGACATTCGCCGATGCCGCGCTGGCACCGGAAGAACTGCCCGCGAAGTTGGAGCAGACGTTTGGTCTGGGACGCAACTCCTGGCCGCTGTCGACGATCCGGCGGCTGGCGGACCGTATGCTTGAAACGGCTGAGGGCCGGAAGCGGAGTGCCGCGCACGAGTTGCGTTGGCTGAACTTGTGCGGGTTTTGTTTGCGTCCGGGTTTCGGCTTTCCGGGCGACGAATATCGAATCGAGCAAGCGCGGCGCGTGTATGCTTCTGGGTTGCAGTTTGCGAGTTACGTTCAGAACGAGATCGAGTGGTGGATTTTTTGGGGGCGGGTTGCCGGTGGGTTAAACAAGAACCAGCAGGCCGACGTATTTCAACGGCTCTCGCCGACGCTGTTGCCGCGATCGAACAAGAAGTTGCGGGTGAATCCGAGTTTGTTGCGCGAGATGTGGCGGACGGCGGCGAGTCTGGAACTGCTGCCGGTGGGCACGAAGACGCAAATGGGCGAGGCGTTGATTGAGCGGGTTCGCAAGAACGATTTCGTCGATTCAGGACTGTGGTGTCTGTCGAGGATTGGAGCGCGGAAGTTGTTCTATGGTCCGAATAATCTGGTGGTGCCGGCGGGCACAGGGGCGCGCTGGATGGATCCGCTGTTGAAACTGGATCGGGCGGTGGACGCGGTTGCGGCCATCGCCCATCGTACCGGCGATTCGACGCGGGATCTACCGCCGGTGACACTCGACCTGGTCCGGCGCCGGTTTCCGCAAATCGATCTCGAGGCGGAGAATCGGGGGGACCTGCGCGCGATGGCCCGTATCTTCGGAGAAGATCTTCCTTCCGGATTGGTGCTGCAGCCGCCTACGGCTTGAAGTCGAAGGCGATGGTTGCAATCGCTTTTTTGGCGTGGCCGGCTTCCTGAAGTCCGCGCGCTGGCGCAACGCAGCGCGGACGCGGCTAAGGACATCGCGCAGTTAATCGAGGACTCCGTATCGCGAGCCGCCGCGGGCCGCCGCGGGCCGCGATCTCGCGGTGCAATCCGACCGGGCGCTGGAAGAGATTGGCAGCAACGTTTCGCGCGTGAGCGAGATGGTGAATAACATGGCGCAGAGTTCGAACGAACAGTGGGAAGCGATGCGCGAGGCAAACGTTGCGATCGGACGAATTGATGAGGCGATGCAGCAGAATGCCGACCAGGTGAAGCAGTTGACGGACGTGGTTTCCTATTTTCGGATTGGGTAAGTGGTAGGCGGTGGCCGCAGAGTGCGGTTGATCGTGACTTGGCGCTGTTGGCAGCGATCCAGCGAGTTGGAAGAATTGCGAAGCCGGGGAGCTTCTCATATGTTATTGCGTACGCAGAGTACGCATTATGCAAACCGAGAAAATTGGCGTGCGTGAGTTCCGCGAGAATCTCGCTGGTTACCTGGAGGGCGGGCGTCCGTTGGCTATCACTCGTCACGGCGAGACGCTCGGCTTCTTTATTCCCGCGCAGAAGCGGAGCCGTAAAGCCGAGGTGGAAGCAATGCGTGCCGCGGCGACGGAACTGGACGCAATGATCGCCGCCTGGGGCGGGTCGGAAGACGAACTCATGGGCGAATACAAAGAACTCCGCCGAGCGAGCCGCGACAAGAAGCGGAATGGCAGATAGGCCGATTGTCCTCGGCGCCAACATCTTAATTCGCGCCGTTCTGGGCAAGCGGGTCCGTGGCATTCTCGAAGCCCACGCGGATGACATCTCATTCTTTGTTCCGGAAACCGCGTGTGCCGAGGCCGAAGAGCATCTCGCTCGGTTGGTTGCCAAGCGCGGGGTGATCCAGAGAAGGCTGTCGCAGTTCTCCGGTCCATCGCCGCGCTGGGCACTATCGTCGCTCACGAGGTTTATCGCGACTTCGAACGCGAGGCCCGGCAACGGCTCGGTACACGCGATCCTGAAGACTGGCCCATTCTTGCCGCCGCTCTGGCGCTCGTATGTCCGATCTGGACCGAAGATACGGACTTTTTCGGCTGCGGCGTCGATACCTGGACTTCTGCCACCATCGCCGTCTTCCTTGGCCAGTAACGTTTCCCTTCCGCCGGCGCTTTTTGCGGTTGGGGTTGCGGGATGTGGGCGGTGGTCGCGGAGCGCGTGCACAACGCGGGCGCCGTGAGTGGTGATGCTGGGACGGGCTGTCGTAGGCTCGGATGAGTGACACGGCGCAGCGAGACGGAGTTGGTGGAGCGGATTCGGATGCGGGCGGCCTCGTCGATGTGCCCGCAAGTGGTGCATGGTATCGGTGATGATTGTGCGGTGTTCCGTCCGCGGGCCGGTGAGGACCTGGTGTTCACGACCGACTTTCTCATCGAGGACGTTCACTTCCTGCGTTCGCACCGGGCCGGTGATGTCGGCCACAAGGCGCTGGCGCGGGGACTTAGCGATCTGGCGGCGATGGGCGCCGAGCCCCGGTTCGCACTGCTGTCGCTGGCGCTTGCTCCGTGGGCGGACGATGCGTGGGTGGATGAGTTTTATACCGGATTCCTGCGGCTCGCGCGCCGGTGGAAGACCGTGCTCGCGGGCGGCGATCTTTCGCATGCTTCGCAACTTGCCTGCGACGTCGTGTTATGTGGGGCGGTTCCTCGCGGGAAGGCGCTGCTGCGCTCCGGGGCGCGTGCGGGCGATCTGCTCTGCGTTTCGGGCCCGCTCGGGAAACCGTGGGCAACGCATCTGCGGCCTAAACCGCGGATCGATGTAGGACTCGCCATTCGCGGGATCGCCACGGCTGCGATGGACCTGACCGATGGTCTGGCGCTGGATCTGTACCGTCTCGCGAAAGCTTCGGGTGTTGCGGCGGAGTTATCGCGCATCCCGCTGGCACGGGGTGCAACACTCGATGGCGCATTGCATGGCGGGGAAGATTACGAACTGCTGTTCACGATTCCGCCGGGCACCGCCCTGCCGCGAGGGACCCGCCGGATCGGTACTATTGTGAAGGGCGCTCCCGGCGAGATTCGGTTCAACGGACAGACCGTGGAACCGCGCGGGTACGACCACTTCCGCGATGACCGATCCACAACCAATCATTGATTTGATTTACGCGTTCCGGCGTTCCAAGACGATGTTCGCCGCTGTTTCGATGGGCGTGTTCGAGCGCCTATCTCAATCGCCCGCCGATGCCTCCGCGTTTCCCGGCACCGATGCGGGCGCGATGGAGCGGTTGCTGGACGCGTGCGTGTCGCTGGGACTGCTCGAGCGCCGCAGCGGCGTTTATTCTAACTCGCCGCTTGCCTCCGAATACCTGTGCCGCAACAGCGAGAGAACGATGGCCGGGTACATCGAGTACTCCAACACGGCACTGTATCCGATGTGGCAGCATCTGGAGGACGCTGTGCGCGAAGGCAGCAACCGGTGGCAACCCACGTTCGGATTTCCGGCGTCTCAATTGTTCGACCACTTTTTCAGCACGGAGGCTGCGAAGCGCGATTTTCTGCTTGGGATGCATGGCTTCGGACAGCTCAGTTCTTCGAGCGTGGTGCGGGCCTTCGACCTGTCGCCTTTCCGGCGATTCGTCGATCTGGGCGGAGGCACCGGACATCTTGCGCTCGCAGCCGTTGAGGAATATCCGCAGATGCAGGCTGCGGTGTTCGACCTCCCGGGCGCGATTGACTTTGCGCGACAGTTCACGCATCAGCACGTGGATCTCATCGCCGGTGACTTTTTCAAAGACGCTCTTCCGCCGGCCGATCTGTACGCGCTGGGCCGCATTCTGCACGATTGGAGCGAGCTGAAAATCCGGCGCCTTCTGGCGCGTGTTCACGAAGCGCTGGCGCCGGGCGGCGCGGTGCTGATTTGCGAGTCGCTGCTGGATGACGATAAGCAGGGCCCGATTGATGGACAAATGCAGTCGTTGAACATGCTGGTGTGCACAGAGGGCAGAGAGCGAAGCCTTCCCGAGTACCGGCAGTTGCTGGAGGATGCGGGGTTCTCGGGTGTGGAAGGGCGGAGGACCGGAACGCCTCTCGACGTTGTCCTCGGCATCAAGCCGTGATCGAGTCGTGATACAACTAAACGGATGTTACGCACAGCCCTGCTGCTATCGAGTGTCACTGTCATGAGCCTGAGTGCCGCAGTCACGATACAGAAGACCAGCTACGCCGGGTGGCCGCATTGCTATCGAATTAGCAACGGCGAGGTGGAACTGATTGTCACCGGCGATGTCGGTCCGCGCGTGATTCGCTATGCGTTCGTGGGTGGGCAAAACATCTTCAAGGAGTATAAGGAGCAGCTCGGGAAATCGGGCGAGTCGCAGTGGATGGCGCGGGGCGGGCACCGGGTGTGGATCGCGCCGGAGCAGGTGCCAGAGAGCTATGCGCTGGATAACGGGCCCGTCGAAATTACGGTGAAGGGCGACACGCTGACGGCAACCGGTGCGCCGGAGCGCGAGACGGGACTGCAGAAACAACTGGTGATCCGTTTGGCGCCATCCGGGTCGGCGGTGGAGGTGGTTGACCGGATCCGGAATACGGCGGAGAAGACGCGGGAGTTTGCACCGTGGGCGCTCACGATGATGGCGCAGGGGGGCCGGGGGATTCATGGGTTTCCGCCGCGGTCGAAGCATATGGAAGTGCTGACGCCTTCGAATCCGCTGGTGATGTGGGGCTTCACGGATCTGAGCGATCCGCGGTGGAAGTTCACGAAGAAATATCTGATGCTCCAGCAGGATCCGAAGAACGCTGTACCGCAGAAATTGGCGAGTTTCAACACGGACACGTTCGGTGCGTATCTGCTGGGGTCCGATCTGTTCATCAAACGCTACAAGGCCGATCCGTCGAAGAAGTACCCTGACGACGGCGCGTCGTTCGAGACATTTACAAATGCTGACTTTCTCGAACTGGAGACGGTGGGGCCATTGCGCGCGGTGAAGCAGGGCGAGACGGCGGAACACACGGAACACTGGACGCTTCACAAGAACGTGAAGATCAGTGCGTGGACCGATGCCGAACTCGATCGGGTGCTGTTGCCCCTGCTGCGGTAAGACTCTCGTCCTTGTGCGCCGGTACACTAGTACAAGGATGACTCGATCGTTACTTTCGAAAATAGTTGTTAGCGGATTGATCAGCGCCGTTGCTGGACTGGCGCAGTATAAGGCAGAACCCACGGGGGCACCGCCCTCGGATGTGCCCGCGGCATTCGCGTCGACACTCGAGAAGCAGGGAACCAAGATCACAGGACCCGATGGCGAGGTCGCGGATATCTGGCTGGTGGCGACGGCGCCGCAGGGTGCTCCGTCGGGCGAGATGAATGTCACGCTTCCGAAGGTGCCGCACGGTTCGCTAATGGGCGTGATCTCATTCCCAAAGGGCGGTAAGGACCGGCGGGGTCAGCAAGTGAAGCCGGGGGTGTACACGGTCCGGTACAGCATGTTTCCGATCAATGGGGATCATCAGGGTGTGGCGCCGCAGCGGGACTTTTTCTTGATGACCAAGATGTCGGACGATACGGACCCGAAGGCCACGCCGAATTTCGACACGCTGATGGGTTGGAGCAAGAAGGCCGCGGGGACTCCGCATCCGTTGGTGATGAGCATCTGGAAGGCCGACGACCAGCTGCAGAATTTCACGGAGTTGGGCGAGGACTGGGTTCTGCAGCGCAAGATGGGCGACGTGAATCTGGCGATCGTGGTGGTGGGTACGGCTTCGGCGTAGAGGCAACTGTGGAAGGCGGGCCGGATTGTTCGCACATTTTGTGACCTGGCTAAGTTCAGCCGGACCTTCGCTCCTCTAGCTTTCCCTGACTCCCACTCCGATAATCGAGGTGGGACTCCAGGGTAGGAAGCGGTCGATGCGGCGCCACAGCGGGACCAGCCGGTCAAACACCGATAGCTGAAAGCGGCCGAAATTGCGGCGCTTCAGGATACGCCCGTTCAGATACCAGCCCGGATAGGTCACCCGGTTGAACTCCAGCACCGACTCCACACGAAATCCCGTAGCTTTCATCTTCGACGCCAATTCGTCGTGCGTATATCGCCGGAAATGGCCCAGAACCTGGTCCAGGGTTCCATAGACTCCCGCGCCTTGCGGCACCAGCACGATCGCCCGTCCTCCCTGGCGCAGGGTCGAATAGATGTGCCGCAGCCCTGCCAGATCGTCGTCGATATGCTCCAGCACATTCAGACAGACCACCGTGTCCATCTGCTGTTCGAAGTTGGCGAAGTCGCCTGCACAAGTCAGATCGCAGACCGCGGTGCGAACGTTCGGCCGGTGCTGCAGACGGATCGCGAGTCGAGCCAGGTGCTCGCGATCAATGTCTGTGGCGACATAACTCCTGCGGCGCCGCGACAGATGCCGTGTCAGGTTGCCCATTCCGGCTCCTAACTCCAGCACGTCCTTGCCGATGTATGGCGTGATGGTATCCGCCATCCAACGGTTGAACCGGTTTGCTTCGGCCAGCGCGTCGAGAATGTCGGGCCCGTTTTCGATGTACACGTCGGGCGATGCCCAGAATCGCAGGATGCTCCAGACCGCCGCGAAGGCGTCGCCCATTCCGATTTTCTTGCCCTCTTCGTACGTCCGGCCGCGGTAACTGATCGGCACCTCGAACACGCGCGCCTGACGCTTGGCCACTTTTATGGTCAACTCGGGTTCGATTCCGAACCTCTCGCTGCGCAGCGGAATGCTTTGAAGCAGCGACGTGCGAAACATCTTGTAACACGTCTCCATGTCCGTCAGATTCAGATCGGAGGCAATGTTGCAGAGCGTCGTCAGAATCCAGTTCGCGATGGAATGCCAGTAGTACAGCACGCGCCGGCCGCCCGCCATGGCGAACCGGGACCCGAATACCACGTCCGCGTCGCCCTCGAGCAGTGGCGCGAGTAACTGGCCGTACTCTCGTGGATCGTACTCGAGATCCGCGTCCTGAATGATGGAGTATTCACCCGTCGCCAGCGCCACCGCCGACCGGATAGCCGCGCCCTTCCCTCGATTGCTCTCATGCCGCACCAACCGCACCGGCGCTTCCGGATTCTCCGCCATGTACTCCATTACCGTTTCCGGCGACCCGTCCGTGGAGCCGTCGTCTACCACGATCACCTCACGGCTACATCGGTGCCCCGTGTCCGGTAGAGGAGCCGCCAGTATCCGGTCGAGTACGGTCCGGACAAACTCCTCCTCGTTGTATAAAGGGACGAGAACGGAGAGCAGAACATCACGCATTCGCGTCCAGGATACAGCATTGTACCCGACGGAAACTGGCTGGTTAAGGTTGATTAATAATCCGTTAAGTGCTTGAATAGTTAACGAGGCCACCGGACATGCATTTCATTTTCGGCTTTTCCGCAGGTATGATCCTCGGCGTTCTGTTCGCTCCGAGATCGGGGGCCGCGTCGCGCGGGCACTTGGGGTCTGTGGCTACCGGAAGTGCGGATTATGTGAAACGGCAAACGGTCGAATTGCGTGAAAACGCACTCGACGTTGTCGATCGCGGCCGCGACCTGGTCCAGCGCCAAGTAGACAAACTGAACGGCACTCAAACGAACTTCGCCGAGTTTTATCAACGATAGAGACAATCGCGGAGCGGCGGACACTACGTCCGTGGCGTGCTCCGCGAACCGTTCCTGATCCCCTTCTTCGCCTTCGCTGCCGGTATCACCGCGACACGCGTCGCGCCTTTTCGACCGCCGGAGTTGCTACTGGCCACGGCTTTATTCGTGGCATTCGCTTTCGCAGCCCGGCTCCGCAGCTCGCGTAAACTCGCTCTCGTATGCCTGAATCTCGCGATCGTGGCAAGCGGAGCACTCACGGCCACCCTGCATCCCGCGCCGAATCCTCCAGAGCTCGATGCTCGCGACGGCGATTTCCTGATCCTGTCGGGGTGCGTCGTCCAACCCCCGCTCCTGACGCCGGGACGTGAGCAATTCACGATCGAACTCGAGCCCGGTGCGCGGGCCAACGTCTCGCTCATCGTTCGCGACGGCGAACAGGCCCCGCCGCTCGAGTATGGACAGCGCGTCGAGTTCGATGCCAGGGTCCGCAAACCTCGCAACTTCGGCAATCCGGGAGCCTTCGACTACGTGCACTATCTGGCGCGCCGGAATGTCTACTGGACGGCGTCGGCGCGCGTCAGCGACGGCATCCACGTGCTCGACGGGCGCTGCGGGAATCGTGCGATGGCCGCGATCTTCGCACTTCGATCCGCTGCCCTGCGACGCATCGAACGGCTGTACGCCGGCGACGACTACGCGATCGCGATGATGGAGGCCGTCCTGATTGGCGAATCGGGCAAACTGCAGAAAGTCTGGACCGATCATTTCCGCCGCACGGGTACGTATCACGCGCTGGTCATTTCCGGACTCCACGTGGCCGTCCTGGCCGGCGCCTTTCTCGCGCTGCTGCGCTTGTTTCTGCTCAACGAAATCACGGCGCTGACGATCGCCGCCGCCGGAGCGTGGTTGTATGCGGCCGTTTCCGGATGGTCGGCGCCCGTGGTGCGCGCGGCGGCCGGATTCACACTCTACCTGGTGGGGCGCTACATGTTCCGCCGCGGCCGTGTGCTGAATCTGGTGCCGGCCATCGCGCTGGTATTCCTGATCGCCGATCCCGCCCAACTCTTCGAAGCCAGTTTCCAGCTTTCGTTCCTCAGCGTGGCCGCCATCGGAGCCTTCGCGATGCCGCTATCGGAACGCCTCATGCCGCGATTCCGCGAGGCCTCGCACGATCTTGCCGCTGTCACGCGCGATGCCCGTATGTCTCCACGCGGCGCGGCACTCCGCATCGAGTTACGGCTTGTCGCTCTGACCATCGCGCTGTGGACTCGCATCCCGCAACGGCACCTGCTGCGTGCGATGGAACCCTGCCTGCGCCTGTTCACCTGGGCCTCCGAGATGATCATCCTCTCCGGCGTGATGCAGATCGCTCTGGCCCTTCCGATGGCGCTCTACTTCCATCGCATCTCCATCACCGGACTCACCGCGAATCTCGCAGTGGTTCCCTTGATGAGCGCGCTGGTGCCGGTCGGATTTGCCGCGATATTCACCGGGCTCGGGCCCATCGCGTGGATCGCGCGGCAGTTGCTGGCGCTGTCGGCGGGCGTCGTCCGCTGGCATGTCCAATTTGAACCGTCGCACCGCGTGCCGGATCCGCCGTTCTGGCTGGCGTGCGCGCTGGTGGCCGCTCTGATTCTGGTCGCGGTGGCCGCGCGATACCGGTCGAAGTGGCTGATGCCGGCTCTGGCCGCAGCGCTCACGGGATTCGCTCTGCTGATCGCGGCGCCGTTCGAGCCCGAGATCCGCCCTGGCACGCTCGAGTTGACCGCGATCGACGTCGGCCAGGGTGATGCGCTCATGGTCACGACGCCGCAGCGGAAAGTCGTGCTGATCGATAGCGGCGGATTCCCGCTCTTCGGCAATCGGACCAAGCCGAATATCGACATGGGCGAGGACGTCGTTTCGCCGTACTTGTGGACGCGCCGCATCCAGCACGCCGACATCATCGCGACGACGCACGCCCACGAGGATCATGTCGGCGGCTTGCACGCGCTGATCGAGAACTTCCGCCCGGCCGAGATCTGGACCGGCGCCGTCCCCGAACAGAGTCCTGAATCGGGCACGCTCGCCGAAGCGCGGGCCGCGGGCATCCGAGTCCTCCGGCGCCGTACTGGAGAGTCGTTCGACTTCGGCGGTGCCCACTTCGAGATTCTGTCGCCACCATCGGAGTACGAACCCGGCCAGCCGGACAACAACGATTCCCTCACGATGCGCATCAGCTACGGCCGGCACTCGTTTCTACTGACTGGCGATATCGAGCGCCCGGTGGAGGACGAACTCGTGCAACAACATCTGCTCAGCCCTGTGACTGTTCTGAAGGTGGCCCATCACGGCAGCAAGACATCGAGCACGGAGGAGTTCCTGCAAGCCACGACACCCGAGTTCGCGGTGATTTCAGCGGGGTATCTGAATCTGTTTCACCACCCGCACCGCGAGGTATTGGAGCGTCTCTGGGAGCATCACGTCGATACGCTGCGGACGGACCAGTCGGGATTGGTGACCATTCGGAGCGATGGGCGGCGCATCACAATCAGCACGAATGCGGGGGAAGAGATACTCCGGACGCTTCCGGGCCCGCTGCAGGAGTGGTGATCGCGAGCGCTACGCCTCATCTCCCGCGTTTCCGCCCAACATCCGATCCAGATTGTACGCCGCGCTGATCAGCGCCAGGTGCGTGAACGCCTGCGGGAAATTGCCGAGAGCCTCGCCTCGCGGACCCGTCTGCTCTGCGTATAACCCGACGTGGTTCGCATAGCCCAACATCTGTTCGAACAGCAGCCGTGCCCGGTTCAGCCGCTCGGGATCGTGCCGGCCGGCGCGCGTCAACGCTTCCACCAGCCAGAACGTGCAGATATTGAACGTCCCCTCTTCCCCTTTGAGACCATCCGGTGTCTTCGACACATCGTAGCGATACACCAGTCCGTCGCTGACCAGGCCGCCCTCGCTTGGCGGACGATCGATGGCGTCGATGGTTCTGATCATTCGCGGATCGGTCGGGGAAACGAACAGCATCAGAGGCATCACCAGCAGCGACGCATCCAGCGCATCGTTGCTGAACGATTGCGTGAACGCATTCCGGTTCTGGTTCCATCCCTTATCCATAATGGTTTCGTATATCTCGTCGCGCATGTACGTCCAACGATTGCGGTCCGCCGGGAACGACCGTTTATCCGCCAGGCGCAACGCGCGATCCAGCGCCACCCAGCACATCAGTTTCGAATACGTGAACTCGCGCGAGCCACCGCGTACTTCCCAAATCGCCTCGTCCTTCTCACGCCAGTGATCGCAGACCCAATCGGTGAGCCTACGGAGATATCTCCATAAGTCGTACGAAATGGGAGTTGCATATTTGTTGTATAAATACACCGAATCCATTAACTCGCCATAGATGTCGAGTTGTAACTGCTGGTATGCGGCATTGCCGATGCGCACCGGCGACGAGCCCTTATATCCCTCCAGATGATCGAGCCGCTCCTCCGTCAGGATATGCCGGCCGTCGATGCCGTACATTACCTGCAGCGAGCCGTCGGGAGGAATCTCGTGGCAGCGTGCATCCAGAAACCGCATGAACTCCGAGGCTTCCTGCGTAAAGCCGATGCGTAATAACGCGTAGATGGTGAAAGCCGAGTCGCGAATCCAGGTGTAGCGATAATCCCAATTCCGCGACCCTCCCATACTCTCGGGGAGGCTGCACGTCGGCGCGGCGACAATCGCGCCCGTCGGTTGAAACGTCATCAACTTCAAGACCAGCGCGGACCGGTTCACCATCTCGCGCCAGCGCCCGCGGTAGGTGCATCCCGACAGCCAGTTGCGCCAGAACTGAATCGTGTCGTGAAACAGGTCGTCGGCTTCCTCGTCGCTTAAGCCGATGCTTTGCGAATCGTCCTCCAGCGCGTGCCATTCGAAACTCGCCGCCTGGCCCTCGCTCAATGTGAACTCGGCCCGGACGCCGTCGCCGTCCTTGCGTAGCTTGACACCCGTGGCGAGGGCCATGTGCAGATTTTGCGACAGGAACTTCGCGCCGCCCTCGACGATGTGCAATTCATGCGGGTCGCGAGCGTAGTTGAAAGCCGGCCGGCACTCCATCTGGAAGCTCAACTCACCGCGGACCACACGCACGCGCCGGATCAAACCGCGATACCCGGCATGATCCTGCCGGCGCGCGCCGATGGGCATGTAGTCGATGAGTTCAGCGACGCCGTCGGCCGAGAGGAACCGTGTCACCAGGACATTCGTGTCCGGCCAATACAGTTGTTTGCAATTTGCGTCATCGTGATCCGCGCAGATGCGGAACCGGCCGCCCTTGTTGTCGTCGAGAATCGCCCCGAACACGCTCGGCGAGTCGAAGTTCGGGAAACATAACCAGTCGATGGAACCGCTGCGGCCAACAAGCGCGATGGTCCGCATGTTGCCGACCACGGCGTAGTCTTCGATCGGGAGATAAGCCATCTACCTTGAAAGACGCGAACCTCGCCTGACTCTGTACAATTACGGATTCAGCGGGGTCTCCGTCTCCTGCTCTCCGTCGTCGGCGGCGTCGGCGCCCGCAGCCTCCGCGGCGGCAATGACCCTGCCCGCCTGCTCGGCGCACTCGCGAGCGACTTCCACCCCAAACGACAGGTTCGGTAACACCGAATCGCCCACCATGATGGCGTTAATGCCGGCCGATTCCAGGAGCGCTTTCACCGACATCGCTTCCATTTCGGAGCCGGTGCCGGAGCGCGACCGGAAAACAGTCACTGCGTCGAAATTAGACGACGGATCTACATCCGACATGTCCTCATCCGGCAATTTCGCTTCGGCTATCAGTTCTTCCGATCGGTCGGAGTCGGCGGGAGGCACCCGTACCTCCCAGGCTCCTTCCGGAACCCCTGGGGCGTCGTCGTCGAGCAGGACGGCGTCGATCCCCTCGGTCGACAGCAGTTCCTGAATTGCCCGGGCGTCGTCCTCGGCATCATCGTCGGCGCTTCGAAACACGGTTACCATTTCGGCATCGGCTGGCATGCTTAGAGGATAACAGTGGATCAGATCGCAAGGAGCAGGGTTCCGGGAAGGGCTAGAATGAAGGAGGAGGAACATGACATTGGCGGATCAGGACAGCGGTAGCGGTTTATTGTGGTTCGTGGCGGGCGCGGCGATCGGAGCCACCATCGCGTTGCTGTACGCTCCCACATCCGGCGACGAGGCGCGACGGATCATCAGCCGGAAAACTCGCGCGGGAAGTCAGGCACTCGCGGAGTCGAGCAAGGACATGTACGAACGCGGCCGTGAGTTATACGAACGCGGTCGCAGGCTTGCCGACGAAGCCGCCGATATGCTCGAGCGGGGACGCAATATCGTCGAGAAGGCGGCGGAATCGGCAGCGGAAGGAATCGCAGGCTAACTGGGCCTGACTAATACCATCAGTTAAGGACGTGTCATGAGCACCATTCCCGGAAGCCCTGCTCTCTCTTTGCCCGAATTTCGAAACGAGCCGTTTGCGGACTTTACTAAGCCCGAGAACCGGAGCGCGATAGAGCAGGCGCTTGCGAAGGTGAAGTCGGAGTTCGGCCGCGAGTACGAGTTGCTGATCGCCGGTGAGCGAGTATCCACCGGCGATCTGCTGGTTTCCACGAATCCGTCGCGGCCGTCCGAAGTCATCGGCCGTCATCACAAAGCGACATCGGAACTGGCCCGCCGGGCCGTCGAATCGGCCTACGAATACTTTCCCAACTGGGCCGCCACTCCAGCGCGCGCGCGTGTGGAGATGACCATGCGGACGGCGGCGCTGATTCGGGAGCGGAAACTCGAATTCGACGCGTGGCTGGTGTACGAGGCCGGTAAGACGTGGCCCGAAGCCGAAGCGGACGTTTGCGAGGCCATCGATTTCTGCGAATACTACGCCCGGCAGATGCAGCGCTATGCATCGCCCGGTCCGTTGCTCCAGTTACCTGGTGAGAACGGCGAGTTAGTGTATCTTCCGCTCGGCGCCGGCGTTGTAATTCCGCCATGGAATTTCCCGCTCGCCATCATGGCGGGCATGACGGCGGCTGCGTTGATATCGGGGAACACGGTGGTGCTGAAACCATCCAGCGAGACACCCACCATCGCTGCGAAATTCGCCGAAGTCCTTCTCGAGGCCGGATTTCCACCGCAGGCATTCTCGCTGTGCACCGGCAGCGGGTCGGTGGTGGGAGACGTTCTGGTGCAGCATCCCAAGACGCGATTCATCTCCTTCACCGGGTCGCGCGACGTCGGGTTGCGCATCAACGAACTCGCCGCGAAGCCGCAGAAAGGGCAGGTCTGGATCAAGCGCGTGATTGCGGAAATGGGCGGCAAGGATGCCATCGTGGTCGATCGCGAGGGGAATCTCGATCAGGCCGTGGAGGGCGTCGCGGTGTCGGCATTCGGCTATCAGGGCCAGAAGTGCTCGGCCTGCTCGCGCGCAATCGTCGATGCGGCCGTTTATGACGAATTCATCGAGAAGTTGAAGAAGCGCGTCGCGACGATTCGCGTCGGCCCGTCCGATGAACCCGGATATTACATGGGCCCCGTGATCAGCAAGGGCGCGAAGAAATTGATCCTCGAATACATCGAGGTGGGCAAGAGCGAAGGGCGCCTGATTTGCGGTGGGGGCGCACCCGAGGCCGACGGCTATTTCATTGAGCCCACCGTCATCGCCGACATCGAGCCGTCCGACCGCATCTTCCAGGAAGAAATATTCGGTCCCGTGCTCGCGGTGGCGAAGGCGAAGGATTACGACGAGGCGCTGCGGATGGCCAACGATTCCGAATATGGCCTGACTGGGGCCGTCTACACCGAGAATCGCGAGAAGATCGAGAAAGCCCGGCGGCAGTTCCATGTCGGTAATCTCTATATCAACCGCAAATGCACGGGCGCCATGGTCGGCGCGCATCCTTTCGGCGGATTCAACATGTCCGGTACAGACTCGAAGGCCGGCGGTCCCGACTATCTGCTGCAATTCCTGCAAGCGAAGTCGATCGCGGAAAAGGTCTCGTGATAGGATGAAGGTACCCCGATGCGAAGGGGACCAGGAAGTCACAGATCTAGGGTCAAATCCGAACGACGCGGCGAAGGGGAGCTATCCAGCTCCCCTTTTCCACTTAGCGGCGCAGATATTTGAACGCCATCTCGCGGCCGCGAGCCATGGCCAGGGAAACCCACAATAGAGCAAACGGTTCGAGCACGCGGGCTTGCGTCAGCGGTCCCGCATCCACCGCGTCGAAACCGAGTTCCATGGCTAAGGCCGCCACTTTCGATTTCGCATCGGCGTCGTCCCCGGCGTAGAACAGAACGGCGCGATCCGCTCCGAACATCGGGTCGGCCATCACGTTGTAGCCGATGGTGTTGAACGCTTTCACGACGCGGGCGCCCTTCGCGGCGGTCGCCACCTGCTCGGCGCCCGACGTATTCACGCCAACGTCCAAGCCATCGAGTTTTGGGCGGAACGGGTTGGTGGCGTCAATCAGAATCTTGCCGGAGAGATCGCCGAGGCTCCCGGCGACCTGTACCGAGACGGGCCATGGAGTGGAGAGCAGGATCGCTTCACTGGACTGCGCTGCCTCCTGCTGTGAGGCGGCGCTCGCATTCGGACCTGCCTGGCTCACCAGCTTTCGCATTTCCTCGCCCGACGGATCGCGCGAGCCGAAAATCACCTGATGCCCTGCCTGCGCCCAGCGCGTACCGAGGGTGCCGCCGACGTTCCCAGAACCGACGATGCCAATCTTCATGCCTACAGAGATTCAGCGGGTGGGGGTGAAGGCGCCACTTTTTGCTTGCTGACGCGCGCGGCTCGGAAGCAGAGCGGTGCTCGTGCGAATACGCGACTTTATTTGCGACACCGTGTACTTAGCACGGATTTGATAACCAGCGCTTCACACTCTGCGCCCCAGTGACACCACCGCTTCGCGAATCCGGCAGAGACGACCGTGTACCGCGTGCTGCCGCCCGGACGCCTCCCGACGCGATCGACGGCGCCACTCATCACGCCCCACGGCGCCATCCATCGCGGACCCTTGGCAGAGACGAGCGCCGGCACGTTACTCGTAGCGGACCTCGTCACTGGCTCGTGCTCCCCGCCAGTTCAATCACCGGACTGCCGCCGGGCCCACGAAAGCCCGCGATTCTCGAGACACCCGGCGGCGTGTTTCATCCCCCGTTTGTGGCGGGCCCGCCATGCGTGTTCACACCGTGCGAGCCAGAGCGCCACCCTTCGTGAGCCCTTGCAGAAAACGCACACCCTCCACCGCAATCGCCTCCGGATTTGGCGCGAGGTCCCGCCAGACGCAGGCTGCGGCCGCGATCTCGGGTATCGCGGATCCGAAGCTCTCGATGACGAGCCAATCGTCGTATAGCATGCGCCTCAGTTCGAAGAACAACGCCTCCCAATCCACGTGTCCCGACCCCGGAATGCCGCGATCATTCTCGCACGTGTGCACATGCCGAAGATGTCCGCCAATGGATCGAAGCGCATCGGTGATGTTCTTCTCTTCGATGTTCGCGTGGAACGTATCGAAGAGCACGCCGACGGAGGGGTTCCCGACCTCATTACAGAATCGGGCCGCGTCCGCGGCGGTGTTCATGAAATTTGTCTCAAAGCGGTTGAGCGCCTCGAGCGCGATGGTGACTCCGTATGAATCCAGCGCTTCCTTCACCGACGAGATCCCGTCGACGGCTCGCTTCCACTCATCCTCCGTCGGCCGGCGCCCGGGCAGGTACCCGATGGGCGAACAATACGGGCCCACCAGCACCGGTGATCCAACTTCCGCGGCCATCTCGATGGCCTGGAGCAGAAAACTCTTTGTCTGCGCCCGCACGCCAGCGTCGCCGGTGGTGAAACTGAGAACGCCGGTGAAGGCGGAACAGAGCGTGCACTCCAGTCCCGCATCCTCCACCGCACGGCGAACCTGTGCAGCGGGCCACTTATCGAAGTCGAACCGCGCGATTTCCACGCCATCGAAGCCCTGGCGCTTAATCCACGGAAGCAGGTGAAAATGTTCCGGGCCGAATCCGGCTGTCCACAGCAGTGTGTTCACGCCGAGTTTCATACCATCCTCCGCTAATTCATCAAAGCCGCTGAGTCGGGATTGCCGGGCCCGAAGTGCTTCAGCATTACCAGCGGTTCGGTAGTGCTGGCGTTGCTGATCCGGATGCCTTCGTTTGCCGCGGCGGCCGTCGCGAAGAATTCGTCGCTGGTCATTTCGCCGAAGCGGATGAGCGACGGCGTCTCCACTTCCAGGGCCCCCACTGACCCGTGCCCCTGGACTACAATCGCGCCGTAAGCGGCCGCATCGCGAACGTCGACGGAGCGCCCGGGCAACACGGTCAGTTCCTTCGCTGAATAGTGACCCGTCGAATACACCACCCACTTCTCGCTGTAGCCGGCCTCCGCCATTTCGGCCTCGTCGCGGACCGGGATCGGGTGGAATCGGCGGTTGTTCGCGAATTCCGAATCGACGTTCGCCTCCCAGTCGAGCATGTCCATGATGTAGTCGAGGTCCTGATGGTGCTCGGGCGGGACGTCCTTCACCAGCAGCGCCCACGGCACCGCGCGCCCTTCCACCAGGCTCTGGAACATGCCGAATACGTCGGAGTTCACTTGCGGTTCGTACGTCACCAACGATCCTGGCGCGTGCAGAATTCCGGCATCGATCTGCCAGCCGCTGCCGGGTTGCAGGCGGTACGCTTTCGACAGATACAGTATGCCGTTGTCGCCCTCGTTCCAGCGCTCGAGACAGCGGCGCACGTCGTCCTTGGTTGTGCCCGGCTCGAGACCCATGAACGTGTAGGGGAAGTTGTTGTCCTTGAAGTTGTATTGCGGCGGGAAGTAGTAGGCCTCGGGCTTGCCTTTGCGGCCTACACGCTTGGCAAACTCGTCGGTCTGGTGCATGTGGTGCGGAATCGGGCCGAGGTTATCGAAGAACTTGCACAGCAGATTCCAGCCGCCCTGTTGCCGCATGACTGCCGCACCGAGGAACTCGTCGCCGATCTCGTCGATGGCTTCCTTCAGCAGCATGCGGCGTCCGGTGACGTCGATGTAGCTGAGTCCTTCGTCCTGAGGCGTGCCGGGTCCGTTGTCGGCGTTGGTGGTGCTGGAGAACCAGCGTTCGTCGATGCCGCCGCGATGAGCGCCCAGCGCGTACAGATCGCGAGGGTCGAGTTTGAGGCGTCCACCGGGCATCAGGAATGATCGCGGCACCCAGCATGGGGCCAGGCGGACAATTCCCGCGTTGGCACGGAGGGCTTCGCGGAGCTCAGATATGGTCAGGGAGTCCCTGGAGATTTCGGGTGATGTGGAGAGGCCGGACATGGCCACCGCATTCTATCGCAATCGACGGCTGCATGCTGAATTGGCCGGTCACAGCTCTTGAAAATTTCGTCAAGTCAAATAGGGTCAGAGAGTTAAGGCGGATTTGGCGAATGTGGACGATCGGGGGTTTCCGCAGCCGCCCGTTATTCTGAAGGCGGAAAAACAAGTGCCAGAGCGTATTTACAAATTGCAGCCG
This sequence comes from Bryobacterales bacterium, assembly GCA_038322675.1. Lineage (GTDB taxonomy): Bacteria > Acidobacteriota > Terriglobia > Bryobacterales > Bryobacteraceae > TMP-7. The sequence continues at coordinate 45,649 of JBBQGE010000007.1, forward strand.
AACCGGACTCTCCAACTCCGAGGGTTCAACGACCTCGGTGCAGCCGCCGCGCTGCATTCGGCTACCGAGACCGGCTTCAAAGTGAGCGGTGTCTTTCGCGATCCTGCCGATTTTTGCGTTCTCACGCTCTACGACTGCGACAACTTCTTCGAGCATCCGTCGCTGAAGTATCTGCCGGACACGAATTTTGACGGGCTCACGCTGTCGTTTGACGTCCACTACACCGGTCTGCGGAATCTGGATTCTCCGCTGTATCCGATCATCGACTGGCCGTACCTTGACGTCGTCCGGCCCGATGGGACAACGGCCAGCGTGCATCTGTTTAACGAGAACGCGCTGGTGTCGGGCACGTGGACGCCGGCATCGGCGAAGTTCACAATTGTTGACGACGGACTAAAGCAGTGGGACCGGGTGACGCTTTGGTATCTCAACCGGGCCTTCGACTACCTGGTGCCGCGGGTGTCGTGCGCGTATTCGTTTTCACCGGCGGGGGAGGGAACCGTCCACTCCATCACGGTTGGCGATGTCACGTACTCCTACACTGAACTCGCGGGCGAATCCGAGTACAGCCTTGCGGCGCACATGGCGGCCGCCGTGGCGTCTTCCGATCTGGTGCTGGGGAAGGTGGGCGATGGCTCGGACGAATGGGGATGGGCCAGCCAGGCGAATCTGGTCGCGAAGGCGGGCGACGGCGTCAAGTTCACGGTGTCGGCCAGCGGAGGCCGGCCCGCGTACACGCTTACGGGAGTGGGTGCGAAGAGCATCGCGGCGGAGTTGGTGCGCCAGTGCAATGAGACCGACTGGTACAAGGCTGGTGCGGACATTGCGTTGAAGGCTGCTGCGGAAGAGAACGTCGTGACGTTCACGGCGGCGCGTCCCGGTGTGGACGGGAATGGCCTCGCGATGTACGCCGTCTCGAAGAATGCGCGGTTGACTACGCTCGAGCCGCTGGTGCAGTTTGCCGGTGGGAGTTCGGATGCTACGTGGCACGTGTCGATCGATTTCACGGCGAAGGAAATTCCCGAAGTTCGGAAAGCGTGGCTCACGTTCGCGCCGCCGCTATCGCCGGGCAAGCCGTTTGAGTCGACCGAGTGGGAGGCGGTGTACACGAACTGGAGTCTTACGGGACCAGAGGACCTGCGGCGTCTGCAGATTGCAGGCCCAGGCAGCCAGCGCTTTGAGGAGTCGAGCACGCTCTGTACGTACGCAGGCGCATGGGCTGCCGAATACGGCTTCTTCTCGGAGGCGTATGCGCAAGTCAGCAAGGCAGCGGAAAATACAATTACCATCGCTTACGTTTCGAACGTTGAGCATGAGTTGTGGATCGGCACGTCACTGTACAACGATCGTGGAGCGGCCGAGGTGCGGATCGACAACGGCCCCGGGATTCCGTTCGACACATGCCTGCAGACCGGTCTCGATCCGGCTGTTATCACGCGGCGCAGAGTAGGCAATGTGCAGCTGCCGGCCGGTGACCATGCGGTCGTAATTCGGACTCTGGACGCGAAGCCGTTCTATTTCGACTATCTCGACATTGTGGTGCCCGATGACATGACCGACAGCTTGACCGCGCGCACGAACATATCTCCGGCCCTCGACTACAGTACCGATCACACCTACAAACTGCCGCCCGCGCGCATCTTGTGGATGTTCGAGAAGCTCGGGTTCGGGGGTCCCATGAACGAGTACATCGGCGTGTTCTGGTGGAATCAGCGGACCCGCGTCGGAGCGGTACTGCCGCAGGCGTCGATCACTTTCGCCGGCGGTTTCGTGGAGGGCGATCAGCTATGGCTCGAGGTCTCTGGTGTGAAGGTCAGCAAGACCGTCTTGAGCACCGACACGCCGGAAACGATCGCGCTGCACTTCGCGTGCTTTCTGAGCGAGACGTTCGTCGGATTGTGGGCTCGGGCGGACGGTAAGGTCCTCACCATTACTCCGCATTCGCCAACCTTTAACTTTCAGTTCGAGCTTAACAAGATCGTCGAGTTGCAGCCGGAGTCCACGGGGACAGTGACAATCGACGGCGCGTTGCATTGCGATCCTGTACAACCCGGCATGTGGCACGTCGACCTTGCGCAGACTCCGGCGCTGAATCGCGGCGCGCTCGACTGGCATGCGGATTTCTTCCGCGAATGCAAGGCTTACAATCGCGAACTCGTGGTGGCTTCATCGATGGAGTTGGTGCTTCCTCCCGATGAACTGCCGGCGCGATACGCGAATGGCGCGCCGGTGAAGACGAGCGTCGGGTACGGGTCGGACTGGTGGTCGTCGCACTGTGCGTTCAACGCGCCGATGCTGGCGTTTCAGAAGCAGGTGTTTCACACCATCGCCGGGTTGATGGACGCTGCGGGGCTGACTCCCGAAATCCAGTTTGGCGAATACTGCTGGTGGTACTTCACATCGGACGATGGCGGCAGTATGGCCTTCTATGATGACGACACGAAGGCCGCGGCGGAAGCGGCGCTGGGGCGTCCGCTCGAGGTTTTCAAAACACCGACGGATGATCCGGCGGTGAACGGAAGCATCGACGCGGCGTTTCTGCGCAGCCGGTTGCGCGATCACGTCGCATCGTTGATGGAGGACATTCGCGCGAGTTATCCGAACGCGAAGTTCGAGGTGTTATTCCCGTACGACGTGAACTATCCGGTGCCCGCGGGCATCAATCATATCGGCGGCCGGCTGCTGCGGTTCATCAACTTCCCAACCGAGTGGGAGAAGAAGCAGACGGCTGGATTCGACCGGCTGAAGATGGAAGGCCTCGACTGGGGGGCGGTGTCGCGCGACCTCGACCTGGTTCGCGATGTGTTGGAGTTCCCGATGCAGGTTGGCTGGCCCGTCGACTCGGTGCGCTACATGCTGCCGTTGTTCAATGGAGGCTGTCCGTGGATGAAGGAATACCGGATGGCGACCCAGGCCGGCATTCCCTTCTTGAATCTATGGGCCTTCGACCACGTATGCATTTTCGGATGGTCGGTGCTCGAGCCTGGGCAACCCGCCCGCGCAGTGCGATTCTGAGGTCTACACGTCCAGATTGCGGACGTCGAGCGCGTTGTCTTCGATGAATTTCCGGCGATTCTCGACGTCTTCACCCATCAGCGTGGTGAAGATCTCGTCGCACTGTACCATGTCTTCCACCGCGACCCTCAGCAGCGTTCGCGTCTCGGCGTTCATGGTGGTCTGCCATAACTGCTCGGCATTCATCTCGCCGAGTCCCTTGTAGCGCTGGATCTGCACTTCGCGAGTGCCTTCGCCCTTGATATGAGCCAGGAGTTCGCGCCAGGTAGGGAGTTGATCGCGGCGATTCTCCTTCACAACAACGAAGGGCGGGTGGTTGAAGGAATCGACACTGCGGGCGAATGCGCGCAGCCGCTTGTATTCGGGTTGCGCCGCGAGCTCTACATCGATCCCGCGACTCGCGTTCATCGGATCGCGATACAGCACGCGCCAGGATGAGTGCTCCTCTTCCTGCGAAATTTCGCAGACCAGTCCCGCCGCGGTAAGCGCATCGACGAGGGGTTGCACGTTGTTGACATCCGCAAAGTCGGCTTTGGTATCGATGTTCAGATCGGTGCACGACAGGACTTCGACCACACGGGCGTCGCGAGTGCGGCGCTCCAGCACGCGGAAGATCTGTTGATACTCGTCGAGTTGCATCAGGAAGGCCCGCAGTTCGGCGCCTTCAATGGTCTTGGCCGGCTCGGCTGCGACAGGTCCTAACTCCACCACCAGGTTCTCCGTCGCACGGCGTAAGATCTCGCGCGTGAACTCCTTGTCGTTCTTGATGTACTTCTCGCTCTTGCCCTTCTTGATGCGGTACAGCGGCGGTTGTGCGACAAACACATTTCCGCGTTTGATCAACTCCAGCATGTGCCGGAAGAAGAACGTGAGCAGCAGCGTGCGGATGTGCGAGCCGTCGACGTCGGCATCCGTCATGATGATGATCTTGCTGTAGCGCAGTTTGGCGGGGTCGAAATCGTCTTTTCCGATACCGGTGCCGATGGCCGTGATCATCGATCGAATTTCTTCGTGGCCCAGCATCTTGTCGTAGCGAGCTTTCTCGACGTTAAGGATTTTACCTTTCAGCGGGAGGATCGCCTGATTGCGGCGGTCGCGTCCGCTCTTCGCGGTTCCGCCTGCCGATTCGCCCTCGACCAGAAACAGTTCGCAGCGTTCGGGATCGCGCTCCTGACAGTCGGCCAGTTTGCCGGGGAGTCCGCCGGAATCGAGCGCACCTTTGCGGCGCGTGAGATCGCGGGCCTTGCGCGCGGCCTCTCGAGCACGCGATGCGTCGATCGCCTTCGAGACGATCTTCTTCATCACCGCCAGATTCTTGTCGAAGAACTCGCCGAGTTTCTCGTTAACAAATTGCGTGACGTAGCCCTGAATATCGCTATTCAGTTTGCCCTTGGTCTGCCCTTCGAATTGGGGCTGCGGGAGTTTCACGCTGATGACGGCCGTGAGTCCTTCGCGAACATCGTCGCCCGAGAGGTTCTCCTTCACGTCCTTGAACATGCCCGCGGCCTTGGCCACGGCATTGATACGGCTGGTGAGCGCGCTGCGAAAGCCGCTGAGGTGGCTGCCTCCATCGACGGTGTTGATGTTATTGGCGAAGCTGAATACCGATTCGGAGTACGAATCGTTGTATTGCAGGGCGATCTCCATCGTGAGTGTTCCGGTCGAAATCTCCCGTTCACCCTCGAAGTAAATCGGCTTGTCGTGTAGAACGCTTTTGCCCTTGTTGAGGTGGCGAATGAATTCGGTGATGCCGCCCTCGAACAGGAACTCGTGCTGGCGCGGTGGATCGGCGCGCTCGTCGTCGAGCGTGATTTTCAGACCTTTGTTCAGGAACGCGAGTTCGCGCAAGCGCTGCGACAACGTGTCGTAGTTGAACACCGTCGCATCCATCACTGTCGGGTCCGGCTTGAAGGTGATCTTCGTGCCGCGCTTGCGTCCCGACTTACCAGTCCTGGCGAGCGGCGCTTTGGGGGCGCCTCGGGCGTATTCCTGTTCCCACGTCGCTCCGTCGCGCCAGATCTCCAAGTGCAGGGCTTCCGACAGCGCATTCACGCAACTCACGCCGACGCCGTGCAGACCGCCTGAGACCTTGTAGCTGCTGGAATCGAATTTGCCGCCCGCGTGAAGCTTGGTCATGACCACTTCGGCCGCCGACACGCCCTCTTCTTCGTGCATGTCGACAGGAATCCCGCGTCCGTTGTCGACCACGGTGACCGAGTTATCGATGTGGATGGTGACGTTGACTTCGGTGGCGTGACCCGCCAGAGCTTCGTCCACCGAGTTATCGACGACTTCGTAAACGAGGTGGTGCAATCCTGACTCGCCGGTTGAGCCGATATACATCGCCGGCCGCAGCCGGACGGCCTCTAAACCTTCCAGAACCTTAATGCTAGTCGAGTCGTAAACGCCTTCCGTGGTCAAACCCAATTCCTTTGTTGCCATATGTAATACCGTCAAATACGCATAGGCATTACGACATAGCGGTAGTCAAACGCTACATCGTCGCCCTGCGGTCTTAGCTCGCCCGCGCTATTGGCGTCCTTGAACAGAATCTCCACCCGGTCCTGTGATACCGCGCGAAGAAAATCGATCAGGTACTGCGCATTGAATCCTATTTCGACTGTCTCGCCGTCGTACTCCACCGGAAGACTCTCTTCGCTCTCGCCTGTTTCCGATATCGACGAAAAAACGCGTACCTCGCCCGGGCAGAACTGCAAACGAATCGCCCGCGACCGCTCGTCGGCGAATTGCGCTACACGCTCGATGGCGGCCTTCAACTCCTCGCGGCCGAGGCTGATGGAGTGAGGATGCTCTTTCGGCAGCACACGCTCGAAGTCCGGGAAGTTTCCCGTCAGCTTGCGGCTCATCAGGAGCCGGTCGCCGAGTTGGAAGAAGAGATGATTGTCATTGCCGGCAAATATGATCTTCGCGTCGGGGCCTGCGTCAGCAGCGAGCTTTTGAATCTCGCCCATCGCCTTACGGGGCAGCAGAGCGCGGTACATGCCGGCGATCTCCGGAAACTCCATCTCCTGATCGACCATCGCCAGACGATGGCCGTCCGTGGTCACCACCGTCAGTCCGCGATTTTTCAACAGCAACAGCGCACCGTTGAGCGTGAAGCGGGATTCCTCGGTCGAGATCGCGAAGATCGTCTTCGAGATCATCGAGGCCAGCACGCTTACGGGAATCTCCGCAATCTGGTCCGGCATCTCCGGAAGTTCGGGAAAGCTCTCGCGCGACATGCCGGCGATTCGCGTACGCGACCGTCCGCACAACAGGCTCGCCCAGTGGTTCTCCTGGACCTTCACGTTCACGTCCGCATCGGGAAGGAGACGGACATAGTCCAACAACCGCCGGGCCGGAATGGTGCCCGCACCCGGCCGGGACACACGCGCCGGGCACGAGCACCGGATTCCGAGTTCCAGATCCGTGGCGGTCAGCAGAATGCGATCTCCTTCGGCTTCCACCAGAACATTCGAAAGAATCGGAATCGTGGTCTTCTTCTCCACCACACCTTGCGACAGGTTCAGTTCCCGTACCAGATCGGACTTGCTCACGGTGAATTCCATCGAGCGTTACTCCGTTTCCCCTTTAGCTTTCAAGTGTACTGTTCAGGAACAGAATTCATAGAGGCTGTTGAAATGTTGAATTCTTCCTAAATTATAGCAAATAAAAACGCTTCGCTCCACTGCAACCTGTGCATCACCGCGTGGATGCCGGTGGACCATTCCAGATGCGGGGAACGATCCACAGGTATCCACAGGGCCTCAGCTCAAGCCCCGGTGGATAAACGCGTAACACTAATGGATGGAGTCGATTAGGTTGTGCAGCATCCTGTTCAACTCCGGATTCTTGTGGCGTAATTCCTCAATTTTCTGAACAGAATGCAGGACGGTGGTGTGATGCTTCCCGCCGAACATCCGGCCGATCTCCGGCAGAGATGCCCGCATCAGTTCCCTGGCGATGTACATCGCGATCTGCCGCGGATACGAGATGTTCCGCGCATTGGTCTTCTGCTTCAGTTGCTGTGGCTGAAGCCCGAACTGATCGGCAACAGCGCGCAGAATGGAATCGAGTTGGATGCGCCGGTCCGAACCGTGACCTAAATGCTTCAGAATCTGCTGGGCCATCGCGATGTTGATCCGGTGGCCGGTGACGGACGAATAGGCGACGAGCTTGATCAGGGCGCCTTCGAGCTCGCGTACATTCGATTTCGTCGAGCGGGCGATGAAAATGCGCACGTCCTCGGGTAGATCGACGCCTTCTGCTTCGGCCTTTTTGTCGAGGATAGCCATCTTGGTTTCGAGATCGGGCGGCTGGATGTCCACCATCAATCCCCACTCGAATCGCGAACGCAGACGATCCACGAGACCGGGCGTGTTTTTCGGAGACGAGTCGCTGGAGATGACGATCTGCTTCTGGTGGTCGTAGAGTTCGTTGAACGTATGGAAGAACTCTTCCTGCGTGCGTTCTTTTCCCGCGATGACCTGGATGTCGTCAATCAGCAGAACGTCAGCCGACCGGTAGTGCCGGTGAAACGCGGGCATGCGATCGTTCTTGATGGACGACACCATCTCGTTCATGAATCGCTCGCTGGCCGTGTAGACGATCTTCATCTTCGTGTACTGAGTGAGGAGCGAGCGGCCGATGGCGTGCATCAGGTGAGTTTTCCCCATTCCGACGCCACCATACAGAAACAGCGGATTGTACGACTTGGATGGTGAGTTCGCAACTGCTCGCGCGGCGGCGTGGGCGAACTGATTGCACGATCCGACGACAAAACTGTCGAATGAAAATTTTGGGTTCAGTTGCGTAATCGGCGACGCAAAGGAGACGCTCACCGAATCCGGCGACGTCGCGTTTAAAGAGATTTGAGAAAGTCCCACTGCATATACCACTCTCTTCACTGAGAGATTCAGGTCGCGTATAGCGCAGTGGATATGGTCAGAGAACTCCTGCTCGAGCCATTGTTGCGTAACCTCATCGGGCACGCGGACTCTCAGCGTTCCTCCCTCCTGTACCTCATATTCCGTGTTGTCTATCCAGTTTCGGTAGGCCTCGGTGTGGATTCTTGCTTCAAGGTGTCGTTTGATTTGGTCCCAACCGTTTGTCATCGCAGTCCTAAATGCGTCAGGGCAGAGAATATGCACAGATTTTCCACATACTGTGGAAAATCACGACCGCTCTTAGGTCCTACTGAGAATCCGAGCAGGTTTACTGAAAGCGTTCCAAACGCCGTCTCCGTCCTTTTGCGGAACTTCAGTCTAGCACAACTTTCCGGCCCGTAAAGGGGCGATAGAACCGTTTTTTATCGGGTTGTAAACATAAGAAAACAGATAGTTTATTTGCAGAAGGCGAGGTGGTAAAACATTTGACAAAGCACCTGTTCGAAACACGGTTGTCATGTCGGATTTGACACCTCAGAACGGGTGAGCGACAATGTAGGCGAGCCACTGAATGCGGGAGTAACTCAGTTGGTAGAGTGCGACCTTGCCAAGGTCGATGTCGCGGGTTCGAATCCCGTCTCCCGCTCCATCCCCTCCGCTCACACCGCTCCATAATGCCACAATGGGCTCATGATTGAGCTGGGAGTGCGCCTGGAGTTCGGAACCGACCGCAAGATTCGCGAACGGAATAAGCTGGGATACCGTCTTGCGCACTGGCCGATCTGGATCGCGGTCTTTTATCTGGTTCCGGGTCCCGCGACTGCCCGGCTGTTTGCACATGGATTCGATACTCGCATGCTGGCCTGGCTTGGGGTGGTTCTTGCCGGCACCGGGATCGCGGGACTTCTCGGGAATCTGCCGGGCGTCGAGCCTAAGCCGTACATCATTCGTTTCACCGAGGACAAACCCAATCCGATGTATCGCCGGATATGTTACACGGTCGCCTGGAGCGAGTTGATCGCCTATGGTGTTCTGAATCTGGCGGGATTGATCGTCGCGTGTGCGACGGGACACTGGCGCATGGGCGTTCTCTACGATACCGGCTATCTTCCCATCGCCGCGGCGATCTGGGTTCTTGGGCTTCTTGGATTTCTTCCGCGAGTGATGGCGTCGACCAAGGGTGAGGGCCATGAGCGGCGCTATTTCTACGCGTGTGTGTGGGCATTGCCGGTCGCCCAGGGTCTGCTTTGGCTGTTGTGGCGCACGGTTCCGGTGAACGCGGCGACGAACTGGCTGAAACTTGGGGTTTTCGTCGGGACGCTGTTTGTCTTCGGGATACTTGCCGTGCGTGGACTCCTGCCACGGACGCGCCGGATTGTTCCTGGCGAACTCGCGGTTTCGGACTGAAGATGCAGTATGCTCCCCCTGGACGACTGGTGCGCGCCGGCGAGTCGGTGCTGCACCTGCGGACGAGCGGTGCGGGGGCTCCGCCGATCGTTCTGGAAGCTGGGATCGCAGCGACGTCGCTTAGCTGGGCCTTGGTCGAGACCGCCCTGGCGGGACTGTCGACAGTCGTCAGCTATGATCGTGCGGGGCTCGGCTGGAGCGGACCGGCTCGCACTCCACGCCTGCCGGGCATCATCGCCAGCGAGCTTCGGGAAGGGCTCGCGGAACTCGGGCTGGCGCCTCCGTACCTGCTGGTAGGGCACTCGTTCGGAGGCATCGTCGTCCAGCGGTTCGCCGGCTTATTTCCGAAGGATGTCACGGGTCTCGTGCTGGTGGATCCGCTGCAGCCAGCCGAGTTCTGCCCTTTGACAGCGGGTAAGGAGCGAATGGTCGAGCGGGGAGCGTCCCTGGCGCGACGCGGAGCGATTCTGGCCCGTGCGGGCATCGTGGGGTTTAGCCTCCGGGTGCTGCTGTCGGGAAACCGGTGGATTCCCCAGATCGCGGCCCGGTTGACCAGTGGCCGCGGGGGGTCTGGATTAACGGACCGGCTGGTTGGGGAGGTCCGGAAACTTCCGCGCGAGACGTGGCCGGTGATCGCGTGGCACTGGTCGCAAGCGAAGAATTTCACGGGAATGGCGATGCACCTGGAGTCGCTGCCGGAGAGTTGCGCGGAGATGAGCGATAACTCGGTGGATCCTGCAATACCGGTGACTGTCCTATTGGCCCAGCACGCAGTGGAGCCGAATTATCCCAAGAATTGGCGGGTGATTCGTGCTATCGGAAGCGGGCACTGGGTTCAACTCGACCGGCCGGAGTTGGTGGTGGACGCAGTAAGAAAAATGCTGCTGTCAGTTCGGTAATGGAGTGGATCGGCCGAGCGCGGTAGTGAGTTGGTCGCGGGTGAAGGGCTTCTCGAGTAGAACGGCGGTGGGAGGGAGGGAGCCGGATCTGGCGATGGCTTGGTCACAAAGGATGAGAATGGGAGTGTGCGGAAGCCGTTGGTGAATGAACACTGCGAGTTTTTGCCCGCTTACATCCGGCAGTGCTAATTCCGTTACGACCACATCGATCCGGCGCTCGGCGGCATCGACCTCAGTTAACGCGACGGAAGGTCCACGGGCTGGAATTACCGAATATCCGAGTTCCTCGAACAGGTTGCTGAGGAGCCTAGCCATTGCCGGAACAGGTTCCACGATCAAGACAGTGGGGGATGCGGTGATCACGGTCTTCCCTGCCGGCCGGAAATGCACAGGTGTCGTCATAGTTACCTTCGAGCTGCGGATTCTCGTGGTTTGCACCTCGCTCGCGGTTTCTACAGTACATGTATTTCGAGGCCGCCACGTCTCTCGGTCGAGTCATGAAATTGTTTCAGGAAAACTTGTTAGTGAGAGAAAGTACAGTAGGGCGGGAGATGGTAGGGACGGGCAGATTCGAACTGCCGACCTGTCGCTTAGGAGGCGACCGCTCTATCCAACTGAGCTACGTCCCCGCTGTTACTTGATTCTACCAGCGGTTGAGGCCCTTGCGGCCTATATCGGAGCGGTATTGCATGCCGTCGAAGCGAATGTTCGCAGTGGCGGCGTAGGTGTTGCGGATGGCGCTCGGAAGATCGGGGCCGCGCCCTGTCACCCCGAGGACTCGTCCTCCGGCGGTCTCCAATCCGGCGGCGCCAATCCGAGTGCCAGCCTGGAAGACCTCCGTGTGGCATTCGGCAATGCCTGTGATGGGATCGCCGAGTCGCGGTGTTCCCGGATATCCGGCAGCCGCCAAGACGACGCAGACCGAGGGATCGGGCCGCCAGTCGAGGCGCGTGTTCCTTAGATCACCGGCTGCGGCGGCGTGAAGTACTGTTCCGAAATCGGTGCGGAGGCGGTGCATGATGACCTGGGTTTCGGGATCGCCGAGGCGCACGTTGAACTCAAGGACCTTCGGCCCGGCAGGCGTCATCATCAGACCGGCGTAGAGGAATCCGGTGAACTTCGTCCGTTCCACCACGGGCTGAATCACGTTGGCCAGAATTTCGGCCGAAGTCGCGTTGTCCAGCAATCGGCCGTCGCAATAGGCGCCCATGCCGCCGGTATTGGGGCCGAGGTCGTCGTCGTAAATGGCTTTGTGATCCTGTGTTGCTTCAAACGGCAGAGAAGTTCGTCCATCGCAAATTGCAATAAAGCTGATCTCTTCACCCGAGAGGAACTCCTCAATCACCAGGCGCGGGCCGAGCGTCTCGAGCGCGGCGTAGGCGTCCTCCTTCGTTTGGGCGATGACGACGCCTTTGCCGGCTGCAAGCCCGTCGGCTTTGATGACCACCGGCAACTGGAAGTCTTCGAGAGCGAGGCGGGCAGCGTGGGTGTCCGCCACCTCGACGGCACGCGCGGTGGGGATTCTAACCTCGTCCATGAAGCGTTTGGCGTAGATCTTACTTCCTTCGAGCCTTGCCTGCTGGGCGCTTGGTCCGACGATCGGCAGGCCCCGCGCCCGGAACTCATCGGCGACGCCCGCGACGAGTGGCGCTTCGGGACCGACGACCGTGACATCGATGTTGGCCGTCTCAGCTGCGTCGGCATACCGGGTGGTATTGAGGTTCGTCGCGATTGCCGCCGTGCCAGGATTCCCGGGAGCGCAGAACACAGTGTGTCCATCCTGTACCAGTTTCCACGCGATGGCGTGCTCCCGGCCGCCACTGCCAATCACTAATATGCGCATGTGCCCTAGAATAGAAATGATGACATACGGTGCCACTGGGATAGCGTCGTCCTCTGAATGAGTTCCCGCTCTTCGCAATATGACGTGATTGTGGTAGGCGCTGGCCATGCTGGCTGCGAGGCTGCGCGGGCGTGTGCTCGTCTGGGTTTGCGGACCGCCATGGTTACGATGAATCTGGACCTGATCGCGCAGATGTCATGCAACCCGGCTGTCGGAGGGATTGCGAAAGGGCACCTGGTGCGTGAGATTGACGCGCTGGGCGGCATCATGGGCGAGGTTACCGACCAGGTCGGAATTCAGTTCAGGCTGCTGAACACGAGCCGGGGTCCAGCGGTATGGTCGCCCCGTGCGCAGTGCGACAAGAAGCAATATCGAGTCCGGATGCGGGAGATCCTGGAGCAGGAAGCGAATCTGCGGATTCTGCAGGCTGAGGTCGCGGCCGTTAACCTGGCCGCGGGCGACCGGCAGATCACCGGGGTCACTTTGCGGGATGGACGGGTTCTCGCGTGCCCGTCCGTCGTCATCACCACCGGCACATTTCTGAATGGGTTGGCGCACGTTGGCGAGCAGAAGTACAGTTGCGGCCGGAATGGAGAGGCTCCGTCGAATCTGTTAGGCGATCAATTGCGCACCTTGGGATTGCAGTGGACGCGGCTCAAGACGGGTACTCCCCCGCGGCTCGACGGCCGGACCATCGAGTGGGATCGTTTTGAGCGCCAGGAGGGCGACGCGGAACCTACGCCGTTCTCCTTTCTCACGGATCGCATCGACAGGCCGCAGATCGCGTGCCATATTGCCTTCACGACCGAAGAGACCCATCGTATCCTGCGGGAGAGTATCGCGCGTTCGCCCTTGTACAGCGGGCAGATTGAAGGCATCGGTCCGCGGTATTGCCCGTCGATCGAGGACAAGATCGTGAAGTTTCCGGACAAGATACGGCACCAGATCTTTTTGGAGCCGGAGGGTCTGGATACCTACGAGGTGTACGTGAACGGCATGTCTACGAGCATGCCGATTGACGTTCAGGAGGCGATGCTCGCGTCCGTGCCGGGTCTGGAAAACGCCGAGATGATCCGTCCCGGGTATGCGATTGAGTACGACGCGATCGATCCGCGGGAATTGGACCACTCTCTGGAGGTGAAGTCGATCCGGGGCCTGTTCCTGGCGGGGCAGATCAACGGAACGTCGGGATATGAGGAAGCTGCCTGTCAGGGACTGATTGCTGGTTTGAACGCGGCCTCTCGGATCGGCGGAAGCGACCCGGTTGTGGTGGGGCGGACGGAGGGGTACATCGGGATACTGGTGGACGACCTGATCAGCAAGGGGACTGATGAGCCGTACCGTATGTTCACGTCGCGCGCCGAGTTCCGGCTGCACCTGCGGATCGACAATGCGGACGAGCGGTTGACACCTCTGGGCCGGCGGGCGGGCCTGGTGTCGGATATCCGTTGGGAGCGGTTCGAGCGGAAGATGCTACAGAAGCAGGAGATCCACCGCTTGCTGGCGAACACGCGCGTGGGGCAGGGCAACTCTCCCTTATTGAAGTGCGCGGGCGACGATCGTCCCTCACTGTCCGTTTGGCTCCGGCGTCCGGAGGCTCGAATTTCGACGCTGTCGGGCTGGATTGAAGGCTGCGTGGGGGGAATGCCGGTGGGCGGGGTCCTGACAACCGTCGAGACCGAGTTGAAGTATGCGGGATACATTGCCCAGCAGGAGCGCCAGATTGTGCGTTTGCGGGACTCGGAGAGTCGCCGGATTCCGGCTGAGTTTTCGTATGAGCTACCGGGGCTGTCCACCGAGGTTCGGCACAAGTTGTCGCGGGTTCGTCCTGAGACGCTGGGCCAGGCAGGCCGGATTCCTGGTGTGACGCCCGCCGCAGTGGCTGTACTGGATGTCTACCTCAGCATCGCTCGGTGAGTTTCTGCGGTCCGAGATCGGTGGTCTCTTGGACGCCGAAGTTGCTGCTCTTGAACGCCACTATGATCTGTTGATCCGCTGGAACCGGAAGATGAACCTGACCACCGTCACGTCGGTGGAAGAGGCGGCGACGCGGCATTATGGTGAGTCGATTCTGCTGGCTCGGCAATTGACGGCGGGGTCCGTGGTTGATATCGGGTCTGGGGGGGGATTTCCGGGTATTCCTGCGGCTATCGTCCGCCCGGACTGCGTGGTCACTCTGGTGGAATCGCATCAGCGGAAGGCAGTGTTTTTGCGGGAAGCGGTTCGTGAAGTGGGGAACGTGCAGGTAATCGCGGATCGGGCTGAGTCGATGTCGGGGCATTATGACTGGCTGGTTTCGCGGGCGGTGGATCCGTCGGAGTTGATGAAGTTGAGGATCGCGGATCTGTGGGCGTTGTTGGTTGGGGCGGAGGATGCTGAGTGCTTGGGGGCGACTTCGGTTACGGCGCTGCCTTGGGGGCGAAATCGAGTGATCGCGATCGGGTCGTTCGGTGAATAGACTGTTCCACGTGAAACACTTGGGACACTAGGTCCCCACCGAGAGCCCGATTATTCGTTCCACGTGGAACACGGGCGGATCGCCGTGATAACATCCAAACGAAGTGTCCAAGACCATCGCCATCGCCAACCAGAAGGGCGGCGTCGGGAAAACCACCACAGCCATCAACCTCGCCGCTTCTCTCGCCGCTAACGACCTTCGTGTCCTGCTCATCGATTTCGACCCGCAAGGTAACTCCACGACGGGCCTCGGCATCCAGAAAGGGCCCGAACATCCCACTGTCTACCGGGCCCTGCTCGGCGAACAATCGCTCCAGGACGTGACAGTCAGAACCGAGTGCGACGGTCTTTCCGTGGTGCCCGCTGATAGAAATCTCGTGGCGGCGAACCTTGAGCTTGTGCAGGACCCGCAACGCGAGTTTCGATTGAGGACGAAGGTGGATGCCATCCGGTCCGACTACGACTTCATTCTGATCGACTGTCCGCCCGCGCTAGACTTGCTCACACTGAACGCCCTCGTAGCCGCCGATTCGGTTCTCATCCCCATCCAATGCGAGTTTTTCGCACTGGAAGGCATTTCCCAACTGATCGACACGGTTGACAGAATTCGCAACTCCTTCGACCATCCGCTCCGTATCGAAGGCGTGTTGTTGACCATGTACGACGACCGTACCAACCTCACCCGCCAGGTAGCCGACGATCTCAAGGAGTTCTTCGGCGACGAGGTCTTTAAAACCGTTATCCCCCGTAGCATTCGCCTCGCCGAGGCACCCAGTTTTGGCAAACCCATCCTGTTGTACGATGTCCGCTCTCGCGGTGCCGAAAGCTACATCAAACTCGCGAAGGAGATCCTGCAAAATGACCGCCGGAACCGACAAGCCCCGCAAAGCATTAGGTAGAGGGCTGTCCGCTCTACTGCCGTCCAAAGCCGCGCCTGCTCCGGCGCCAGATGCGCCGCCCCGCGGGCCCGCCGGTGCCGTGGAGATTCCAATTGATCACATTGACCCCAATCCGGCACAACCCCGCACGCGATTTCAACAGGATCGCCTTGAGGAACTCGCCCAGTCCATTCGCGCTAACGGAATCATTCAGCCTCTGATCGTCCGAGCGACCGGCGATCGATACGAACTGATCGCCGGCGAGCGCCGCTGGCGTGCCGCGAAACTCGCCGGCCTCGACCGTGTTCCTGTCGTCACTCACGAGTTTGCGCAGGACCGCCTGTTGGAGTTGGCACTGATCGAGAACATCCAACGCGAGGACCTGAACCCAATCGAGACCGCCCAAGCCTTCGACCGCCTCGTACGCGAAGCCGGCCTGAGCCACGAAGAAATCGGTAGGCGCACAGGCAAGGACCGCTCGTCGGTGGCCAACTCCATCCGCTTGCTAAAGCTCCCGATCGAAGTTCAGCGCCTGGTGGCGGAGGGTCGCTTGGCGATGGGACAGGCGCGCGCCCTTCTCGCTCTGCCCGACCCCGATTCCCAGATCGCGCTCGCGGAGAAGGCGGCTGCTCAATCCCTAAATACCCGTCAAGTGGAAGCCATGGTGCGCAGCGCGACGGAACCCCGGAATCCCTCGACGGGCCCGAAGACGGCAGCGGCGGATGATCCGAATGTCCGAGCAGCAACCGCTGAAATGGAGCGTGCGCTTGGGACGCGGGTTCGGATCGTGCCGACGGGAGAGAATCGGGGCCGAATCGAGATCGAGTACTTCTCGCCGGACGAATTGCAACGCATCTACGCCGCGATCGTCGGAGGGTAACAGCTGCGGATTGCGCGGTTGGAGTGTCTCCGACGGTTCATGGCTCGGTACGACCCGGCCGAGCGCTCGCCTTGCGATGTATCTGGCGACGCATCGGCCTGGCGCCAGCGGCCCAAGCAGGTCGCAAACCATTTGTTTTCCAAGAATCCGCGTTCATCGGTGTTCATCAGCGGCCCAATACGCTTGTGCCGCTCCATGACCACCTCTCTCAGAACGATTATGAGCCGCCGATCAACGCCGATGAACGCCGATCGCACCAAACCGCAGGTTCAGTTGTCCGGCTATTTCGACTACTGCAACGACGCAGTCTGCGCCGGCGCCACTGGGACCGTGTAGGTGAACCAGCCGATCATCATCTCTTCCCACGTCTGGTCGCCCCACCGCACTTCCTTCGTCGGGTCGGGATTCGCCGGATTGTTCGGCGAGTTGTCGTAGTGCGCCACGCAGTCGATCCGCGTTCCCTTGGGCAGTTTGACCCGGTCCTTCAGCTCGTAACTGAGTTGCCAATTGAAGTCGTACTTCGGCACGCTCAGCAGCACCTCGCTGTGGCCGTCCGGGAACGTCGCGGTATATAGGAAATCCTTGCCGCGATAATGCATGTGCGGCATGAGCCCCACCAACTCGACATCGTCCTTGGCAACCCAATTCGACTTCACCTCATAATTCGGATCGCCAGCCGGAATCTTCAACGCGAAATTCAAAGCGCGACCGGTCAGCGCCCGGTAGCGCGGGGGCTCACTGGCGTACTTCAGCCCGATGTAGGAGCGGTCCGTCTCGGCCTTCCCCTTCGTCGTGTAGTGGACCTGGAACAAGAGACTCGACCCCGCTTTGACGAGCCGAGCCGTGCCCGGTTCCAGGACGAGAGCGGTATCCCCGGGCGCCCAGCCGACCAGCAGATTCCCGCCATCGCCGCCAATGCCACCCTTCGCGCCCGGCTCCTGGATGAACACGATGATATGGTGCACGACATCGCGCTTGTCCGGGCGGATCTCGGCGGCCTGAACCCATTTGTCCTCAGTGAAGTTCGTCGGAACCTTGAAATACTGGTACGCGACGGTGCCCTCGGCCGGAACCGGATAGTCGCGTCCGATATCGAAGATCTGATCGGGTTTGCCGATGTTCCACCCCTGCACGAACTCAGGCGGAGGCGGCAGATCCTTGGGATTCCCCTCCGGAGCGCCGGCTGCGACCCACGCCGTAATGGTGTCGATCTCTTTCACGTTCAGACGGCGGTCGTTCCGGAAATCACCGTGTGCGGGATCGGCAAGCCACGGCGGCATTGCGCGGGTCACCACCCTTTCTCGAATCGCTTTCGCCCAAGGCCGGACCTCTTTATAGGAAGTGAACGCCATCGGCGCCACTTCACCGGGGCGATGGCACTCGACACACCGGGTGTTCAGGATATTCGCGACATCCTTGGCGTAGGTTGGCGCGGCGGAACCGGATTTGGAGGCGGCGAACAGCAGCGCCCCTGAGAGAGAGCCAGCGATCAGAAATGTACGCACAGTCATGGTGGATGCCCAGAAGGGATTGCATAATTATACGTCTGATTAGGCCCATTTGTGCGTAAGTTTTCGTAAGCTGAATGGATGATCGGCTCACGGGCCTTGAGGATCATCTACACGTGAACGTGCCCGGTTCAGGCTGGCGGGGTGAACTCCGGGACGTTGTCCCGGTCATACCCACGCCTTTCGACCTGGACGAGGACGTGGACCTCGATGCACTCCGTGTGTTGATCGACTTTGCCGCGAACTCGCAGATGTCAGCCGTATGTATTCCCGCATACGGAAGTGAGTTCTACAAACTGACCTCTATCGAGAAGTCGTCCCTAATTACACTGGCCGTCGAGCAGGCGGACCAGCGCATCGGAGTCGTTGCTCAATCGAATCACGGGTCCGCCAGGATCGCGGCCGATATCGCCCGTCAGAACGAGGATTTTGGAGCGGATGTCATTTCCTTTGCGCTCCCGCGGCAATTTCCGCTCAGGGAGGCTGATCTTCTCCGCTACTCCGAGCGTGTCTGCAAAGCGGTCCACGTGCCGGTGATGGTTCAGGACTTCAATCCTGGTGGAACTACGGTGGGCGCCCAGTTTGCGCGTCGTCTGCACGAATCGGCTCCGAACTTCTGCTATCTCAAGCTGGAGCAATCGCTGATGGCCACTACGGTGCAGGAGATCCTGGAGGAAACGCACGGTGGCGTCCAAGTATTATCGGGCTGGGGAGGTATGCACCTGTTGGAACTGCTCCCAGCCGGAATCGCAGGTGTGGTTCCCGGCCTGGCGGTGTGCGACCTGCTGCAGCAGGTGGTAATGTGTTACCGCAACCGGAACGCTGCGGAGGCATCGCGTCTGTTCAACATCGTACTGCCGCACATCGTTTACGGTCTTCAGAATCTCGAACTCTTCCATCATTCCGAAAAGGCGCTGCTCGTCAAGCGCGGTCTTCTGCCATCCGCGACTGTTCGTGAACCCTCGCTCACCATCGACGACGTAACCAGGGAATATATGGATCTGACCCACTCCTACATCCTGGAAGCCCTGGAGCAGGAAGCCGGCGCCGGTTGACACGCGAATTCAGTCCCCGCGCACTGCTATCCTGGAATTTCAGTAGAGGTGTCCTGATTGCCCCAACCACTGAGTCCGCATCGCATCCTCCTGATTGAGGACAGCCCAGCGGATACCGCGCTGCTACGCCACGCTCTCGACGAGCACGACGAGCCCTATTTTCTCGAGGTGCTCTCCGATGGCGAGTCCGCGCTGCGCTACATCCGGGAGCATTGCGGCGCCGGTCCCGAGCCGTGCCTCATTGTTCTTGACCTTCACCTGCCGCGGTACGACGGAACGACGGTGCTCCGAGCCATCAAGTCGACACCCGAACTGAGTCATGTAACGGTCGCCGTCGTTACATCGAGCGCTTCCCCCGTCGAACAGGCGGAGGTGATGAGGCTGGGTGCGTCGTTGTACCGCATGAAGCCGATGGACTGGGCCGGCACTGTGGAACTGGCCCGTGAACTGATCGACATTTGCAATGGCGCGCGCGTCGCCGCGCTGTCGCGTACCCGTAATTAGGCCGCCGCTGGCACTGCCATGGCCAGACTCAATATAATCCGCACCGCGCTGAACTGGCTCGGCCGTCACGAACTCGGCTTTCTGTTGGCGATCGCCGGTGTTGTGGCTGGACTCTGGTGCTTTGCCGCGCTTGCCGACGAGGTAATGGAGGGCGGAACCAAAGCGATAGACCGGCGAATTCTGCTGTCGATGAGGAATCCTTCGAATCTCGCCGATCCGATCGGACCGCCCGTCGTCGAGGAAGCGGCGCGCGATGTCACGGCGCTCGGAGGCCTCACCGTCCTCGGATTCCTGATCCTGGTGGTCAGCGGATATCTAATCCTGGCGGGAAAAACGCGGATGGCCGGATTCGTGTTGGGCTCCATCGTCACGGGCCTGATCGCCAGCACCGTGCTGAAGGACATCTTCAATCGCCCTCGGCCTGAGCTTGTACCCCATGCGGTATTCGCGATGAACTCGAGTTTTCCTAGCGGCCATTCCATGCTTTCGGCTATCACGTATCTTACGCTGGGAGCCCTGTTAGCGCGATCGGAACCACGCAAACGTATCAAGGCCTATTGGATGCTGATTGCGGTGATCCTCACCGTGGCGGTGGGTATCACACGCGTCTATCTCGGTGTGCACTGGCCCACCGATGTTGTCGCAGGCTGGACCGCCGGCGCGGTGTGGGCGCTGCTCAGTTGGCTGGTTGCCCGTTGGCTTCAGCGCCGGCAGGCTATCGAACGCGACAACGAAACCATCGAAACCTGATATAATCAAGATGCACGCCCTGCCGCGTAACTCCAGCCAAAGTTAAAGCCCTTTGATTTCGATTAATAACATCTCCATGCGCTACGGCGCCCGTGTCCTGTTTGAGGACGTCACCGCGACTTTTCTGCCCGGCCGCCGCTATGCCCTCACGGGCCCCAACGGCGCCGGCAAATCCACCCTCATGCGTATTCTGACCGGTGAGCTCGACCCGTCGAAGGGCTCGGTTACCCGGCCCAAGAAGCTCGGAATCCTGCGCCAGGACCAGTTCGCGTTCGACGCCCATCGCGTGATCGACACCGTGATCATGGGGAACCCGCCGCTCTGGCAGGCATTGCAGGAACGCGAGAAGTTGTACGCGAAAGACTACACCGAGCTCACCGATGAAGATGGCATGCGGCTCGGCGAGCTCGAGGGCATCGTCGGCGACGAGGGCGGCTACAACGCGGAGAGCGATGCCGCCGTACTGCTGGATGGTCTGGACATCCCTGAACCGCTGCACGATCGCAGGATGAGCGAATTGCAGGGCGGCCAGAAAGTGCGCGTGCTGCTGGCGCAGGCGCTGTTCGGCAGTCCCTCTGTCCTGCTGATGGATGAGCCGACGAACTACCTGGATCTCGAGTCGGTGCGCTGGCTTCAGGATTACCTGTGCCACTACGAAGGCTGCGTCATCGTGATCTCGCACGATCGCCATTTCCTGAATGAAGTCTGCACTCATGCCGCCGATATCGACTACGAGAGCGTGATCGTCTACACCGGCGGCTACGACGATATGGTGCTGGCCAAGATGCAGATCCGGACGCGGATTGAGGCCGAAAATGCCCAACGGGAAAAGAAGATCTCGCAGCTCAACGAATTCATCGCGCGATTCTCCGCCGGAACGCGATCCTCGCAGGTGACGTCGCGCAAGAAGGAAGTGGAGCGGCTGCAGACTTCGGAACTGGCAAGATCGAATATCCAGCGTCCGTTTATCCGGTTTCAGGTGGAGCGCCCGTCTGGGCGGCATCCGCTGGAAATCAAGGGCCTGACGAAATCGTACGATGCGGCGCCAGTGATTCGGAATTTCACCGCAAGCCTCAGCCGCGGCGAGAAGATCGCGCTCATCGGCCGGAACGGCGCGGGGAAGTCGACGCTGCTGAAATCGCTGATCCGCACTGCGACCGGGCCGATTGACGACGCCGATCGCGAGTTTTCCATCGACGCCGGTACAGTGATCTGGGGGCACGAAGTGGCGGTCGGATACTTCTCGCAGGATCACACGCAGTCGATTCGGCCGGGGGTCACGCTGCTCGAATGGCTGCATGAGTTCGATCCCATGGCGTCGAATGCCGAATTGCGCGGTGTTCTCGGGCAGATGCTGTTCAGCGGCGACGATGCCGTCAAGAAGACGAATGCCTTGTCGGGCGGCGAGGCCGCGCGTCTGGTCTTCTGCCGGTTGATGTTGGAGAAGCCGAATTTTCTGGTGCTCGACGAACCTACCAATCACCTGGATCTCGAGGCGATCAACGCGCTTAATATCGCGCTGCAGAAATACGACGGAACGGTGATGATCGTGACGCACGATCAGGATGTGATCGATGAAGTGGCCGCTCGCATCTGGCACTTCGAGAACGGGCACATCGAAGACTTCAAGGGTCCGTACTCGGATTATCAGATGTCCGTCGGGCAGGCTGTGCGGTAGCGCGGACGTTTGCAGGTGAATCGCTACAGGGCGGTAGAATAGAACATACATGCACGCAGTAACGGTGCGACTTCTAGCAGTCTGCAGTCTGGCCGTGTTCGCAGCCTCGGCCGCCGATTTCGCTGCTGCCGTAAAGGCCTACGATGCAGGCGACTACGCGACGGCCGCGAAGGAGTGGCGGCCCATCGCCGAAGGCGGCGATCCCGCCGCGCAGTTCAACCTCGGCATGCTCTACTACGACGGGCACGGGGTCCCGCAGAACTTCCAGGAGGCGGCGAAGTGGTTGCGGCGTGCCGCCGACCAGGGATATGCGAAGGCCCAGCACAATCTGGGCGCGTTGTACGGAGTCGGGAAGGGCCTGCGGCGCGACTACGTGCAGGCCTACAAATGGCTGAGTCTCTGTGCGGCGGCCGGCGAGAAGGGCTGTGACGACCAGCGCGACCTGGTAGCGAAGAAGCTGAAGTCGTCTAAACTCGACGAGGCTCAACGCCTCGCCCGTGAGTGGAAGCCGGAGCGCGAGAATCAGCCGTAGCCGGATCATGATCAGCCGCCGCCGGTTCTTCCATTCAGCAACGGCACTGGCGGCCGCTGCCCGGCAAGCGTCTGCTTTTGATTCGCCGCTCGATCCAACCGGCAAACTCCACATCCCCATCGGCATCCCCGATTCGCTCGACACCCTAAAGACGTTCGTCGAAGCCGAAGGCAATTTCTCGCCCGGCTTCGGCTCGTATGGCATCTACTTCTGGATTTTCGACGAAGCCGATTCGCGGATCGTCACGCCGTCGATGGTGCCCGCGAAGCACGGACTGCACCCGCCGGGACTGCCGATTCCCTGGACCGAATGGCGAGCGGGTGACGTCGAAGTGCATACCGAAGTTTGCGAGGTACGCCGGCAGTCGCCTATGGGTGCTGTATACGTCGTTGCCGCTCGCGCCAAGCTCACAAACATCGGACACCGGAGTTGTTCTATCCGTCTGATTGCCGCACTCCGTCCGATCGGCGCCGCGGGCGGCCCGGTCAATGCGATTGCCGTTGAATCGGGCGCCCTGATGGTCGACGGCCATCCGGCCCTGGTGCCGTCGCCGAAGCCGTCGCGCGCAGGAGTCTCCGCGCTCGACAATGCCTCGGTGGAACGCGCTCGCGCGGCCTCGTCCACGGGCGACTGTTCCGGCGCCCTGCACTTCAACGTCACGCTGAAGCCAGGCGAGTCCACCGGGTACGGATTCATCTGTCCGGTTCTGCCCGGCCGTCGCGCCGCGCGGCATCAATGGGCGGACGTGTCGCAGAACGCGATGGTCGACAACGCCTCGCTGAATCCCGCGTCAGGTGGCGAGCTTCAACCCGATCCCGGACTCTCGTGGTATCAATCGCTCAACCCCGATCGGCTCTTGGACGAAGCGGTGGAATACTGGCGCTTGCTCGCCGGCCGGATTCGCGTCGCCACTCCCGATCCGCGCTGGGGCGAATGCATCACTGCGATCCTCAGCCACGCCGCGCTGTGCATGAACGAAGGCGCGCCGGATGTCGCCGTCATCAACTACAACGTCTTCAATCGCGACGGCATGTATCTGGCGAATATCCTGCAGAAGTCGGGCGTTTTCGATCTGTCGCGCAAGGCGTGCGACTATTTCCTGTCGCATCCGTTCAACGGGCGCGCGTACCCGGAAGCCGACAATCCGGGCCAGATCCTGTGGACGCTCGCGGCGCAATGGCAGTACGCGCGCGATCGCGAATGGCTGGGCGCAGTATATCCGGCAGCTCGCCAGATTGCTGCGATGATCACGTACTATCGCACGACGCCCAGTCCGCACTGGGTCTCGCCCACGAGCCTCGAATTCGGCGACGCGCTGCCGCGGGACAAACGCGTGGAATTGAAACCGGGCCGCTGCGACGGCTTCCATCCCGAGTACACCGAGGCCTTCGACATCGCCGGACTCCGCGCCGCCGCGCTTCTGGCTTCCGCACTCAACAACGAAGCCGATTTGCGCCGCTGGCAGACCCTCGCCGACCAATTGATGAGCGTCTACGACGAGAAGTACGGACCGGATCTGCGCGCGCATCAGTACGCGAACTACTGCGTGCTGTGGCCGTGCGCCCTATATCCATACGACCGTGGACGCGCCTGGCAGCAGTTCAAAAGTGTAGGCGCGCAGCAGCCCGGCGACTGGCGATATTTCCCCCTCGCGACCGCGCATCAGGGACTGCTCGCAGGCAATCGCGAGGTGGGCTATCGAACGCTCGAGGCGCACTTGAATCATCCGCAGATGCAAGGCTGGTATGCCTTCGACGAGTATGAAAAAGGACCAGGCAGCGCATCGGGCTTGTGGCCGAAGGTTCGCACCCGCTGGCCCAACGACTCGCAGAAGCCGGGCGAGAATCGCAGTGTCGCGATGCCGCATGGGTGGGCGATCGCCGAGATGTGGCTGCTCATGCGGGACGCGTTGGTGTACGAGCGCGGGAATCAACTGGTGCTGCTGGCGGGAATCGCACCCGAGTGGTTCCGGCACCGCGCCGGCCTCGAGCTTTCGGGATTCCAGACACATTTCGGTCAACTGGAGTTGAAGTATCGCGTCGAGGGCAATCGCGGCATGCTGGAAATCGCGGGTGCCGCCGCGCCGCCCGATGGTTTCGTTCTACGTCTGCCGGAAGGGATCCACGCCGAAGGTATCGCGTCGAAACTCACGAACGATTACGTGCTCCCGCGCGGAACCCGGTCAGCGACGCTTCGCCTCTGAGCCGATACAATACAATTCCATGCGCTTCCGTTTCTGCCTGCTATTCCTCACTACATCTTTGTTCGCGCGCACCATCGACCTGCGCAATGCTGTCGTTGTCGCCAAGCCCGGCGACATCGCGGGCATCGTGCTCACCGAAGAGATTGCGAAACGAACTGGTCTACATTTGAAGACAGCCGCGGCGATTCCCGCCGGCGCGCCTGCGATCGCAATCGAGAGTGGCGATTCGCAAATCCGTCCCGAGGGCTACCGGCTGTTCATCAGCGGCCAGACGGTTCGCATCATCGCGGCCGATCCGCGCGGCGCACTCTTCGGCGCCGGACAACTGCTCCGCCGCCTCGACTGGGCTCCCGGCAAACTCAACATCGACTCCTCAGTCGACATCAGGACCGCGCCCGCCTCCCCGATCCGCGGCCATCAACTCGGGTACCGCGCCCAGGCGAATTCGTACGACGCGTGGAGCCCCGCGCAGTTCGATCAGTACATCCGCGAACTCGCGTTCTTCGGCGTGAACAGCATCGAGAGCATCCCCTTTCAGGACGACCGCCCGACGCCCGTAATGCACACACCGCGGCGCGAGATGAATCGCGCGATGAGCGAAATGTGCAAGCGCTATCATCTCGACTACTGGGCCTGGATCCCCGCGGAATTCGATCTGACGGACACGGCTAAGCGCTCGGCGTTGCTGGAGCAGTGCCGCCAGTTCTTCACCGACAGCCCTGAACTGACCGGCATTTTTTTCCCCGGCGGCGATCCCGGCCATAATCCGCCGGAGCTGGTGTTGCCCTTCCTGGAGGACATGGCGAAGGATCTCCGCGTGTTGCATCCGAAAGCGAAAATCTGGCTCTCGATGCAGTGGTTCACAAAGCCGCAGGTGGACAGCATCTACGACTTCCTCAATCGCGAGCATCCACCCTGGTTCGGCGGCGCCGTTGCCGGACCGTCCGCGCCGCCGATTCCCATCACTCGTGAGCGCCTGCCGGCTCAGTACGAACTGCGCGACTATCCCGACATCACGCACAACAAAATTTCGCAATACGAAGTGCCCATGTGGGACCAGGCGTATGCGCTCACGCTCGGGCGCGAAGCGATCAACCCGAGGCCCGTTGAATACGCGCGGATTCACAATCGCACGGCGCCCTACACCGACGGCTTCATCAGCTATTCCGACGGCGTGCACGACGACGTGAACAAGACCATATGGAGCGCGCTCAGTTGGGATCCGTCGCAAAACGTCCGCGACATCCTCATCGATTACGCCCGCGTGTATTTCAACCCGGCGGTGGCCATCGAGACCGCCGATGCGATCCTGGCGCTGGAGAAGAATTGGCGGGGTCCGCTGATCGATAACGGCGCGGTCGAGGGCACGCTGCTCACATGGCAACAACTCGAGAAACGCGCACCGCAACTCGAGACGAACTGGCGCTGGCAGATGTGTCTTCTGCGCGCAAACTACGATGCGTTCGTCCGCCACCGGCAGATTCACGAATCCGCGCTGGAACGGGAAGCGAATGCCGTGATGGCACAGGCGTCGACCATCGGCTCCGGGCCGGCGATGGAGCGTGCGACGGCGATTCTTGATCGTTGGCAGACACAACCAGTGAGCCCCGACCTTCGCGCGCGCATCGTCGAACTTTGCGCCAAGCTGTACGAGTCCATCGGACTGCAGACCAGCGTCGCAAAGTATCACGCGATCGGTGCGGAACGCGGTGCAATCCTCGACCTCATCGATCTGCCGCTCAACAATCGTTGGTGGCTGGAAGATCAGTTCAAGGCGATCCACGCGCTCGACTCAGAAGAGCAGAAGGTAGCGCGGCTGCGGCAACTCGCGGAGTGGGAACATCCCGGGGCCGGCAGTTTCTACGACGACATCGGGAACATCGCGAATTCGCCGCATGTCGCCCGGCACGACATGGACACCGTGCCCGAGACCTCCAGAGAGCCGTCGCCGATGTTCTGGTGGTGGGATCAGGGCAAGAGCCGCGCGCGGCTGTCATGGCAGACCACGATGTGGCCAACCGCGCTGGTCTACGACGGCCTGGATCCGCAGGCCCGCTACTTTGTGCGCTCCACCGGCTACGGCCAGGCACTGCTTCGCATCAACGGGGACCGCGTGCAGCCCACTGTAGATGGCACCACGATGGGCGAGTTCAAGGAGTTTCCTGTGGACCCGAAATACGTGAAGGATCGAAAGCTAATGTTGACCTGGGACCGTCCCACCGGCGAGGAGCACCTGAACTGGCGCCAGCACTCGCGGCTCGCGGAGGTCTGGCTCATTCGGAAGTGATTGCGGTGCGGTGGTGCGAAGTCGTACGATGAGCAATCGGGGGTAGGCGAAGTCCGATTGCGCGTCGCGACCCTGAACTGAAGAAACACGTTTCGGTTGATGGATCCGCGGACGCGAATGTCCTCTCAGAAACTCATCGATTGGCCCTCCAGACCCGGCACGATCGAACTGCTCGATCTGCTGGAGACGCGCATTGCCGCACTGCGGAAGCAACCCATGCGCGGCGGTACCGCTGCTGCGATGTCGCCGGTCTTGTTCCGCGGCCAGTTGGACCGGTTGGGGCTCTCGAGTGCCGATTTCGCACGGCTTTTAGACCTGGATCACGCCTACGTTCGGGAGTGGCTGGATGGCACCTCGCCGATTCCCTCCTGGGCCGCTGCATCGGCAGTCATCCTGGCGATGCTGAGTCCGTCGGCGCGCATCATGGCGCTCAATCGAAAAACCCGCCAGAGCAATGGCGGAACAGGAAGAACTCATCCTTTTGCAAGAATTGAAGAACTCTGAAACAAATGGCTCAATCAAAAAATACCAATAGTCAGAATGGCAATAAACCTCGCCTGGTTATAACTCATGGAGAAAAAGGCGGAGTCGGAAAAACGACCGTGGCGCGACTCGTGGCTGACTTCCTGAAGTCCCGCAATATCGAATTCCGGGCATTCGATGCCGAGGGCGACACCGGCCAGTTACTCCGGTTTCATCCGGAGGAGACCACGCCGGTGGATGTCGCCAGCGCGGCCAGCGTTGCCCCTGTACTCGACTACTTGATGATGGACGGCGGCGGTAAGGGCGTGGCTCTGGTGGACCTGGGCGCGCGATCCGGCGCGGACCTGAAGGCGTGGCTGTATCGCGGCGGCGCACTCGAAGAGACCGCCGAGTCCCGCCTCGGAACTACCGTCGTCTATGTCATCGGAGGCGCCGTCGATAGCGTCGGGCACTTGAAAGAATGCTTCGGTGCGCTCGGCCGCGATGTCAACTACGTCCTGGTGAAGAACCAGGGCGTGTCTCCAACTTTTGACATATACGAGCAATCGAATATCCGCCAGGAGTTACTCACGGCCGGCGCCCGCGAGATTACACTGCCCGCCCTCGACGCCGCCGTTTACCAATCGGTCGACAAGGCCAGCACATCCTTCACGTCGTTCACTGAGAATCAGGGCGGAACGTTCGGCTTCACCGAGCGGCGCTACTGCCGCACCTGGCTTCGAGAATCCTATTCCGCGCTCGACGAAGTCGCAGCCCTGCTGCGATAACACCACTTAAGCCGGGGGACTTTCCGCGGAGCCCCCGGCCTGCGTCGATTTCCCGCACGGGTGTTGAAATAGCGCACAGACACGGGTGATTCGGCGCACAATCGGGCCCTGGGCCTGCTGTAAATCGCCACACTACTGTCCAATGTAGGACATTCGTACCTGAAAACCTGCTTCGGTTCCCCAAATGCACCCGTCCCGGGCCAGCAGGAGGCTTCCTTTGAAAGACGTGGTTCATCTGGTCCGGCTGGCCGCCCTATTCGCCGTTGGAATTATCGTCTTCCTCGTTGCCCGGCAGATGATCATCCCCGCCGGATTCGGCAAGTACGGCCACTTCCGGCCTGGCGCGCTGGACGATGTGCGAGCCAAGCCCATCTCCTTCGCCGGTCATGAGACCTGCGAAGCCTGTCATGACGATGTGCATACGCAACTCGCCGGCGGCAAGCATGCTCACCTGGCGTGCGAAGCGTGTCATGGCCCCCAAGCGATTCACGCGGAAGATCCCGCCAAAGTAAAGCCAGTTCTGCCTAACACGACCCAACTGTGCCCCGTGTGCCATGAGGCGAGTGCCGCCAAACCCAAATGGTTTCCGCAAGTGATCTCGAAGGACCACTCGGGAGGCGAGCCCTGCAAGACTTGCCATCAACCGCACTCACCGGCATTCGGAAAGGAAGCAGCGAAATGAACATGACTCGCCGGGAGTGGCTGCGCTCCACCAAACTCCTGCTGTTAACGCCCGCGGCCGCGGCTTTCGTCGATCGCCTCTGCGGCGACACCACCGCGATACCGGATAAGTATCAGATGGCGCAGCATTACTGGGGCATGACCATCGACATCGAAAAGTGCATCGGCTGCGGAAACTGCGTGCGGGCCTGCGCCGCCGAGAATCATGTGCAATCCGGCAGTTTCCGAACCTGGGTGGAACGCTATCACGTCGCCGACTGGCCCGCCGATCAACCGATTGTCGATTCGCCAGATGGTGCGTTCAACGGCTTCCCGCCAATGGCGGACACGGGCGGCAAGAGCTTCTTCGTCCCCAAGCTCTGCAATCAGTGCGAGCATTCCCCTTGCGTTCAAGTTTGCCCCGTGGGAGCTACCTTCGAAACCCCCGATGGCCTGGTACTTGTCGATCAGAGCTATTGTCTCGGCTGCCGCTATTGCGTGCAGGCGTGCCCCTACGGCTGCCGGTTCATCGACGAGGCAAAACAGGTGGTGGACAAGTGCACCCTCTGCTACCACCGCATCAGCAAGGGACTCACCACCGCCTGCTGCGAAGCCTGTCCCACCGGAGCGCGCACCCTGGCGGATCTCAAGAACCCTAAAGATCCGGTCCACGAGTTTCTACGGAACAACAGCATTCAGGTGCTGAAGCCGCACATGGCCACCGGTTCGAAAGTCTACTACAGAGATCTGGACGAGTCCGTACGTTGAAGGAGACCTCGAGATGTTTGCATTGATTCAAGGCGTCGAAGGCTTCATGTACCCCAATGAAACGGAGTTGCAGTGGAGCATCCTGATCGTCTTTTACCCCTACATCACCGGGCTCGTGGCGGGAGCGTTCATCCTTGCGTCACTGGAGCGAGTGTTTCGAGTGGAATCGGTGAAGCCGACCTACCGACTGGCGCTGCTCACGGCCCTTGCGTTCCTGCTGGTGGCGCCTCTGCCGCTTCAGTTACATCTCGGCCATCCCGAGCGCTCGTTCGAGATGTTTCTGACTCCGCATACGTCGTCGGCGATGGCGATGTTCGGGTTCGTGTACCTGTGGTATCTGACGGCCGTGCTTGTAGTGGAGATCTGGCTCGATTTCCGGAAGGATATCGTGATGTTTTCCCGGACGGCGCCGAAGAGCACTCGCTGGATCTATAAGATCCTGACTCTCGGCTCGCAGAACATCAGTGAGCGGTCGCTCGCAATCGACGACCGCACTGGGTGGATCGTGACTGTCATCGGGATTCCCTCGGCATTCCTGCTACACGGGTACGTCGGGTTTATCTTCGGCTCCGTCAAAGCGAACCCGTGGTGGTCCACTCCGCTCATGCCCGTCGTATTCCTCTTCTCGGCCATGGTGTCGGGCATCGCACTCGTGTTGCTGTTGTACATGTTTCTGATGCGAGTCCGCCATCAGATCATCGACATGCGATGTGTCGACACGATGGGGCGCTATCTGTTCTACATGTTTGTTATCGACTTCTCGCTCGAGATGCTCGATCTGATTCATCGCGTCTATGAAGCCGACGAGTCGTTCCACACTCTCGACTTCATGGTTCATACCCGCCTCTACTTCTCGCAGATTGTCCTTCAGATCGGCCTGGGAACGCTGCTGCCGCTCGCCCTGCTGGCAGCCACGCAGGTGTTCCGCATTTCGGCACCGGTACGAAGGTTGCTCTATTCTCTCGCCGGCGCGCTGACGCTGATCGGAATTTTCGCCATGCGTTGGAACGTGGTCATCGGCGGCCAGCTTTTCTCGAAAAGCTTTCTCGGCTACACGACTTACAAGATGAGTTTCGCCACCCGCGAAGGGCTTCTCCCCTCCATCTTCCTGATGATTCTTCCGTTCTTCATTCTGTGGGGACTGGTGCGATTCCTGCCTCCATGGACAACCGAGGATTCCGAACCATTGAGGGCACATCATGGAGGAGTATCCTGATGAGTTAGGCCGCCAGGTTCAGACACTGAGCCAGGCAGTATCCGACCTTCAGCAGCGTGTGGCGGCGCTCGAACGCAGCGCAACCGTCGAGCCGTCACCCGCCGCAATCGAACCCGTCGTCGAAATGCCGCTGGCACCAGCCGCGGCGGCCGTAATCGGCGAATCGGTTGGAGTGGACAATCTCGCGCCGCTGTTGGGCTGGGCCTTTCTGGGTTTGTCCGGAGCCTATCTGCTCCGCGCGCTGACCGAGTCGGGCACAATCCCCGGCCTACTCGGAGCCGCCGTCGGCATCGCCTACGCGGCCTGGTGGTTATATCTCGCGTCGCGCCGCGCGTGGGAACGGCCGCTATTCAGCACCGTGCACGGGCTGACGGCAGCGCTGATCCTGTCGCCGATGCTGTTCGAAGTAACCGCGCGATTCCGCCTGATGAACATTTACGTTGCGTCGGTGGTGCTGGTGTCGTTTACCGTGTGGGCACTGGCGGTGGGATGGCGGCGGAACCTGCATGGCATCGCCTGGATCGGCACTCTGGCCGGACTGTTCACCGCCAGCGCGCTGTTCCGCGAGACACACGACGCGGCCGCGTGGGTGTTTACCATTCTCGCGATCGCAGCCGCGGTGGAATTCGCAGCCTGCCGGGACCACTGGCTGGGCCTTCGTTGGGTCGTCGCTTGTGCCGCGGACCTCACTATTCTCACGCTTACCTACGTGGTCAACGGGCAAGAAACGAATGTCCTGTTCGTACTCGCGTGCCAGATAGCATTGGTGGGAATTTATCTTAGCAGTACCGTGGACCGGACTATTATTCGCGGACTTAGTATCTCGTGGTTCGAAATTATCCAGGCGGTCTGCGCATTTCTGGTGGGGATCGGCGGTGCTTTGCACATTGTGGCACTCAGGGGTGCAAATCCAATGCTGGTGGGAGCCGTTTGCGCCGCGGGCGGTATCGCGTGTTATCTGCTCTCATTCGCGTTCCTGGAGCGGCACCAACACAGCGAGCGGAATTTCTATACCTATTCTACGTTTGCCATCTCGTTAGTCGCGATCGCCTGCTGGCTGTCGGCTTCGGGAACGGTGCTGGCCTCGGCGTGGTCGCTGCTGGCCGTCGCGTTGATGTGCGTTGGCACCATTGCTGCGCGAATCACCCTTCGCATACACGCCACAATTTACCTGGTTCTGGCAGTAGTCGCCTCAGGCTTCGTCCCGGCCGGATTCGAGCATTTGATTCACCGTTCAACCTGGGCGCCTGCCGGGTTGCCGATGTCCTTACTGCCTCCAACCGCCGGTGCGATTCTCTGTTACGCGGCGATGGTCTGGCTGTCGCGCCATCGGAAGCCGCATTGGACCGATCCGGTGGAAGCGATTCTATCGGCGTCCATTGCGGCGTGGGGCATCGCTGCAGCCGCGGCTGCTGCACTATCGTTGGCCATAGCGGAATCGGCGCCACTGAGGACTGCCCTGCTGGTAGCGCTCGCGATCGGAATGGCGGCATGCGGACGCCGTTGGAAACGCTCCGAACTCACTTGGCTGGTGTATCCCATTCTGGCCTTCGCCGGGCTCAAGCTATTAGCGGAGGATCTCCATCATGGAAGATCCATCACCTTATTCGTGTCGCTAATCGTGTTCGGGGGCGCACTGGTCCTGCTGCCGCGTTGGTTGCGGCGAGCCGACGAGGCACCTGCCCCGGCGTCAGATCGGATCGACAACGCCAGCCATGGAGCCGCGGCGTAGACCTATGCCCGAGCGCCGCGCCAGACCATGCCACTATTTTTCGGCGTGGGCACGTGACGATGCTTCGTCCGCTTGCTGGCAGCGGCTTCGGCTTCTGCCGCGCGGTTCTCCGCATAACGGCGCATATCCTCTTCACTGAACATCATGGAATGCTGTTCGTTCGCCTCGTCGTGCGCTTGGAGAAACCGGCGGAAGAGAAGCGGCAGATCCTGCAAGGGGATCCGGTACTTCCGAAGCAGACTCACATCCGTCGCGACCACATACCCTTGCCGCGACCGATCCTCGGCGATGCCCTGGAAGCCGTACTGGCGCACGGAGTCCACTTGCTTGAATCCAGTGAAAACAAATTCCATCAAAACCCTCCTCTTGAATGTCAGACTTTCAGCGGATGGGTCGATGTAAGGGACGCGCAACCGCCAAGCCATCCGCAACGCTCTTTTTACTCTGCTTGCCACGTCCGTGGCCGGCAATTGTAGTTCGAGTCCCTGAGGCAGTACCGGCGTCTCGCAGCACCGTGAGCAACGGTGTTTCTTTAGTTTAGGCGGAAGGGCCGCGTCGCGTCACTAGGCCAGAGCCTAACCGCAGCGGGCGATGCCTAGCCGCCGCTCATCTTACGATCGATCCGGCCCGACGATTCCGTGCTCGATCGCGTAACGCGTGTAATCGGCCTGGGTGCGGATGTTCAGCTCTCTAGCAATCACAGCTTTGTGAAATTCCACCGTTTTGACCGAAACGTTGAGTATGGCCGCGATTTCCTTCCGGTTGCGTCCTTCGGCGACCAACTGCAGGATCTGACGGCGCCGAGGCGTGAGAGACGAACCTCGAAACCGCCCCAGGTGTTTGTTGGAGCGGATCAACATATCCAGAGCGTCCCGTGCCACCAGCGGGCTGATGAACTGATTGCCTTTCAGAACCTCGCGCATTGCCGTCAGCAACTCAGAGCCGGCGGATCGCTTCAACAGATAGCCGCTGGCACCAGCGCGGAATGCTTCCGTCACATAATCCGCATCCGCGTGCATGGTGACCATGATCACTTTTGAAGATGGCAGCGTCCGGCGGAGTTCATACGCCGCGTCTATGCCGTTCAAGAGCGGCATGGCGATGTCCAGAAGAATCAGGTCCGGTTTCAACTGCTTTGCGGCTTCCAGCAGCGCTTGTCCGTCTGCCACACTCGCTACGAGTTCGAACTCCGGCTCAATCAGCAGCCGGATTCCGTCCAGCAGTAGAGTGTGATCGTCGGCCAGCAGAACTCGAGCGCGCTTCATTCCGTACTCCCACCGGCCTTACTCTCGCCGGGCAACGGGATGGTCACCAGAATATCCACGCCTTGCCCTGGTGCGCTGCTGAGCCGGAATGCCCCATTCAGTAATCGAACCCGCTCGCGCATGCTAACCAGGCCCAGTCCCTCTTGTCCCTCGACGGCCGCTGGGGAGAATCCGGGTCCATCATCGCGAATCCCGAGTCGCAGGACTCCCGGTCCGCCGCTAAGCGTCACAATTACAGATGCCTTTCCAGCATGTTTCGCGACGTTGCGCAATGCCTCCTGCGCGATGCGGTAAAGAGAACTGGCGATGCCTGCCGGAATTTTCTTCGGCGTGTGCACCGACGAGAACCGGACCGGCAGATTCTCCTGGTCAGCGAAGTCGCGGCAATACGAACGTAGCGCGATCGCTAAGCCGAGATGATCGAGAACGGACGGATGCAGCCGGTATGCGATCTGCCGCACCTCGTCGGCCAACTCGCCCGCTTGTGCTTTGAGCGATTCGAACCGGAGCATCACTTCCTGCGATTGAGATGCGCTCTCCTGTTCCAGACGCTCCAGGTCGAACTGTAGCTTCGCTACCTTCTGCGTCAATCCGTCGTGTAACTCGCGGGACAAACGGCGGCGCTCAGAATCCTGCGCCTTCAGCAGTCGGGCAGTCACTTCCGTCAACTGTTCGCGATTGTGTCGCAGCGCCGACTCGGCCTGCTCGCGCTGTTGCTCTGCCTTTCTTTGATCCGTGACATCCTCGATAGCCAGCAGCAGTTGCGGACCGGCGGCGCCGGCAATCGCGCGGGCAGTGATGCTGAGTTTCCGCACCCCGAATTTGCGCGTGCCGTAATCGACCTCCCAGCCGCCGATCGGGCCGCCGCCATCCGCGACAGCTTCGAGGGCTTGCCGAAGGCCCGGATCCTTCCACGGGGCCGGCCTGCCGCGGAACATCTCTTTGAAACGACTGTTCGCGAGGCGGATCCGCAAGGTCCGCTCGAGTAAAGCCATCGGAACCGGCACAGCTTCAATTAGGGATTCCGCGAACATGGTGAGGACCACGGCTGCTCTCAATCACAGCACAATAACGGCTCCTGGACCTTCGTCTGGCTGAATGATCGGGCTGCCGGCACGTTTGCCTCGCGACATTCAGTTGCGAGCCTCGAGGACTTCCCAGGTCCGGATCTGATACTGTTATAGGGCACTTTGTTAAGAGAGCTCTACCACCCATGAAAGTTCATATCGTAAATCCGAGCGACTCGTCGTTTGGAACGGCCGTGATCACGCCGCGTTGGATGTTCGTTCTCGCCGCTGCGACGCCTGAGAAGTTCGGGACACCCCTGCTGTGGGACGAGACGCTGGAGCAATTCGATCCGACCAGTGTGCAGGCTGGAGATGTAGTCGGCATCGGAATCCATACCGGGAATACGCTTCGTGGGTATGCGATAGGACGGGCCGTACGCGACCGAGGAGCCTGGGTGGTATATGGCGGCATTCACGCCTCGCTGTATCCGGAGGAGGCCTTGGAACGCGGCGCGGCGCACTCGGCTGTGAAGGGCGACGGCGACCTCATCTGGCAGGAAGTGCTGGAGGACTGCCGGAACGGTTCCCCGAAAGCAGTCTACGACGGCGGCCGCATCAGCCCCGAGGAATTTGCCTCCGCCCGGTGGGATCTGCTGCCGGAGAAAAAGTACATGTGGGCCTCCGTGCAGACGGTACGCGGGTGCGCGAAGCACTGCTCCTTCTGCTCCGTCTGGCGGACCGACGGCCAAAAACCGCGGCAGCGCGCGTGGGATCACGTCGTTGACGAAGTGGTACAACTGCGGCGCAAGGGGTTCCGCTTCATCGCGCTGGCGGACGATAACTTCTATCCGGTCACGTTCACCGATATCGCATTGGCGAAACGGCAGAATAATCTGGAACAGGTGCAGCGCCTCGAATCGATCCGCGAAGAGCGTTTCGAACTGATGGAGCGACTGGCGGAGATAGCAGGCGATCTGGTCTTCTTTACGCAGATCACAATGGAAGCTGCCGAAGACCCGAAATTCCTCGCGGCGATGAAAAAGGCCCGGATCGTGGGAGCGCTGGTGGGTGTGGAAGCGGTCACGAAGGAGGGTCTGAAGGCGGTTTTCAAAGACTTCAATGTCTCCGGTGAGACTCTCATCGAGCAGTTGACGAAGTTTCGAGAGAGCGGCGTCCACGTCCTCGGATCATTTATCTTTGGCCTGCCGACGGATCGTCCAGACACATTCCACGCTACCGAGGAACTGGCGGAGCAGGCGAAGCTCACCTTTGCGCAATTCGTCATGTTGACTCCGTTCCCTGGAACCGTCGACTTCGACCGGTGGGAGAAAGCGCAAGGCGACAATCCGCCCTCCGTGGATGGCATTCCGTACACTCGCTACTGGCTGATTCCGCATGAACGGCGGCCCAAGATGTTCATGCCGCACCCGACGATGAGTTCGGAGGAATTGCGCGCGCGCACACAGGGAGTTTGGGATCAGTTCTATAGCTGGCGGGCTGTATGGAAGAGATCGAAATGCACGCCCAATTTGCGCGCACGCTTGGCGTTTGTTTTTATTTCGAAGTTGTACCGGCAGATGTACGCAAATACTGGGATTTCCACGGACAGCGCGCGCCGGAGTCGAGCAACGTTCTGGGCTCGCATGCTGGCAAAGCCGTGTTTGAAGTTATTCCAGGGAAAACCGATGCCGGGGTTGCAGTCGCCGTTCGGACCGCGGGGAAGCAAACGCGCGGAGGCGCAGGGGCTAGTAACGATTCTTGGGGAAGGCCGGACGGAGGGTTGAGCCGCCTCGAAGGTCATCCCTCGAGGCGGCCGTTGAAACGAGAATTACCAGCGGGATTCGGTGCGGCCGCCGGGACGGCGTCCGCCACCACCACCACCCTGCGGCTTCGGTCGCGCTTCGTTTACGTTGATGGCGCGTCCGTTCAACTCGGAACCGTTTAGCACCGAAATTGCGTTCTCGGCATCGCTGCGATCCGTCATCTCGACGAATGCGAAACCGCGCGACTGGCCGCTGTCGCGGTCCGTTACGATATTGACGCGCTCCACGGCGCCGTAGTTGGCGAAGGCAGCGTTTAAGTCGTCTTGGGTGGTCTGAAAGCTCAGATTCCCGACAAAGATGTTGGTCATTGAAATTTCCTTTGAGAGTTAGATAGTCTCTGTCGGACTGCACTTGGGAACCGGAACCAGAGGGCGCGGAACAGAACAAGGCGGCCAGAAGGCACTCGCAGATAAGACGGATGCATACAAAGACACCTAAGAGTAGCACAGAATTAACGCGAGCCCGTGGGCGCTTTGCGTGGGACTCGGGGCACGACGGTGAGAGTCACGGAATTCGAGTCGCTGGGGAGTTTCACCCGCGGCGGTGAGACCTTCGTTCAATTCCAGCAGGGCACCCCGCGACAGTTCTAGTGCATGCTCATCGGGTTGGAAGGTTGTACCTAGTTGACCAACCGCTATAGCGGCCGCGATTTCCGGCTGACAGACGTAGCGGGCGACGTTCTCCACGACATCATCGCGTAACCGGAACCGCCGGTGCTATTATCGGCCTAGATGTCGCGCCTAGCTGTACTCGCTGGAACAATTCTGACCATTCTTGTCGTAGCTGCGGGAGTCCTGTTCTTTCTCTCGTCGCACACCCAGGTAGCGTTCGATCCGCCGCCGAAAGCGATCGGCGCCAGTACCCCGATCACCTTAAAGCTGGACAATCCGCATGGAGTCCGGAACGTGAAGGTGTTTGTCGAGCAGGACGGACAGCGTACCCAGGTGTTTGAACTCACCAAGCCGTCTGTCCGCTTCGCATTCTGGCGTAGACACGAGGTAGCCCAGACTGTCCCACTCACAGTTTCGGCGAAGAAGGAAGGGAAGGCGCGGGTGATCGCAGAGGTCACCGCTAACGATTTCCGAGGTGCGACGGACACCATCACTGCCGATGTCGACGCGATTCTGCGTCCGCCGTCCGTTGTCGCCGACGGGGCACAGCATTACATCAACCAGGGCGGATCGGAACTGGTGGTATTCACGCCGTCAGGATTATGGACCGAAGCGGGAGTCCGTTCCGGGCAGTATACATTCCGAAGTTTTCCGCTGCCCGGCAGCCAGACTGAACGATTTTCGCTGTTCGCCTATCCATGGGACGAGCCGGAAGGCACGGTGCCG
The DNA here is from genome assembly GCA_038322675.1 of Bryobacterales bacterium. GTDB lineage: Bacteria > Acidobacteriota > Terriglobia > Bryobacterales > Bryobacteraceae > TMP-7. The sequence goes on from JBBQGE010000007.1 coordinate 83,489, forward strand.
GTGGTCTATGCGCGCAATCCGGCCGGAACCGAAGTACAGGCGCGTTTCTGGTTCAAGCTATTTCCAAAGAAATTCCGCAAGCGCGATCTCGAACTCACCGATGCCTTTCTGCAAAAGGCAGTCAATGAAATCGATCCAAACGGATCCGGCGACCTCCTGACACGATTCCTGAAAATCAACGGGCCAATGCGGCGCGAGAATAACAAGACCCTTGCCGACTTGCGTGTCAAGTCCGAACCGAAATTCCTATGGACCGGCCCGTTTCTCCAACTCGCGAATTCGAAGGTAGAGTCTCAGTTCGCCGACGTCCGGAGTTACATGTACAAAGGCAAGAAGGTAGACGAGCAAGTCCATCTGGGCTATGATCTGTCGGTAACTCAGCACGTTCCGGTGGTAGCCGCCAATGACGGCCGCGTGGTTTGGGCGGATCGGCTAGGCATCTACGGAAACTGCATCGTGGTGGATCACGGATATGGCTTGCAGTCGATTTACGGCCACCTCAGCAAGCTTGAAGTAAAGCCCGGAGATATGGTGAAAAAAGGCCAGCAAATGGGACTCAGCGGGGCTACCGGGCTTGCGGGTGGCGACCATCTCCACTTTTCCATGCAATTAGATGGCGTGCAGATCAATCCAGTGGAATGGTTCGACGAGCATTGGATTCACGACCGCGTGCTGAGCAAACTCAACTCCGCAGGGCGTTCATAAGCGAGTCGATATCGTCCTCGTTGTTATAGAAATGGGTGGAAACGCGCAGCATGCCGTGACGCGCCGAAACGACGATCTTGCGTTTCTTTAGCTCGCGCGCGACAGCCGACACGTCGCGTCCGGTCAGCCGCGCGGAGACGATCGGCGTCGCGCCATCCGCCACTTCGGCGCCGATGCCGCGCATGCGTTGCCGCAGCAAATCCGCGAGTTCCAGGACGCGCCGCTCAATCTGCGCAGGCCCGATTTCGAGCATCAGGTTCACCGACGCTTCCATCGCCGCGAGCAGCGCAAACGGGATCATACCGCCCTCGTACTTCTCCGCCGCGTCCTTGAACTCGGGCTTGCCGTGATGTAGATTATCGACCTCCCGCCAGGCGTGATGACTCCGCCAACCGATGACTTTAGGTTGAACGCTGGCGCGCAACGACGGCTCCACATACATAAATCCCGCGCAGGTAGGCGAGAGCATCCACTTATACCCGTGAACGGCGAGCATCGAAGGCCGGATAACCCCGGTGTCGAACCGCAACGCGCCGACGCCCTGCGTCCCGTCGACATACAGAAGGATGCCCCGCTCGCGCAGATACGGCGCTAACTCCTCGAGCGGCGGCCGAAATCCAGTGGAGTAATTCAGCATGCTCAGCAACACCAGACGGGTACGCGGCGTGATGGCGTCGTAGAATCGCTCCCATGGGGTCTCGATGAACTCCACTCCACGGGCGAAACACGGAGCATACAGATTGTTAGGGAATTCGTCTGCAAGCGTGACGATCTGATCGCCGGCGCACCAGTCGATCCCCTGTAGCAGAACAGCCAGCGCCGTGCTCGCATTCGGCACGAACGCGATGTCCGACCCTGCGCAGTTAATCAGACGTGCGACGGATCCGCGCAGACGGTCTGCATCATCGAACCAATCGAGGAAGTCGGAGCAAGCGCGCTCATCGCGACGATCCAGGTGTGCGAGCATTGCGTCGCGGCCACGCCGGGGCATCTGGCCATAGGTCGCGCTATTCAGATAAGTCCAATCGCGAAGCGACGGAAACTCGGAGCGGACCTCCTGCCAGTTGATGCTCATCGGTCCTTCAGATAGGAAACCACGTCGGCCACCGGAACGTCGGCCGACTTCTTCGATCGCCGATCCACCACTTCGACGAGCCCTTGCGGCAGCTTCTTGCCGATCGTGACGCGGTAAGGAATGCCGATCAGGTCGGCGTCCTTGAACTTCACGCCCGGTCGTTCATCGCGGTCGTCGAGCAGTGCATCGAGGCCGCTATCCCGGCAGGCCGTGTAAATCGATTGTGCCGCGGCGCGTTGATTTTCGTTGCTCCAATTGACCGGAGTAATCACTACGAAGAAAGGCGCAATCGACGGCGGCAGCGACATCCCGTCTTTGTCGGCATACAACTCGACGGCAGAGCTGAGAATGCGTTCTATGCCGATCCCGTAAGAGCCCATGATCGGAGTAACTTCCTCACCGCCCTCATTGAGCACTCGCAGCCTCATCGAGTCCGAGTACTTATAGCCGAGTTTGAAGATATGTCCGATCTCGACCGTCTTGATGAGCCGCAAAGGACCGCCGCAAAAGGCGCATAGGTCGCCCGCGGCCGCCTGGCGCAAGTCCATGAACTCGGCCTGGAAATCCTTGCCGGGCGTGACATGGCGGAGGTGGTAATCGTCCTTGTTAGCACCCGCGATCATGTTGCGCCGGTCTTCGAGTGCCGCGTCGGCGATGATCCGCAGGTTCTTCACGCCGACCGGCCCGAGCGATCCGGCGTCGGCGCCGAACCATTCGCGAATCTCATTAGGGTTAGCGGGCCGGATCTCCGTCGCGCCGGTGGCACCGGAGAACTTCGTTTCGCTGAGGCTATGATCGCCCCGAACCAGCGCCAGCACTGGCTCGCTGCCGGCAACCATGACCAGGCTCTTGATCTGCGACGTCGCCGGAAGGCTGGTGAACTCGGCCACTTCGGCAATCGTCTTGCGGCCGGGCGTGTGGAACTCCTCCGGTTCGAAGTCGCCTTCGGGATCCAGCGCGGCGGGCGGAGCAGGCCGTCCAACGGCTTTTTCCAGATTCGCCGCATAACCGCAGGCTTCGCACTGCACCACCAGATCCTCACCAGCCTCCGACTTCACCATGAACTCGTGCGACTGGCTGCCGCCCATGGCGCCCGAATGAGCTTCGACAATTACGAACTGCAAGCCGCAGCGCGCAAAGATGCGGCAGTATGCGTCGTGATGTTTCGTGTAGGCGACGTCGAGACCGTCAGGGCCGAGGTCGAACGAGTAGGAGTCCTTCATGATGAACTGCCGCACGCGGAGCAGTCCGCTCTTGGGACGCGGTTGATCGCGGAACTTCGTTTGAATCTGATACCAGATTTGCGGCAGTTGCTTATAGCTTCGCAACTCACCCCGCGCGATGGTGGTCATCACCTCTTCGTGCGTCATTCCCAGACAGAGATCGCGGCCGAAGCGGTCCTTCAGCCGGAACATGTTATCGCCCATCACCTCCCATCGTCCGGATTCCTGCCACACTTCGGCCGGGTTCAGGGCGGGCAGTAGCATCTCCTGCGCTCCAATGGCATCCATCTCTTCGCGAACGATTTGCGTGATTTTGAGAATCGAGCGTTGGGCGAGCAAGAGATAGCTATAGATGCCGGCCGCGAGTTGGCGGATATAGCCGGCACGCAGTAATAACTGATGGCTGACAACCTCGGCTTCCGCGGGATTGTCGCGCAGGGTGGGGATGAACAGTTTACTCCAATACATGAGGAAGGAGGACGAAAGGCAATTCTAGCATGCGTCCGGTGACCTTAAGATCCAACGAATGGTCCTTGCCAAGGGGGAGGTGCTCCCTATACAATTTCCTTGCTGCTTTCACGCTTGTTCACGGAGATCTATCACCCATGGGACTGTGGCTTCGCGCGGTAATCCTCGGAGGAGTGTTGTTGAGCTCCGCAATGGCGATATCGACCCAGCCGTCGCCACCTTTTCTTCAGTGCCCCGCGATTCCAAGTATCGGAACGAACGGCTGCAAGCTCCTGATCGTAATCAATCCCACGGGTGTGCCGACCGTGCTAGTGGATCCGGCAGAACAGTACTACGGCGGGGATGATGTGGTCGTTGGAGTGGTGAATAACTCGGCGACTCCGCTGACCTCGCTCCCGCTATCCGCGCCCGGACTGCCCGATCCGCTCTTTGGGTTCGATCAGGACGGTCCGGACTCGACCGGCGCCTCGACGGGTTATTGTCCCTCTGGCGGAACCGGCCCGGCCGGCTACGAGGGGCCGGGAACCAGTTTCTCTGGCATCAGTTCCGATTGCACTTCTGGCGTGGTGAACTTCAATCCGCCGGTTGCGGCCAATGGAGGCACCGCCTGGTTCACGCTGGAAGGCACTCCCGATGCCTCGAATCTGAACGTCGGGCCCCTAAGCGGCGCGATAACGGCCCCGGCCGCGCTGCAATGCACTTTCAACGCCGCGGTCACACCGATCGTGCGAGCCGAAGGTCTGGCCGAGCAGGTCGGTGACATCGTGCTGAATTGTACTGGTGGTACTCCGACGGCGCCTGGTCAGATAGTGCCGCAGGCAAACCTCACCGTGTTCCTCAGCACTAACGTTACCAGCCGGATTACCTCGAATCCATTTACCGAAGTCTTGTTACTCATCGACGAACCGCACTCGGCAGCCAATCCGGGAGTACCGCTGGCGCCTTGCGATGCGGCCGGTATGAATCTCGGAATCTGCTCGATTTTCGGCGCTCCGCTACAGTCTGGTGTAGGTGGAATCGGCACTTACAACCCGAACGCCGGCGGCACTCAGCCGGGAGGAGCGGGACCTCCTACTCTCGCCCGCGTCAACGTTTTCCAGGGTCGTTTGACGGGAATCAATCAGGTCACGTTCTTCGGTGTGCCCATCGATCCCCCTGGTCCGAGTAACACTCGCATCATCCGGATTACGAACCTGCGGGCGAATGCAAACCAGTTGGGTGTCAGCTCCACACTGGTTCCTACCCAGATCGTCGCGAATATTTCGGTGAACCCGCCGAACTTGCTGCCACTGAACAACCCGCAGCAGACGGTCGCGTTTGTATCTCGCGGACTCACGGTCAGCAGCAGCAACTACGGGTTCATTCAGTGTCAGGATGCGAACGGCGCCCTCGCGGAGAATCCGTCGAGTGCGCTGGGTACGGGCGCCCAGAACGGACAACAATTCACGGTCACGTTCAATGAAGGCTTCCCGTCGGCATTCAAGGAGAAGAACATCGCGGTTCATCTCGCGAATAGCGCGACGGGAGCAACCGTCAACTATCCGGCCGACGCAGCCCAGGATGTTCCGGGAGCGAACTACTTCAGCGAAACGGGGTTCCTGGTGAACGGCACGGCTCCGGCCGGCTCTCCGCCTTCGGGATACGGTCCGTTCCTTCCCGCGGCAACCGCGTTTCCCGTCACGCGCGGCTTGTATCTCGCGGGCCTGGCGAATGCCGGAACCCGCCTGATGATCAACTTCGCTTCCATTCCCGGTGGGACGCAGTTGTTCGTTCCCACTCGCGTGGATCTGACGATTCCAGCCGCCGCGAGCAACCCGATTAGCGGATATGCTGTCCTCGTCAGCACCGATGCAAACGGCGGCGGCAGTTACTCCCGCACCGCGGGCAATAGCGCGCAACTGGCACCGGTCACGATAACGGGCGGTGCGGGCGCGGCCGTCTACGAAATCCTCTACACCGATCCATTCAACCTGGAACGGATGCAGGTGAAAGTGGCCGTCGCGTTCACGGGCAATCAGCCGAACAACCTGCCGGCTCCGGGAGTTCAGAGCACGGTTGCGGGCGGATTCGCTCCGTTGAGCAATGTCGGTACGGCCAGCGATACGGCTCCGATTCCGCGCTTTGCCCCAAGCGAAACGCCAGTCAACAGCTACATCATCCGCAAGTGCACGTGCAACATCCTGTTCCCGTTCGTTTCGAACCAACTGGGCTTTGACACGGGAATTGCGATCTCGAACACCTCCACTGACCTCTACGGCACAACGCCGCAATCCGGCACTGTGACTCTGAACTACTACAGCGGTGGGACTCCGCCGCCCGCTCAGACGACGAACGCGGTGGTTCCGGCGGGTGACACGCTGGCATTCACACTATCCGGCGGCGGCAATTATGGTATCGCTCCGACACCGGGATTCCAGGGCTACGTCATCGCCCAGTCGCAGTTCCAGTATTGCCATGCGTTCGCATACATCAGCGCGCAAGGCGGACTCCCGTCTGCCGCTGGAGCGGCGGTTGGGTACCTGGGCATTGTGCTCGATCAACCGGCCCTGAACCGGACCGGACAGGTCGGCGAAGTTCAGGCGCGCTAATCGCCTGTTTCGTTGTCTACTAGGAGGGGGGCCGCGGCTCCCCTCTTCGTTGTGTACTATGCGCCTTCTGTTCACGCTCGCCTCCACGGTCCTGTTGTTCAGCCAGGATTTCTCCAGCCTCGAAATCAGCAAGGTTCTGAACGGGTTTCAATTCGCGTCGGCGCCGGCATGGTCGCACGAAGGATTCCTGATCTTTGCCGACGCTCGTGCCAATCAACTTCTCCAGTGGCGCCCCGGCGCAAAGCCGGCGGTCCTGCTGGAGGATGTGCAGGGAGCCTCCGGTGCCGCTTTCGATTCGCAAGGACGCCTGATCGTGTGTGAGCCGAGAGCGCATCGTGTGGTGCGCATCGACAAGAAGAAGCAGGTGCAATCGCTCGCGGACAAGTGGGAGGGCAAGCGATTAAACGCTCCGAACGATGTCGCGGTGCGGAAAGACGGAAACATCTACTTCACCGATCCGGCGTTCGGCTACCAGCAGGACTCCCGCGAATTGGACTTCTACGGCATCTATCGGATCACGCCCAAGGGCGATCTCGACGTAGTGGCCAAGTGGCAGACCCGGCCGAACGGCATCGTGCTGTCGTCGAACGGGCGCACGTTGTTCGTTGCCGATTCGGACCGGCGGACCATCCGCGCCTGGGACCTCGATCGCAGTGGCGTCCCAAGCAATGAGCGGGCGGCAGTGGCGGCCACCGCCGGTGTGCCCAACGGACTCTGCACGGATGCCGAGGGGAACCTGTACGTCGCGGCGAACAAACTCGAGATCTACTCGCCGGCCGGCAAGCGGATTCGCGACGTCGGCTTCGCATCGAATGTCACCGGCTGTACGCTGGCCGAAGAGGCGGAAGACTCGCTGTTTCTGACTGCGGGCGATACGATCTTCCGGCTACGATTGAAGGAGAAGGGAGCGTCCCAGCATTAGCAACGACAGCCGGCGTTACCCGACGCGGCCCATTCTCGGAGTCGGGGCACTCATCTTCGACGGCGCATCCATCCTTCTTGCCGAACGTGGAAAAGAACCGCTCAAAGGACTCTGGTCGCTTCCGGGTGGAGTGGTAGAGGTTGGCGAGACGCTCGATTTCGCCATCCGGCGGGAAGTGCTCGAAGAGACGGGTCTCGTCGTCGAGCCCGTGCGAGTGTTCGAGATTTTCGAGCGCATCATGCGCGATGCGGAAGGACGGCCGGAGTATCATTACGTGCTGATCGATTATGTGTGCCGCGTCACCAGCGGGTCGCCTGTGGCAGCCGACGATGTCAGCGGAGTCGCATGGGTCCAGCGGGCCGGTCTCGGATCGTATCAATTGACGGAGGGCACGCTTGACGTAATCGAGCGGGCGTTTCGAAGCGAATGCAGATAACCAGCGCCGGAATCCTCGAGTTCGAAACATTGCGCGAGTTGATCGGGCGCTACATCGCGAGTCCGCTCGGACGCCGCGAGTTGGATGCCGCGGAGCCGTTGTCCGATCGCGATCAGATGGTTCGCATGCACGCCGAGACAGCGGAGGCGATCGGCTATACGCGAGCAGCCTCTCAGCCGCAGCCCGCGTCGCGCGGCTCGGCGATTCGCGTGAAATTCACGTCGATGCCCGATTCGGCCGAGGCCGTCGGCAAACTCCGCATCGAAGGCGCCGTGCTGGAGCCCCGCCAGATTTACGATGTCAGCCGTCTGCTCGATCAGGCGGGTGAGACGCGATCGCTGATCACGGCTGTCGAGGACCGCTTTCCGCTGCTGGCCGAACTCGCGGAAAACATCGCCGACTTTCGTCCTCTATTGCACGCTCTCGACGGCAAGATCCTTCCCGACGGCAGCGTCGCCGATAACGCGAGCGTCGCGTTGAACCGCTTGCGCCGCGACATCGAAAAGCAGCAGAAGCAGATTCAGAACTCGCTGGAGCGATTCCTGAAGGCGCATCGGGAAGAAGGCACGCTACAAGAGGAGTTCGTCACCATCCGCAATGAGCGATTCGTGGTGCCGATCGTGGCGGGCCAGCGGCGGCGAGTGGATGGCGTCATCCACGCAGCCTCGGCGAGCGGGCACACGCTGTTCGTGGAGCCGATGGAGACCATCGATCTCAACAACGAACTGGTGCGGTTGAAGGAGGAGGAGTCGGCCGAAGTCAATCGGATTCTGCGCGACCTCACGGAGCGTCTGCGCGAATTCTCGGAGCCGATTTCCTACGCGTTTAAGGTGATGGGCCAGTTGGAGTTCCTGTTTGCGAAGGCGAACTTCGCCATCGACTTCAACTGCGTCGTGCCCACGTTCAGTCCCGATCTGAATCGGCGGCTCCATCTGAAAGCCGCGCGCCATCCATTGCTGCAGGATGTGCTGCGCAAACAGCGCAAGCGCGTGGTGCCGATTTCGATGACGCTGGACGAGAACTGCCGGACGCTCCTGATCAGCGGTCCGAATACCGGCGGCAAGACGGTCTCGATGAAGACCATCGGATTGCTGGCGCTGATGGCGCACGCCGGATTCCCGGTACCGGCAGAGGAGGCCGAGTTCCCGATCCTGCAGCAGGTGCTCGCTGACATCGGCGATCAGCAGTCCATTCAGGAAAGCCTGAGTTCGTTCTCGGCGCACATACAAACCATCCGCCAGATGCTGGAAGTGGTGAACATGGACGCGCTGATCCTGCTGGACGAGTTGGGACGCGCCACCGATCCGGAAGAAGGCGGTGCATTGGGCGTCGCGATTCTGGATACATTCCGATCGGCCGGCGCCTTCACGTTCGCGTCGACTCACCTGGTGGCGATCAAGATCTACGGCGCGAACACCCAAGGCGTGTTGAACGCGTCGATGGGCTTCGACGAGGAGACGCTGGAGCCGACGTATGTTCTGCGGACCGGCGCGCCGGGCAAGTCGGCGGGTCTGGATATCGCGCGGCGGCTCGGGATCGAAACGCAGATCATCGATCGCGCTCGGGCTTCGATGAGTTCCAGCGAGCAGGACATGCAGCGCTTCCTCGGCGAGTTGCAGGACCGGCTGGAACGGGTCTCGGCGCTCGAGCAGGAGTTGACTCGCGAACGTGCGCAATTGCAGGAACGCGAGCAGACCCTGGAGCGCGATTTCGAGAAGAAGCGATCGGCGAAGATTCGCGAGTTGGAACAACGGTCGGCGGAACTGGCGCAGCAGTTCGAGCAGCAGGCGCGGCAGACCATCGAAGAGATCACGCAGAACGTCCAGCAGCGAAAGGCCGCTGAAAACGCGCTGCGAAAGGTGGCGAAGACGCGACGCGAGTTTCTGGAGAAATCGGAGGAGACGATCGCGGAGTCGCGGCCGGCCGGTGCTCCGGCGCCGCGGAAACTCGCGATCACGCCGGGTGTACGAGTGCGGCTGAAGGGCGTTCGACAGCCCGCGCTCGTGCAGCGGAAACTCGCGGACGACCTGATCGAAGTGCAGGCCGGATTCATGAAGATGCAGGTGTCGGTGGACGATGTGGAGGAGGTGCTCCCTCCCGACCAGAGCGGCGCGCGATTGCCGAAGGGCATCTCCTACGAGCAGGGTCCTCGATGGGATGTGTCGTATCGCGAGATCAACATCATCGGCAAACGCGCGGAGGCAGCGTCGGAGGAAGTGGACAAGTTCCTCGATTCGGCCGCGCTCGCGCAAGTGGACCGCATCCGGATCGTGCACGGCCACGGCATGGGGATCTTGAAGCGGACGATTGCGGATTTGCTATCGCAGAATCCGCATGTGGCGAAATTCTATCCAGCCACGCCGAGCGAGGGCGGAACCGGTGCGACTATCGTCGAGTTGAAGGCCTGACTACAGCGCCGCCAGAACTTCCTCGGCGTGCCCCTCCGGCTTCACCTTCTCGAAGATCTTGCGAATCTTGCCGTCCTTGCCGATCAGGAACGTCGTGCGTGCGATGCCCATGTACTTCTTCCCGTACATGCTCTTCTCTTTCCACACGCCATAGGCCTCGGCGACGCTATGCTCGATGTCGGCAAGCAGCGGAAAGCTGAGGTCGTACTTACTCTTGAATTTTGCTTGCGCCGAGGGCTTATCGGGCGACACGCCGATCACAGCCGCGCCCTTATTCTTGAATTTCGAAATCGTGTCCTGAAAACTACACGACTCCGTGGTGCAGCCGGGCGTATCGGCCTTCGGGTAGAAATACAGCACGACGTCTGTGCCGTGCAGCGAAGAGAGCCGGAAGGGCTTGCCCTCGTCGTCCTGCACTTCGAAATCGGGAGCGGGATCGCCTTCTTTGAGCGCCATGTTTCTTACTGTACCAGCAGGTTCGCCGGCTTCGACGATTTTCTGCCGATGCTGACAACCACTGGATACGTGCCGGGAGCGAGTCCCGAAGGCACCGTCACGTTCACCTGGTAGAGCCCGGCGAAACCAGGCGCGAGCCCGCTGAACGAGACGGGAGCATTCTGGCCGCCGATGGTGACGGTCGGGTTCGAGGTTGTAGCCGAGAGCGGCGATGACGGAGCGGGTTGGCCGTCCGCTGGTTGATTCGTAACCGGCCCGAGGCCGTTCGCGAACAACTCGACTACCTGGCCGCGCTTGGCCGGATTCGAACTGGTGATGGCCTGGTTCGATGCGTCCAGCGCCGCGGCATTCCCGTTGTTCGCAAACAGGCCGGGAGCATACGTCGATACCGGGATGGTCACCACGTTGCTGTACGTGTAGTCGATGATGACCTTCACCTTCACCGACGTCTGCCCCGCGAGTTCCCAGGGGACCTGCGCGTTGATCTGGCCGTCGCTCACGAATATCATGCCGGCGGGCACGCTGACGCCCGGCGCATCGAAGCTCAAGTGAACGTAATCCATTGCCAGCGGCAGCGTGGTTTGCGAGAGCGAATCCGTCACGTCGCTAAGTCCGGTTCCAAAAATCGAGATGTACGAGCCCGGCGCGATCGGCTGATCGAAACTCGCGGCGTTCACGATGCTGTTCGAGGCGATGAAGGGCTTCGGGCGTGCCGATCCCGAAAACGTGTAACGCTGGCCCCCGGCTATGGCCACAATCGAGTAACTGCCCGGCTGTGATCCGAGAACCGGCTGCGCGATTGCGATGCCGTTTGCATCCGTCTTCGAATCGGTATAGAGGAGTGTGGCGCCCGCACGCGGAGTCCAGGTGACGGGAGCGTCTGCCACGGGTGCGCCGTATTGGTCGACCAGCGCGAACGCAACGATGCCCTCCGGCAGACCTTCGCCCACCGTCCCGTCGAATCCATCGCCGCTCAACGGAAGCAGGTTGGCGGCAACTCCGTCTCCAACGACGTATTGATAGGGGATTCTTATTGACGCTCCGATGCCTTGCACAGTGATGGCGCCGTAATAGGAACCCGGAGTCGGCAGGGAACCCGATAGCGTTACCGTTACGGTATCGGATGCGCCGGCCCCGAGTTGCAGCGAGTTCTTGTCGATCGACAACGTGGCACCCGAACTCGCCTTGCCGGTCTCGATGGCCACCGTCAACGACAGCGCGCCTCCGCTGGTATTGGTGATCTGCAGCTTCTGTGTTTTCGGCAGCGACCCCGAGCCGAGAAATCCGAAGGCGACCGACGATGGAACCGAGGTGACTATGGTATTCACGGCTGCGTTCGCGTTCAGCCTTCCGGCGCCCACCGACTCAACGTGAACCGGATCGCCGGAATCGTCCGTGAGCACAGTCTGAACGGCTGTGTTCACCAATGCCGACTTGATCTGCGCGACCGAGAAATTCGGATGCTTCTGCCGGACCAGGGCGGCGGCCCCGGAGGTGATGGGAGTGGCGAAACTGGTACCGCTCGCGGCGGCGTATCCGTTGCGGCTGAATAGTTCGCCCAGTGGATCGATCGACTCGGCGGCCATATAGATGTTGGTTCCGGGTGCCACCAGGTCGGGTTTCACGATGGTGTCTCCAGTCGCCGGACCGCGCGATGAGAAAAATGCGAGTTGATCGGGAGTGTTGGCGACTTCTTTGCCAGAGCTATCGATCGTGCCCAGATGATCGGCATGCGACGCGATGAACGACTTAAGCGCGGTGCCGTCCGCCAGCGAGATCATAATGGCGGGGATTTGAACGCTCGTGAGGCCGCCGGGAGAGATCAACGGGGCGGACGTCGACATATAGAAGATGACGCCCACCGCTCCTGCGTCGGATGCGTTCCGTAACTTCGTACCGAACTCGCATGGGTTGCTGGCAGGTCCACGCTGGATCAGCGCGATGGCGCCGGTAAGAGATCCGGCGGGCAGTGTCGAGCAGGCAAATGCGTCGCCGGCCGCCGTGGCCGCGTCGCGCATCGGTGCCGTAACAGGCCGCAAGGGAAGGAATGAATCGCCCGTGGTGCCCTGGATGGTCTGGAGATTCGATGGCACATCGGTACCGGACACGGTGACGGAGTCTATGAAAGCGTGCGAATTGGTGCTGGCACCCACGCCAATGACCGACGGCGCATTCCCGGGGGAGGAGACAGTGTTGTACCCGGGGTAGTTTACCCCGTTGTTGGCGTTGTTCCCCGCCGCGGCGACCACCACCACTCCCTGGGCTGCGGCACGTTCAAATGTCTGAGCGATGGCATCGCACGGCACCCCGGCCGGGTTGCCGCAAATGGCTCCCACATCCAGCGGACCGCTGAACGCCGGCGAGCCCGACGAGAACGAAATCACATCCATGCCGTCGTTGAACGCGTCTTCCACCGCGCTGATAATGGCGTCGCCGGATGTGCCGTCGTTCACTTGCGGCGACCCGTAGATTTTGTAATTCCCGAGATACGCTTTCGGAGCCACGCCGGAGAACGTGACGGCTCCAGTGGTCTGCTCCGCGGCGGCGCACGACGCGACAGCCGTCCCGTGGCCATCCCGATCGCGGGCGCTGTAATCGTCGGGCCTCGAATCGGCGGCGGGGTTCGATCCACTGCCGGCCGCGACCTGGCGAACGTAACTCCGGGCGACGATCACCTTGTTGTTGGTGTACGCGCAATCGCCCGGCGTGCACAGCGGATATCCCGCCGGGACCGGCAGCGACGAATCCTGAAATGATGGATGATGCTGATCGATACCGGTGTCGATGATGCCGATCTTGACGCCGGTACCGGCGTTCGACATGCCTCCCAGGGCGTTCCAGGCACCCGGCGAGTCAATCAGTTGGTTGGCCGCATTCAGAGCACGGTGAACCATCGGAAGCAGGACCACGCCCTTCACGCCGGCGATCGCCTTGATCTCCGGCACGCGATCCGGAGTTGTGGCGACGAAGACCGCATTCAGCAGTGTGTTCACTGAGCCCGTGACGGTCAGATGTTGCACAGCCAGTTGCGAACGAACGGCGCGCTGCCGCGCCTCAATCTGCTGACGGTAGCTAACGCCCGCGGTGGAATGCATCGATTCCCGGGTGGCGAATTTGGCGCTCACCGGCGGATCGTCCAAAAACACCGCGTAGCGCTCCGCAAACAGAGGAGCAAGGAAGATGGCAAAAAGAACAAGGTTCCGGATCGGCATTTTCGAGAGAGACCTACTCTTTGAATCTAACCCGTTCCGGGGCGTCAGAGTTCCGCCCATGGGACAATAGGGAGAACCCGCCCGTTTCTTATGCTCGACCGCATTACTGTGCATGGCGCGCGCCAGCACAATCTGAAGAACATCGATGTCGAGATTCCGCGCAACACGCTGACCGTCATCACCGGCCTCAGCGGCAGCGGGAAAAGCTCGCTCGCCTTCGATACCATCTATGCGGAAGGCCAGCGGAGGTATGTCGAGACACTATCGCCCTACGCACGGCAATTCCTCGATCAAATGGAACGGCCGGATGTGGATTCCATCGATGGGCTGAGTCCGGCAATCTCCATCGAGCAGAAGACGACGAGCCGAAGTCCGCGATCGACAGTGGGAACCATCACCGAGATTTACGATTACCTGCGCGTTCTCTACTCGTCTATCGGTGTGCCGCACTGCCCGAACTGCAACATCGAGATTTCACGGCAGACCACGCAGCAGATTCTCGAGCAGGTGCTGGCGATCGGACAGAGCGAACGCGTGATGATCCTGTCGCCCATCGTGCGCGGCCGCAAGGGCGAATACAAGAAGGAACTCGAGAAGCTCGCGCGTCAGGGCTATGTGCGCGCCCGCATCGACGGCACTCTTCGATCGCTGGACGAAGAGATCACACTCGACCGCCGCAAGAATCACAGCATCGAACTCGTGGTGGACCGGTTGCTGATCAAACCGGGAGTGGAGACGCGGCTCGAAAGCTCCATCGAGACTGCCACGAAGTTGGCCGATGGCCTGGTGATTGTCGCGGTGGTGAATGGCGAGGAGCGGTTGTACTCGCAAAAGCTCGCCTGCCCGAATTGCGGCGCCAGCGTTCCGCAGTTGGAGCCCCGATCGTTTTCGTTCAACAGCCCGTTCGGTGCATGCGAGACGTGCAATGGATTGGGCAACACCTGGAGTTTTGATCCGGTGAAGGTGATTGTCGATCCGTCCAAGCCGCTGCTGGAAGGCGCGCTAGGTCCGGGTGCAAATTCGAGCTATGTGATCACGACTCTCACCGAGACGGCTTCGCGGCTGCGAGTGGACCTCGGCAAACCGTTCGAAGAATTGACGGCGCGCGCGCGAACGGCTTTGTTGGACGGCAACAGCAGTTTCCCTGGAATTCTCGGCCTGCTGCAGGAGTCGTTTGAAAGCGCCGGCGATGGTTATCGCGACTGGCTCATGGAGTACATGTCGCCCTCGACGTGTCCCGCGTGCAAGGGGAAGCGCCTGAAGCCGGCGAGCCTTGCCGTGCGGGTGAAAGGCATGTCGATTTCCGAGTTCACGGAGAAATCGGTATCCCAACTGCTGCCGGTGGTGGCCGCGTGGGAACTTGGAGATCGCGAGCGCCAAATCGCAGGACGCGTGCTGGAGGAGATCCGCAACCGGCTCGAGTTTCTGACCGCTGTGGGATTGGACTACCTGAGCCTCGAGCGCTCGTCGGCGACATTGTCGGGCGGCGAGGCGCAGCGAATCCGGCTGGCTACGCAGATCGGGTCGAAGCTGCGCGGCGTGCTGTATGTGCTGGATGAGCCTTCCATCGGATTGCATCCTCGCGATAACGAGCGGCTGCTGGACACACTGATGCATTTGCGCGATCTCGGCAATACAGTGCTGGTGGTGGAGCACGACGCTGAGACCATCGAGCGCGCCGATTATGTCATCGACCTTGGCCCAGGTGCGGGGCGATTGGGCGGCGAATTGGTGGCGCAGGGAACGCCGCTCAGCATTCGGCACAACCCCAAATCGCTGACGGGGCAGTATCTGTCGGGAGTGCTCGAGATTCCGTCGCCCGAAACGCGGCGGCCCGGCAATGGCAGCAGTATCGTCGTACACGGAGCGCGCGAGCACAATCTGCGAAACATCGATGTCGAGTTTCCGCTAGGAACGCTGATCGCGGTGACCGGCGTGTCGGGCAGCGGCAAATCGACCCTGATCAACGACATTCTGTATCGCGCGCTGGCTCGCGAATTGTACGGATCGCGCGACGAACCGGGCCAGCACGATTCCATTAGCGGATTGGAACTGATCGACAAAATCGTGGAGATCGATCAGTCGCCGATCGGTCGCACGCCGCGGTCGAATCCCGCCACTTACACCGGATTGTTCACGCCCATTCGCGAGCTATATGCAATGCTGCCGGAGTCGAGGGAGCGCGGCTACAAGCCAGGCCGGTTCAGCTTCAACGTGAAGGGCGGCCGGTGCGAGGCCTGTCAGGGCGACGGTCTGAAGCGCATCGAGATGAATTTCCTGCCCGACGTATATGTCACTTGCGATGTGTGCCGCGGGCGCCGCTATAACTACGAGACGCTGCAGGTGAAGTATAAGGGCTACTCCATCGCGGACCTGCTGGGGGCGACAGTGGAGCAGGCGTTGGATGTACTGGAGAATCTGCCGCAGATTCAGGCGAAGCTCAAAACGCTGCACGATGTCGGGCTCGATTATATTCACCTGGGGCAATCATCGACGACGCTGTCGGGCGGCGAGGCGCAGCGGATCAAACTCGCGAAAGAGTTGAGCCGCCGGCAAACGGGCCGCACATTTTACATCCTGGACGAACCGACGACAGGATTGCACTTCGAGGATGTCCGTCGATTGCTCGAAGTCTTGCAGCGATTGGTGGACCTCGGCAACACTGTAGTAGTGATCGAACATCATCTGGATGTCATCAAGTCCGCCGATTGGATCATCGATCTGGGTCCGGAAGGCGGGCAGCGCGGCGGGCAGGTGGTGGTGGCAGGCACGCCCGAGCAGGTGCTGCGCAACCGCAAGAGTCACACGGCTCGCGCGCTAGAAAAGGTGATGAGGAGCGTGGCATGAGCCGCTATCCCGTGGAGCCGCTTTCGTTCGATGGTCTGCGCACCATCTCGATTCACGATCGCGGAGGCAAGGTCCGCACCGCCGACTTCGCTCGAGTGTACACGAAGGGCAGCGGCGTGAATGCGCTGCTCGATTCGCTGCCGAACATACTCGCGGCCGGTTCGTTGCGCGCGGTTGTGGACGCCATAGCGGAGGCTCGGCGCCGGGGTCGCGCGGTCATCGCGGGCATGGGCGGTCACGTCATCAAGTGCGGCTTAGGACCTGTGTTACTGGATCTCGCGCGAGCGGGATTCGTCACGGCCTTCGCTATGAATGGCTCCGCTGCGATTCACGATTTCGAAATCGCCATCGCCGGCCAGACCAGTGAGGATGTCGAGGCCGTGCTGCCCGACGGGCGTTTCGGATCGGCCGAGGAAACGGGCCGTGAATTGAACCTGGCGATCGCCGATGGAGTGCGCGATGGCATCGGAATCGGCGAGGCGCTCGGGCGAAAGTTGCAGTCGCTGGCACGTGCGGACTGCGCGGAGTTCAGCCTGTTGCACGGCGCTTATGCCGCGTCGATTCCGGTGACGGTGCATGTCGCGATCGGCACGGATACGCCGCACACTCACCCGGCAGCCGATGGTGCGGCGATCGGAGCGGGCACCCATCACGATTTCCGCCTGTTCTGCAGGCTAGTGACGGAGTTGAACGATGGCGGCGTGTATCTGAACATCGGCTCGGCGGTCGTTATGCCTGAGGTGTTTTTGAAAGCGGTGTCGGCCGTGCGAAATCTGGGTCACGCGCTGGCCGGATTCACCACCGCGAACTTCGATTTCATCCAGCACTACCGGCCCACGGTGAATGTCGTAAATCGGCCGCATGCGGGCGCCGGCGGCCGCGGATATGCGCTTACCGGACATCACGAGATTCTCGTGCCGCTTCTCGCCGCGGCCCTGATCGAGCGCGGCGCATGAACCCGGGCGAGCACGAAACATTCTGGTCGTGGAATGATGTGCTGCTGTTTGCTGGGCTCGCCCTGCCGTGTCTGCTGTTGAGCGCATTGCTGGCCCAAGCGCTCGGAACATTGGGACCCGTGTTAAAGAGCACCAAGGAATGGACGTCCATGCTGGTGTTCTACGTGATGTGGTTCGGAGCCCTGTACGCGGTACTGAAGACGCGTTACGATCGCCCGGTGTGGGCGTCGCTCGGATGGATTTGGCCCCGGCGCGGCCTGATTGCGAGTATGGCGATTGGGCCAATGCTGGCGATGACCATCGGGATTCTGGGAGTCCTGCTGCACACTCCGCAGAAGGACATGCCCATTGAGAAGCTGTTGAACGGACCCTTCGGAATGGTGTTGTTCGGGGTGTTCAGCATCGTGTTGGGACCTGTGACGGAGGAGTTGGCCTTTCGCGGATTTCTGATGCCCGTAGCGATTCGATCGTTCGGCGTGTGGCCGGGAATCGTAATTGCGGCGCTGCCGTTCGCCATCCTCCACGGCCCCGAGTACGGTTGGACCTGGCAGTACGTGGTGTTGATCGGATTCGCGGGCGCGCTGTTCGGAGCGGTCCGGCACTACACCGGATCGACGCTGGCGAGTGCCGCGATGCACAGCACTTACAACCTGACATTCTTTGCCGCATTTGTTGCGGGGCATGCGAAGTTCTAATTTATGGTGGAAACGATTCAGTGGACGGATAACGGTGTGGTCATGATTGACCAGACCCGCCTGCCTCGCGAGGAGACCTACGTCACCTGCCACGATTATCGCGAAGTGGCGGATGCCATCAAGACGATGGTGATCCGCGGCGCTCCGGCTATTGGGGTGGCCGCGGCAATGGGAGTCGCGCTGGGTGTGATCGAAGGCGCGGATTTTGAGACCGTTTGCGATACGCTGGCGCGCACGCGGCCCACGGCCGTCAATCTGTTCTGGGCCATCGACCGCATGAAGCGGCTGTACGCTTCCATGCACCGTGAACCGCGCGAAGCAATCGTCAGGCGCATGGTGGACGAGGCGAAGCAGGTTCGGCTCGAGGACATCGCGATCTGCAAAGCGATCGGGCGCAATGGCGCGTCGCTGGTGCCCGACGGCAAGACCGTGTTGACGCACTGCAACGCGGGCGCTTTGGCGACGGCCGGTTATGGAACCGCGCTCGGAGTGATTCGCGCGGCCATCGAGGCGGGGAAGAGTATCGACGTGTTTGCGGACGAGACGCGCCCGTTTCTGCAAGGCGCGCGGCTGACCGCCTGGGAGTTGCAGCAGGATTCGATTCCCGCCACGCTGATCACCGATAACATGGCGGGTCATTTCCTGCGTTCGGGGCGCATCGGCTGCGTGGTGGTGGGAGCCGACCGGATTGCGGCGAACGGCGACGTCGCGAACAAGATCGGAACCTACTCGGTGGCGGTTCTGGCCAAGGAGAATGGAGTGCCGTTCTATGTCGCCGCCCCGATTTCAACTTTGGATCTGACGCTCGCGTCCGGCGATCAGATTCCTATCGAACAGCGCGCCGCGTCGGAGGTGACCGAGGTGTTCGGTGTTCGGGTGGCGCCGGAAGGAATCGCTGTGCAGAATCCGGCCTTCGATGTGACGCCGGCGCGGTATGTCAGCGCGATCATCACGGAGCGTGGTGTGGCGCGTGCGCCATTCGAGGAGTCGCTGCGGGCGCTGGTCTAAACGCGCGCGGAGGCAGGCTCCCCCATCGAACCGATTGCGACCAGATTCGAATCCGGACGGCGGCCGAGCATTCGAAGGCAATGGTCGATCCACTGCTTCGTCAACTTCTCCTGAACGCCGTTTTGAGAGAGGCGTGTGCGCAGATTCGACCAATCCACGTGATCGAGAGCTTGGTCCTGGTTAAAGCAGGAGAAAACAGTGGTTTCGGCTCCGGTAACCGGATCCCTGTGGACCTGCAAGCATTGTGCACAGATCTCTTTCATCATGCACTGCATCGGTGAGTTGATACTGCCAATCGCCGTGTGCGTGCTCTTGAGATAAGGGGCGAGCACGGTGTGACGGGCTCGCGCCACCGCCGCCATCATACCGTCGGAGCCGATGGCAATGATGCGATCGACGGTGTTCAACGGAATTTCCGCGCGGTCGAGATCGCCGCGACCGTACGCCGCGATGGCATCGACGATGTTACCGACGAAAGCCTTGTCCTGGAGACGGCGCGGCGTGAATCCGGGCGCCTCATCGCAACACCAGATCACGACATCGGCGGCGTTCTCGATGTCTTGCACCTTGTAGCGGTCCACCAGTTTCTTGTAGCCGGCGAAGTAGACGGTCTTTGATCCGTTTGCACGAAGCTGTTGACCGATGGAAAACAGCACTGCGTTTCCGAGTCCGCCACCGGCTAATAAAACAGTTTCCTGCGAGGGCGTTTCGGTTGGCGTTCCGGTGGGTCCCATGAGGATGACCGGTTCGCCGCTTTCGAGCAGCGCGCACAGATCGGAGGATCCGCCCATCTCGAGAACGATGGTGGAGAGCAATCCACGCTCGCGATCGACGGAGGCGCCGGTCAACGCCAGGCCTTCCATGGCGAGCGTGGTGCCGTCGACGCGCTTCGCCAGAGTCTCGTAATTCTGCAGGCGATAGAACTGGCCTGGCTGGAACGCGCGAGCCGCCATCGGCGCCTTCACAATTACTTCGACGATGTTCGGCGTGAGACGCACGACGTCATGGACCACCGGCCGCAGCCTGGCGTCGAGGTTGTCGAGTCCAACGGCGGGTTCAGGAGCGCGGCGGCTCATCACGCGCGAGACGACCGGATATCCCTGCTTCGCGCTGGCCATCGCTTTCACAACGTTGCCGGCGTACGACGGATGGAGGTCACCGAAGAAACTGATCGCGCGGCGGTCGTGCCGGAGCGACATGAGGACGCGCGGAGTCTCCGGTTTCGCGACCGGCTCAGGCCGGACCACGTAGCCTTGTTCATCGACGGCCTGGAACCATTTGCCATCCAGGAAGACGTTGGCGGGATCCTCGCGGCCGAGCACCGTGTTCGGATGAGTCCCGGCAGCGACCAGGATCGACCTGGCCGGGAGCGTGATTCGCTCTCCTGTGCCGGTGATGGTGCCGGTGGCCTCATCGACGTTCTGGATTTCGAGTTGGAGCGCGGCTGCGTGACCGTACGCGTCGACTTCCACTTCAACGGGAGAGAGACATTCCGCGAACCGGATGCCTTCCTGCATGGCGAGGGCGACTTCTTCGTGATTCAGCGTGTAACTCGGGGAATCGATTAGCCGGCGCCGGTACGCAATCGTAACTCCGCCCCATTCGTTAAGCAAGCGGAGCAGATCGGGCGTGCGGCCTTCGCGAGCGGCGGCAGTACGTTCTTCGCGAATCTGGCGGGCATGCGCGATGAACTCGCGGGCAGTCTCCGCCTCTTCGGGAGTCCAGGGCGCGCGCACGGCAGCTTCGCCCTTTTCGGCCGCGAGCGTCTCGTAACGCTTGAGGAATTTCTCAACTTGCACCGGATAATAGGCGAGTGATTCGGTGGCGGTATCGATGGCCGTCAATCCGCCGCCGATCACGACTACGGGCATGCGCATCTGCAGATTCGCGACGGAGCTTTTCTTGGCGGCACCCGTGAGTTGCAGCGCCATCAGGAAGTCCGATGCCTGCCGGACCCCCCGGCACAGGCCATTTTTCATCGGAATTACTGTCGGACGACCGGCGCCCGCGCACAGGGCAACGTGATCAAAGCCCATGGCGAAGGCGCTGTCGACGGTCAGGGTGCCGCCAAAGCGGACGCCGCCAAACATACTGAATTCGCGGCGGCGCTCGAGTAACAAGCGGATAATCTTAAGGAAATTCTTGTTCCAACGAACGGTAATTCCGTACTCTGCAACGCCGCCAAAGCCAGCCATTAGCCTGTCGTCCAGAGACTCGTATAACTCGTTGACGTCGCGAACCGGCATGAACGGATGGCGGTCTCCGAACGGATCGACGCCGGAGATCTCCTCGGGCAGAGGCTCGATTTTGAGACCATCCACGGCGACGACGCGATGACCGTCGTTCATCAGGTGGTGCGCCAGCGTGAAGCCCGCGGGACCAAGACCGACGATCAACACTTTGTATCCAGACTCCGCAAGCTGAATCGGACGCTCGAAATTGAGAGGGTTCCAGCGGGTGAGCAGGCTATAGATCTCGAACCCCCAGGGAAGCTCCAGTACGTCCTTGAGCGTGCGGGTTTCCACCTGTGGAATGTCGACGGGATCCTGCTTCTGGAACACGCAGGCCTTCATGCAGTCGTTGCAGATGCGATGTCCGGTGGCGGCCACCATGGGATTATCGATAGCAGCGATTGCCAGGGCACCGATCGAGTGACCACTCTGCTTCAGCACGTGCATCTCGGAGATCTTCTCTTCGAGCGGACAGCCGGTCAGGGTAACTCCGAAGGGGCTTTTCCGGAACGAGCCGTCCTTTTCCTGGAGACCTGTCGAGCAGCTATCTTTGCCCTGATTGTGGCACTTAATGCAATAAACCGCTTGATCGAGCGCGCCGCGAAGATCCATGCCGGCGTCGGTGAGTTTGAATCCCTCGCGATGCCGAATTGCCGGGCCGGGTGCGATGAATTGCGGCACTCCGTCCGATTCGATTACCTGGACATCGACAAGGTGGTTTGGTTCAAGCTTGTGGGCGACTCGAAACAGGACGCCGCGGCGGTGCTTCTCCTTTCCGGAAGGGGAGAGTGCAGCCCACGCGGCATAACTCGCGGCGGTCATCAGGTGATCCGCGTGGTCGGATTCGGAATCGAGCCAGCGCGATACATGCTCCACGAACGTGCGCTCGGACAGGGGCTCGCCAAACAGCATCTCGAGTTCGGACTCGAGCGCCGCACCGTCCAGGCGAGCGGCGTCATCGGGTTTCACTCCGCTAATGGCTTTCTTCTGGACGAATTTTCGCTTGAAGGCGTACAGAGGGGCGAGCGCATCGTGACGGTCGTGGGACTCGGCTAATTCCCGCTCAATGCCGAATAACTCGCCAATAAAGTCTTCTAAATGAGGGGCTAAATCCACGATCAACTCCGAGTGCTGTTTGCGGCTCAGCGCACCGGAATTCGATCGCGCTTCGAGTAGCCGGTCCGCGAGCGCCGGATCCTCCGATCTGGCGAAGTTCAGAAACGCTGCATCGAGCCGTTCAGCGCCATGGCGGCTGTACAGGTCGTCAAACGTGAAGCCGAACTTCAGGTTCAGTTGCCCAGACACAATTTCCCCTTCTCTTCTTTGATGTATTGCACGGGCAACGGGTTGCGGCGTCGAGTACTACCTCACGGGAGCTTCCTGAAGATCCCGGATCGCGATTCGTGCGTAGAAATGCGATAGTCCGCGGTCGGGACGGCGTAGCACATCGCGGAGTTGCGCCACGGCTGAGGCGGAATCGTTACGGTGAAGTCGCGCCTTGGCGGCGAGCGCGAAGGCGCCTTCGCCCGCAGCGGCTCGCTCCCAATCCAGGTGCGCGGCTTCCGTGTTCTTGCAGGCAGATTGAACCACGGCCTTGAGATACAGTTCGCCGCCGGCCGCTCCGGATTTTGGGTCGCGGATGGTTTCGGTGCAGTGGCCTTGACGCGCCTGCTGGAGAGCTTCCAACTGGCTGAGTGCCTGCTGCACTTGTTCGATACTGGTTCCGCCTTCCTCGCGCGCAAAAAACCGGCCGTCGAGTGTGGCGCGCGCTTGAGCGACATCGCCGCTCTCGCCCAGCGCCAGCGCGAGTTCGAAGGCCAGTGATGAAGGCATGGACGCGGGGTCGGGAAATTGTTTCAGAACCCGCACGCGGTCGGACGCCGGTTTTCCGAGCAGATCCAACGCCTGCAGCGTGGCAGCGTATAGATCCACGTTAGCGCCATCGTACTTCATGCCTTCTTCCAGAACGGGCAGGGCGCGCTTTTCGTCGCCCATCACCGTTAGTAAGGTGCGGCCGAGGTCGCGATGTAGCACGGGGAGGGAGGGCTGTAACTGGCGGGTCTGCTCCCATTCGGCTATCGCCTCGCCGGACAACCCGGCCGCGAGATACCATTGCCCGAGCAGAAAATGCGCGACGGCATCGTCGGGATTGCTCGCGAGCGCTGCTTGTAGCACCGGCAGCGTATCGGGGCGCTTCGGGAACACATATTGCGTCGACATCTTCCGGGCGGCGAGAAAGTCGGCTTGCCCTGACTGGCCTAACTGCGCGCGGCAGTAACCTCGGTAGTAAGCAATCAGCGGATATTCGCCAGGACGAACTGCGCCGGGTTCTTGCTGCTGCGGAGTTACCGCGGGATAGTTACGGTCGAGGAGCAACAGCCCGTCGCGATACAAGCCCGACGCCATATAGCCGGACGCGAGGTTGAGAATCCGCTCAGGATCGGCGGCCAGGTGTTCCCACAGAGTCGGATCGGGTCGGCCTAACTGCGTAGCTTCGAACCGGAAGGCTGATTCTACCGGCAGCCGCTCCAACCACGTGTCCGAATCGCGCCGGGCATCCGCTGTACGGCCGAGTTGCCTTAGCAGCGCGATCCTCAGCAATGCCGCAGTGGCCATCGACGGTTGTTCCGCCAGCGCCCGGTCCACCAGACCGAGCGCACCGTCATATCGACCTTCGCGAGCTTCTAGACGGGCGAGCGCCAACCGCGCGGAGGCCCGGAATTGCGGCTGCCGCTGCGCCGCCTCCAGCCGATCTCTCGCGGTCTTGTAGTCGGCCAGATGGAAAGCCGCGACTCCGGATAGATAGGCAGCTTCCGGATCGTTACTGACCGTCTGGAGAGCCGCAGTCAGTAATCGAACGGCATCGGGAAACCGGTTCAGGTTCAGCGCGACGCGCCCCGCCGCCTTGCTCAATTCGTAATCGCCCGGCTTGGCCTTCAGCGCTTCCTGATAAGTGGACCAGGCGGTCAGGTATTCGCCGTTTAACTCCTGATCGATTCCGCGTTCGAGCGGAGTATCGAGACGCGGCTGGGGCTGCGGGCCGGTGGGGACGCCGGAGTCGCGATCGAACTCGTCTTCTTTGTGCCGGAGCAGCACGTGGCCGTCCGCAGTCAGTAACTCCACTTCATATTTATCCTTGGGCGCCGGCACCGTGCGCGAGTAAGTGATAGGCGGCGTCAGGTCGGCTGTTTCATCGGACCCCGAGATCCGAACGTGGGCCCCTTTCAGGTCGTGAGTTACGTTGAGCGCGACCCGCAGATTGCCGCCTGAACGCTCGACGTGCAACACCGCATCGCGATTTGCGCGGGTGATGCCGCCGATTCCGCGAACAGGTATCCAATACTCGGAGAACTCAAGCGTTTGGTGGGGCGTCAGGAAAGCGTAAGTCTCCTGGTTTCGAAACAGTCCGGCCTGGACTTCGGCGTAGCCGCTGTTATTGTCCGATAGGGCCGTGCGCCAGCGCAGCCCTTCGGGATCCACTCCCCAAGTCCAGATTTTCTTTGCTGGAACATCCGCATAGTCGGCGTAATGCACGGTGCCGGCATTCGTCTTCGGCGAGTAGACTCCCATGAACGGCTCGCGACTCGCATAGATGAATCGCGATACCGGGCCGGCGGTGTGATTGCCGATCACACTCAGGTCGCGGCCCGAGCTATCCACGGGCCAACTATCGATATCCGAAAATCCGTGCGACGCGGTCCGAGTCATCGGATACCAGATCCGGCTATCGTTCCAAACCTCGACGGCTGCATTGTTCCACCAGTAATAGCGCCACCGGACGTCTGCCGGATTCCGTAGCGTCATCCGTTGCTCGATAACGGTGGAATCGGGGCGCAAACGGATCTCGACCATCCACTCGGTTCCGTATACTCGATCCTGATTTCCCACAAATGCCGAGGCACTGCCGTCGGAATTTTGACGGATCGCGAAATCGACCGGCGATAACGATGCCCAGTTATGCGACACAGGGAAGTTGAACTCGATGCCGAACGCTGCCCACGCGCCGCGATACCCGACCCGCGCCTTCTTAATCGACGGATTCGCGTAGAACATCGGCTGCCCGTTGATCTTGTCGACGCAAGTGTAAACGTGGCCACCGAGATCAGGAAGAATCGAGCACTTCAGATACTCGTTCTCGATGAACAGAGCACGCCATTGCCGGTTCACCCGGCGGTCAGTCAGGTTCTCGCGCAGAGTATAGGGATAAGTGAGTCGTACGGGACCGAAAATGTCGAATGACGGGTTGGGATCGGGCGGACCTTCCTCGTACGTTGGCAGTTCCAGCGTTCCTTGCCAGACTTTCACTGGGGCCGCCAAAACCACTGGAGCGAGCAAGAACAAGAGATACCGCATCGCCGGTCCTAGACCCGCTCTTTCAACAGGCGCGCCGCATTTGCGTTGTAGACCTTCTTGAGAATCGCATCCGGCAGTCCGAGCCCGTAGATTCTCCAGCGCCCTTGCGGGGGCACAGGCGCGGGCGCATAATCGAAATACTCGTCGTCTGTTTCCAGAAACCGGAAATAGATTTTGTATAACTCGTCGCCGAATACCTGCTGCGGTGTCTCATTGCCGTGCGGAACGGCATCCGTCCCGAACAGAATCCGATCCTGGTATTTGTCGAAAAACTTTCGGGCGGTCCGCGGCTGCCGTCCTAACTCGCCGATTCTCGCGGCGATCTCAACCGTCGTGTTCTTGAAGCGGTCGAGCATCTGGCTCACTCGTCCCAGGTTCTCGGCGTAATTCCCGACGTGTAGCACGATGAACTGAGTCTTGGGATGACGCGCGATGACGCGATCGCGAGCTTCGAGTAACTCTTCGTTGCTGGGGAAATCGCGGCCGTAGAACGACCAGTCGGGATGGTTGTTCAACTCCTCAAATCGCTCATTGTTCCGGTCGATCGGCGTGAAGAATGCCGCGGGGTCCGATATATGGATAGCCACCGGAATGGATAAAGATGCGCAAGCTTCCCACATCGGGTCGAACCGGGGATCATCGATCTTGACGAGCTTCCCATCCTTGCCGCGCAGGAACAGTCCCAGGGTCTTGAGAATCTTGAGGCCGCGCGCGCCGTCGCGGACCGCCTGACCTATCTGGTCTGCCTGCCAGGACGGATATCCCGCCTCCTCGGTACGCGACCACCACGGCTCTGTGAAGGTCAGGAACCGGCCGGGATGCGCCTTGTCGTACTTCTGGATGGTCTCGCGCAAACCGGCGCCGCGTCCGCCCGTGAGGTTCACCATCGTTCGCAGATTCCGCCGGTCCATCACCGCCAGCAGTTCCTCGGGAGGCGCCGCGAACCGGTTCTTCTCGCCCGATGAGAACGAGATATGCGTGTGGATGTCGATGACGGGGTAGCGGGCTTTCTCGACCGTGTGCTCCGGCACGATGAGCATACTTTTCGGCTGGTAGTCGGAGATATCGAGAGGCTTGCCTTTCCGGGTCGTCTGAGCGAGGGCCACGGCCGATGCAGCCGCACCCGTTATGAAGAGGTTTCTGCGTGTCATGATGTTCGCGTTAGGCCCATCATCGCACGCCGTCAGCGCGGATACGCCAGTTCGGGTCCGGCGATGTCTTCCGTCGCGGACGGATCGCCCGTGGCCGGCCCATACCAGACGCCGCCGCCAAATGTCGAGATGAAGATCTTCGACGGGTCGCGTGGATCGGGAATCACGCGCTGTCCCCACTTGAAGTTGTAGCCGCGAATGCGTTGCCAGTGCACGCCGCGATCTGTCGAGCGCCAGGCCGATGAAGTGAAGCCGCACGCATACAGCGTCGCTGGATTGCGCGGGTCGACGGTCACATCGAACACATGCTGATCGCGATCGAGAACATGCCGCCACGTAGTGCCAGCGTCGGTTGATAGGTAAACTCCACCCCCGCCGTCCGCGTCCGGGCCTTTCCGGCGCCATGCAGCCAGATACATCCGCTTCGGATCCAGCGGGTCGATCGCCAGGCCGTTCGGAGCATTGACGCCCTCGGGAAGTTGTACGCGGATCCAGTGGTCCGCGCCATCCGTAGACCGGTAGAGCGCGCCGTCCATCGCGTTTCCAATGCTTCCGTCCTCGCTGTGCCGGGCCAGCAGCAGATACAAAGTGCCCGTGCCGTCCCGAACAATTCGCCACCCAAATGGTTCGGCACCGGGAAGTCCTTCGTTCTTCAAGCTCCAACTTCGGCCGCCATCACCCGATTTGTACACACCACGGCCGAACGCCGCCACATACAGGATCCGCGAATCCTTGGGCGATGTGGGGTCCAGCAGGATGTGTGTTGGCGCAGTCTGCGGCATCCCCTCGCTCGAAGTCCGCCAAGTCTTGCCGCCATCGTCGCTCACCACCACTCCGCCGCGATATCGCGCAGGCGAGTTACGCCGCCACATCTTCGGACGCGGTAGATCGTGAGTGCCGCTCATGACGGCCCACACACGACCCTTGACGTCGGGATCAAAGGTCATCCAATAAGTAGTGTTGACCCACGCATGCGGCACTCCGGCGGTCGACGTCATCCAACTCAATCCGCCATCCTCACTCCGCAGCAGACCGGTATCGGTGTCGTCGATGAAGATTCGCCGCGGATCGAACGGATCCAGATGAACGCCGTGCGATGTCGTGACGTCGAGTCCTGTCGAAGTCCAGCCCGCACCGGGCACGCGCCGCGAGTATGCCGCAGTCCACGTGCGGCCGCCGTCGCGTGTGATCATCGTCCGGCCGAAGTCGGTGCCGATGCACAACTCCGGATCTACCGGCGACACGCCCAGATTGAGCGGCTGTTCAGCCCAATCCGGCCCGAGACTCTCCGTGATCCAAGCGTCGTGCACATTGTTTGCGGGATCCTTCCCCGATTCCTTCCAGACCGGTTTCCACGTAGTGCCTGAGTCGCTTGTGCGCGCGACACCGAAGTGGCCGCCGTCGAATCCGCCGTACGCGACATATGCGGTCTCGGCATGGCCGAGCGAAGTCGCAATGGCGCGAAACGTAGCCGGGCCGCCGAGATCGCCGGACATCCACGTGTCGCCGCCGTCGCGCGACACGCGAATCCCCTGCTTCGAAACACCATATACCACGAAGTTTCCGCCCTTCGAAAATCCGGCTGAAACGTCGAGAAACGGCCCGTAAGCAACAGGCTTTCGCCACTCACCAGATCTGCGAACCACGACCGCATCATTACTCAGAACGTACAGAGTCCGATTGCCGCGAGGAGAAGAGGGATCGACAATGATCTGCCCCACGCGCTCAAATGGTCCGCCGATGGTGCGCCATGTCGATCCGCTGTCGCGCGATTCCTCCAGCGACGCACTGCCACCTCGCTGCATCACCGCGTATAGAACACGAGAGTCCGCTGGATCCACCGTGGCAGTGAGAATAGCAGGAGTGTCGCCACCGCTCACCGGCATTTCGTCGGCGTGATCACCGGACATTTCGACGCGGTCGATGTGCGCCGGCCACACTACACGCCAAGTGGCACCAGCATCTTTGCTGCGCCACAACACGCGAGTGCCGGCATAGATAATGTTGCGATCTTTCGGATCGAAAACGAAGAACCGAACCACGTCGCGCAGGTTGAACATCCGCCAACTCTCGCCGCCATCGTGGGAGATGTATGCGCCCGTCATGTCACACGCCACCAGCAGATCGCGGCTGTTATGCGGACTGATGGTGGGGTGAAACATCGCGCCGCCGCCACCCGGACCGAGGACGCGCCAAGCATCGTGCCGAGGACCCGCGTTGAGCGACGCCGCTAACAGCAGCAAGCCTATCCAGAGTTTCATGGTGTCACGCTGGCGGTGCGTCGAGTGCCACGATTTCACCCGCGCTCAGCCCCGACCGCAGTGCTACGGTAACATGATTCATCGTGCCAAGTTCCACTTCCCGCTTCGTCGCCGCACGATACCGATTATAGCGATCCTGCATCCAGATATTATCGAATTCGGCTACGCGGTCGCCTCTTGCCACCTTCGCACCATTCGATGCAAGCCATTCGAGCACAAGGCCGAAATCGCGGCTGGATCCCGGCGCGCGGCGGCCTCTGAAATAGGGTGCTCGAAGAACCACGCTACGCTCCTCCGCCGTCGTGCCGGAGAGCCTCACTACCTGCTCGACTGCGCCCGCCTTCACCTTCACCCATCGCCCTGAATATCCGACGGCCTTAGGGGTTGCCGGCTTGTGCCGCCCGTACCAAAGCACCGCCGCGATGGCCACTGGCAGCAACACGAGAAACACCCAAAAGGTGCGAGGAGGTCCCGGCGGGCGGCGCCGCCTTCAGCCCATCCCTTCGATAAGTAAGATGCCTCGAATCGCCCAGCATTGATAATGGAGTGAAGTGCGCGTTTTGCTCGTCCACAACTCGCTGTACTATCCCTCGTACGGTGGCGGAGACAAATCGAACCGTCTCCTTATGCAGGCGCTCGCTGCGAGCGGCCACACCGTCCGCGTCGTCGCACGATTGGGAACGTTCGGCACTGAACCGCATGAACGGCTGCTGCGGGAACTCGCCTGCCGGGGCATCCATCCGAAGCTCCACGATCCTTCTATTCAGTTCGAATTGCAGGGCGTGGACGTGCGGGTTCTCACTCGCATCGGCCACCTCCGGCATTTCCTGACGGGCCACATACACGCCTTCGACCCTGACGTGATTCTGACGTCCACCGACGATCCCGCGCAGTTCCTCTTCGAAATCGCGATGTCGGCCGAGCGGCCGCGCGTCGTCTACCTGATACGCGCCACCGTGGCACTGCCGTTCGGCCCGGACAGTTGGTCGCCGAACGAGACGAAGACACAGCAACTGCGGCACGCCGAAGGCGCCGTGGGCGTCAGTGAGTATGTTGCCGAGTATGCACGCCGATGGGGAGGTCTGGATGCCATTCACGTTCCCATCTCGCTGCTGGATGAGCGCAGTCAGCCTTTTTGCGGCAACTTTAACAATCGCTTTGTGACGATCGTGAATCCCTGTGCCGTGAAAGGTATCTCCATCCTGCTGGGACTTGCGGACCGCATGCGCGACACGGAGTTCGCCGCCGTACCGAGTTGGGGAACGACTGATCTCGACTTAGCCGAATTACGAAAGCGCCCCAATATCTCGATCCTTCCTCCGGTCGAGAATATCGACGAGTTATACCGCGTCACACGCGTTGCGCTGGTGCCTTCACTCTGGGCTGAAGCCCGATCGCGCGTGATCCTGGAAGCAATGGCGCGTGGAATTCCCGTGCTAGCCAGCGATGTGGGCGGACTCCGTGAAGCCAAGTTGGGTGTAGACTATTTACTCCCAGTGAACCGCGTTGAGCGTTTTCAGACCGGAGTAAATGAACTAATGGTGCCGGTGGCGGACATCCCGCTTCAGAACATCGGGCCGTGGGAGCGTGCCCTGCGATCGGTGGTGACGGATCGGACCCACTATGAGCGTGTGGCCTCGGAGTCGCGCGAAACCGCTCTGCGGTATGCGGCCAACCTGACTTCCCAGCCCTTCGAGGATTACCTGGAAGCCGTCCTCGAGCGGCCGCGAAATCCGCGTCACGCTGTCCGGCATTCCCGGCCGCTTTCCTCGGACAAGCACCGCCTGCTGACCACGCGCCTGCGACGCCTTGTGCAGGCCAAGTCGATTTCCTAACTTATGTGGATTCCAGCGCCCGTTGTCCAAGAGCTCGATCGTTCCGGTACTCGCCCGGAACTCGCGCGCGAAGCGACGCAGTATGCTCGTCAAGCGTTACCCGGCACGGATGTTGAAATATTCTGGGACGAGTTATGGATTCGCCGGATCGGTAGCCACTACTTCCCCGATCCGGAGATGTGGCAGACGCCGGACCAGAAGGTGGCGATGTGGCCGGACAAAGCGCAGAAGTATCTCCGCGACGTCGACGATTACTGGTTTCACCTATATAAGCCGGCGGCAGGCGATTCCATAGTCGACATAGGCGCGGGACGGGGAGAGGATGTCTTCGGCTTCGCGCGCGCTGTGGGTTCATCCGGACACGTTTGGGCCATCGAACCACATCCAACATCCTTCGCCGTTCTCAAGAAGTTTTGTGCATTGAATGGGATCACGAATGTGACTGCCATCCAGGCGGCTTGCGTCGACACTCCTTCCGGAATGCATATCGAGACGCTGCCTGTATGGGAGTCGAATTTCGTCCGATCCGGCGAGCCAAGCGCCACGAGTCACCCGGTCCGCGGCGTCCGATTCGACGATCTCGCCGCCGAGTTAGGAATTCGCACAATCAGTTTCCTGAAGATGAACATCGAAGGTGCTGAGCGATTCGCGTTGCCCGGGTGTAAGGAAGCGCTATCGCGAACCCGCTATGCCACCATTGCCGCTCACGATTTCCGGGCCGCTCGGGGCGAGGGAGAGTCTTTTCGGACGCTCGGGTTTGTCCGTGGATTTCTGGAGGATGCCGGGTTCGAGCTGGTAACTCGAGATAATGATCCCCGATACTACGTTCCGTACCACGTCCACGGCCACCGCAAGGCTGTTGCGCCTTAGCGCGCATGGCCGTTTGGAAACACACCGAATCCGTTTCGCCACATCCAGATACGTGTTGGTCCCAGTTGAGTTGTGGCGGATCGTCCCTTGAACCATTCTCTTAGCATCGGGCGATTTGCGCCCTAATGCTCATGGGAGGTTCAGGAGAAGTGTCCATAAGAACGACGATCCTCGTGTTCGTATTTGCGATGGCTCCATTAATCGCACAAGTAAGCAGTGGCGATCTGATCGGCACCGTAACCGACGCGACCGGCGCAGCCGTCACCGGCGCCACTGTCGATGCCCTAAACACCGCCACTGGCGTCAAGACCGTCAAGCAAACCGATGCGGCGGGCCAATTCCGTTTCCCCAACCTGCTGGCTGGAAGCTACGACCTCACGGTCAATGCCGCCGGCTTCACTCCCTCGCAGTTGAAGGGAATTGCAATCAGCGTGAATCGCACCTTCACAGCGAATGTAACATTGCAGATCGGTCAGGTTTCTACCTCGGTTGATGTGGTGGCCTCATCGGCGGTCATCGACACGACGACCGCCAACATTACCGCCACGTTCAACACCCGCGAAGCTCGCGACCTGCCAGTTACCGGTATCGGTCTTGGTGTCTTGAATCTTTCACTGCTAAGTGCAGGTGTCGCCAGCAACGGTGGCATTGGCGTCGGCGAGGGTCCCTCCGTCGGTGGACAGCGACCCTATAACAATAACTTCACCATTGAGGGAGTCGACAACAATAACAAGAGCATAACCGGCTCGCTGGTCCGATTCATTCCGAACGACGCCGTCGAGGAGTTCACGATTCAGCAGAATCAGATGAGCGCGGAGTTTGGACACTCCTCCGGTGGTCAATTCAACACCATCATCAAGAGCGGGACCAACAGCGTGCATGGAACGCTCTATGAATACATGCAGAATCGGAATCTGAACGCGATTGACCAGGTTGTTCAAAATGGAGCAATCGCGGCCGGCGATCGTCCGTCGAATCCGCGATCCGACAATAACCGTTTGGGTGCTACCATTGGCGGCCCGGTTCTGAAGAACAAATTGTT
This sequence comes from Bryobacterales bacterium, assembly GCA_038322675.1. GTDB lineage: Bacteria > Acidobacteriota > Terriglobia > Bryobacterales > Bryobacteraceae > TMP-7. The sequence goes on from JBBQGE010000007.1 coordinate 116,231, forward strand.
CTATTTCGGCGCTTTCGAGTACAACCCGTTTGGTGCTTCTGCGACAGTCGCCAACCTGCTGGCGCCGACGGCCGGCGGCCTCAGTGCCCTCAGCAGTATGTCGAATCTCAGTTCGACCAATTTAAGTATCTTCAAGCAATACGTGCCTGCCGCACCGAGTGCTTTGTCCAATACATCGCAATATCCGGTGGTGAACGGCACCCCGATTCCTGTCGGACTGCTTCCAGTGGCCGGACCCAACTATCAGAACGGATATTATGCGGTGGCCAGCAGCGATTACGTCATCTCGGAGAACGATCAATTACGCGGGCGGTACGTCTACAACAAAATCTCCTCCATCGACTTCGTGGCCAACCTGCCAGTGTTCTTCCAACCAACATCGAATAACTATTACTTGGCCACGCTAGCTGAGTATCACAACTTCACACCTACGCTGCTCAATGAGTTCCGGCTTGGATACAATCGATTCAATTCGAATCTTCCGTCCGGCAACTATAGCTTCCCCGGGCTGGACGCTTTCCCCAATATCACGATAAACGAATTGGGGCTCGATATCGGTCCTGACGACAACGCCCCGCAGAGTACCATCCAGAACACCTACCAGCTCATGGATACGTTGAGCTGGAACAAGGGCGCTCATAACCTAAAGTTTGGTGTAGATCTCAAGCGCTTCATCACACCTCAGAGCTTCACCCAGCGTTCGCGCGGCGATTATCAATACTCGAGTCTGGAGTTGTTTCTTAGGGACATCACTCCCGATTCGCTCGCCCAACGCGGCCTCGGCAACTCTAAATACTACGGCGACCAGATCGCGACTTACTATTTCGTCAACGACAGTTGGCGCATACGGCCGAATTTTACGGTGAACCTCGGGCTGCGCTATGAGTACATGACGGTTCCGCAGACCGAGCGGCTACAGAGCCTGAACCACATCGCGGATACCCCGGGAGCGTTCATCTTCAACGAGCCGAAGGCCCAGAAGTGGAACTTCTCGCCACGCGTCGGAATCGCGTGGTCGCCGGGAAAGAGCGGCAAAACCTCGATTCGCGCCGGATTCGGCATTTCCCACGATGTGCTATACGACAATATCGGAATCCTGTCCGTTCCGCCGCAGTTTGGATCGTTGGTGGACGTGACCAACTCGGCACCCGACCCATTCCAAGGAGGTACCGATTTCCTGAAGAATGGCGGAATCCTCGCGAACGCTCCTACCGGCACGCTAACTCGGGCCGAAGCGATCGCGAACACGTCGTCGTATATCCCCGACCTGATCAAACTGCCCTATGCTGTGCAGTGGAACTTCGGAATTCAGCACGTTTTTGCCAAGGATTACACTTTTGAAGCGCGCTATCTCGGAACCCGGGGAGTTCATCTCGATGTTCAGATGCGCCCCACCGTGTCCGGCCCCGTGACGGCGGATCACTCGCTGCCCACCTATCTGCAGATGCCAAGCCAGTCCACACTCGATGCGCTTCCACTGACATTGACCCAATTGTCAAACGAACCGAACATTCTGCCGCGGTTTCTGAATGCAGGGTTCAATAACATCGCGCTCGCCGTCAACGAGCCTATCGGAAACTCCATCTATCATGGACTCGCGCTGCAGTTGAACCGGCGCTTCTCGCAGGGTCTTCAGATGGTCGCGGCCTATACCTGGAGCCATTTGATCGATGACAGCACGGCCGACTTCTTTACCACTGTCCTCACCCCGCGCCGGCCTCAGGATTTCCAGAATCTTGGCGCCGAGCGCTCGTCGTCGGCGCTGGATCGCCGGCACCGGCTTACCATTTCGGCCATCTACCAACTACCGTTCTTCAAGCAGTCCAACTGGGCGTTGAAGAACATTGTAGGTAACTGGTCCGTGGCTCCCATCTACACTTATGAAAGTCCTGAGTGGGCGACGGTTCAGAGCGCCACAGACTCGAATATGAACGGCGACAGTTGGACCGATCGCACCATTATCAATCCTGCTGGAGTCGACGCGACGGGAAGCGGAGTTACCGCCCTGACGAACAGCGGCGGCGATGTTGTCGCCTATCTGGCCGATAATCCGAACGCCCGATACATTCGCGCGGGAGTTGGTGCTTACGCGAACGGCGGCCGCAATACCCTTCCGGGCCGTCCGATTAACAATTGGGATATCAACCTTCTGAAGGACTTCACCATTCGCGAAGGGATGCGACTGCAATTCTCGGCACAGTTCCTGAACGCATTCAACCATGCCCAGTTCGTGCCGGGATTCGTCGACCGCGTCGACAATCCACAAGTTCTGAACACCGGCGCCAGCGTTCGCCAATTCCTGAATCCGGGTTCGCCGACTTTCAATCAGCCGGAACTCGTTTTCGGTAGCAACCCTCGTAACATCCAACTCGCTGTGAAGTTCATCTTCTAACAGCGAATTTCGCGGGGCAATCCAACCCGGATTGCCCCCAAGCTTCTAATAACCCTTCCGCTTATCCACCACGTTAACTAGCGCCCTTCCGTCGCAGAATCGCGCGATATTCTCACGGATGGTGTTCACCATTCGGGCATGATCCTTATCCGACCGGCCCGCGATGTGCGGCGTGATGATAGTGTTGTCAAACTTCCAGAGCGGATGCCCTTTTGGAAGCGGTTCCGGGTCCGTCACGTCCACTCCCGCGCCCGCCAGTCGCTTCCCATCCAGCGCCTTTACGAGTCCCCCCATGTCGTACAGTCCGCCTCGACTCACCGCAATGAAGTACGACCCGCGTTTCATCAATTCGAATTCCTTCGCACCCATCATCTTGTGACTCATCGGAGTATGCGGCGCGGAAATAAACACAACGTCGGCCTGGGGCAGCACCTCGTCCAACTGATCCGGCTTTACATACCGCTTCACAAACGGCACGAACGGCTTGTCCTCCGGGTCCACGCCGATCACGTCCATGCCGAACGCATGAGCCCGGATCGCGATCTGAGTTCCGATGCCACCGACTCCAATCACCACAGCCGTCCGGCCGTTCAACTCGATCCCCGGATATTGTCGCGGCTGCCATGACTCGTTCTGCTTATTCGCCAGAAATTGCGGAATGCCGCGAGAGAGAGATAGCAACATAGCCAGCGCGTGGTCGGCTATCTCAGGCCCCTGGACCACCTTGTTATTGGTCAGGACGATCGAGCTATCCCGCAGATCGTTGCCGCCCGATAGATGCAAAACGCGTTCCACGCCGGCGCTCATCACCTGCACCCATTTCAGATTTTTGCCCGCGCGTACCTGCTCCGGCCGAATCTCCCCAATGAGAGCATCCGCGTCACCGATCTCGCTCATCACAGTCTCAGGAGTTACGGCGACCAACTTCGCCATTGGCGATGCGCCCTCCAACTCCTGCATAATACCCGGGCCGCCCACAACCAGGATCTTCTTCGACTGTGCATTTAGAACGCACATACTTAACAGTAATCCAGCCAGCAAACGGCCCATAGAGCATCTCCTCATTGAAGCGAGGCGCGTCTTCGTCCGCCAAACTTTTTTGTTAAAAGACGAACTTCAGCGCCAACTGCATCTGGCGCACATTGGTTCTGGTTCCGCCAATCGTCCCGAAGGCTGCGGAAGTAACCGAAGTGTTCGGATTTCCCGAATTAGGATGATTGGCGGCAATGGACGCCTCCGCACAGAATTCGAACCGGTACTGGGCCTTCGTTTCCCCGCTACAGCAAATAGAAAGAAGGGCAGAGTACCACTAACCCTTTCCCAGAATACATTGGGGCAGATCATATCACAGCCGGACACACCCGGGCTCAGCGTACTCTCCCGCGTACCCCCGCGCCAACGCTCCCACCCCCACGCAAAAACACCCACCCTATTGCGCTCAAGATAAAACGAGCTTATGATCCTATTAGAGATACCAGCGGAACCCCACATGCAGGTGGTGCTTATGGCAAACGCTATGAACTGGGCCGACCATTACCGCCAAATCAGCTCAACCCCCGAGGCCGCCGTTCGCCTCATCCGCTCCGGCAATCGCGTCTACATCCACGAAGGCTGCGGGACTCCCCTCCCCCTCATCCAAGCCCTGCTCCGGCGCGCTCCCGAGCTCCGCGATGTCGAACTCGTCCACATGCTCACGTTCGGTCCGGCCGATTACACCCTGCCCGAATACGAAGGCCACTTCCGCCACAACGGATTGTTCCTCGGCAGCAACACGCGCGATGCCGTCCACGAGGGCCGCGCCGATTACACCCCGATCTTCCTCAGCGAAATCGAAGGGCTCTTCACCTCCGGCGAGATGCCGCTCGACGCCGCAGTCGTCCAAACCAGCCCTCCCGACGATCACGGCTTCCTCAGCCTCGGCACCAGCATCGATTGCGGACTCACCGCCGCCCGCTGCGCCCGCCACCTCATCGTCGAAGTCAACGATCAGATGCCGCGCACCTTCGGCGACACGTTCATCCACGTCAGCCGCGTATCCGCCGTAGTCGAAACCTCGCGCTCCTTGCTCGAACTCCACGCCGACCCGTCCACGCCCCTCCAGGAACGCATCGCCGAGCGCGTCGCCTCCCTCATCCCCGACGGCGCTACGCTCCAAACCGGAATCGGTGGCATCCCCGACGCGGTTCTTCGCCATTTGAGCGATCGCCGGGATCTCGGTATCCACAGCGAAATGTGCTCGGACGGAGTCATCGAACTCGTCCAATGCGGCGCCCTCACCGGCGACCGCAAGCATCTGAACCGCGGAAAAATAGTGGCCGGATTCGTGCTCGGTACCCGCCGGTTGTTCGACTTCATCCATGAGAATCCGATCTTCGAGTTCCACCCGACGGCCTACGTGAACGACCCCTTCGTCATCGCGCAGAACGACAACATGATCGCCATCAACTCCGCAATCCAGGTCGACCTCACAGGCCAGGTTTGCGCCGACTCCATCGGCACCCAGCCCTACAGCGGATTCGGCGGCCAACTCGATTTCGTTCGCGGCGCCGCGCGGTCGAAAGGTGGACGCCCCATCATCGCCCTGCCTTCCACCGCAAAACGCGGCACCGTTTCCCGAATCGTCCCTGTGCTCGATCCTGGTGCGGGCGTCGTTACCTCCCGCGGCGACGTCCACTACGTTGTCACCGAGCACGGCACTGCATACCTGCATGGAAAGACGTTGCGCGAACGCGCCGAAGCGCTGATCGCAATCGCCGACCCGAAATTCCGCGGTGAACTTTACGACTTCGCCGCAAAAGCGCACTACCTCGAATCCCAGGGGGCGCTAGTCGCATAGGAGGCAGCATGAAGCCCGACAAAGGCTCTGTCATCACGAACCCCGACGAATGCAAAGGCTGCGGACTCTGCGTGGAAGCATGCACTCCGCGCGTCCTGCGTCTCGCCGAGTCTCTCAATCGATACGGATATCATCCGGCCGTGTACGACGGTCACGGATGCACCGGATGCGGACTATGCTTCTACGTCTGCCCTGAACCCGGCGGCATCCGCGTCTACCGCCGTTCCGCGGCCGCCTGAGGAGACCACCATGGCGAAACAACTCATCAAAGGGAACGAAGCCATCGTCAAAGCCGCCGTACTGGCCGGATGCCGCGCCTACTACGGCTATCCCATTACGCCCGCCAGCGAAATCGCCGAAGCCGCAGCCTCCTGGCTTCCGGCATCCGGCGGCGTGTTCCTGCAGGCCGAAAGCGAAGTGGCCGCTATTAATATGGTGTACGGCGCCGCGGGTGCCGGAATCCGTGCGATGACTGCTTCCAGTGGTCCTGGCATCAGCCTCATGCAGGAAGGCGTCAGTTACCTCGCCGGTGCCGAACTCCCCTGTGTCATCGCCGATATCACTCGCGGCGGACCGGGACTCGGCAACATCGCGCCCGAACAAGGCGACTACATGCAGGTGGTAAAAGGCGGCGGCCACGGCTGTTATCGCAGCCTGGTCCTGGCGCCCGATTCCGTTCAGGAAATGGCGGATCTCACCACGCTTGCCTTCGATCTAGCCGACAAGTATCGCAACCCTGTCTACGTCCTCGCCGACGGGTGCCTCGGCCAGATGATGGAGCCCGTCGAGTTCGTCGCACGAGCCATCCAGCCTCCACCGCCCTCATGGTCCGTGCAAGGCAATGCCGCGACGCGCAAGAATTTGATTAGCTCCATCTTTCTCGAACCCGACGAACTCGAACGGCACCTAGAACATCTCCAGGCCAAATACCGCCGGGCCGAACGCGAAGAGGTTCGATTCGAAGCCGTCCGCACGGAGGACGCCGACCTGATCCTGGTCGGCTACGGCATTGTCGCCCGCATCCTCAAGGCAGTCGTCGAGCGCGGTCGCGAGCGCGGACTCAAACTCGGACTCCTTCGTCCCATCACGCTCTACCCGTTCCCCACCGAAGCCATCCGCCATCTCTGCAATCGCGCATCCACGTTCGCCGTCGTCGAGATGAGCAACGGGCAGATGGTGGAGGATATTCGGCTCGCCGTCGAAGGCCGACGGCCCGTCAAGTTTTACGGCCGCATGGGCGGCAACGTCCCATCCGCCGAAGAGATTCTCGACTTCGTGTGGGAGGTTGCCGAGCCCGACTGGCCGGCTTCCATCCTGGAAGAGGTGGCTATCCATGACTGAGCTCGATCACTACGAACAATTTCAGGAGCGCGCGGGTTGCTTCTACGAGATCTTCGATCGCAAAGCCGATAATCGCCACCAGACCCACTACTGTCCCGGCTGCGGCCACGGCATAGCGCATAAACTGATTGCCCGCGCCATCGACGAACTCGGCGTGCAGGATCGTACGATTCTGGTGACTCCGGTCGGCTGCTCTGTATTCGCCTACTACTACTTCGACGTCGGCAACATTCAGGCCGCGCATGGCCGCGCCTCCGCCGTCGCGACAGGCGCCAAGCGCTCCCGTCCCGACAGTATCGTCCTCAGCTATCAAGGCGATGGCGACCTGGCGGCCATCGGCAGCGCGGAAATCCTGCATGCCGCGAATCGCGGCGAGCCCATCACGGTGTTCTTCGTCAATAACGCGATCTACGGCATGACCGGCGGCCAGATGGCGCCCACCACGCTGATCGGCCAGAAGAGCACCACCACTCCGCTCGGCCGCAATCCGCTGAACGAAGGCTACCCGCTGCACATCTGCGAACTCCTCGCCACACTGGAGGCACCGGTCTATCTGGAACGGGTCGGGCTCGGAAATAACAAGCAGATCATGGGCGCCGCGAAAGCCATCAAACGCGCGATCGAAAACCAGACCCGCGGACTCGGATTCTCGCTTATCGAAATTCTCTCGCCCTGCCCGACCATCTGGAAAATGGATCCCGTGGAAGCGCAGCATTGGGTGCGTGACGAACTCAGCAAAACCTTCCCACTCGGCGTCTTCCGCGATCGAACGAAAGAGGCGGCTCCACGACCTTCGCCTCTTCCTCCGCCCTCACTCGCTGAACTTCCGTCGCTCCTCAAATCGAAGAACGACCCGTCGACGCCCACACAACCAGTCCCCGCCCCTCCCCCGCGGACCGACCTCCGAATCCGCATCGCCGGCTTTGGTGGACAGGGTGTGCTCATGCTGGGACAGGTGCTCGCCGAAGCTGGACTCGACGCCGGGCTGCACGTCTCGTGGCTTCCCTCCTACGGCCCCGAAATGCGGTCCGGCACCTCCAACTGCAACGTGCGCCTGTCCTCCGCATCCATTGATTCCCCGATCGTATCGAAGCCGAATATCCTGCTGGCCCTCAACGAACCCTCGCTTCGCAAGTTTGCCGATTCGATCGAGCAGGGCGGCCATATCTTCTACAACGGCACGGCCCTTCCCGAGGGCATCGCGCGAGACGGCGTTCACTTTATCGTCGAGCCGTTCACCGAAATCGCCGACCACGTGGGCAATGCCCGCGCGGGCAACATCGTCATGCTCGGAGCGCTTCTTGAAACCACTGGCCTGTTGAGCCAGCAGGCGTTAGAGGGCGCACTCCGGCGGCTCGTCAAATCTCAACGCTGGCTCGATCTCGACCACGCCGCGCTCGCCAAGGGGCGCGAATGCGTTTCCGAATTGGTGCACTCATGAAAGCAGAACAGGCCGATCCCAACACCATCGTCTACTTCAACGGGCGGTTCGTCCCGCTCGCCGAAGCGAACGTCAATATCCTCACCCACGCCCTCAACTACGGCACTGGTGTCTTCGAAGGTATCCGCGGTTATTGGGACGACAGCCAGCGCGACCTCTTCCTGGTCCGCGCCATCGAGCACTACGACCGCTGGAAGCACAACTGCTCCATCCTGCGAATGGATGTCCCGCTGTCACCTGCGGACCTCGCCGAACTGACCGCCGACCTCTGCCGCCGCAACCAGTTCCAAACCAACGTATACGTACGGCCTCTGGCTTACAAATCGTCCCTGCGCATCGGGGTCGCGCCGGATTCCAACGATGCTTTCTCCATCGTGGCCGTCCCGTTCGGCGATTACATCGACAGCCGCAAAGGCATCAAAGCCGGAGTCGTTTCCTGGCGCCGCATCCAGGACAACGCCATCCCGGGCCGCGCCAAAATCTGCGGAGCCTACGTGAACAGCGCGCTCGCAACGGATGAAGCGCGCCGCGCCGGACACGACGAAGCCATCTTCCTCACCGAGGCCGGCCACGTCGCCGAGGGCGCCACCTGCAACATCTTTATGGTTCGCAACGGAACGCTCTACACGCCTCCGCCCACCGACAACATCCTTGAAGGACTCACGCGCGCCGGTATCCTGGAACTCGCCGCGTCCGAATTGAAGATGCCCGTTGTCGAGCGCAGCATCGCGCGCAGCGAACTGTACGTTTGCGACGAACTGTTCTTCACCGGCACCGCCGTCGAGGTCGCGCCCATCGTCTCAGTCGACTACCGCCCTGTCGGCAACGGCCAGATCGGACGCTTCACCGATCGACTCCGGAACCTCTACACCGACGCAACCCGCGGCCGGATTCCCGCATACTGCCGCTGGCTCTCCCCGGTTTGGCAGGAGCAAATCGCTGGCAAGGCTGCATAATGAAGTATGGAGTTGCAGTGACCGAAGCCGGCAGAATCGCCCCGAAAATTGACAGCCTCGAACTGTCCCGCAATCTGTCCGATGCCGCCCGCCGCGAGCTATTCGATCGCATCCGACAGATGGAGATCGAAGGCTACGACCTCGAGGCCGCTGACGGCACCCTCGAACTCCTCGTGCGCGAGACCGCGTTTCCGAACGCGCGCCCGTTCGAAATCGCGGGATTCGAAGTAACCACGCGCATGATCGGCCCCGATCAAACCCAGAGCACTGCCTCTGTCGCCGTCCGCGTGCAACAGGGAGTATTCGCCGCCAACGCCGCCCGCAACGGCCCCATGGACGCGCTCGATACCGCTCTGCGCCAGTGCCTGTCGAACCTCTACCCCGCGGTCAACGAAGTGAAACTCGTCGATTACCGCGTCCACGTCCTTGAGCCCGATAAGGGCACCGCCGCAAAGGCCAGCGTCATCGTCTCGTTTCGCGACGACGACGGCCGCGCATGGTCGACCATGGGCATCTCGTACAACCTCATTGAGGCCGGCTGGATCGCCGTCGTCACAGGACTCCGCCTCGAGCTAATGCGGCTCGGCGAGATCCACCACGACATCCTCTGCATCGAAGATAATTCCTGGGCAGTCTGAAGCTCAGCGCGAAATCGACCTCTGCTATCCTGTCCTTCATGCGTGAAGCCGTCATCGTCGCCAGTACCCGTACGCCCCTCGCCAAGTCGTTCCGAGGCTCCTTCAACCTGACTCGCCCCGACGACCTCGCCGCCCACTGCATCCGCGACGTCCTCCGCAAGACTCCCCAACTCGATCCCTCCGAGATCGAAGATGTCGTCCTGGGCTGCGGCCAACCGCACGGACCGCAGGGCTCCAACATCGCGCGCATCTCCGCCATGCTCGCCGGACTCCCCACCTCTGTCGCCGCCGCCACCATCAACCGCTTCTGCTCCTCGGGGCTCCAGGCCATCGCCGTCGCCGCCCACCAGATCATTAACGAAGGCGTGGAAGCCGCCATCGGTGGTGGTGTCGAAAGTATCACGATGGCCCCGCGCGACAGCGATCCAAACCCCTGCCTGAAGGAGCGCCTGCCCGGCATCTACATGGTGATGGGCGACACCGCCGAAGTCGTCGCCAAGCGTTATGGCGTCAGCCGCGAATCGCAGGACGAGTACGCGCTCTTGAGCCAACAGCGCACCGCCCGCGCCCAGAAGGAGGGTTTCTTCCACGGTGAAATCGCGCCCATGCAAGTCACGCGCGGCATCCTCGACAAGAAGACCGGCCAAGTCACGGCGACCGAGGAAGCGCTGTGCGATCGCGATGAGTGCAATCGCCCGGATACCACCCTCGAAGGACTACTCGCCCTCAAACCCCACTTCGATCCGCACAGTGGTCGGGGCTCAGTCACCGCGGGCAACACATCGCAACTGTCCGACGGCGCTTCCGCCACACTGCTGATGTCGCGCCAGCGTGCCGACCAACTCGGCATCCCCTACAAGCTGATCTTCCGCGGATTCCAGGTCACCGGATGCGAACCCGACGAGATGGGCATCGGCCCTGTCTTCGCGGTCCCCAAACTCCTCAAGCGCACCGGACTCAAAATGGACGACATCGACCTCTGGGAACTGAACGAAGCCTTCGCCGTCCAGGTCGTCTACTGCCGCGACCGCCTCGGCATCGACCCGGAAAAGCTCAACGTCAACGGAGGCTCCATCGCCATCGGCCACCCCTTCGGCATGACGGGATCCCGCATGGTCGGAACCCTCGCCAACGAAATGTGCCGCCGCCATTCGCGCTACGGAGTCGTGACCATGTGCATCGGGGGAGGCCAAGGCGCCGCGGGACTGTTCGAGGGCGTGAACTAGTGCGGTTCCACTGAACTTGTGCCGAGGCCCGCCGCCAACCCGCCCCCGACGTCGACGCCGGCACCCGTGATTCGAACTGCCGCGGAACCCAACTAACTAAACCCGCCCACCACCATGTAGCTGTACACTCCGATCGTCTCCGATCCCTGCAGGTTCCACCCCTCATCCTTCAGCGTCGAAGCCGCGGCCTCCATCGTGATTCGATGATCCAGCGGTGGACCCGGCGGGCGTTCGACATCCGCCCTCCAGTCCAGCACCGCCACCCGCCCAGTCCCCCGCAAAACCCTCCGCGCCTCCCGCAATACCGCCGCATGGTCGTCCAGTTCGTGCCAGATATTGGCCAGAAAAACCAGGTCGCAACTCCCGTCCTTCAATCCCGTCTCCACCGCGGACCCCGCCACTAGTTCCACATTGCCGGGCGCGCCTGTTACGTCTAGTTTCTGCCGTAGAAGGTCGAGCATCTCCGGCTGGAAATCGACAGCAAATACCCGATCCACCTCGCGCGCAAACGGAATCGCGAAATAGCCCGTCCCCGCTCCGACATCCGCCACCACCATCCCCGGCCTTAGCCCCAGCGAAGCCATCACCTGCGCCGGCGGCAGCGAGTTCAGCCGCTCTGGATCTTCTAACTTGTGCGCCTGACTCGCCCGGAACGTTCTTTCATTCATCCTCTAACTCCTCAAAAGTGGAACAGATAACTCACCTTCACGAACGCCTGCCGCCCCGTGTTCATGTCCGGAAACGGAGAAAACTGCACATACGGCGGCCGCGACGGATCCAATGTCAGGTTCTGATAGATATCCGTGAACCCCGCATACACGGCCGTTCCCGGATGCACCAGATAGGTCATCAGAAAGTCGTAACCGATTCGCTTGGCCGGATCCAGCGTCACCATCGATTCGTTCGGAAGCACTCCATTGTAGTCCAGAATCGCACGGAACGACAGCGCGCGGGATACCTGGTAATTGGCCTTCGACCGCGCAATGTGATTGGTATACACGGTGGTGCCGGAGCGCGTCGCCAAGTGGCTGTAGATATAAGTCTCATCTAAGCGCAGCCTCGGCCCAATTCGCAGCGTCACGCCCAGATTTCCATTCTGTCCCTCACCAAGAAACGGAACATATCCGGCCCCCGGGTAATAATTCACGGCCGATCCATGACTGAAGATCGCGCTCAGCGCCAGCCACTTGAACCATTCGCTGTTGAACACATAATTGGTCTGGCCCTTACGAAATCCATACCCCTGGTATAACTCGTATAACTCCCCGCGGCTCACCGTGAAACTCGTAAGCCGGGTGAACTCCATGTTCCACTCCAGGCCGGCTTCCCAATCCTGCGTACGTCCCGCCCGATTCCGATTCCCGAGCAGGGTTACCGTCGGCCCGAAGTTCACCAGCGTCTTGCGCTCGCGCCACCACTTATATCCCAACCGTGACTTGAATTCCCGAATATCCACGCGCGGAATAAATCCGAGATCCGCCCGGAATCCCGAACTGCGGTCCGTATAGGTCGAGTAATATTGCAGCTTCCGGCTCGTTCGAGTCAATTGCGCGAAATACGAATTCCCCGAAACCGGCCGGCCGCCATTAACTCCCTGCGTCTGACTCGTAACTGCCTGCCCGTTTAGAAAGAAGTTGTTCTTCAGATGCAGCCGCGTATCCAGCGACATCACACGGTTATAACCCGACGCAAACTCCCGATCTGTCGCAAACAGCCGCACGTGCGAATCCTTCAGGAAATCCCGCTGAAGACTCAGCACACCATCCGTCGCCCGCTTCCCGTACAGCGGATTGTCAGAGAGCAAGCCGTTCCCCGGCGCGCGATCGTCCGCCGCCAGCACCCCGATCGCCCACCGCCCGGCCTTCCCGGTCAGCCGCACCCCAAACTCCGGATCCACAACCCGCCGTGAGAAGAACAGAGTCTGCGGCGTATTGAAGTACGACGCATTCTCCATGAAGAACGGCCGCTGTTCCGGAAAGAAGACCTCGTACCGCTGATTCACCGTCACCTGCGGCTCGTCCGATTCCACCTGGCTGAAGTCCGGATTCAGCGTCATGTCCAGGGTCAGCGCATCCTTGATGATCACCTTCGTGTCTACCCCGCCACGATATCCTGGTTCCGTGACAATGCCCGGAACACCACCCTGCGGCTGGTCCAGATATCGAGACCCCGACAGCAGCCCATAAGGAATGAACTGAAAATTGCGGCCCGGCGAAATGTTCTCGAGTCCATCCAGATGCCCGAACTGCGCCACAAACTGCGGCAATTTCCGCCGTGTAATGTAAGGCCACATCGCGAATTCGTTATTGCGCTGGATGAACCGCCCCAACATTACGCCCCATTCCTGTTTCGCCGAATCGGGGAATCGCAAAGTCTTGAACGGGATCGTGATCAGCACCACGTACCCGTCCGCGGTAATCTTGGCCTCCGTATACCACAGCCCTTCCCAACTGAAGTCGTCGCCATATCCGTCCGTCGTGATGCCGTCCAACTGCACGGCATACGGATTCACATCGAACCAGTAGGCGTGCCGGTGATCGTGGAACGTGTCGATGTTGATGGTGATCCGATCGTCCGTAAGGATCTGCTTCCGCTTCGCAACGCGCGCGCGGATCAACGGCGGATCGTCCTTCGCGATGAACGCGACGTACAGATTCTGGTCGTCGTAGGAAAGGAATGCGGTGGTGGGCTGCGATACCGGCGCGCCATCGCCCGGGTCCATCTGCCGGAAATCCGTGACGACGAGTTCCGCTTCCCGCGCAGTGCCCGTGAGGAACTCAGCCAACTTCGGCGTGCGCGAAACCCGCGGAATCGTGATGGACGGAGTCTGAGCAATCCCCACCATCGCGAACAGGAGGAACAGACCTGAATAGCGAATCAAGCATCATCATTTTAAGTTGATCGATGCAGGTCAACTGCCCGACGCTCCAATGAGGAACCTCCGGCTTGCCCCTATCCGCCGCCGCGCTTTACGCCCAAAGCCGGTACTCGAAAGCCCCCGGATCCCGCCCCTTCGCGGACACCACTCGCACGCACTCACCCACCGAGTCGCCGACAGCCGCAATCACCCGCGCCGGACGAGTGTCGCGATCATACATCTCCATCGCGATCCACTTGCCCCGCAGCACCATCCGCTCCAGCAAGGACAATCGCTCGGGCTCCGAACCTACCAAGTCTTCAGGTTTCAGAATTTTTTCAGCTCCTCCACCAGCGCCTTCAACCCCTTCTTCCGGTAAATCTGCGTCAATCGCTGCTCTTCCGCCGACGGCGCCAGCGCACTCTGCAACGGCCCCACCGCCATTTCCGCCCGGCTCGGAATCCAGAAACGCCCATCCGCGTACTCAACTGAGTTCACGAATCCCGTCATGTTCTTGATCCCGGTCCGCTCCGGAAACCGCAGGCCCGTATCCTGTACCACTTGCGTCTTCTGCCCAGGCCCGAGATTTAACTCCGCCGGCATCGATCCCGCCAAAAAACGCCGCCCCTGCTCATCCTCGACAATCCACCCGAGTTCGAAATACCGGACCGGCTTCGTGCTCCGGTTTTTCACCTGGATGCGTGGCTCGCGCGCCTCACTGCCCGACACCCGCGCCATCCCGCTCACCGGCTCGATCGGAGAATCCGGAAACTGCACGAACGCAAACTGCACATCGCGCTCCGGCTCGTACGTCGTCGCACGCCCGCTTCCGGCCCGCACCATCTGCATTCCGAACTGCGAGCGGTCGCCGATCCGCGCCACACTCGCCAGAATCTCTTTCTGCAATCCCTCGGTGCCCGCCTGCTCCAGCACCTGCTTGAAGTGCCGCCGGTCCCGCTGCGCTTCCAACTCCCAAACCATCATCGCCCGCCGCGACTCCAACCGGTTTGGCCCGTAAAACGACAGATCGTCGAACAGCACGCCGTCGAGCACCACCTGGACCGCCGAATTGCCGCCCTGAATCGGCCGCAACAGCCGCAAATCAATTCGAACGGGAAATGTTTCGCCCGGCCCGACATCCAGACTCGGCACCGTCACCGACGCCTTCCCGCCCGGAGTCACTGCCTGCGCCAGCACCATCAGCGTGACGCCCCGAATCCGACGCTCCCCCGAATTCCGCAGCGATAGCTGCGTATGCAGATCCAGCACCATCGCGCCGCCCCGCACCTCCGGCCGCGACTGCCCCCAATCCGACGAGATCACCGATACCGGCGAATCCTTCGGAAAGTCGATCTTCAACGACCCGCGCACGTCCGCCTGCGCCCACAGCATCGCGGGCGCAATCACCGCCGCCACTATCGCGAAACTACTGCGCATAGACATTGGTTATGGTCACCTGGCCCGTGTCGTCATCCACGTACCGCGCCCGTAGCGAACCCCTTGTATTCACCACCACCACCGCCGGCTCGCTACTCGGATTCATCATCGTCATCGCGGCCCCGTTCTCCGACACCTGAATCCCGTTCCGCGTCGATTCCAGCGAAATCCCGGCGTGCATCGTCGACTGGCCGTCGAGACGATCCCACAACTGCACAACTCCGCGGCCCAGCGACGATCGCTGATCCGCGGGGACATTCAGATAAAATCCGCCCACCAGCAGGGCCGCCAGACCGGCCGCCGCCAGCGCCGGGCGCCACGTCACCCGAACCACGCGCCGCTGCCGGCCGCCCACGCACTCCCCTGCTTCCAGCCCGACGTGGATATTGGCAGTCATCTCCGCCGCCAGACGATCCCAATTCAGGCCCTGCGGCAACTCCGCCGCTTCTTCGCGAATCGCCTGCCGGTCCCGCCGGATTCCGTCCGCCAATCTCCTGCATTCCGGACAGTTCGCCACATGGCGGCCCATCCAGAAGCGCTCGCCCCAGCCAGCCTCGCCGCCGGCGTATAACGCAATTTGCCGCTCGTCGGGATGCCTCATCACTTCCTCTTTTCCATGTACCGGCGGAACTTCGTTCGCGCGTTTGCAATGTGCGATCGCACCGTCGCCTTCGAACAGTTCAATTGCGCCGCTACTTCCCCGGCCGGCAGTCCTTCCACATCCCGCAGCAACAGCGCCGTTCGCTCCCGCTCGGTCAGCGTGTCCAGACCACCTTCCAAATACTTCTGCCGTTCCGCGCGCAGCACCCGCGCCTCCGGACTCTCCTCTTGGGACGCCGTCATCGGGTCCGGCACGTCGTCGATGTCACAGAAACTGACGCGTCCGTGCCTGCGCAAAAAATCGATGGCTGTGTTCGTCGCAATGCGCGACAGCCAGTGTGTCGCTTTTTCCAGATCCTTGATCTGATCTTGGCGCTGCAACGCCTTGATGAAAGCTTCCTGCGTCAGATCCTGCGCATCGTCGACGTTGCCGACAATCCGGTAGATCAGCAGGAAAATCCGCCGTAAGTTATCGGAAACAAAGCGCGATTGCGCCTCATGTGCGCTATCCAGCCCGAGATCCGGGAAGCTGGGACCAGCGTTCTCGCTCATCCACTCCCCCGTTCTGGTTGCGGCGGCGGCCATCTATGAACAAATGACGCCTCGCATGGCTGGAACGTGCAAGTCATGACAACCACGTTTCTAATAACAGTTTACGACCACTCGTCAAATCCGGAGCCATTGCGACTCTCGGATCCGCGTGCGAATCTTACTTTATATGAGACCCGTCGCCGTTATCGGGATTGGAAAGACAAAATTTGGCGCGTTTCCCGACCGCGACCTCCGCTCCCTCGCCGTCGAAGCCGGGCAGAAAGCGCTGGAAAACGCGCAGGCCGATCCTGCCCAGGTGGAGGCCTTCTACCTCGGTAACTTCGCCGGTCCCGAATTCGTGGGCCAAAACCACCTCGCCCCCTACATCGCAGGCGCCATGGGCATCACCGGAGTTCCCGCCACACGCTTCGAAGCCGCCTGCGCTTCCAGTGGCGCGGCCTTCTTCCACGCCGTCTCCGCCGTCAGCGCCGGACTCTACGACGTCGTTCTGGTTACCGGGGTCGAGAAAATGACCTCCCGCCCCACGCCGGTCGTCGCCGGAATTCTCGCCGGTGCGGGCGATTGCTGCGGCGAAGTAGCCGCGGGCGCCACCTTCCCAGCCCTGTTTGCCATGATCGCCCGCCGCCATATGTTCGAATACGGCACCAAGCGCGAACACCTGGCCGCCGTCGCCGTCAAGAACCACGCCAACGCGCTCCACAACGAGTACGCCCACATGCGGAAGGCGATCACGATAGAGCAGGCCCTGTCCGGAAAGCCCATCGCCGATCCCCTCACCGTCTACGACTGCTCCCTCGTCAGCGACGGCGCCGCCTCCGTCCTGATTGTGCCGCTCGAACGCGCCTCCGAATTCGCCGGACAACCCGTTCGGGTCGCCGGCATCGCGCAAACCTCGGATTACGTCGCCCTCGACCTCAAGGCCGACATCACCACCTTCGAAGCCGTCCGCCGCGCCGCCGAAAAAGCCTACAAGATGGCCGGAGTCACCCCCGCCGACATCCAGGTTGCCGAACTCCACGACTGCTTCACCATCGCCGAAATCATCGCCACGGAAGATCTCGGATTCGTTGACAAGGGCCAGGGCGGTCCCTTCGCCGCAGCCGGTTGCACTGCCATCACCGGATCCAAACCCGTCAACACCAGCGGAGGCCTGAAAGCCAAAGGCCACCCGGTCGGCGCCACTGGCGTCGCCCAAATCTGCGATATCACGCAACAACTCCGCGGCGAGGCTGGCGAACGCCAGGTCACCCGCCACGACATCGGACTCACCCAGAACCTCGGCGGCTCCGGAGCCACCGCGGTCGTTACCATCCTGGCGGCAGCATGAGCACAACCACCACCGCGCTTCCCGAAGCCCAACTCCAACCCACCAAGACCGGACACAGCGGCGGCGTCGTCTACACCGATACCGTCATCTTCTCCGGCCCTGAACAGTTTGTGAAGGACGTCCCTTACCAGATCGCCATCATCACCCTCGACGACGGAGGGCGTCTCACCTGCCGCATCGACGGCGACAATGTCTCTATCGGCGATCGCGTCGAATTTTTTGAGTTTCGGAACGGTATTCCGTTCTTCCGGAAGCCCGCATGAGAATCGCCGGGCGGGTCGGCCGTCTCGGCATCGAGAGCGCCTTCGACGTCCTCGTCCGTGCGCGAGCCCTCGAAGCCCAGGGCCGCAGCGTCATCCACCTCGAAATCGGCGAACCCGACTTCGAGACGCCCCCCAACATCGTCGAAGCCGGCAAACGCGCTCTCGACGAAGGCTGGACCCATTACGGACCCACTCAAGGACTCCCCGAACTCCGCGAAGCCATCGCCGAATACATCGGCAACACTCGCGGCATCGCTGTCGATCCGGGCCACGTCTGCGTCACCCCCGGCGCGAAGCCCGTGATGTTCTTCGCTATGCTCGCCACTCTCGAGCCAGGCGACGAGGTCATCTATCCCAATCCGGGCTTTCCCATCTACGAATCGGTCATCCGATTCTGCCGCGCCACGCCCGTCCCGGTCCCCCTGGTAGAAGAGCGCGGATTCTCCTTCGATCTCGACGTCTTCCGCAATCGCCTCTCCGATCGCACCCGCTTCGTGATTCTCAACTCTCCGCAGAATCCCACCGGCGGCGTCATTCCCGAATCCGATATCCGCGCCATTGCCGATCTGGTCCGCGACCGCGACCTCGTCGTCCTCTCCGACGAAATCTACGCCCGCATCT
>JBBQGE010000008.1:0-126554 GCA_038322675.1 Bryobacterales bacterium
CTGATGATCTTGTTTGCCGTGATGCTCCGCGGCAGCGCGATGAGCGTGGGCCGCCATGTCGTGCAACTCGGCGGCTCGCTGATGATTTTCGTAATGTGATCCGTTGTTGTAATGAGTGGACATCAAAGACTCTCTATCTGCCCGGATTTACTGTGGGCGTCTCTTGCAAGTTTGTAAGCGTGCTCGGCGTACTCCAGTGCCCGTTCCAAATGCCAATTGCCAGTCGGGTTGTCACCTTTCTCATTGCGCTCCGCGGCAGTACGATGATCGCGTGCCGCCAACTCATGCTGTTCCGCGGCCTTCCGATGGATTTCATGCACGGGTTCCTGCGTATGGAACGTTGACTCACCGTTCTGTTTAGATCCCTTCATTTCCTGTTTCTCCTGATCCTCCAGGCAATATGGCGTCCAGGGAATTGCTTCCAGGCGGGCGGCCTCAATCTGGCGCCCACAGGCCACGCACTTGCCATAGGCGCCGTCTTCGATACGGCGCAAGGCGTCCTGCACTTCTATCAGCGTCCGCGACGCCAGAGTGTCTTCTTCGAACGATTCAGATGTGCTCTGGGAGAAGGTGGCATCGTCCGTAGAATCCCTGACTTCAGCTTCTCTCGAAACGCGCCCTTCTCCTTCGAGGCACGTGATAACCGATAGAAGATCGCGTCTTTTGTCGTGCAACCGCTCGTTGAGGTGTTTAATATTTGTTGCAGGTGAAGACATAGAGTCCCATCGGAGCTAGGGCACCCAGCAGATTAACTCCAATTCCGCAATCCCACTCGCGTCGAAAATCACGTGCATGGACTGAACCTCCTTCGATACCTGGCCAGTTGGCGATTGCCGGCCATCGATCAGCGGCTCTTCAACGCGTTGCTTTCAGGACGACCCAAATCCTTCGAGGATCTGGCATTTTTGCGATCCTGCCAGGTATGTGGTCTTTTCCGTGGGCCGTCAGCAGAGAGCCCACAAGCCCACTCTAATGGAAGCATGGTCAAAACGCCGTCAAAAATCAGAAGACGTTCGAGTTTAGGGCTCTGCGGTATTGCGCGTTGAGCGCTGTCGGCTCAGAATGAAGTGGGACACGTCCATGCAAGTCCATGAAAGCTCAGTGGAGCTAGCGGCAGCTCTTTCGTGATCCCGCTCCTTCCATGGCGCTTAAGAAACTGCGCGACGATGACGGCGTTGTGCAGGATCGTATTGGACCCCAGGCCATGATCTTTTTTGAGGGCCACCACGAAACTCGTTAGATCGTCACCGGAGATCGCGTCGATCGAACTGCGGTCGCGAAGAACTCACCGAAGCGGTTGAGCACCGCTTCATATTTGCGATGAGTGTTGGGCTTTTTCAGCGCATCGATCTGCTCCAGGTATTTAGTGATGGCGACGTGCAACGCAGGTTTCTTGACAGTTTCGCCGGCTGCTTCAAACCCGGGAATACCCAGTTTGCGGCCTTCCAGTTCATGGTGCTTGCGCCGCTGTACCTCAAGTGCCTGAGCGGCGGTGACGCCCGCACTCACACGACGGCGAGTGCCACCCACGTACCACTCGACATAGTAGCGGCCATCGGCGATGGCGTTCCAGTCGTAGTTGCCTTTGGCATTGCGGGGGATGGAAAACATCTTCCAGCGGCCGCCAATTTTGATGCGTTTGACGATGTTGACTCGCGACAAAATGTCTCTCCTGCGAGCCGCATCTTAGCGGACAGCATGGGAGACAGCACATGGTCTAAATGACAGAAAACAAAGAGGGTGGGTAGAAGCTGGCATTCTACCACTGAATTACTCGCGCCCGAGCATTCCAGTGAAAGTATCGCAGATTCGCCCATTCAAGTGCAAATACGAGAATCGTCCAACGCGCGATGAGCCTGAAGTGGCATGGTGATTCCACTGCGGGACAAGCCCGCGCTTCGCACCTGCGCGCAACAGACCATTGCACGACCCCGTGAGTTATGCGGCGCCCCGGCAGTCTATCGAAGCGCCTGCCACCCGGGTGGCACATGCGTCGCATCCGCCCGAAACCGCCCATTCGCCGGCTGTAACTCAGTGGCCAACTTGCTTGCGCGCATCGCGCGTGAGAGGATCGGTCGCGGACGGAGATCGCAGGGCGAGGAAGTTCTTGAACCAGTCCGTCGCGCCTTCCGTTCCAAGCCCCTTTCTCGCCAGCCCCGTGTAATAGAGCACCGGCGGAAAATAGTGGAACGATGGCTGATCGTCCAAAAACACCGCCGCCGCTTCCCCCCGCCGTTTCATGCACACATCGAACTCCGTATCCGCCTCGGTGAACGCCCCGGCGCCGAGATACGCCCGGCCCAGACTCATCCGGCCTATCCACGTGTCGGCGATTTCCTTAGCGGCCTGAAACGTTCGGACCGCATCGCGATAATCCCCGTGCGCGTACTGGACCTCGCCCCGGATGAGTTTGCCGTACGCCTGTGGATCCTGCTCGAAGCGTTTCTCCAACTGATCGGCCAGCGCCAGCGCCTTTTTCTCCTTGCCGCACTTGATATAAATCAGCGCAGCCGGATACAGGACGTTCTCGTCAGACCCGTTCTCCACCGCCTGGTCGGCCGCTCGCATAGCCATCGCCCGATTTCCGCTTTCCAACCAAGCCTCGCCCAGACTTACCCATTTAGGTGCCGACGGTCCCTTTTCCTTGCTGGCTAAGTCTGGCTCCAACGCCTTCTGCCATTCGCCGATCGCATCGGCGAGCCTTCCCTGATAGAGCGCCAGATCAGCCAAGCCGTAGGCTGCCTGAGTCGCCGCCGGCTGGCTCAGCGCCGCCAGTTGCTTGTAAGTCGCAGCGGCTTTGTCCGGCACTCCTTTCCCGATCTGCGACAGAGCCATGCAGATATAAGCCTTCTCAAAAGAAGGATTCATCTTCAATAAGTTCTGCGATTCCTGAATGGCTACGTCGAATTCGCCGGCATACATCGCAAACCATCCGACGTTATTGAGTTGCAGCAAATTGTTAGGATATAACTCGACAGCACGCCGGCCCTGCTCCAGCGCAGCCGGCATATTGCGCTGGTAGAAGTAAGCGAGAGCCAGGTTCGCAATGCCTGCCGAATCGGACGGATACTGGTTCACCAATGCCCTATATTGCTCGGTGGCCTTATCGAAAGCACGCTCCAACAGGTAGTACCCACCGCGCGTGCGGTATTTCTCCCGAGCCGACATACGATCGATTTTCGACATGGCGAGCTTATACATGGTCTCCGCATCCTGCCGCCGGCCCAGATTCGCCAAGGTCGCGGCCAGTCCCGCGTACGCGCGACCGAAATCCGGATCTAACTCGATGCTGCGCGAATAGGCCGCCAGAGCCTCATTCCACTGGCCCTTCCATTGCAATTCCTGAGCTAGCGCATATTGTTGCGAGGCCTCTAGCGATTTGGAAGAAAACGTCTCCGCCGCCGCGACTTGGGCACCTTTTGGCGTCGAATCTCCGAGTGCGTTGCGAATCCCGGCCGCCAGCCTGCCGACGACTTTCGGGATCGCCTGTTCATTCGGAGCTCCGTCCGATTCCTGGGTGATCACCTTGCCGTTGCCCGAATCCAGCGCCCGCGCCGTCACATCGTATCCCCCGCCATCGCGCTTAATGGAGCCCGAGACAATAACTCCGATACCCTCCCGGCCAGCCACCAATCGCGCCGTTGCCTCATTCAAGGTGGGCGATTTTGTCAGCGTCTCCGCCACTTTCCGGGCCTGCCCGCGATTGTAGACGGTGATGAAGGATGCGTCTTCCAGAGCGGTGGAAAACATCGACTCGAGCGTTCCGTTGAACACGGGATTCCCGGTATTATTCGTAAAATCCGTAAGGATCACCTTGACTGCTGGGTGCGGCCCCGTGGCAGGCGGATTCAGCACACGGTAGCCGGCCACGCCCGCGGCGATCACAGCAAGAACTGCGACGCCGAGCAGTGCCCTGCGTGCGATGCCTGGCTTTTCGGGTTCCGCGGCTCGAATCCCCAGCCAGACTTCCAGATCGCGAACTAAGTCGCCGGCACTCTGATACCGTTCCGCAGGGTCTAGTTTCGTACATCGGTCCACAATCCGGCCCAGACCTTCGGGGATATCTGGCGCTAACTCGCGCAAGGGCGTCAGTGGCTCACTCGATCGTTCGGACAGTAGCTCCGTAAGGTTATTTGCCTTTGTCGGCACATCCCCGGTTAGCAGTTCGTAGAAAATCAGCCCGATCGTGAAAATGTCGGACCGTTGATCGACAATGCCTCCCGACGTCTGCTCAGGCGACATGTACCGGGGCGTTCCTAACAGCGCGCCAACTCGCGTCAGATGCAGAGGTGCGTCCACCCGGTCAGCAGAGGAGGCAGGAATCAAACCCATACTCGCCGCCGAGTAGGCGATCCCAAAATCCATCACCGATACCCGGCCCTGCTGGTCGATCATGATGTTGGCCGGCTTCAGGTCGCGATGAACCACACCCTCCGCGTGCGCGGCCGCTAAACCGCTGCACGCCTGCAGCATGATCTCGGCGGTCTCGCGCGGTTCCAGCTTGCCCCGTTCCTCGAGCAAGTGCGTCAACTCGCGCCCTTCGATGTACTCCATGCTGATGAACCGGAGTCCATCCGCTACACCGAGGTCGTAAATCCGCACCACGTTCCGATGCGTCACCTGCCGCGCCAGTATGAGTTCCTGGCGGAACCGGCGCAGGATATCCGGATTGTTCGCAAGCTCCGATCGGATCACTTTCAGCGCCACCAGGCGGTCCACTTCCCGGTCGCGAGCCCTCAACACCGCGCCCATTCCGCCTTCGCCCACCAGCGCCAGGATCTCGTAGCGGCCGCCCAGCACCATACCCGGTGCTAGCGGGGCCGTTCCCGGTAACATCGGATTTGTTAGCGGACGCGACCAACCCTCGCCGGTTGGGGCGGGTCCCGCCACCTTGGCGTCGAGCGCAAGTGTCCGATCGTCGGGTCCAGTGACGAGAGTTTCCTGGGAGTCGATGTCCGGATCGGTACCCACGGGAGAATGGGTGCCACACGCCGGGCACTTGACTGCGGCCTCCGGAACCTGGGTTTTACACGTGGGGCAGAGCATGGCGCCCGTCCAAGGGGATAACTCCATTATGAACCAACCGTTCTCACGAGAACACTCTCTCTTGGATACGCGTTAAAATTCGGCACGACGGAATTCATACGATTCGGTAGAATCGGGGTTTGCCGGAACCGAGAGTCAGTATCGTCGTTCCATCACTCCACGGCGGCGAGACGCTGTCGCAATGCCTGCAATCGCTCTCTGCGCAGACCTTCAGCGATTTCGAAACCATCGTGGTGGACAACAGCGGAACCCGCGCCGCATCGGTTGTGTCCCACGCATTCCCGGTTCGGATCATTGAGAACAGCACAAACACGGGCTTCGGAGCCGCCGTCAATCAGGGGATCCGCGCGTCATCATCGCAATTTGTGGTGACGCTGAACGACGACACGATTGCGCATCCGGGCTTCCTCGATAGCCTTGTGGCCGCGGCAGAACAGCGGTACGAGATCGGTATGTGCGCTCCGCAGATCCGGCTGTTCGGCGACGACCGCCTGGACTCGGCCGGCATGCTGCTGTGCCGCGACGGCAGTAGCAAACAGCGAGGTCATCTCGAACCGCCCGCCTCGTACAAGCGCCTGCAACAAGTGCTGCTTCCCAGCGGATGCGCCGCGCTCTACCGCAGGGACATGTTGGACGAAATCGGACTCTTCGACGAGCGCTTCTTCCTCTACTGCGAAGACACCGACCTGGGGCTCCGCGGACGCTGGAAGCTGTGGGAGTGCATGTACGTGCCTGCCGCCATCGTCGAACATCGCTACTCGCTTTCGGCGGGAAGTGCGTCGGCACTCAAAGCCTACTACGTAGAACGGAACCGGCTCTTCGTCGCCTTCAAGAACTTCCCCGCGCGCGAACTGGCCGCAGTCCCATTTGTTTCGGCGCTACGCTATTTCTGGCACTCCGCTTTCCTCTTGAGTGGCCGCGGCAAGGCAGCCGCCTACGCCGGATCACCCGATGGCCATGCCGCCAGACTCCCCTGGTACGTGCTGCGCGCTTGGGCCGCGGTGTTCCCCGAACTGCCGCGCCTCCTCGCGGAACGGCGCGCCATCCAACGCGGGGCCCGCATGCAGACCCGCCAATTCCGCCGGCTCCTGTCCACCTACAGCATCAGCGCGCGCCGGGTGGCCGCTCTGTGATTCGTCCAGCAGCACCGGGCGACGTCCTCATCATCATTCCAGCCTTCAACGAAGAGGCCGCCGTTGCCGGCGTCGTGCGCGAAGTACAAGCCACGATGCCCGGCACTCCCATCCTCGTCATCGACGATTCTTCCGTCGACGGTACACGAACCGCCGCCCGCCATGCCGGCGCCGAAGTGCTGCCGATGCCGCACCACTTGGGACTCGGCGGCTGTGTCCAGGCCGGCTATCGTCTCGCGTTCGAACTCGGTTACGATTACGTCGTGCGCGTCGACGGCGATGGCCAGCACGACCCCGCGTATATCCCGGTCATCCTCGACGTACTCAAGACTTCGGACTGCGACATGGTCATCGGCTCCCGTTTCTATCAGCAACAGGGCGCCTACACCAACTGGGTCCGCGCCGCGGGAATCCAGTTGTTTCGGATGGTTCTCCGGCCCATCCTCGGCAAACCCGTCCACGACCCGACGTCGGGGTTCGTCGGCGTCAAGCGATCGGCCCTCGAAGTATTCAGTCGCAGTTTTCCGCTGGAGTACCCGGAGATCGAAGCCCTGGTCGTGTTGCAGCGCAAGCGATTCAAGTTTCAGGAGGTGCCGTGCCGGATGCGCCCGCGGCATGGTGGCCGAAGTTCCATCACAGCCGCTAAGTCGCTCTACTATATCCTGCATGTTCTGCTCGGCGTATTTGTGAATGTACTTCGCTTTGAGCGCCGGCGCCGCAAGACGTAAGGAGATTCCATCATGTCCCACCTGATGAATGTTGTCACTGCGTTCAGCGTCATATTGCTTGTTGTTGTGCTGATTTCGGTCCGGCGTTCTCATATTCGCGTCGAATACTCGGTCAGTTGGATCGGGGCGGCGCTGACGTTGTTAGTTCTCTCGCGCGCTGCGCCTGTGCTCCACTGGTTCACCGAGGCACTGGGCGTCAGCAGCGCGCCGCTGGCGTTGATTATGATTGTATTTTGTGTTTTTCTCGGAGTATTCTTCCGTTTCTCGGTGGTGATCTCCGAACTGAAAGATGCCAACATCGCCGTGGCGCAACGCGTGGCCATCCTCGAGTACCATATCCAAGCATTGAATGAGCAAAACCAAGCGACGTCCAGCCGTTCCTGAAACCAACATCTCCCCGAGTCCGAAACCTGGTCCACAATGGTGGCTCTATGCTTTGGGCCTGCTCGCGGCGCTGTTCATCGCGTTCGAGATCTATGGACCGTCGATTCGTGGACCGTTTCTGTTCGATGACCGGTATCTTCCCTTTTTCCTGCCGGGTTGGAGTCAGGCTCCGCTTTCCCAATGGCTCGCCGGCGTCCGACCGTTGCTGATGTTCACGTATTGGCTCAATTTTCAGCAGAGCCAGACGGACCCGTTTTGGTACCACGTACTGAATGTCCTGTTCCATACTGGGGCGTCGATCCTCACGTGGCTGATCCTGGAACGAATTCTTGAACTGGCGAGCGTTGCGAACCCCATTCGCCGGATTCTGGCCCTGTTCGGCGGTTTGCTGTTTCTGGTGCATCCCATCCAGACGGAATCGGTCGCATATGTCGCCAGTCGCAGTGAGAATCTCAGCGTCCTCCTGTTCGACGCCGCGTTCGCTATTTTTCTTTATCGCCGCTCGATAGCTATTCGAATTCCGACGGCCATCGCGGTGGTGCTGGTCTATTTGTTGGCCAGCAGCACGAAAGAGCACGCGGTGGTGCTGCCCGCGTTACTTCTGCTGACCGACTACTGGTGGAATCCGGGATTCTCGTTCGAGGGCATTCGACGCAACTACAAGTTGTATCTGCCGATTGCGATCGGTGCTCTGCTTGGTGGCTGGTGGGTCTCACGCGTTCTGAGCCACGCGGCGACGGCAGGGTTCGGCATGAAGGATCTGCCGTGGTATGAGTACTTCTTCAGCCAGTGCCGCGCTATCTGGATCTATCTCCGGATGTTCGTTCTTCCCTTCGGACAGAATGTCGATCACGAGTTCGCCGTCTCGCGGAATATTCTCGACCACGGCGCTATCGCTGGGCTGATTGCGCTCATTGCGGTTTCTATCGCCGCATGGTTCTGGCGCCGCCGCTTCCCGATTGCAAGTTATGGATGGTTTGCATTTCTCATTCTCATCGCACCCACGTCGTCCTTTGTCCCGATTCAGGATCTGCTGGTAGAAAGGCGTCTGTATCTGCCGTTCATCGGACTCCTGCTTATCTGTTGCGACGTTTTGCGCCGTTTGCGAGTGAGCCGGACTGCTCTCGCTGGGACTCTGGCAGGAGTTATTGCGGTATTCGCCATCCTCACTTATAACCGCAACCAGGTTTGGGGCGATTCGTTAGCGCTGTGGAAGGACAGCACCACAAAATCGCCGAATAAATCCCGGCCGCGATTCCAACTCGCGTATGCATATTATGCCGAAGGTCAGTGCGCGGAGGCGGCGAAGCAGTATCGGCAAGCATCTGAACTCGAAAAGCCCGATTACTCGCTATACGTCGACTGGGCGCTCGCGAATGATTGCGCCGGACAACCCGACACGGCCCTCGATCATCTGCACAAGGCTGTCGCGCTCGACCCAACTGCGCACGCGTGGGCACTGATCGGGATGGTATACGCGAAACGAAATGAGCGCGGGCCCGCGCTCGAAGCGCTCGACAAGGCTCAGCTACTCGATCCTAATTTCCAACCCACCTACGTCTATCGTGGCAACGTGTACATGCTGTCGGGCGACTCTGCCAACGCCGCGGTCCAGTTTCGGCGCGCGATCGAACTCAACCCCACCGACATGGCCGCGCGCAACGGCCTCAACCTTGCCACACGTCAAGTGACACCTCGTCTGTGATGCCGATTCGCGCCGGTATCAACGCACTGTACCTGATCCCCGGCGGCGTCGGCGGCACGGAAATCTATCTCCGGCAGTTACTAAATGCGCTCGCGGAAACCGATAGCGTCAACAGCTACTTCGTTCTTACCAATCGCGAGACATCCGACCTGGTCCCCAATGCGCAGAACATACACCGGCTGCCTCAGAACGTCGCCGCCCGGAACCGCCCGGCGCGCATTCTGTGGGAGCAGTTAGTATTGCCCGCGGTGGCGGCGAAGCATCATTTTGACGTTCTCTTGAACCCGGGCTTCACTGGACCTGCCATTTGCCCATGCCCCCAAGTGACCGTCTTCCACGACTTACAACACAAGCGCCATCCTGAATATTTCCGTTGGTTCGATCTACCCTTCTGGAACGCGCTGCTCTATCTCTCCGCCCACCGGTCGAGAAATCTCATCGCAGTCTCCGAACCCACCCGGACCGATCTGCTCCACTTCTACGGTGTGAACGCTACGGTGGTGCCCCACGGCGTGGAATCTGCTGTTTTCGCTTTGGCTGGACAGCGCTCGCCGGAACCATTCTTTCTCTGTGTCTCCACACTGCACCCGCACAAGGGCATCCAAGATCTGCTCGGCGGGTTTGCGGAATTTCGACGCGAGCACCCGCAGTTCCGGCTTGTTCTGGCGGGAATGCCGGGGTTCGCAGCACCGTCCATCTCGTCCCGCATAAGTCAACTCGCGCTGACGGATCATGTCGAATTAACCGGCTGGATTCCCCGTGAACACATCTACGCCCTCTACCGTCGCGCATTCGCGCTGATAGCACCGTCGAAGTTCGAAGGATTCGGCATGCCTGTGGCGGAGGCGATGGCTGCGGGAGTGCCCGTCGCCTGTTCTCGCATCCCGCCGCACGAGTGGGTCGCCGACGATGCCGCGCTGTTTTTTGACCCCGGCGATGAGCGGCAGATCGCCACGAGTCTGAGCCGCCTCGCGACCGATACCGAACTCCGCGAGCAACTCGTCGCGGCCGGCCGCGCCCGTGCCCAGCGATTCACCTGGGAAACCGCTGCCGCCCTCACACGCGAAGTTCTCGAGCGTTCTGCCGGCCAGGCTACCAGTGCAACCGGAATAACCGGTTCCCGTTCTCCCAAGTGATTTTGCGAAACACCTTCGTCGACGCGAGTTGTCTCGATAGTTCGAGCGTCGCCCGTGCCACGCACTTACCAGCCAGCCTGCTTGCCTCCGGATTGTTGCCTTGCGACACGCCGCTTCCCTTCCCGTCCGCACAACTGCAGTCGCTGCCGAATATCAGCTTGTCCTGATGCCGCGCGATGAATCCCTTCGAAAAACTGGGATCCCGCGACAAAGCGTTATTGCCCGAGTTAGCGGACATATCGCCATAGAGATTTGGAAAGTCGGATAGCCACTTATCGGTAAGTCCCCCCGCCTTGATGGGACCGCTTGGATATCCGCGATCGGTTGGAACATCGGCACCGATGTTGGCCCAGAACAGATCGCCATGTCCGATGAAGTTCGTCTTGGGATACGCGCGCAGAACCTTGTCGAAGTGCTCGTATCCCGAGTTGTATGGAAGTTCGCCGGCGAAGTGCGGAAAAGTCTGAATGTGCATCATCACAGGCACGCGCATTT
Organism: Bryobacterales bacterium; assembly: GCA_038322675.1. Classification (GTDB taxonomy): domain Bacteria; phylum Acidobacteriota; class Terriglobia; order Bryobacterales; family Bryobacteraceae; genus TMP-7. The sequence goes on from JBBQGE010000008.1 coordinate 10,628, forward strand.
CCGCGGCGATATCGTAGACGCGCTGCATTTCGGGCGAGTCGACGGCCAGATGATACTTCATCTCCCCAATGCTGACAGCCCCATCTTTGATCGCCTTCCGCAGCATCTCCGCCGCCTCGGCCTGCGCTGGATCCAATGAGACGGAGCGGACAAAGTGACCCGGGCGTTTCTCCATCTCAGCTTTCGCCTTGTCCTCATCTGGTTCGCGCGTCAGCAGGACCGCGTGGGTGACGCCGCAGCCCTGTATGTGCGTGAAGCACGCATCGGGGTCGCGGCGATTGATGCAGGTGCGTATCCAGGACCGGTCCACCCCACATGGACTCCGTTTCTCCGCGCAGCACCTGAATTGCGGGCATGACCAGAGAGGCTGTGATGAACGTTCTTCGTTGCATAGAATTGCTTTCGAGAGTGTATCGCAGCATCGGCACCTAACACTCGGGGCGGCCGTACGTCGAAGATACGGCCATCGAGAGGAGACCCATCGTGCTAAGGTTCGTCACGGCGATTGCTGTCCTGCTGCTACCTGTGGCGGCGCAAGACGCAGCTTCCCAAATCCGCGCCGAAGTTCAGCGGGTACAAAACCTGCTAAGAACCGGACCCGGCACCCCGCCCGCGATGGTGCAGGCAACGGAAAGCGCCACTGGATTACTGAAAGGCGTCTCGGAGGCAGTTGACCGCGGCCGATTCGACCTCGCTCTGGAGCGCTTGGGCCAGACCACATCCTTCGCGCAAGGCCTTCGCATGGCGATCCACCGCGAACCAGCCGTCAAAGGCAATCTGAAGGCATTCGAATCCGAGTGGGGTCAGGCCAGTTCGCAACTCGCCGCGTTCGACCGTGATTTCCGATTCACAAACTGGTCTCGCGCCCGTGCCTCAGTCCGCGCGCTCGCCGAGGCGGCACAAGTCCGCGCAACGCCGTTGATGGAGGGAGGACGTGGATTCGCCATGTCCACCAAACCATCCGATGGCCTCTTCTACATCGGCCAATCGCAGGGCGAGTCGGCATTTGCGAAGTTCTGTGCCTCCTTGAACCTGTCTCGCCAAGGACAGCCCCTCGCCGTGCGATCTATGCTCGGCGAATTGCAGGCCCTGCAGGACAAGACGAATGCCGCCTTCCAACCGCCCCGGTCCATCGAACTGCACGAACGGTTCATCGCCCTCAACGCGACCTTGAAGCTCGCGCGCGAGTTGGATGCGGCGCGGTTCTACACCGGATCGCTGTTCGAATATCTCGACGCCGTGCGGCACTGCTCAATGCTCGACGCGGCGCCGCTCGACGACAGCGCGAAGGCCGCTCTGAAGCAGTCCATCGCGGCCACGAAGCAGAAGCTCGACTCATCCAAGGACGACGATTCCATCGCACAGCTTTTCCTGGAGCGCGCCGAATCGCAGATCGCACACCCCGATGGCTCCGAACCCAGCGCCGACGAATGGCGCAGCGCGAGAGTCATCGTCGAGCAGGTGATTCCCGCCTACTTCGAGACGCGAAAGACATCCATACGCATCCAGGCAGTGCCTGAGAGGACCGTCCAGATGACGCTCGTGCGCTGGCCGTACACTTGAAACATTTCCGATCCGGCAAGTTTGCTGGTACAGGAAGTAGCAGCGCAGTACCGGGGCCGCGTCACGTTTGTAAGTGAGAATTTCGGAGCGTCGAAGTTGGCCGAGCGCTTCGGTGTGAAGGGCTATCCCGCCGTGTTCGTCGGCGATGTACTGGTAGCCGCTCCTCGAGAGTTCGGATACTTCGGCGAGGTGGAAGGAAGCGGCCGTTACGCGCCATGGCGCAAAGCCGAGAGCCAGGCCCGATTCAAAGCCGATCTGACCCGGATGATCGATCTCATTCTCGCGGGCCGCAAGGACATCGTGGCGGGTGAGCATCCCGCCGAAGCAGGCGCCACGCGCGAGTTAGCCTCCCTATCCGATTTCTCGATCGCCGATCTTTCCGGCCGCCGCATCACGAGCGCCGATCTGAACGGACGCGTGGTGCTGGTCGAGTTCTGGGCCACATGGTGCCCGCCCTGCCGGTCCACACTCGCATGGCTCGGCGAACTGAAGCAGAAGTACGGCGACAAACTGGAGGTGGTCGCGCTTGCCGTCGAATCGCCGGAGGATGGCGTCCGGTCCACTACGAAATCGTTGAGCCCTGCCCTTCACTGGGCCATCGCGGATGCTCCCTCTGCCCAGGCGTTCGGAAACATTACGGCTGTTCCCACCATGTTTCTGTTCGATCCGTCCGGCAAGACGGTCCGGATCTTCTACGGAGCGCCGCCCGACTTGCATGAACAAGCGGAACGCATTCTCAACGGCCTTGTTCGATAGGCACTGGAGGCACGGACCAGCCAGGGCATAAGATAATAGAATGTGTAAGCGGCACTCTGAGCGTGCCGCCCACTGAAACGAAACTGTTGGTCCCCGGGGCGGGGTCCGGCCTGATCACACCATGGCATCCAGAACTGTTTTTGCCGTTCTCGACGAGACGGCCCGGAACCTTAGCGGTCTTCCAGCGTTGTATCAACCAACCGGGGCGAAGTCTCCGAAGGACAAGTACCACGTCTATACCTGGAAGCAATACGGCGACATCGTGCGCGAAATTGCTTTAGGACTTCGCGCCATCGGCATCCAGAAGGGCGACATCGTTACCATTTTTTCGGAGACTCGAGCCGAGTTCTACTTCGCCGACATCGGCGTCATGACCAACGGCTCCATCTCCGCGGCGCTCTACACCAGCTATCCGATGCACGATCAGGTGAAGAACCTGCGGATCGCACAGCCGGCCGCTTTCTTCGTCGAGGATGAAAAATCGATGCGGGCGCTGCAGGCGGCGCTCGGCACCGAACCGCTGAACACCCAGTGGATCGTCATGACCGGCTCGGCGGAAGGTGCCATCGCCATGGACGGCCTGCGCGCGAAAGGCCGCGGTCTCGAGGCCTCGCAGTCCGGCATCTTCGACACGATGCAAAGCGAGTACAACGCCGGCGACTACGCAATTCTCTATCTCACGTCCGGTGCCACCGGCGAACCGAAGATGGGCCTGGTGACCCATTCCGCAGTGGTCGCAAATGTCGATATGGGACCGGTGGCGCTGGGACTGACGCCTCAGGATCGCACCCTCGTCTTCCTCCCTTCGGCGCACATCGCACAGCGCATCGTGTTGCAGTTCGTGCCGATTCTCATGGGCCTTCCCGTGTGGTTCTCGGAAGGGCTCGCGAAGATGCCGCACGAATTGCGATCCATCCGCCCCACGTTTTTTCTTGCCCCGCCGCGTGTTTGGGAGCGCATCTACGCCACCATCACCACCGAGGTTCGAAAGAAATCCGGAATCGCACAGCGGCTGTTCTACACGGCCGTCGGTGCCGGAGCCGAGGCTGCGCGATATCGCAAGGAAGGCAAATCGGTGCCGGGGTGGATTCGGGGCGCACTCAAGATCTTCGATCGCCTCGTTTATCGTAAGGTCCGCGAACGCCTGGGCGGCCAACTGCGACTGCCCGCATCGGGCGCGGCTCCACTAAGCAAGGAACTCGCCGAGTTCTTCGCGTCCATCGGCATGCCGCTCATCGAAGGGTACGGCCTGACCGAGGGCGGAGTCGCGATTCTGAATCCTCTGGACCGTCCAAAACCGGGGAGTATCGGAAAGGTGTTGCCGGGCGTCGAGGCTCGATTCGCCGAAGATGGCGAACTGCTGCTCAAGAGCGCTTGCCTGTTCTCCGGCTATTACAAGGATCCCGTCGCAACCGCGTCAGTGCTGAAGGACGGCTGGCTGTACACGGGCGACATCGCCGAAATCGATGACGAAGGCTACATCTACATCACCGGCCGCAAGAAGGAATTGATCGTCTCTTCGAACGGCAAGAAGATTTATCCCACTCGTATCGAGGGCCTCTTTAAGTCCGAACCGCTGATCAACCAGATGATGTTGATCGGCGACAAGATGCCGTACGTCACCGCTCTGTTCACCATCAATCCCTCGGCCGCCGAGGATCTGAAGGGCATGGAGGAGTTTCGGGGCAAACTGGCCACTGACATCGCTACCGCGCCGCCGGTCGCCAAACAGATGCAGGAAGCCGTCGCGCGCGTGAACCGGCAGTTAGCTTCATTTGAGCAAATCCGCAAGTTCAAGGTGCTGGAGCGGGACTTCACCATTGAGCAGGGCGAACTCACTCCCACCATGAAGGTACGCCGGACTCGCGTGCTCGAAAACCATCGCGCGATTATCAGCGAGTTGTACATGGGCAAAGATATTGATGCCTGAGGGTGAATCCCAACCCGGATTCATCGCAAACTGTAAGTGTGCACATCGAACCTGACCGGCCGATCTGGACGCCCAGCGCCGGGCGGGTCCGTGTATCGCGTCTGAACACCTTCCTTCGCGAACTTTCGTTCGCCGACTACGAAGTCCTGCACCGCTGGTCCATCGAGAGTCCTGATGCGTTCTGGCGGGCCGTCTGGGAATTCTGCGAGGTGATCGGCGAACCCGGCCACACTGTTCTGGAGAATCCCTTCGCTATGCCGGGTGCCCGATGGTTCCCCGATGCCCGGCTGAACTTCGCCGAGAATCTTCTCCGATTCAAAGAGGATTCCGATGCGCTGGTTTTCTGGGGCGAGGATAGGATCCGGCGCCGCCTGACGCACGGGGCGCTCTTTCGTGAAACGGCACGGATGGCGGCCGCGTTTCGCGATGCAGGCGTGACTGCCGGCGATGTCGTCGCGGCTCTCATGCCGAACATGCCGGAGACTCTCATCGCGATGCTGGCCGCGGCCAGTATCGGCGCAGTCTTTTCGTCCTGCTCGCCCGATTTCGGCGTCCGAGGCATCCTGGACCGCCTCGGCCAGATTGCTCCCAAGATCCTGATCGCCGCCAGCGGTTATTTCTACAACTCAAAGCGCATCGACTGCATTGGCAAACTCGCCGAGGTAGCGGCTGAACTCCCCTCGCTTGAGCGCGTGATCGTGGTGCCATACGCCACGGAAGATCGCGACCTTACCAGCATTCCGAAAGCTGAAACCCTCGCCGATTTCACTGCACGGTATCCGGCGGACACGCCCCTCCCTTTCACTCGACTTCCGTTCGATCACCCGCTGTACATCCTGTTCTCGTCCGGCACGACCGGTGTCCCAAAGTGCATTGTCCACGGCGCCGGCGGCACGCTGCTCCAGCACCTCAAGGAACATCAACTCCACAGCGACATCCAACCCGGGGACCGCTTCTTCTACTTCACGACATGCGGCTGGATGATGTGGAACTGGCTGGTGTCGGGACTCGCTTCCGGAGCCACGCTCCTGCTCTACGACGGCTCTCCCTTTGTGCGCGATGGCCGCATCCTGTTCGATTACGCCTACGCCGAACGCATCACGCATTTCGGGACATCGGCAAAGTTCCTCGACAGCCTGGCGAAAGCCGGCGTGCGGCCGATGGAAACACATCCGCTGTACGATCTCAGAACCATCTTCTCGACGGGCAGTCCGCTGGCGCCGGAGTCGTTCGATTTCGTCTACCGCCACATCAAGTACGACGTCCAACTCTCGTCCATCTCCGGTGGCACCGATATCGTCTCCTGCTTCGTGCTCGGCTGCCCGGCTCTTCCCGTCTGGCGCGGCGAGATTCAATGCCGCGGGCTCGGCATGGCCGTCGATGTCTACGATGAGGAGGGCAACTCCGTGCGTGGGCAGAAGGGCGAACTGGTTTGCACGCGCCCGTTCCCTTCGATGCCGCTTGGTTTCCGCAACGATCCCGATGACGCCCGCTACACCGCCGCGTATTTTGCAAAGTATCCAGGCGTCTGGGCGCACGGCGACTACGCCGAGATTACCGAACACGACGGCATTATCATCTACGGCCGTTCCGATGCCGTGCTCAATCCGGGCGGCGTCCGTATCGGGACGGCGGAGATTTACCGCCAGGTGGAGCGACTCTCCGAGGTGCTCGAATCGCTGGCCATCGGGCAGGAGCGCGACGGCGATGTCCGCGTGATTCTCTTCGTACGACTTCGCGACGGCCACACGCTCGATGAGGACTTGACCAGGCGAATCAAACAAGCGATCCGCGAAGGGGCAAGTCCGCGGCACGTGCCGGCGAAGGTGATCGCCGTCCCCGATATTCCGCGGACCCGATCCGGCAAGAGCGTGGAACTCGCTGTGCGCGAAGCGGTGCACGGAAGGCCAGTGAAGAATCGCGAATCGCTGGCGAATCCGGAGGCGCTCGCATTTTTCGAAAACCTGCCCGAACTGGAGTAGCTACAGGCTGATCGCTGCCGGTCGCATCGCCGCCTGCGCGAGTTTGTTCAACCCGTCCACATAAGCGTGCGCACTCGCTTCGATGATGTCGGTGGAAGTTCCGCGCCCAATCACGCGATGATCGCCGTCCTCCAGATGAACGGTCGCCTCTCCCAAAGCCCCGGTTCCCTGCGTCACCGACCGGATCTCGTACCGCACCAGTTTGGCCGCTACCTGCGCCGCGGCCGAAATCGCGCGATACACCGCATCCACCGGACCGTCGCCGATCGACGCCCACTCGCGTGTCTCCTCGCCGATTCGCATCCGCACGGTCGCGGTCGGGATGGCCGCCGTGCCGCTGTAGATGTGCAGATACTCGAGTTGCAGATTCCCCGACGCCAGCCTCAACTCATCGTGCAGAAGCGCTGACAGATCCTCGTCGAACACCTCGGTCTTCTTGTCCGCGACGGTGAGGAACCGCTGATACACCTGATTCAGTTCCTCAGCCGCCAGCGAATATCCCAGCCGCTCCAAGCGATCCCGCAATCCCGCGCGACCCGTCCGCGCCGTCAGTACCACGCGGCTCTCCGAAAATCCGACATCCTCCGGCCGCATGATCTCGTATGTTTGCCGGTCCTTCAACACACCGTCCACATGGATTCCCGAACTATGCGCAAAGGCATTCGACCCCACCACTGCCTTGTTCGGCGGAACCGGAATGCCAAGCATCTCGGACACCATGCGGCTGGTGCGGCAGAATTCGCGAGCATCCACGTCCGTGTGCACACCGAAGAAGTCGCGGCGTGTGCGAATCGCCATGACGATCTCTTCGAGCGACGCGTTCCCGGCGCGCTCGCCGATTCCGTTCAGAGTCGCCTCCACCTGCCGCGCCCCATTCTGAATGCCCGCCAGCGCGTTCGACACTGCCAGCCCGAGGTCGTCGTGGCAGTGGACGCTGATGGTGACGCGATCGATGCCCTTCACATTGGTGCGGATACCGCGAATCAGCGCGCCATACTGTTCGGGCACGGTGTAGCCGGTGGTATCCGGAATGTTCACCACGGTAGCTCCAGCCTCGATCACCGCCTCCAGCATCTGGAACAGGTACGCTGGCTCCGAACGGCCCGCATCCTCGGCATAGAATTGCACGTCGTCCACATAGGTCTTCGCCAGTTTCACGGCGCTGACGGCCATCTCGAGAATCGTCGCTCGTTTCTCGGCTAGCGTGCGTCCGTACTTCTCATCGCGAAATTTGCCCAGGACATGGATATCGGAAGCACCGATGCCCGTGTGAATGCGGGGCCGTTTGGCGTGCTCCAGCGCTCGTCCGCAGGCGTGGATGTCTTCGGCAACGACACGGGAAAGCGCGCAGATGATCGGGCCCTGCACTTCAGCGGCGATCTGCCGAACGGCTTCGAAATCGTCAGGCGACGAGCTCGGATATCCCGCCTCAATAATGTCCACGTTCAGACGCTCCAACTGCCGCGCGAGCGTCAACTTCTCGCGGCTGCCCAGACGCGCGCCGGCCGCCTGCTCTCCATCTCTCAGCGTCGTATCGAAAACGGCTACCTTATCTCCGGTCATCGTCCACTCCATCGTTCCAATCGGTCTCGTCCGCGCGGCGAATCTGACTCATCGCCCGCTCCGTAATCGCCACGATCGTCAGGCTCGGATTCACGCCCAAATTCGCCGACAACACGGAACCGTCGCATACATACATATTCCGATACCCGAACATCCGGCAGCGATGATCCACAACGCCGCGCTCGCGTGAATCAGCCATGGTGCAACCTCCGAGCACGTGCGCGGTGCCCGGCATGTCGAACAGAATCTCGGTGGTCATGCTCATCGGTGTGCCGCCGATCATCTCCGCCGTCTTCCGCGCGAATTCATTCGCTTGCGGAATGAAGGTGGGAATGCGGCGTCCGTGGCTAGCCAGAACCTTGCCGAACGGCGAGTACCAGCACCGCGACAACCGCATGTCGATGTGGCCCTCCAACGTCTGCATGCAAAGCAGAATCAGCGATTCGCGCGCCCACCCGAACGGATGCAGGCAGCGCCAGGTGCGATAAGGATGCCGCAGAAAGGCGCCGGCGAGCGTCCACAACCACAGCAGAATCCGATTCCGCCCCGGACGCCCTCCCGTCAGCAGCGTCGATAGAAAGCCCATCGCGTCCGATCCCGCCGGGTAGCGCGTCGCCTCGATATGCGTGTGGTCGTCGATGTAAATTCCGGAGCCGATCGCGATGCCCGTCGACAGATCCTCCCGCGATCCGGGTACCCGAACACCGATCAACGACTCAGCATTGGTCCGCACGCGCTTCCCCAATTCGTCGCTGACGGCGGGAAGCGATCCGCGCTCTTTCAAACGGAACAGCAAGTCCATGGTGCCGAGCGCCGAGGCGGAGAACACAACTGCCCGGCACGTGAACCGTCGCGCATGGCTCCGTAGCAGAGACGTGGAGCAGACCGTGCGAACTTCGTATCCCGCGCTGCCATCCACTGCCCCGTCCAATGGCCGTACGTCCACCACACGAGTCTCGGCAAACACGCGAGCGCCATTCTTCTCGGCCAGGTACAGATAGTTCTTGTCGAGGCTGTTTTTTGCGTTGAAGCGGCAACCTACCATGCAGCCGCCGCATCCATTGCAGGTGGTGCGATCCGGTCCAGCGCCGCCGAAATACGGATCGGGATACGTTCTGCCTGCCGGCTCGCCTTCGGGCGCCTGAAAGACCGCAACCCGCGTTCGATAGAACGTGTGCCCTACGCCAATGACCGACGCCGCACGTTGCAGAATGCGATCAGCCGGCCCAAGCACGCGATTCTCGATCACCCCGAGCATCGCCGATGCGGTCCGGTAGTGGCTCGGCATCTCCGCTTTCCAATTGGCCAGCCCCGCCCAGTCGCCACTGTCCCACACCGTTTCCTTCGGCTCCAGCAGCGTGTTCGCATACGTGATGGAGCCTCCACCCACAGCGCATCCGTGCAGAATCAGAACGTGTTTGAAAACCCGGATGTTGAAGAATCCGCGAAGCGCCAGTCGCGGACGCCAGATCCAGCGCCACAGCTTCCAGTTGGTGGACGGGAAATCGGCGGGAGTCCAGCGCCGTCCCATTTCCATCACTGCCACACGGTAGCCTTTTTCCGTCAGCCGGTGCGCGCTCACACTGCCGCCGAAGCCGGATCCAATCACGATGAAGTCGAAGTCGAGCGGCGGCATGGGGCGCTTCTATTATGGACCCGTACGCCGGACGTCGAGAAGCGGTATAAAGAGAAACAGATCCGCAACGCCGTAACCCCGGAGGTATTTCGTTATGAATGACCCAGCCCCGTTTGTCGAAGGCATGGAGGCGCTCTGCCAGCCCGAGAGTGCCGACACCTCGAAAGATCTGACTCTCTGCAGCATTTGCCTGCAATGGACATGCGACGGTCCGCACTGCCATCGGGACTTCTGCCCCGACGAAAAAACCGCCGCAACCAAATAGACTTGGCCGCTGCCGCCGTACCACGTAAGGGCGGCAGCGGCCCTTCTTACTGCCTCGACTTGTAATGCGCTCGCATCGCTTTGTGGATGTTCTTCCACCGCTGCTTTTCCGCGGCCGCCGCAAAGGGGTCCGTCAACCTCTCATGCCGCCGGATTTCGCCTTGCAACTTCAGGTAACTCTGCCATCGCGCCGCATCCAGGGCCCCCGACTCCAGCGCTGATCGCACAGCGCAATCGCTCTCCGCCACATGCGAGCAGTCGCGGAACCGGCACTGTGCCGCGAATGTGGCGATGTCGTCGAACGTCTCATCCAGGCTTTCCTGATGCGCCCACAACTGCAGTTCGCGCATCCCCGGTGAATCGATCACCAGCGCGCCCCACGGCAGCACCGTGAGTTCCCGCTGCGTCGTGGTGTGACAGCCACGGCTATCCGATTCACGCACGGCGCTCGTGCGCTGCCGGTCCTCGCCCAGCCAGGCATTCAGCAGAGTCGATTTGCCTACGCCCGACGATCCGAGAAGCACGAAGGTCCGCCGAGGTTCGAGATACGGGACCAATGCCGCGGCCCCATCCACGATGGCCGAGACTGCCACGACGGGCCGGCCGCGCGCCGCCATTTCCGCCTCCGCGATTCGCGCGCCGGAGTCGCTGCACACGTCGGTCTTGCTCAGCACCACCACCGGATCGGCGCCGCTCTCGGCCACCAACGTGAGATATCGCTCCAGGCGGCGCACGTTGAAATCGCGGTCGAGACCGCAGACGATCAGAGCCGTGTCGACGTTTGCGGCCAGCACCTGCTCCTCTTCCCGAGTGCCCGCCGCCCGCCTGGAAAAGCGCGTGCACCGCGGCAGTACGCCATACACCACCGCTTCGCCCGCGCCCGAATGCCGCAGCCATACCCAGTCGCCGGTCACCGGTAACTCGGCGCGACTCGTGGACCCATACAGCAGAGCGCCCGATGGCTCGCCGCGCACCTCTCCCGCTTCGGTATAAATTCGATATTCGTCACGAATCGCCGCAATCACACGGCCCGGCACGCAACCCGCCGCCGGCGATTCGAAATTGGACACACGCCCGGCATCCCAGCCGAGTTGTTCGAGTAGCACTTGTGTTCGCTCCTGTGGACCCGCAAAGACACGAAAGGCTCACGCGTTTCGCGTCGGGCAAAGGCCGACAATTAGCGAACAATGACCGGCAGCAGCAAGTGTCAGAGTAGCCTTTGTGCACCGCGGCGGTCAAGAATAACTATTGGCCCTCGCTCTGCGTGTTGCGCTCGATGCCACTCCGCTCTCGGTTCCCACCGGCGGCATCCATCGCTATACCGCCGAACTGGTGAGTGCGCTCGCCGCTCTCTATCCCGACGACGAATACTGGCTGGTTAGCGATCAGCCGTTCGAATTGCCTGTGGTGTCCGCCAATGTGCAGCGCGGTGCCCGGCCTGGCAATCCGCTCGCGAGGCGCTGGTGGACTCTCGGCCTCCCGCGCGAACTCCGGCGTCTCGGTGCCCAGGTCTTCCATGGCACCGACTTCTCTGTCCCGTATCTGCCTGCCTGCCCCGCCGTCGTGACCATCCACGATCTCTCGCCGTGGCGTGCTGGCACCGCCGAGTTCACCAGCGATCGGGTCCGCCGCCGGACGCCGCTCCTGATCGGACTCGGACTCACCACCATGATCATCACGCCCAGCCGTACCATTCGCCACGAAGTCATCGAGCGCTTCCACACCCCGCCGGACCGCGTGGTCGCGATTCCGCTGGCTGCCTCGCCGATGTTCCGGCCGGTCCCCACCGCTGTCCGCGAGCGTCCCTATTTCCTGTGCGTTGGAACGCGCGAACGGCGGAAGAATCTGCGTGTCGTTGTCGACGCCTGGCACGAACTGCGCCGCGATGTCGACGTGGACCTGATCATCGCCGGACGGGCCGGCAGCGATGCCAAAACGGCGGATCCCGATGTCTGCACCGGGCCAATTCCTGACGCCCAGTTGCCGCCGCTCTACTCCGGGGCGCTTGCGTTCCTGTTCCCGTCGTTGTACGAAGGCTTCGGACTTCCGGCGTTGGAGGCGATGCAGTGCGGCGCGATGGTGATCGCCTCCAAGGATCCAGCGGTATCGGAAGTGGTCGGCGATGCTGCCGTCCAGATCGATGCCGGCGACAGCCGCGGGTGGCTCGCTGCCATGCGTGCCGCCATGGTGGAGGAGCGGCGCGGCGTATGGCGGGAGAGGGCATTGGTACGCGCCGCGGCATTTTCGTGGGAACGCACGGCCAAGATGACGCGCGAGGTGTACGATGAGGCCAGCCATCTCTCGTAGAGCGCTGTATCCCGCCATCGGTGGCGGCGCGATGGTGATCGCGTCCAGGGATCCCGCCGTCCAGATCGATGCCGGCGACGGCCGCCGGTGGCCTCGCTGCGATGCGTGCGGCCCTGGTGGAGGAGCGGCGCGGCGTCTGGCGGGAGAGGGCATTGGTACGCGCCGCGGCATTCTCGTGGGAACGCACGGCCAAGATGACGCGAGGTGTACGATGAGGCTTGCCATCTCTCGTAGAGCGCTGTTCCTGACGCCCGAAGCGCCGTATCCCGCCATCGGTGGCGGCGCGATGATGATCGCTTCCAAGGATCCAGCCGTATCGGAAGTGGTCGGCGATACCGCCGTCCAGATCGATGCCGGCGACGGCCGCGGGTGGCTCGCTGCAATGCGTGCGGCGAAAATGACACGCGAGGTGTACGATGAGGCCCGCCATCTCTCGTAGAGCTTTGTTCTTCACGCCCGAAGCACCCTATCCGGCCATTGGCGGAGGCGCGCTCCGATCGTCTTCGCTGTTCGAATACCTATTGCAGTCGTACGAAGTGGACGCCATCACATTCCGCGAATTCGGATCGTCGCCCGTCTTCCCAGGTGCGCGGGAAGTGCTTGTGCTCGACCTGCCTCCGCATTCGCGGTCGAAGCCGGCCCGGGCGCTGCGGAATCTGAAGCGATTCGCAATTTGCCGGCCTCCGCTACTCGATCGCTACTCGGGCTTCGATGCGCCGATCGCGGCATGGCTGCAGGGCCGCGAGTACGATGTCGCCATCGTAGAACATTTCTGGTGCGCGCCGTATGCAGCGGCGCTGAAGCCGCATACCCGGCGGCTGATCATCGATCTGCACAACGTGGAGTCGGCATTACAGTCCACTACGGCCGCGGCTTCGTCGTGGCCGGTTTCAGCAATGTTCGCCCGATTCGCCTCGGCGTACGCCGCGCTCGAGACGGAATGGCTGCCTGAATTCGACGTGGTGCTCACTGCCTCATCCGCCGATCGGGATCGTCTGCCCGCGAGCCTGAACACCGTGGTGTACCCCAATGCCCTCCCCTACCGCGAGCAACCCCGCGCCGCCCGCGATCATGCGATCGTCTTCACTGGCAATCTGGAATACGATCCGAACGTCTCGGCGATCCGGTGGTTCGCCGCTAAGATCTGGCCTCGCATTCGCGAGCAGGATCCTCGACTCGAATGGCGCCTGGTGGGTCGCAACCCGCACGCGGTGCCCCGCCACATCGCCCGCCTCCCCGGCGTCAATCTCGTAGGCGAAGTGGAGGACGCCGTCCTCGAGATCGCCCGCGCCAAGGCCGCGGTCATTCCCCTGCTAGCCGGGAGCGGAACCCGGTTCAAGATTCTCGAGGCCTGGGCCGCCGTGACGCCCGTGGTTTCCACCCCGCTCGGCGCCGAAGGTCTGGACGCCGTCGACGGCTGGCACCTGCGCCTCGCGTCCACCGCATCTGAGTTCGCTGAGGCGGTTGTCACGACGGTGCGCGACCCTGGCATGCTCGGCTTCCAGGGCCGCGAGTTGTATCTCGAGCGCTACACCACCGATCGGGCTTGGGTAGCACTGCGGACTGTCATTTCCTAAGCACTCTCCCTGTACGCATCTCAGCTACTATAAAAGCGACGCCATCAAGGACCATCAGCATCCGTATCAGTGAAGCGCTGACCCGGTGCCTCGCGGAAGCTGCGCAAGACGTTGGTAAAAGCATCACTGAGGCCATTGTTGAGTACCTCAACCGAATGGACCGGAACGCCCTCGCAGCCGAAGCAAGACGACAATCCAAACTCGTCGCCCGCCACGAGCAGGAGCAGCGTCCAGATTGGTACGAACTGGCCGACACTTCCGGATGGAAGTAAACCGCGGTGATATCGTAATCTGCGCCGCACCCGGTGACTACGGAAAGCCCCGGCCCGCCGTCGTGGTTCAATCCGAAATCTTCAACGCCACTCAGCCGAGTATCGCGGTTTGCCTTAGCACCAGTCACTTGGTGGAGGCGCGATGTCAACTCCCAAATCATGACGGACAAGATAATCGCTGTCCGGCGCGCCAAAATCAGTAAGCGAATCGGCAGACTCAACGCTGGCCCAGGTGGCCGAACTCTCGGCGCCTTACGCCTCTGGCTCGATCTCTGAATTTGCCAGAGATAATCCCCGCGCCACCTCCACTCAGTCGCTTGGAGGTTCCGGGTATGGATGCAAACGACCGCAAAAAGGCCATTATTGCCGCGATCGCTCAGATGGATAAGCAGTTTGGAAAGGGCTCGATACTGCGCCTGGGCGACCAGGCAGCCGTCGCCATCAACGTGATCCCGAGCGGATCCATATCCATCGATTACGCGCTTGGCGTGGGCGGATTCCCGCGCGGACGCGTGATTGAAGTATTCGGTCCGGAATCGTCCGGCAAAACCACGCTGGCACTGCAGATAATCGCCCAGGCGCAGGCCGTCGGCGGAACCGCGGCCTTCATCGACGCCGAACATGCGCTCGACCCGAAGTACGCGCGAAATCTCGGCGTCGACGTGGACAATCTCCTGGTCTCGCAACCCGACTACGGCGAGCAGGCCATGGAGATCGCGGGCGCGCTGGTGGCCACCGGCGCTGTCGATGTCGTGGTGGTCGATTCGGTGGCGGCGCTGGTTCCGAAAGCTGAACTCGACGGCGAGATGGGCGACTGCCACGTCGGCCTGCATGCGCGCCTGATGTCGCAGGCTCTCCGCAAACTCACGGCCAGCGTCGCCCGGACGAACACCTGCCTGGTGTTCATCAATCAGATTCGCGAGAAGATCGGCGTGATGTTCGGCAGTCCCGAAACCACCACTGGCGGCCGTGCACTCAAATTCTTCTCCACTATCCGCGTCGAAGTCCGCCGTACTGGAGCCATCAAGGACGGCGACACCGTGGTCGGCAATCGCACCCGCGTCAAGATTGTGAAGAACAAGGTCGCGGCGCCATTTAAGGAAGCCGAAGTCGACATCCTGTACGGGTACGGTGTCTCTCGCGAGGGCGACCTGCTGGATCTCGGCGTAGCGCAGAACATTGTCGAAAAGAGCGGATCCTGGTTCAGCTTTGAAACGGAGCGGATCGGCCAGGGCCGTGAGAACGCGCGGCTGTTCCTCAAGGAGCACCCGGACGTTCGGGCGCGCGTGGATACCCAGGTGAGGCTCCGTCTCAATCTTCCGGCCAGCACCGCGCCGGTCGCGAAATCCGCGTAAAAACTGCCCAGGAACGGGGTCTTTGGGCGCCTGAGTGCCGCGAAACCCACCAAAATCGGGCTCGAAAAGCGTTGCGGCGAAAAAAACGTCCAAAAACCCTTAGTTTTGGGCACTTCTCCCTTTACACCCGTCGCGCAATTTCTTATCATGAGGTACGACAAAAGCGGATTGAAATGTTTTGAATGAGTCCGCTCGATACGAAGCTCGAAGGAGACCACAATGGCAGCAGCGACCAAGATGACGCAGACGCAGATGATTCGCGAATTGGCGGAAGCCACCGGCGTCAATAACAAAGTAGCGAAACAGTTCGTTACCACGCTCGGCGAAATGGCCGTGCGTGAAACAAAGAAGAACGGCGTATTCGTAATTCCGGGCGTCGGACGGCTCGTCCGTGTCGATCGCAAGGCGCGCACGGGCCGCAATCCGGCGACCGGAGAATCCATCAAGATCCCAGCCAAGAAAGTTGTGAAGTTCCGCGTGGCGAAGGCTGTGAAAGATGCGATCGTGCCGCCGAAGAAGCCCAAGGCCTAATTAGACGTAAACACGCCCTGAAAATAGAAACCCCGCCAGAGTGATCCGGCGGGGTTCGTCGTTTCGTTGCGGGAGCCGAGGATTGAAGGCCGCTCAAATTGCGGGCGGC
Source organism: Bryobacterales bacterium (assembly GCA_038322675.1). Taxonomy (GTDB): domain Bacteria; phylum Acidobacteriota; class Terriglobia; order Bryobacterales; family Bryobacteraceae; genus TMP-7. Next base: position 26,473 of record JBBQGE010000008.1, read on the forward strand.
TTCTCGAAGCCTACGCCTGCTTCTTGTCGTCGACGCTCTCGTCGCCCTTCAAGGAACTCTTGAAGTTGCGAATGCCCTCTCCTAGACCTTTAGCCACCTCGGGAATCTTCTTTCCGCCAAAAAGCAGAACAGCGACTGCCAGGATGATCAAAAGCTCAGGCAGGCCAATAGACCTCAACATGCGGCCTCCTTCTCTCGAAAACCTTACACTTTCATTGTACGGGCGGGATTTCCATGAACGCAAGTGATGGCGTGTCCCGAAAACAACAATTGAGACGACCCTTTCACCGGTGCTGCCAACATGAACTCGAACTGATAGTACTGCATCGAGGAATGGTGGACGGCATGGGATTCGAACCCACGACCCCGGCGTTGCGAACGCCGTGCTCTCCCAGCTGAGCTAGCCGCCCACTTGGATTGTCTGACACCCTAAATATATCACGAGTGTGACAGTCCCCAACGTCATTCGCTACTTCGACCGCCGCCTACGCGCCAAAGCCAGCCCCAGCAATCCAACTCCCATCAGCCCGACGCTGGCCGGTTCCGGGACCACGAAACCTCGGATCTCCCCGCCCGGATAAACCGAATTGTGAATGTTCACGTACGCATGGCCGCTGGCGATCCCCGCCAGCAGAGCCGCTTCCGCGCCGGCCGCCGTCCCGCCACCGGCACCGTTGAGGAACGCCGACGTATAGACCGCCGAATTCAGGAGATCGAACGAGTTCGAATACGTTCCCGAAAGCGTTGCAGGAAACCCGGTGAACCCGACCGCCACACCCGTATTCGTTCCCGGTGCCGTGCAGCAATGAATATGAGCCGCGGCGGGAACACCGCCCGTCAGGTTTTGCCAACTCACGTCCACAAGCAGCAGGTTGCCATCGAGCCAAATTGATGCGTAGCCGCTGGCGGTTGAGGGATTCGAGGGAACCTCATTGCTGCCCAGCAATTGCGCCGACCCGAGACCGATGGGGCCAGCGTGAATAAGCGCCGTGGACAGGAGGCACAACACTCCTGTCAGCACAAAACGTCGCATGAATCCTCCGAACCAGGGGTAATTACGGATGCCCCGAGGTTTCCGCTAGTATACGCTATTCCGTCTGCAAACTGCGGGCTACAATGAAAAATCGCCATGAACGAACCGGACATTCTCCAGAAGATGCAACAGGACTGGGACGAACGCGCGAAAGAGAATGCGCGCCACTATGTGGAGAACTCGCAGGAGCAGTGGACGGATGAGGAGTTCTTCGCGTCCGGGTGGCGGACCCTCGAGGGCGAGATCCTGAACGACATGACGAACATCTGCCAGGGGAGTGATCCGAAGCAGATGAAAGTGCTTGAGATCGGGTGCGGGGCGGGCCGGGTGACCCGGCCACTGTCGGAGGTGTTCGGCGAAGTCCATGCCGTCGATATCAGCGGCGAGATGGTGCGCCATGCCAAACTCGCGCTCAGCGGCCGGCCGAATGCTTTCGTGTATCAGAACAACGGAATGGACCTGGCCGTTCTGCCCGATGGTCTGACGTTCGACTTTGCATTCTCTGCGATCGTCTTCCAGCACATTCCCAGCCGGGAGGTGATCGAGAGTTATGTTCGCGAAGTGGGACTGCGATTGCGTCCTGGAAGGCTGTTCAAGTTCCAGGTTCAAGGCGGCCTGGATGTCGAGTCGAGGCCGTTGGACACCTGGCTTGGCGTACCGTTCTCAGACCGGCAAGCGGTGGAGATGGCCTATCGCTGCGGTTTCGAACCCCGATACCGGCACGGCGCGGGCGAGCAATACTTCTGGCTTTGGTTCTTCAGGAAGTGACCGGCTCAGAATCCTGCGACTCGTCTCGCGGGCCGGGTTCTTCTTTGGTCGCTTTCGCGGAACGCTTCGCCGCCCAATACCGCGCCATTCTTTCCGAGACCTCGCGCCGCTCCTCGGCACTCATCCCCTTGCGGCCACGCCGCTTGGGTTCGCGTTGGACTCTGATCTGCGAGGGAGAGTCACCAGATTCCACCATCGCCTCGAGCGATTCGATAATTCTGTCGATTCGCTGCTTCTCTTCCATGAGTTCGCGAATCGCCTTATAAAGATCCACAGACCGATTTCCCCGTGTTCAGTAAATTGAACTCCGGCACAGATGCAAATCCATGCTCAGTCCTATCCGAATTACAATTATCCGCGCATTTCTGCCGATCCGGCGCAACGAATAGAGATGATCTGTACTGTTATCGTACTAGGAAGGGCCAGTGCGGTGCGAAGCTAAGCCCAAATTTGAGCGCCACCACCACCATAATCCCTACCAGCACCAACACGATCGGTAACAGCACGAGCATCACTTTCATCCATGGGAATCGACGGCCTTCGCGATGCAACACAAGGAGATAGCCCGCAAATACCCCGACGAAGAACAGGAGGCACATCGGCAATGCGAATAGCATCAAGTTAAAAACGTCAGGCGTGGGAGTTACGATGGCGGCAATAATCACAATGGCCAAAATCGCGTACCGTGAATGCCGGATCAAGAACCCCGGCGTGACGATGTGGAGCAGAGTAAGGAAAAAGATCAGAACCGGTAACTCGAAAACGATTCCGATGCCCAGTGTCACGTTCACAAATAGGTCGAAATACTCGGTTACTGAAACGAGGGGCTGAATGTTGATATCGCGGCCGATGCCGAGCAGAAACTCCAGACCGTAGCGAAATGCCACAAAATATGCAAACAGGCCGCCCGCGATGAAGAGTCCCGCCGAGCAGATCACGAACGGCGCTGCCCATCGGCGTTCCCGTTTGTAGAGCCCGGGTGCGATGAAGGCCCAAACCTGATACAGAATCCACGGGGAGGCGAGGAAAATCGACGCCAGCATGGGCAGCTTCACCCATACCGTAGAGAACGTCTCCATCGGAGTAATCTGAGCCAACTTGGGCACGAATCCAAGATGGGTCAGCGCGATTGTCGCCGGTTCGCTGACGATCCTCCAAAGTTGATTCGCGAAAATGATGCTGACCACAAAAGCGATTCCCAGGCCCATCAGAGCCCTTATGATTCGCGATCGCAGTTCTTCCAAGTGCTGGAGGAATGACATGCGGAGCATGCCCTCATCGTCTGCGTCCTCCTCGTCCACCGGCGGGGGGGCGGGAGGAGGCAGTTTCGAGGATCCCGTCGAAGTGGCCAGCGCGCGCGACTCCGCGACCGTTTCGATCACGGAGCCGGACGCACTAGTGGTATGCGATCCGGCCTCAGTGGCCGGACTGCTGATTTGAGACGCTTCGCCCTCTGGCGTCGGAACGCCCTTGTTGTCTTCCAACGACACCCTCGAAAATGTGAGCTTTAGCTGTGCTGAGCCCCGTGGTCCTTCTCACCCTCCACGGCCGCGGGCGGCGTGGAATGAGTATCGGAATGTACGGGTTCGGTTGCGATTCCGTTCGCGGAGCTACGTGCTACCGTTCCCGGAACTGCCCCAGCGCCGTTTAAGGCCGGCGGCTCGCTCGTTTGTTCAGCGTCCTGACTTGCGGATGCGCTTACAGTGGTTGGATTCGTTGCGGTTGAATCGGACGACTCGGAGCCATATGCCCCGTAGTCGTAGGGAGAATCATAGCCCGATTCGTAATGGCTATTGATATCACTCACGTAGCTGCTGGTGATTTCCTTCAGTGATTCGTTTTCCCGCTCCAGTGATTGCATCTCACGCTCGAACGTAGATTTCAGCTCGTTCGAAGCGCGACGGAATTCGGTGATCGCTTTGCCCAGCGTTCGCCCCAGTTCAGGCAACTTCTTAGGCCCAAACAGAACAAGGGCGACGATGAAAATGATCACCATTTCCTGCCAGCCCACCGGACCCATTGCAGTACCTCCAGTCTTATCCTAACAGCGCAAAGGGACCAGCCGCCACATGGAATGTGCGGCTGGCGATACAGTATAGAGTTGATGTCACGACCTACTCTCCTTCTCTGTCTCTCCGCGGCGCTGCTGCTGCCGCCGTCGTCAACCGCCCAAGTGCAGGTAACCCCGTCTAAAGACAAGATCTCCGTCAGCATCGGCGGCAAACCCTACGGCGATCTCTTCTTCGGCCCCGACGTCTGGAAGCCGTACTTCTATCCCCTGGAGTCCGCCAGTGGTAAGCAGGTGGTCCGGCACTTCCCCATGGACGCTACCGTGCCCGGCGAAAGCCACGATCATCCCCATCACCGCGGACTCTGGTTCGCTCATGGCGATGTTAACGGATACGATTTCTGGGGTTCCGACCCGCTCAACAAACCCAATCCCAAGTTCGGCCACACAGTGCTGGACAAGATCGTCAGCACCAAGAGCGGCAAGAAACAGGGATCGTTCACGGTCCGCCTCAACTGGAACGATCCGGACGGCAAGACGCTGGTAACAGAACAACGGACGCTGACGTTCCACGACGATCCGAAACTGCGGATCATCGACGTCGATGAGATCCTCACCGCGAAAGAGAAGGTGAACTTCGGCGACACCAAGGAGGGCACGTTCGGAGTACGGTTGGCGGCTCCTCTGAAAGAGACCAAGGGCGGACACATGGTAAACGCTCAAGGTGCCGAAGGCGAAAAGAGCGTATGGGGCAAGCAGTCCGAGTGGGTGGACTATTATGGCACCCTCGACGGTGAACCGATCGGCATCGCCATCTTCGACTCCCCGAAGAACCCGGGCCATCCCGTCCGCTGGCACTCGCGCGCGTACGGCCTGTTCGCCGCCAATCCGTTTGGGCTCTCGGATTTTGTCCACGACAAGTCGCAGCACTCCAACGTGAACCTGGAGCCGGGCCAGAAGATGCGGTTCCGTTATCGCGTCGTGATCCATCCGGGCGATGCCCAGAGCGCCAACATCGCGGAGATGTACAAGGACTGGGCGAAGTAGGCCAGGAGAGTCCATGAGACGATCCGCAATCGTAGTTCCCGCCATCCTCGTGCCGGCCGCGGCCGTGTGGCTCTGGGCGCAGTCTCCGGCAAACACCATCGTCGATGGTTTCCGGCTCGTGGAGGTCGCATCGGTGGCAGACGCGCGCGAGCAGTTGTATGGCGAGCGCGCCCACATGAGTCACGACATGCGGCCTCTATTCCCGGCGAAATTCGCCGGTCCAGCCGTCACGGTGCTGATGAAGAAAGAAGAGCACAAGGAAGGCAGCGCGGCCTCGCAGGGCATGCTGGACGCGATCGATAACGCACCGGCTGGCTCGGTCTACGTAATCGTGCTGGAGGATGGCGTGGACACGGCGGGAATCGGCGCACTGATGGTGACGGCCATGAAGTTTCGCGGCCTGACTGGGGCGATTGTCGATGGCGGTGTTCGCGACACGCCCCAGATCCGGCGCCTTCAGTTTCCCGTCTTCAGCCGCGGCATCGTACCGTCCACTTCCGTGAACCATTACCGGTTCGCGGGAGTGAACGTGCCGGTGATGTGCGCGGGCGTGAAGGTCAACCCGGGTGACATCATCGCAGCCGATGAAGACGGTGTGGTGGTGGTGCCGAAGGATCGCGCCGAGCCGATTCTCAAGAAGTCACAGGAGAACGACGACACGGAGCACCGCATGCTGCCGTTCATCGAGAAGTACCGCTCCATCAGTGAGGCGGTGAAGAAGTTCGGCCGGATCTGAAAGCCTGTAAGCGAAAAAGCCCGCCCGGGAGGGCTCAAAGCGGGCGACAGGAGTCTTTTAGGAGAGCTTACGGCGAAACGTGGCGGGAGAAATTCGGGCGGAGAAAGAAGCCGCCCGGAAGGATCGCTCCCTCCGGGCGGCCGGTTGACTAGAAGTAGAAACGAAGCGAAAGCTGCAGGTTGCGGGCGTCGTTGTTTTTGCCCGTGATCTTGCCGAACGTTCCGCTATTGGTCGGATCGTATCCCGGACCGTTCCAGTTCGGATGGTTGAAGGCGTCGAATGCCTCCGCACGGAACTGGAAGCCGGTCCGCTCATTGATCGCAAACTTCTTGAACAGACCCAGATTCCAGTTGTTGAAACCGGGGCCGTAGATCAGGTTGCGAAGACCGGTCTGGCTGACGAAAGTGCCCTTGGCCGGCGCGGCGAACAGCGGAGTGCCGTCAGAGGCAGTGGTCTGGAACCAGTAACTGGCTTCGCTGGTGCCGTTGTGCGCCATCTGTTTGGAGTAGTTGATGTCACCCCCGGCGTACGACCACAACTGGCCCAGACACGACATGCTGCCGTCCTGGCCAACACCCGCGTAGTCGTTACCCTTGCCGACGCTGCACGGTGTGCCCGTTTGCGCCTGGAAGATTCCGCTGACCTGCCATCCGCCGACGACCTTGCCCATCAGGCTGCTTTGGCCACGGAAGAACGGCAGTTCATACATGAAATTGAGGATGAGGATGTGCCGCACATCATAATCCGACGGGCCCCAGAGATTCGAGGCGTCGTACGTGTTTGGAATGATGTCGCGGTTGCCCGAACCGCTGTCGTTGCTCTTGCCGAACGTGTAGGCAAGTCCGAACAGGAGTCCCTTCGAGAAGCGGCGGTTCCAGGCGACCTGAAGCGAATTGTACATCGAGCTGGCGACGTTGTCGGTCTCGCGAACCGAGTTGTAGCCGGCATAGGGACGCAGCGCATCGAGGTTTACACCCGGATTCGCCGCCACCACCGCCGGTGTCGGCTGGTTGATGTTTGCCTCGCGCTGCAAGTGCAGACCACGGCGGCCGACATAGCCAACGCTAAGCACCGAGTTCAGGAAGAATTCCCGCTCCGCAGTGAAGTTCCAGTTCCAGGCCGACGGATTTTTGAAGTCGCGGCTCTGGGTGGTAACCGTCAGAGGCAGCAGGTTCGTCGAGGTTCCGCCGGGATTATCGACGTTGCCGAACGAAACGTTGGCGGTCGGCTGGAACGGCGGATTGCCGCCCAGGAAGACCGAATCGCTGACGCCCAGACGCGTGAAGTACTCGCCGCCGCCCATGCGGAGGACGGTCTTTTCATTCATCTGGTAAGCGATCCCAAGGCGTGGCTGAATCTGTCCCCACTGAATGTTCGAATAGTAGTTGGGATACGAGCCACCGCGGAACAGGTAAGCGTACTGCGGATCGTTCGCTTCGGGGAAACGGCCCTTGGCCGAATCCGGCCAGTCGGTCCCTGGAATCACCATGCCGTTGTAGCGGTCACCCGAACCAGGAATGATCTTGCCGGTTTTCGGATCTACCTTGACGGCCTTGGCTGGATCATAGAGCGTCGGATCGAACACAATCATGTTCCCCCACAGCGCGTGGTAGGGAACGATAACCGTATAACGGGCTCCGTAGTTGATGGTCAGTTTCTGATTCACCTTCCACGAATCCTGCACGAAGGGCTCGTAGGAACTACCGCGGAACACCGTGTAGGCGCGCTGTCCCAGTTCGGAGTAGCTGTCGAACAGACCCATGGCGACATTCGCGATCGCGTTACCCGAGGACGGGAAGCCAGACCGGGTATCGGTGAACGCGAACTGCCCGTTCTGGTTATTCGTGCAAGTGGGGCAGGCGCTCACGTTGATTTCGTCGTTGTCGTTTTCACCCGATCGCTCGAAGTAGAACCCGAACTTTAAGGTGTGCGATCCCTTGACCCAGGTCAAGCTGTCGGACAACGTGTAGATCGGACCAGCGGAGTGGGACGGATATGGTCCGCCGTTCAACCCGTTCAGACCGGTGATGTTCGCGGTCGGAATACGGGTCGGGATCAGCTTACCCTCCGGGAAGATGTACGGATAGTTGATGCCCGCCGTGGTGCGGTTGAAGTAGTTGGGCGTGTCCACCGGGATGTAAACGTCATCGAGGCTGACCGTCGCCATCGCTTCGTTCACCAGCGTCGGACCGAGGGTCCAAACATAGTTGAGCGAATTGGTCTGGTTCGGACGATCGAAGAACTTCGGCGTGCGGCCCGGTGTCGCATCCAGCGGCTGATATTCCCAGAACGAGTAGTTGTTCCGGCGGAACTGCAGTCGCTGCGTATCGGTCAGGTTCATGTCCACCGACAGCGTGTCTTTGCGCTGATTCTGCGGGTGCAGCGCCGTCAGGTACATGTTGTTGGTGCCGTTGATGAACGTGGTGAGGTTCACATCCGGGTACGCCTTCAAAATGCCCAGTCCGTTCGGGCTCAGCAGGGTTGTTGGGATGATGTTTCCCGGGATCGCCTGGCCGGTGGTCGGGTCCTTGAGCTGATAGACCTTACCAAGGATGTTCTGCGGCCCCACGGTCAGCAGTTCGCTGAAATTCCCCTGCCGCATTAGATTCGTCGGCACCGTCCAGCTTGCGCTGTCCGTGTAGCGGTATTTCACCCATTCCTGGGCCCAATACCAGAAGAACTTGTTCTTGTCCTTGTTGAACTTGCCGGGGATGTAGAACGGGCCGCCAACGTTGTAGCCATATTGGTTGTAGCGGAACGGCGGAACGGCGGCTTGGCCCGGCGTGTGGTTGCGGGTCCAGGTGTTGGCGTTGAGCGCGTTGTTTCGGAAGTATTCGTACAGCGCACCGTGGAAATCGCTGGAACCGGACCGGGTGAGAATTCGGATCTGGGCGCCCGAAGTGCGGCCGTATTCCGGCGCGTACGACGCCGTGAGGATCTGCACTTCCGACGTGGAGTCCACGTCAGCCGATCCCAGGCTGGTACCGTTCGAACGGGTTCGAGTCGCCGGAGCGCCGTCATACGTGATCAGGTTTTCCTGGTTGCGCGAACCGTTGAAGTTCGACGGACCCTGGTTGAACGCGAAGCTCAGACCAGCCAGGTTGCCGCCGCGCGCGCCGGGAACCAGCGACGCGAGACCGACCGGGTTGCGCCCATTCAGTTCGAGCGCATCAATCTGTTCGCGCGTAACGAGCTTCTGAACGGAAGCGGACTCGGTCTGCAGTTGTTGCGCCGATGCCGTCACTTCCACCGTCTCAGTGGCCGCGCCGACGCTCAGAGCCACGTCAATTGCGAGATTCGAACTGGGATCCAATTTGTTGTCCCGGCTCCTGTAGGCCTTGAAGCCCGGGGCTTCGACACTAGCGGCATACATGCCAGGCGGAATGTTCGTAATGGTATAGAAACCGGATTCGTTCGTCGTGGCTTGACGTTCGAGACTTCCGGACTGGTTTTGGATGGTCACTTTCGCGTTCGGAATGGTCGCGCCCGAGGGATCCTTGACGAATCCCGAAATCGAGCCCAAATCCGACTGCGCAAATGAGACGACTGAAAAACACAACAGAGTGGCAAAAGCCATCAGCCATGTCTTCAGCGAACGGACAGAGTTCATGTAATTCTCCTGAAGCGCCTCTTTTGGAGGCACCGACAGTGTAACGCGATCCGGCATCGAAAATCCAGCAGATACGGCCCGATAAGCCAGATATACACGCCTTTTGGAATCGGGATATTGCTCTTCGGATATTCATATCTGCTGCAAGAAGATAGTCATAGAAGGACGGAGGAAGGATCCGGCGCTAGCGGACCGGGCAGCTCTTTCCAAAACGCGTATTCCCGGTATGGTGCCAGACTGGTGCGGCCCTGTTATCCTCAGGAAGTAGCCATGCCCGCATCCCTGATCCAAGCGCACCTTGAAAAGCACGGCACCTCGCTGTCCCGTGTCGACTCCGGCCTGCTCGCGTATCTGGCGAACCTCGAAAACGTGGCGCACGTCGCGCCGCCGATCGCCAACGCCATCCTGCAGGAACTTCGCGATCAGCGCGCCAACATCAAGCTGATCGCCAGCGAGAACTACTCGTCGCTGGCGACGCAGAGCGCGATGGCCAACCTGCTGACCGACAAGTACGCCGAGGGCTTCCCCGAGCACCGTTTCTACGCCGGATGCCACAACGTCGATGTCATCGAGGCCTACGCGGTGGAGCAGGCCAAGGCGCTGTTCGGCGCCGAGCATGCCTATGTTCAGCCGCATAGCGGAGCGGACGCGAATCTGGTAGCTTTTTGGGCGGTATTGAACGCGCGTGTGGAAACGCCCGCCGTGGCCGAATTCGGCGTGAAGGACTCGGCGGAATTATCGGATGCCGACTGGGAGACGGTCCGGCAGAAGCTGGGGAATCAGAGGCTGCTCGGCATGGATCTGCGGTCGGGCGGGCACCTCACCCACGGCTATCGGAAAAACTCCTCGGCGAAGATGTTCCATGCGTTTTCGTATGGCGTGAATCGCGACACTTCCCTGCTGGATTACGACGAGATCGCCGCCCGGGCTCAGGAAGTGAAGCCCTTGATCCTGCTGGCAGGCTACAGCGCGTATCCCCGGGCAATCAACTTCCGCCGCATGCGGGAGATCGCCGATAGCGTGGGCGCGGTGTTCATGGTGGACATGGCGCACTTCGCGGGACTGGTTGCCGGCAAGGTGTTCGATGGCGACTTCGATGCAGTGGCACACGCGCAGATCGTCACCAGCACCACCCACAAGACCCTGCGCGGACCGCGCGGCGGCATCGTTCTTTGCACCGAGGAGTTTGCCGAACATGTGGACAAGGGCTGCCCGCTGGTATTGGGCGGTCCGCTGCCGCATGTGATGGCGGCCAAGGCGGTCGCGTTCACTGAGGCTCGCCAGCCGGAGTTCCGGGCGTACAGCCGCCGCATCGTTGAGAACTCGCGTGCGCTGGCGCAGGCCTTAGTCGACGAGGGGGCCACCGTGATCAGCGGCGGGACGGACAATCATCTGGTGTTGCTGGATGTGCGGCCGTTCGGGATTACAGGGCGTCAGGCCGAATCGGCTGTTCGCGAGTGCGGCATCACGCTGAACCGGAACACGATTCCTTTCGATCCGAACGGCCCGTGGTATACCAGTGGACTACGCTTGGGGACGCCCGCGGTAACGACGCTGGGCATGGGGGCCGCCGAGATGCGGGAGATCGCGTCGATTATGTCCGGCATGCTCAAGAACACGGAAGCGGAGCAGGCCTCGTCCGGCAAGAGCAAGGCGAAGTACCGGGTAGACGAGCGGACGAAATCCGAGGCATCCGCGCGCGTGCATGCATTGCTGGATCGATTCCCGGTCTACCCCGAACTCGACATCGACCTGATTGCGGAGCTCCTGGCGCACGTCGAGCAACCCGCTGCGGTGTAGCCGCGCTCGCTGACCGTCATTGCACTTTAACTGTGACCTTTTCGGAGTCGGTCCCCCCGGGGCCGCTCACCTGCACCTTGTACGTTTTTGTCTGCTGCGGGAAATCGGCGAAACAGGCGTGGCCGGGTGAATTCACCGCCGCGGGTCTCAATCTCCCGACGTCATAGCTGGTGGCGTTGACGGCTTTGAAACACAGCGTCACCATCTCGCCTTTCTTCACCTCGATTTTATTCACCGATACTTCCAGCAGTTTGGTTCGAGGAGGCCCTACCAGGACGGTAGTGGCGGCGGTGGCGGCCTGCCCGCTCTCGTCTTCTGCCGTCAGCTTGTAGGTGGTGGTATGCGGCGGAATCAACTCCACGCAGCGTTGAGCGCCGGCCACATGTTCGCCACTGGAGGGTCCAACCGCACCGTTTTCGCATGGTCGACGCCGTAACAGAGCTTGGTCGGTTCACCTGCGTGGACCGCCGGGTCGGAAGCGTAGAACTGAGTAATGCGGACGGCCTGCGGACCGGACTCGGTGACCGGACGCAACGATCCCATAAATCGCATAGGGCGGAATCGGGCAATGAAGATAAACAGGGCGATGCCGAGTAGAATCAGATGCCGGAGTCTCATTATCCCGATTAGACACCGGTCAGCGCTCGAAAGTTGTATCCGAAAATGAGCGTGGCTTCTTCCTCTTTCAGCCCGAGTTCGTAGACTGCGGTCGCCTGCGCCTCAAACACGGCGGAGTGCCACCCTCTGGGGAAGTACGACGAATCCGTTCCGAACAACAGGCGCCGCGGCCCCACCACTTCCAGAGCTTGGCGGAAAACGTGCCGCAACTCGACACCTTCATAGCGGATCCAGTGGTTGGAACTCGAGGTATCGAGGAAGATGTTCGGGCACAGATCGGCCACCATCAATGCTTCCCGGAGGTAGCCCGCGCCGAAATGCGGGATCACGAATCGCAGTTGCGGATACCGCAGGGCCACCGCATGCAGATCGATCGGATTCGAGAACCGCATGTCGAAGGGCGACGGCAGTCCGAGCTTGTTCCGTACGCCGACACTCAGCACGCCGCAATGCACGAAGATCAACGTCGAGGGACGAGTCGCGGCCACCACGTCGAGCACGGCGAGTGCAGGATCGTCGTGCATGTAGAAGCGGTGCATCGCCGGAAACAGGCACACCGCGTGCATACCGCGATCCAACGCCCCTTGCACATGCGGCACCACGTTCTCCGCTTTCGGATTCACCATGAAGTAGCCGGAGAGACGAGCGGGAAACGCGGCGACTGCGGCCAGCAGCGACTCTTCGTCGTCCGGCACGCTGGCAATGATGGCCGCCCGATCCACGCCATGCCTGTCGAGTTCCTCCACCCAGATCCGCGCCAATGCTTCGGGATTCGCCGGCGGCATCTGCCAGCCCAGAGTGGCGCCCATCGAGTCCAGCGTCAAACCCTGTGCCTGAGCGGCCAGCGTGGTGAAAAATCGATTCGAGAAGAAATGAATGTGACAGTCCGACACGTGCATCGGACCCCAAGGCGATTGCACCATGCTGGCGTTACTCCTCGCCTTCTTCGGTCCGGTTCTCGCGGACCGGCACCATTCCCGGTGAGGGGAGCCGGGTCAGACCCGCCGCGAGCGCCAGTTGAGTCAAACCCGCAACGTTGTTCACCGCCAACTTTTTCATCATTGTCTTACGATAGCTTCGAACGGTCTGCAGACCCAAATCGAGCAGCACGGCGATGTCCTTGCTGGTCTTGCCTTCGGCCACCAATCGTAGGACTTGCAGTTCCCGCGGGGATAACTCGTCGAGACCTGTCGGAGTCGGTACTGTATCCAGATCGCCGCGCTTGATTCGATGGAGCAACCGGTCGGAAACCTGCGGACTCAGGTACGAACCGCCCTTTGCCACCGTTCGCAAGGCTTCCAGAAGGTCCTCGTCCGAGGCCCGTTTCAGGACGAATGCCCGAGCCCCCGCCCGGATCGCGCCGACCACCGACTGCTCATCGTCGTACATCGAAAGCATGACGACCCGGGTGTCCGGCCAGTAGCGCAAAATCTCCTGGGTTGTCTCAATGCCGTTCAAACCCGGAAGCCCGATGTCCATCAGCACGATGTCGGGTTTGCATCGCCGGCAGACCTGGATAGCTTCGGTTCCTGTCTCGGCCTCACCAATTACCTGAAAGTCTTCCGTGGTTCGGAGGATGGCCTTGATGCCGTCGCGCATGATCTTGTGATCGTCAACCAGCAAGATCTGGTATGCCATTTGCTAGTGCAAGACTACGTGGTACAGTCCTGGTCCTCCGTCATGGCCCGAATCAAACCGCTGTCGGTGCCGTCTCCGTACTCGACTGCTACTCCGGACTGGACCGTCCGGCAGTAAAGTACTAATAAATCCCGCCGATACTTGCTCGAATTTTCCACTGAGCAAGCGTGACTCGATTCATCGTACAGTACTTCTAGTACGTATGCACGAAAAGATTTGATAACACGTAAATGAACGAAATTCGCGCCACTCTCTCGAAGAAATTCAAGACAGTAGCCGGTGAATAACCCGAGAGAGAGCGCCGGTTGCGCCGGAATCCGGAAATCGGCGGGAAATTCGAGGGTCAGCCCCTGCGGGAACGCAGGTTTGCCCTGTTCGATTTGGTGTTCCAGTGCAAACCGGAGTCCCGTTCGTGAAACTGGGGAGGGGTTCAAGGCCCGGCTCAACTCCCGGATTTGCGCGAGGCCCTGGTCGAGCAGATTCTGGAATTCACGGAGGTGAGGTGCGGTGGCCGGATTCTCCATCGAGACGAGTCCCGCATGAAGACCGGCCGCGCTCAGCAGTTGTCCGGCGTCATCGTGGAGGAGTTGCGCTGCACGGCGCCTTCCGAGTTCGTATTCACGGATTAAGGAGGCCGACGCATCCATCCAATCGCTACCGGAAAACCGGGCGACGATCGCCGACAGATCCTGAATCACCGTTTCTTGCGGCCGGCGGCGCGTCGCGCGGCCTCGGCGACATTCGGCGCGACGAGTCCGTACTTTTGCAGCAACTCGTCCGGAGTACCGGATTCGGCATACGTGTTCTGAATGCCGACGAACTCCATCACGCAGGGAGAGGTCTCCGCCACAACCTGAGCGACGCGAACGCCGAGTCCGCCATCCACCAGGTGCTCCTCGGAAACGACAATCGCTCCGGTTTCCGAGGCCGCCTTCGCGATGAGATCGCGATCCAGCGGTTTTACCGTATGCAGATCGATAACGCGGGCCGAAATGCCCTCGGACTCCAGCGTCTCGGCAGCGCGGATCGATTCGGCCACCAGGAGTCCGGTAGCGATCAGGGTAACGTCCGAACCGTCCACCAGTTGAATACCCTTACCGATTTCGAACTTCTGGTCCGCCTGGTAGATGATGGGCGCCTTGATACGTCCGGCGCGGATGAAGACCGGGCCAACGTGCTCCGCCGCGGCGTGAACCAGGGCTGTCATCGACACCTCGTCGGCCGGGGAGATCACGATGAATCCGGCCAGCGAGCACGCGAGACTCAGATCCTCGATGCTCATTTGCGACGGACCGTCCTCGCCGATCGAGATGCCGCTGTGAGTCCCGACCACTTTCAGGTTCACGTTCGGAAACGCCGCCGTCACGCGCAGTTGCTCAAACCCTTTGTTCAGCACGAAGACAGAAAAACTGGAAACGAAGGCCATCTTTCCCGAGGACGTGAGACCCGACCCGATGCCGACCATGTTCGCTTCGGCGATTCCGCACTCGAAGAAGCGATCGGGGAATTCCTTCTGGAAATAGCTGGTATACGTCGATTTCGAAAGGTCGGCATCGCACACCACCACGTTGGGGTTCGAGCGCCCCAATTCCACCAGCGCCTTTCCGAACGCCTCACGCGTCGCGGCACCGAGTTTCAGTTCGTATTTCGTATTGACCGGCATGATTTACGCAAGCTCCTGCAGTGCTTTTTCGGCTTCCTCTTTGCTCGGCGCCGTACCGTGGAATTTCGGATTGTTCTCCATGAACGACACGCCCTTGCCTTTAATGGTCTGCGCGATGATCACGGTCGGCTTGCCTTTCGTCTCCGCGGCTTCCGCAAACGCCTTCTGCAGGGCCGGAATGCTGTGGCCGTCGATATCGATGACGTGCCAGCCGAAACTCTTCCACTTGTCGTCGATAGGCTCCAGGTCCAGGATGTCCTTCACGAAGCCGTCCAACTGAATCTTGTTGTAGTCGACGATGGCGACAATGTTGTCCACCTTGTGGAACGAGCCGAACATGGCCGCTTCCCAGATCTGCCCCTCCTGAATCTCGCCGTCGCCGAGCACGACGTAGGTTCGCGACGGACTCTTGTCCAGTCGCGCCGCCAGCGCCATGCCGATTCCGAGCGAGAGCCCTTCACCCAGCGATCCTGTCGATGCCTCGAGCGCGGGGATGAACCGGACATCGGGGTGGCCCTGGTAGATGGATCCGAGTTTGCGCAGATTATTCAACTCGTCGATCGGCGTGTAACCGGTCTCAGCCATGACGGTGTATAGAACAGGCGCCGCGTGGCCCTTCGACAGGATGAAACGGTCGCGATCGGGCCATTTTGGATTGGCCGGATCATGCCGCATCACGTCGAAGAACAGCGTCACCAGGATTTCGACAGCCGATAACGAACCGCCCGGATGTCCGGACTTGGCTGCCGTGATCATTTCAATAATGTGCCGGCGGGTCTGTTTGGCGATCGCCTGCAGTTGGGAGACATCAGAAGTCTTTTGCATGCGTAACTCTTCAATGTATCATTGGCCGAAGAGGGTGCAGTTGTCCTGTAGGATGCCGGACGTTGCCCGGCACGGTCGCGGAACCAGGTTCACGCGACGGGACTGTTGCCGGCTTCGGCGATTTGCCGGTCCAAAAACTCGAGAGCCTGCTCCAACTGTCGCCGGTATCGGGGATTGCAGGCAGTGTCAAGGTCGTTGAGTACGCGAGTACGGGACAGCATCAAGCTGTGCAGTTTCGATTCCCGCTCGAGATCCTGCGGATTTCTCTTCGTATGAGCCTCCGCGCGTGCCACTTGGGCCGCAACAGCCGAGTCCATCTGAGACTCGACCGACTTGCTTTCCCAGCCGCGAGCCATGGTTCAAGTATATCCTTCTATCTAGAACATGGTGGAAAACTTCGGAATCGTGATCCACGCCGATGCCGGACTCGGCGTGCTTCATCAGATCACAGGCGTCATCGCGCGGCGCCAGGGGAACATCTCGAGCGTCGCCATTATCGACGAGAAGAACGGAGAGGCGCGGTTGTACTTTGAAATCGAGATGCCGGAGAGCCCGCAAACCTTGCTGGACGACCTCTGCGCGATTCCAATCGTCCGGGAAGTCCATTTGGTGAACACGCTCGAAAAGATTTATGGAAAGCGAATCATCATCGTGGGCGGCGGCGCGCAAGTGGGGCAGGTGGCCATCGGGGCGATCTCGGAGGCGGATCGCCACAACATCCGCGGCGAGCACATTTCCGTGGATACCATTCCGCTGGTGGGCGAGCAGCCGATCGCGGATGCGGTTCGTGCCGTGGCGCGATTGCCGCGGGCCCGCGCGCTGGTTCTGGCCGGGGCGCTGATGGGCGGCGACATCGAGAATGCCGTCCGTGAGGTGCGTGCGCAGGGGCTGCTGGTGGTGAGTCTGAATATGGCGGGCAGCGCTCCGGAGGCCGCCGACCTGGTGGTGACCGATCCCGTCCAGGCGGGAGTGATGACGGTGATGGCCATAGCGGATACGGCGAAGTTTTCCATCGGCCGGCTCAAGCGTCGTGTATTCTGAATCAAAATGGCGTGCGAACCCACTTCGAAAGAGTCGATGAAGGAGCTTCACGAACTTGCCGGGCGCGCCCGCGAACGCGGCGACGATTGCCTGGGTGTGATGCTCGCGGGGGTGGAACTGCACATCGCGCTGGGGCGGGAGTTGGAACTGTTGGACTGGATGCGCTCTCACGTGCAAGCGATGCGCGATGCGGTGGCGGGTACGCCGTCGGCTGAAGATCTGGAGCGGCTGTACCGCGAGGGGGAAGAGCACTAATCGATGCAAAACGACGAGCAACTGCGCGAGCGGCTGCGCAAGATCTACGCCCTGTTTGAGGGTGCCACGACGCCCGGGGAGCGAAATGCGGCCGCGGCCGCTCTCGAGCGAGTGAAGAAGGGACTCGGCGCGAGGTTGAACGTCGAGCGGCCTATCGAATATCAGTTCAGCCTGCCGGATCGCTGGCAGCGGCGATTGTTCTCGGCCCTGTGCCGCCGCTACGGTCTGGAGCCGTATCGATACCGCCGCCAGCGCCACACGACGGTGATGGTGCGGGTTCCGAAATCGTTCGTCGACCAGACCCTGTGGCCGGAATATCAGGAACTCCGGGACGCACTCAACGAGTACCTCAGCAGCGCAACGGAGCGGATCATCCGCGAGGAAGTATACGGCGATGCAGGCGAGGCCGCCGAGCGGGCTGGATAGTCGCGTCTGCTCGAGAGCGATTTCTTGGGATTTTTTTCCGCATACTGCTGCTACGCGCCGTCGAGGCCGCTATGCTACGCTCAACAGAGGACCTGCCGCGATCCCCAACAAAGCAGATGCCGGTGCTATTAGTGTAAGGTGTCTCTCAAAGCGGCCCTAATCCCCTTAGATGTTTTGCGCACTAATACGAAGTCAGGAGTTGGAGCCCAATCTCGTCCATGAACCTACGTTCGCTGTTTAGCCTGTTTTCCTCGGATCTGGCCATCGATCTGGGGACGGCGAATACTCTCGTTTTCGCAAAAGGGAAGGGCATCGTCGTGAACGAGCCCTCCATTGTGGCCATTAATAAGAATACGGGCGAGGTGGAAGCCGTTGGACGGGAGGCCAAGGACATGCTTGGCCGAACCCCGGGAAACATCGTCGCGATCCGGCCCATGAAGGACGGCGTCATTGCCGACTTCAAGGTGACCGAGAAAATGCTCAACTACTTCATTCAGAAGGCGCACGGTCGCAAGATGCTGGTTCATCCCCGCATCGTCATCGGCGTCCCATCTGAGATCACGCAGGTAGAAAAGCGCGCAGTCATCGACTCGGCCTATCGGGCCAAGGCCAGCGAAGTGCACCTGGTGGAACAGGCGATGGTGGCCGCCATCGGGGCTGGCCTTCCGGTTTCGGAACCATCCGGCAACATGGTGGTGGATATCGGCGGCGGCACTACCGACGTGGCCGTCATCTCGTTGTCCGGTATCGTTTATTCGCGATCGGTCCGGGTGGCCGGCAACGAGATGGACGATGCGGTGATGCAGTTCCTGAAGCGGAAGTACAACTTGCTGATTGGTGAGCGGACTGCCGAAGCGATCAAAATTCAGATCGGATCGGCCTATCCTCTCGACAAGCCAATGACGATGGATATCAAGGGGCGGAACCTCATTGAGGGCGTTCCGAAAACCGTGACCATCAACGACAGCGAAGTGCGTGAATCCCTTGGCGAGTGCGTCGCCACCATCATGAACGCCATCCGTGTGGCGCTGGAGCGCACGCCCCCCGAACTGAGCGCCGACATCAGCGATCGCGGAATCGTGCTGACGGGTGGAGGCGCGCTGCTGCTGAATCTCGACAAGCGCATCCGCGAGGAAACGGGACTTCCCGTCTCGATTGCCGAAGACCCCCTGGCTTCGGTGGTGCTGGGAACCGGAAAGATGCTAACCGACTTTAAACTACTGAGGCGAATCGCGATCGAGTAACCCGCGGTACGCTGGTTGTAGGGCAGCTAGATGGACGCATTGCTTAGCCGTTTCCGGAACCTGATGGTGCTTGCCATCGTACTGGCGCTGCAACTATTGTTGCTCGCCTATCAGGTGAAAAGCGGGCAGGACATGCGGCTCATCCGGGTGTGGGCGGTGACCGCGATCACTCCGGCGGCCCGGGTCATCGAGTGGGCGAGGGGCGGAACCACGGGGTTCTTCAGCGACTATTTCTTCCTGCTCGATGTCCGCGACGAGAACCGTCGAATGAAGTCGGAAGTGGGGCGGCTCAAGCTGGAAAACCAGTTCCTGCACACCGAGTTATCTACTGCCGACCGCGCTCGTGCCCTGGAGGCTTTTCAGACCCGGTCGCCCTCCAAGACCATTCCGGCGCGTATCATCGGCAACGGTACTGGATCGAACTCAAAAGTAGTCTTTATCGACCGTGGTTCCAGTAGCGGCATCGAAAGGGGCATGGCCGTGATCACGCCGGACGGGATTGTCGGGAAGATCATCCAATCGTTCCCGACTGCCGCACAGGTACTGCTGGTGACGGATCCGACGTTTGCCGCTGGAGTGATCTCGCAGAAGAACAAAGTTCACGGGACGTTGAAAGGACAGGGCGGGCCGGCCTGCCTGGTGGACTACGTCCAGAACGAGCAGAAGGTGGATCCGGAGGAGTGGTTCTACACGTCCGGCGACGATCGAGTGTTCCCCAAGGGACTGCCAGTCGGCCAGGCCACTGTGGTCCGTACGGGCAAGACCCACAAGGAGATCTACCTGGTTCCGAGCGGTTTGCAGGGCGGGTTCGAGGAAGTGCTGGTGGTGCTGGAGGCCGTGCATCAGCCGATTCCCGATCCGAAGCAGGCTGACCCAACTCTGCACATGACGGCTCCTCCGCCCGTGGATCCTGCCACTGCCCAAGGCCCGGTGCCGACCCTTTCCACCGACGCCGACCGGCTGCTCGACCGCTACAAGAAGATCGGAGAAGTCGAGAATCACCAATACGGCGGCGGCGGACTCGGAGTGAAGCCGCCCGACTTCAACATCGACCCGTACAAGGTCGCGACGCCTCCCGCTACCCCTCCACCCGCCAAGCCTGTGGAGCCGGCGCCTCCGCGCTGACCCGTGCCGATGACCGAATACAGCGGGCCGTTGCTGACCGAGGGCTCTCGAAAGAGCCGGATATCCAAGCTGCGTCCGTGGGTCGTGGTACTGGCGCCGCTGCTGGCGATCCTGTTTCAGGTTTATGTGCCACGGTTGTTTGCGTTCCTGGCGTACCTGGAACTGCCGCTGCTGGTTACCATCTATTTCGCGCTGATCCGGCGGTCGCCGATTTCCGGACTGCTGTTCGGATCGGTGGTAGGCCTGCTGCAGGACTCGCTGTCGCACCAGCCCTTGGGAATGTTCGGGATCGTGAAGACGCTGGTCGGCTACTTCGCGGGGTCGGTGAGCCTCCGGTTTGATGTCGAAAATGTATTCGTGCGCTTCATTCTGTCGTTCTTCTTCTACTTCTTCCACCAGTTCTTCTACTGGGTGCTGGCGAGAGCCTTGCTGGGGCAGATGATTGACTTCAGTCCCGAGGGCACGTTCGTATTAGGCTTACTAAATGCAGTGGTGGCCGTCCCGTTGTTCCTGATCTTGGATAAACTGAAGATAACAGAGTGAGCGGGCAGGAGTTTTCGAGGTATCCCTTGTGAAGTTGGTCGAAACTGAGCGCGAGGAACAGCTAAGCAACTATGGCGAGGCCCCTCGTTCGTTTCAGGACGATACGAAGTTTGCCTCCGGCAAGATCGCCGCGTTTCAATACGTGGGCGTTATCATATTCTTCCTGCTGATCGCGAGTTTCTGGGACCTGCAGGTTCGCAATCCGGAAGTCTACAGCGAAGCGGCATTGCGGAACAGCGTCAAGTCGCTGCCGATCCTGGCTCCCCGCGGCAAGATTCTCGATCGCGACGGCCGCGTCATCGTCGACAACCATTCGTCGTTCACGCTGATTCTCAACCGGCAGATGTTGAATATGGATCACCTCCGTGACATCGCCGAGGGAATTGGAATGGACTATGACGACCTGGTTTCGCGCGTGAAGCGATTCTCGTCGCGGCCCAAGTATGACCCCATTATCATCAAGCAGGAGTTGACGCCCGGCGACGTTGCCTTCGTGGAGGCGCACCGCGATCCCGCCACTTTCCCCGAGATGGAATTGATCCAGGCGCAGCGCCGACTGTATCCGCGCGATGGCCTGGCCGCGCACGCCATCGGCTATGTGAGCGAGGTCAGCGAGAACGAACTAAACAGCCCGGAGTTCGCCAGATACAATCAGGGCGACATCATTGGGAAGGCCGGAATCGAACGCCAGTACAACGAGACGTTGATTGGCGTGAACGGCCAGCGTCAGGTGTGGGTCGATAATCTGGGGCACGAGCGTGGTGTCGTCGGCCTGAAAGAAGCGACTCCCGGAAAGACTCTGCAGTTGACCCTCGATCTGGATCTGCAAGCCGTGGCGGAACTCTCGATGGAGGACAAACGCGGATCGGTGGTGGCACTGGATCCGCGCACCGGTGAAGTGCTCGCGATGGTGAGCCGGCCGTCGTTCGATCCGAACATCTTCGCCGGCCGGATCGCGCCCGCCGACTGGAAGAAGATCATCGAGAATCCGTACAATCCGCTGCTGAATCGGGCGATCCAGGCGCAGTTGGCGCCAGGCTCGACGTTCAAGCCGATCATGGCGCTGGCTGGTCTGGAGACCGGTGTTGTGGACGACAATTTCAGAGTGCACTGCAGCGGCGGCGCATCGTTTTACGGACACTATTTCAAATGCCACCTGCGCGGCGGACACGGCACGGTGGATCTGCACAAGGGCATCATGCAATCGTGCGACGTTTTCTTTTACAACGTCGGCAACCGGCTGGGAATCGACCGCATCGCCCACTATGCCGAGTTGGTGGGGCTGGGCAAGAAGACGGGCATCGACCTGCCGCACGAAGCCGAAGGCCTGGTGCCGTCCACTCAGTGGAAGATTCGTAACTACCGCCAGAAATGGTACGCCGGTGAGACGATTTCGGTCGCCATCGGGCAGGGTGCAACTACGGTAACGCCGCTGCAACTAGCGGCGGCCATCGGTGGCATCTCGATTGGCGGCATCTTCCACCGGCCGCACTTGATGAAGGGGTTGACGGCCCCGGCCCGAAACGTGAACCTGAATCCCGACGACGTGAATCAAGTGGTGTACGGAATGTATTCCGTGGTGAACGACGGCGGGACCGGCGGCCGCGCGAGGTTGCCCGGCCTGGATGTTTGCGGCAAGACCGGAACGGCGCAGTTGGCATCGAACGAATTTTTGAAGGGTACGAAAGCCGGCCGTGACATGAAGGACAACGCGTGGTTCGTCGGATTCGCGCCGCGCAGCGCTCCGGAGATCGTCGTGGTGGCGTTGTTTGAAAACGGCGAACACGGTCCGAATGCCGCGCCGATTGTTCGGGACGTGATCAAAGCGTACTTCGATAAGAAAGCCCGAATGCAGAACCTGAAGCAGGCAAAGAGCATGGAGTCCCTGCCGTTTTTCTCGTATGCATCTCTCCTGCCGGCGATCGAACCGAAGACAATCGTAGAGGCCGGCCGCTAATGGCACACTACCGTTCTTTCCGCGATCTGGATTGGCCGATGATGATCATCGCGCTAGCCATTTGCGCGGCCGGAGTCCTTCAGATCTATAGCGCCACGCACGATTCCGGTGTGTGGGACGACGCCTGGTGGAAGCAAATCGTGTGGATCGGGCTGGGAATCCTGTTGATGTGGGGAGCCACGAAGGTGGACTACCACACGCTGATGGGACACGTTCCCGTGATGTACGGCATCACGGTCGCGCTGCTGCTGGGTACATACGCAGTCGGTACGATGGTGTTCGGGTCCAGGCGCTGGATCGGCGTCGGCAGCGCCAAGTTTCAGGTCTCGGAATTCACGAAATTAGTGATAGTATTGCTGGTAGCTCGATTCTTGTCCGAACTCAAGGGTGACCGGCTCGAAATTCGCGATTTGTTAAAATTGAGCGGACTGGTGGGAATCCCGCTGGTTCTGGTACTGAAGCAGCCCGATTTGGGAACTTCGCTGACTTATGTTCCGATTCTCGCTGTCGGGGTGCTTCTCGCAGGTTTGGAATGGAAGTACGTCGCGTTAATCGCGGTTATTTTCGCGGTGGCACTGCCCGTTGGCTGGCATTTTCTTAAGGATTATCAGAAGGCTCGTCTTGTCAGCTTTTTGGATCCGGAGAAGGATCCAAAAGGGTCAGGGTACCAGGTCATCCAGTCGAAAATCGCGGTCGGCCAGGGAGGTATGTGGGGCCGGGGAGTTACCCGCGGTACCCAGACTCAGCTTCGATTTTTGCCCGTCCCGCACACTGATTTCATTTTCTCGGCTTTCGCCGAGGAGCATGGCTTCGTGGGCGTGATCGTAGTGTTGGGATTGTATTTTCTGTTGTTGATGCAGATCGTGCAGAACGCGCAGTTGGCACCGGACCGGGCGGGTCTGTATATCTGCATGGGAATCGCCGCTCTTCTGCTATTTCACATTCTTGTCAATGTTGGGATGGTGGTGGGGCGAATGCCGGTGACTGGGATTCCGCTGCCTCTGATGAGTGCGGGCGGGTCCAACATTTTGTCGATGTTCCTGATGTTGGGGCTGGTGAATAATGTCCGGCTCCGGCGTTTCGTAAATTGATGTACCGGTTTGGCGTAAAACGGCTTTCGTGGAGATAGAGTAGAGCAGGCTGGCGCTCTCGAACGAAATTCATTAGGGCGCGTCTCCGGCAGGTTGGCCGCGGACTCGGACGATGAGGACGCGATATAACCCCGGAGCGGGTTCACCGGTTTTTTTCAGAAGGTGTTGAAAGTGTTTCCACCTTCGGAGCGTTGATTGCAGCCAGGTTACGGGTAACTCACCCGGGATCGTCTCTCCGCGGGCACTGCCATGCCACACCCGGCAGGGGAGATGATTGATGAGTAAAGAACTGGTGATTTCGTCAAATCGCCATGAGACCAAGGTAGCGATTCTCGAAGACGATCAGCTCGTCGAGATCTACTTCCAACGCGCCAACGAGTATTCGCTCGCAGGCAGCGTTCACAAAGGCCGGGTAACTCGCGTTCTGCCAGGAATGCAGTCGGCATTTGTCGACCTGGGGCTGGAGCGCGACACCTTCCTGTACGTCTCCGATTTTCTGGAAGAAAACGGCGACGATATCGACCGGATCACTGAGGATCGGCCGTCCCGTCCCGAGCGCCATGTTGCGCCCCCCGCCGCTCCGCGCGCCGAAGTGGAGGAACCCACTCCACCCGCGCATTCAGAAGAACCGGAAGCCGTAGCGGAAGTTCAGGCAGTCGCGAGTCCGGCCGGTGCCGGGCGCGAGGAAACCAGCGATTCCCAGGACCGTCGTGGACGCCGCTCCCGGCGCCGGCGAAATCGCGGCCGCGGATTCCCCGAATCGAAATATGCACCCGCCTCGCAGGAGCCGGAAGAGGAAGCGCCTCCGTCGGCAGCCGAATCGGTCCGTTCGGCCGAGCCCAGCGACTTTGCAGTCCTGCCGGGCGAGTCTCTTGCCAAATACCGCAATACCGACGTGGAGGAGGCCGAGGATACGGGCAGCGAGGAAGCTGACGATTCGATCGAGGATGCCGACACCGATGACGGTGTTCAGGACGCCGACGAGTTAGACGAACTTCCCCGGGAGAATGCGATTCCTGACGCACCCGAGCATGAGCACGCCGGCGACGAGGAATCGGAGCCGGAAGAATCGACTGAGGAAGCAGAGGCCGAAGAAGCAGAGTCCGAGGAACCCGAGCCGGATGCCGTAGATGAGTCATCGGCCGGCATGGACGCGGATATTCCCGAACGAGAACCAGAATCCGAAGAAGCGGAAAACGACGAATCGGAGAGCGCTGAGGCGGATCAGGACATCGAAGTGGAAACGCCTTCCGAGGACGATGAGGATCCTGAGATTCAGGCTCTGATTCTGGAAAGGGATGCCGGAGATCTGGAACAGGCCGCCGCACCCGAATCCCCGCTGACCGCGAACGTCCGCGAGACCGGATCGCGCTATCTGCATCGCGGCTCGCGCCGGATGCGCCGCCGCCGCGGTGGTGAGCAGACTGCCGCTCCCGCCGCCGCCCCTCGTCCGGAAGCTCGTTCGGAACCGCGCCCGGCAGCGCGGACCGATTCCCGCGCCGCGCCCCGGCTCGAAAAGCCGGC
This sequence comes from Bryobacterales bacterium, assembly GCA_038322675.1. Lineage (GTDB taxonomy): Bacteria > Acidobacteriota > Terriglobia > Bryobacterales > Bryobacteraceae > TMP-7. The sequence goes on from JBBQGE010000008.1 coordinate 51,425, forward strand.
CAGTACGCAATCGATAAGCGATGTCCTGAAGGAAGGCCAGGAGATCCTGGTTCAAATTGCGAAGGAACCGCTCGGTCAGAAGGGCGCGCGGATTACTTCGCACATCGCGCTCCCCGGCCGTTACGTCGTATACATGCCTACGCTCGACCACATGGGCGTGTCGCGAAAAATCGCGAGCGACGACGAGCGCTTGCGGCTCAAGAAGGTTCTCCAGAAGCATCGCGTCGGACTGTCCGGCGGCTTCATCATTCGCACCGCCGGTGAGGGCAAGACCGAGGAAGAGATCGCGGCGGATATGACGTTCCTCGCGAATCTGTGGATCGACATCCGCCAGAAAGCGGAGAAGCGCAAGGCTCCCATGCTGTTGCACCACGACCTGGACATCGTTCAGCGAGTGCTGCGCGATCAGGTCAACGAAGGCTTCAAGTCGGTGTGGGTGGACAGCGAGGAGTTGTACGAGAACATCCTGCGTTTTCTGCAGCGATTCCAGCCGAGCGTGGTGTCGCGAGTGAAGTTGTACACTCGCTCCGCGCCGATCTTCGATGCCTTCAACGTTACGACCGAGCTCGAGAAAGCGCTGCGGCCGAAGGTCTGGCTGAAGTCGGGCGGTTACATCGTGATCAATCAGACCGAGGCGCTGGTCGCGATCGACGTGAACACCGGCAAGTATGTCGGCAAGTCGAACCGTCTGGAAGATACGATCGTCAAGACCAACACCGAGGCCGTGAAGGAGATCGTGCGGCAGGTGCGACTGCGGGATCTCGGCGGCATCATTGTCATCGACTTCATCGATATGGACGAGCGCAAGAATCGCCAGAAGGTGATGCAGGCGCTGGAAGATGCCATGCGGGCCGATCGCGCTCCTTACAAGATTCTCCAGTTCAACGATTTCGGCCTGGTCGCCATTACTCGCAAGAGGGTGAAGCAGAGCCTGGAGCGGACGCTGTGCTCGCCGTGCCCGTACTGCGAGGGCGCCGGCTATGTGAAGAGCGTGCAGACGCTGATCGGCGAAATGCTGCAGGAGGCACAGAAGATCGCGCGCGCGGTGGAGGGGCAGAACGTCATGCTGCGCGTCCACCCGGATGTCGCGAAAGTCCTGAAGTCGAATCAGAACCGGTATCTCGAGGAGTTGGAAGAGATCCTCGGACGGCCGGTGATGGTGAGCAGCGACCCGATGCTGCACCACGAGAAATTCGATCTGGTTTGAAGGCTGTTGTCGCACTGATCGGCGTTGTGACCGCGACTGCCGCGGCGCAGACCGTCACGGTGTATTCCGAACTGACGCGCATCGATCCGTACGGGCAGATTGTCCGTGCGGATCGAAGCGCACACCCTCCGCGCGAAATCCTCTCGCCTGCTCTGCCCCGAAACGCCGTCTCGAGTTTTCGTGTTGTCGTCGAAGGCACTCCTGAACAGCCGTATCGTTTGCACCTTGCGCAGAATCCGGAGAACGCGGTCCGGGTGACGGCGTATCGCGAGGTGTATGCAAGGAGTGGCGCCGAGTGGATTCCGGATGGGCTCGAACTTATTCCGGTTCCGTTCGAATCGAAGATCGGCGGCGGAGATGTGAGTGATCAGACGGCGCAATCGTTCTGGGTGGATGTGTTCGTGCGTCGCGACATGCCGGTGCGGCGGATGAAGATCGAGGTCCAGGTGTACATGGACGGGACATGGATCCGGTATCCGATGGAGGCGCGAATCGTGCGGGCGGCGCTGGGCAATGCTGTAGTCCCAGGGGTGTCGGGGGTAGGGGATCTGGCGCAGCCATCGGCGACCTCGGCGATTGCGGGGTGGGTGGAAGCACTCTGCGGATCCGGTGAGACTAAGACGTCAGCCGAGCCACTCACGATACGGAACCTGATCGCAAGAAATGCAGCGCAAGATGTGCGATTCGCGGCCGGAATGGTGCCGCACGCCCTGCTGCGACTCACCGGCGTTACCGAACGCGTGGCCCTATGCAGCGCCGGCCGGTGGAGTGCGGGTGCTCCGGTCGAGGAGTACCTGGCGGTGCACGATGCGCTAATCGGCGCGCGCGAGTAGGGGTTCGATTCAGCGCAAAGGAAACGTAGGGAATGACCAATACCTGTCCCCGTTGTGGAAAAACGAACACCCGGCGGTCGATTCAGTCCGGGATCATTGATGCGATGCTACGGGCGATTCTGTTGGCGCCGGTGCGTTGCCGCAGTTGCCGGGCGCGGTTTTTCCGATTCGCAGCGCCGGGATCGAAAATGAGTATCCGGAAGACGGTTTAGGTCGGTCTGCGTGATAGACTGAGGTACGTAGCCGCACGATCCACCGAATCCCGGAGAGATGGCCGAGTGGTTGAAGGCGCACGCTTGGAAAGCGTGTATAGGGGAAACTCTATCGAGGGTTCGAATCCCTCTCTCTCCGCCAGCTTAGAATCAATAAGTTGCAGGCGTAGTGGGCAAAATGGTGGGCAATGAATGTTGTGCTGGGGGCGAAGTTTCATGCCTCTCAACCTCCACCGTAGGCACTTCCGCACGCCCGGAAAGTGCCGCTGCTCGTCGGGATGCCGTAGCCGCGTTAATTAACCGTCCTCGAACAGGCGCTAAAAATGCCGCGTGTCACTTACCCCCCGAAGAGGCGATTCAGAAGATCAAGCGCGAGCTTGTCGACACTTGGTCGTAGATAGTTGACCAAACGGGCACGCCCCCGTTGAACTATCGTAAAGAGATCGTCATGCCAAAGATCTGGGATAAAGTCCTGCTGACCGTCTCTCTCGGAATTCCGTGTCTATTCGCGATCTCGCTGCCACCAATCGTCAGCCGCTTAGGACCGGTTCGTACCGGGACCTTCGCAGTCCCGGGTTTGAACCGACAGCATCAATACAGCCTGCTGTATTCCGTGGCGCCGCTTATGGCCTTCTCATCCGGAGCACGTGTCACAGTGGAGATCGTTGTTGGCAAATCGATCGTTTTGCGCAAAACGTTGCACGCCGGTGATCCGGATCTCTACACGCAGTTCCGGGTTTCGCATCCGGGCTCCGCGACCGTCCGTGTTACAAATAGCGGTGTAACCGGCACGTTCACCTTAGAGGTGAACCGGTGGCCGCTGTCGCGCATCGTGCGCAGCGGTCCTGGCCATCGTTGGCAGGATGCGCAAGAAATTGACTTGGGGAACACGATCTTCGCATCCGGCGATGACAGTCCTTATATCCCACTGCCGGGTACGTCACGGCTCGCGACAGAAGAAGACCCAAATCGAACCGACTGGTACTGGTTCAAGTTCTCCGGTCCGACCCCCAGGCTTGTGTTCTTTCAGATCGACCTGACGGATTGGGATCAGATTCCGGCGAACGTCATCGTCTATCGCTACGACCACGGCAAACTGCGCGAGTATTACGACGGCGAGGATCCCGTGACCTTGCCGCACGAAGTGCAGGCCCTGCCAGGCAACAAATTCACTCCCAGAATCTTAAAAACGCCGGGTACATATTACATCGCAGTACGCTCCAGCCATCCCGAATACAGGTTGCGAACTCGCGTTTACGATCCGCCGCCGTACTCCGATCCACATGCGGCGGTCCGCACAGGGGTGGATTATATCCTTGCGGCAGGCGATTCATGGCACGCGAACACGCCGCGGCGCGGTGGCATACTCGACCGCATCTCCAGCGTTCATCAGGAAACATCTTTGTGCGTCGCCTGTCACACAACGCATTTCCCGCTTCGGGCCCAGCTCTATGCGACTCGTAACGGGTACCCAGTGATCGAGCGCCAGCAACTGCAATTTTTGACAGAACGTTTCTACAACAATCCGCGGCCGTTCTACGGATTTGAGAAGGAAGGAGCGCTGTGGGCACGAATGATTTCCGCACCAGCCAACGTGCTGGGACGCATGTAGCACCTGATGAGTCTGTTTGAAGATCAGGTTACGGGGGAAACTCGCCCGATCTTTCACGATGGCATCCGCGAGTACCTGAGTCTCTACTACGCGGGACGCGACAGGCTCCCACCGGATGAAACCAACGGGAACACACCGCTGGTAAGCGCACACGAAGTCGCCTGGTACGCATGGACGGAAACCAGGAATCCTGAACTGCCGGAAATGATCGCGGGTGGCGAGGTCAAGAACATGATCGACCTCTGTTACCAGACGCTCGCCCTTGAGGATATCGACTCTGGGAAGTACCGGCAGCAGATCCGTCGGAACGTTGAGCGCATATTATCGCTGCAACGCCCCGATGGACAATGGTCCGTGGCGTTCGAAGCATCGCAGCCGGAAGTCGAGTTCGAGACGGGCCACGCTCTGTGGGCATTACAAGCCGCCGGTGTGCCGAAAGACGATCCGCGGGTGAAGAAAGCGATTGCGTATCTGCTCAGCCGCCAGCAGCCCTTCGGCGGGTGGATGGACCCGCTGCAGTCGTTCGAAAACTTCCGCACGCCGTTTCGCGAAACTCAGATGGCGGTGATCGCGCTCAGCGGCTATTATCCGTTGCACGGTCGCGCGAAGGGTTGAAATTCTCCGCCGCTCACCAGTCTCTCGACGTCGCCCGACGGGCTGCTGGAACAGTTGGACCAAGTGTGGGATGCTCCGCCGCCAGAGGTGATCGAGGATATAAAACGAGCGGCACGGTCGAACGATGCGTTGATTCGTCAGGCGGCCGTGGAGGCACTCGGCCGATTAGGGCGGGCTCCCGATGCGGCTCTTCTCGGCGATCCAAGCAAACTGGTACAGCGCACTGCCGCCTGGGCGTTGCGGCAATCGTACAGCCGTCACGAAAAGCAGCCGATGACAGAGGTCGTTGCGGCGCTGGCATCGAAGGATGACCGCGTACGGTGGGGCGCCACAAGAGTGTTCGCACTGCACTTCGCTGCGCTCGCACGGCAGCCGGCGATCGCTGCTGCGCTTGAGCCACTGGCGCACGATCCTGTGACAACAGTCCGCATGAACGCGATAAAAGGACTTTGGCAATTCTGGTTCTGGAGTCCCGACGACCGCGTTAAGCAGAATATTGAGGATGCGTTGTTGGCGGCATTGTGCCAGCCTCAGCCGTCATGGGTTCGTTCGAACCTGCACAGTGCCGTCTACAATCTCGCGGACGAGAACATCCGGTATCTCTATAACAACTGGGTGCCGCTGCTCGGTCGACCGCAAGACCGCTACCGTGCCATTCAAGGCCGTCTGGCGGTGGAGTCCCGGTTGGCCGCCAAAACAGCTGCGATCCTCGATCGGGGCCCGGACGAACAGAGAAAGGAACTGCTCGAGGCTCTGACGGAACTGCCGCTGCGCCGCGCCGATATTTACGATCTCAAGGCGGACCTGGAGCAGCCTGATCCTCCGGCTTATAACCGCATCGGCAACGACATCGAACAGATCGTGTTTTTCGGCGAGAGCGCCGACCGTTTTGCACACTCGCTTCGGCCTTTGCTCGACTCCAAAGATGTCGAACTCCGGCGATTGGCGGCTCGCGCTGTCCTGCTGGTCCGCCCGACCCGTTTCGCGAGTGTCAATCAGGCAGCTGGCCCGGAGGGCGACGACGTGCGTTTCGTGCTGGCGAAGGTTGAATCGATGTCTGAGGGGCTGGAACTCGCGCGTGCTCTGAAGCCACCGGCCCTAAACGCCGCTGGCGCCAGGAGCACCGGACCGCTCAAATCGAAACCCCATCTTGATGAAGCGTTCTTCCGCGGCCACGTGCAGCCCATCCTTGAGAAGCGCGGTAAGGACGGATACGCGTGCGTTCACTGCCACGCCACCCACACGCTGTTCAATGGCACGCATTCGACGGCCCTCAACGTGGTCGATACCGAACATCCCGAGCGGAGCCTGATCCTGCTCAAGCCGACTTCGAGTTCGGAGAGCGAAGGTGTAACTAACGCCGGCACCGTGGCACACGGCGGAGGCGTTCGATGGGAGAAGGGATCTCCGGAGTACTTGACCATTCTCGAGTGGATCAAAGGTGCGAGGGAATAGTTCGAATTCGCTCTCGGTGATTATTTCGCGCAGGATAGCTCGCCGGTTAAAGTTCTATTCATTTCTGCCCTTTCGCTCTCGTCCGCCCTTAGCGCTTTCAGCTCGGCGAGTGCAACGTGCATTTCGCGGCTGGCAGCTCCTGCGCTTCGGCCATTCGCTCGGCCCCGACCGGCTCATTCCAGATCCAGCGCATATGGCCCGGAGTACCAGTCGGCCAAGGTACATTCGACACGCCAAGCCACGCTGCGCACACCTGGGGCACGTCCGCTTCTACAAGCTCGACATGCGAGTGTTCGCGATGGCGGTGAAGAGAAGCTTCTTCCGGACGCCCGGGACTGCCGGCCCGGGTCGAGGCGAAGCTCCCCCCTGCGTGCATCGTCTCTGTGCTGGTCGCGGTGGCAAATCATTTCGGCTATGGCCCTATCACCGTGTGGCCCTTGTCGCACCACAACGAGCCATTCATGCCCGACGACCGCACCTGCTCTGGCGGCGCTTACACATTCCAAATCTCCAACTCGCTCGCGGCGCAGGACAACGTCGCGATCCCGATGAAGGTTCAGAACGTCCCCTCCGTGCCAGAGGTACTAAACGAGAACGAATATCATCGTATGAGCCTCCAATGAATAGTGAACGGCGATGTGACAACCTGGCCGTTTACGACTGATTCGTGGACAGCTATCCACCTTCGACCATCGGGCGTCACGTGCTGCTGTCCATCAGACGGATTCTTCAGAACCTGACGGTATTCCGTACCATCTGCCAGTACTCCCACAATGGCTCCGACCTCGTCGTCAAGCGCACCGCTCGTACCGGTTCCGCCGGTGACCTTCGCAACGCCAATGCCGCGAACGCTGATGCCGGGACTCGACAGCGGAGTCTGATCATTATCTCGAATCCGCCCGCTCTGGTCTGTAACGCGGATCGCTCTCGCTTGAGTGAGCTTACCCAGCCCGAACGATTGAGTGATACCCGGTGACGTACCGAGCGCTGTCCAGTTCGACTTCCCGTCCGCGGAAGCCTCGACGAGATAGGGACGAAGTGACTCGTCACGGGCTACGAAGACGGTCACATCGGCCGGTCCCTGTTTCACAATCACGCTTCCCTTAACAGCTACCGTAAGGCTGCCGCGGCCTCCCAACGAGACGAAGATGTCCGCCGGCTTCGTATTTGGATCGCCAAGAGCGGCTTCGGGTTTGTTATGGGTGTTGATGCCGGGCTTCGCTTCATTCCCTGGGTGGAAGTCGAGCCCTTCATCCACCCACACCAACTTCGTTACCGGCGCCAGCGGGAAACTTGGGACAACCACAGCGCCATCCACTAGCACACGGATCACAGGATTGGATGTCGGAGAGTAGACCAATGTTCCTGTGTAACTCCCGTCGCCATTGAAACTCAACGGCCCGATGAATTCGCCTCCGGTGGCCTGTAGCGAGATACGGGGATTGAAAGCCGGGTCGAACAATACCACATTGCCAAACTTGTCGCTTGGACCGACCCGCACGGTAGCGCGCCCTACCTGATAGTCCACGTCGATCAGCGTAAAATTCGGCCGGGGTAACACGTCCACGCGCTCACTCACGCGCTGTTCACGTCGAAATGCCGTCCCTCCTTCGGTCAGTCCGACCGCGACCACATAGAACTCGTAATTTCCGGGTACTGAGGTATCGTCAATGGATGCCGAGTAAACTCCAGTGTTGTCCGAGTCGCTCATCCGGATCGTTCTATTGTTCGTAAAGGCGTTGAACTTGGCGCCCTTGAGCCCGATCGCAAAGGATTTGATGCCAATGGCGGTGACATCCTCCTGGCGCAGAACCGATTGGGCACGCTCGATCAGGCCGGCGGAGACGGCCGTGCGGGCGATGAAGTTGTGGGCGGACTGGCCGGGAGCGGTGACCTCCAGCATCACGGAGGCATTTGGAATGGCTTTACCGTCCAGCGTAATGGTTGCGGAGATGCCGATGCGATCGCCCGTCCCATAGAGCGACTTGTCAAACTGCACCTTCATCTTCAAGCGCGATTGAGTGATCACCTCATATTGATATTCTTCGTTAGCTACGGAGCCATCCACTCCAGCGCCGGTGTAGTCGATGATAAGGGTCCAGGCTCCGTAACGAGGCCGCGTGGGCGCAGCGGTGTTGCGCAGGAAAGTCTCGTCAAAGATGAACATGCGATGGAACGCGTCAGTACGGAAGAAGACGCCAGGAGTATTGGCTGCGCTCTGCTCGGTGATCACTTCGCATAAGGGAGTAACCAGAGATACTCTGATAGGGGCGCTACGCGTGACCCAGTCCACAACGAAAGCCACCTTGGTGTCAAACGGCAGCACCGTCACCTCGTGCCTGGCTTCGGGCCGGGCAGTACTCAGGAATCCGTGCGGGTCAACCGTGGGATCAAGATGCAGACCATCCACAATGGCCTGTCGGAACTGCTTGCGCAAGGCCAGGCCGGTATCATCCGCAAAGGCGTCCAGAAAATATCCGTTATCCACGGAGTTCATTGCGAGAGCCTTCAGCAGATTATTATCCACCTCAAATGGTGTGCCTTCTTTGCCGTAGCCCACGGCGATCACCTTGATCTTCTTGTCTACAAAAGATGTTCCCGCCGCCGAACCAGGCGGATAGAATTGGCTGGGCTGGGGGGGAGTTGGAGGGGTAGGACTGTTGTTGGCGCCATCGGATTGCAGAATCAGAAATCGTTCGTTGAAGTCCCTGGCGTTCGCCGTACTCAGAAACAACCCGAAGTTGCCCGCCACCGTACCCATGGCGGCGCCCAAACCGTGGCCCATGGGCGTGGCTCCGCCATGCTCAACTGGTGTGTGCGCACCCAGAGCGTTTTGCGCTGCCGTGACGTTGGCATCCGTGATATCGCCGCTCGCCAGCAGCACCTTGCTGCTCGGGGAGGGTGCGGGGACGACGCCCGTGCTGATATCCGGAAATTGTGCAACTCCAAATCTCCCTTTGCCGCCCGCGAAGCCGAGAAGCAATCCCCAGGACTGCGCCGCGCCGGCCTTCAACTTGGCCCAGCGGGCTTGATCGGGGAATGGAGCCGAGGTTCCTTGCGGCGTGTACGCCATGCTGCCGGAAGCATCCACCAGGAATACAGCTTCAATTTGTCGAGTTATCGCTGTTAGGGTGACTTGAGTGTTGTGTCCGGCGCTAAGAGGGTGAGCGGTTGTGTCGGCGAGGGTGGCAGTGACGGCATAGATTGGCGCCACACTGCCAGGAGCGGCCGCGCCGGTGTACGTAATGATCAGGTCACCGGTGCCATTTGGCGCAATGGGCGGAGGAACCGTGGTTACCACAAAGCCGGGGCCCGGCGCGACGCCCGCAACCAGGTTGGCGGGCCCGGTCCCGTTATTGCTTACCGTAATGGCGAACGTGTCCGCCTGTCCGGACAATACGTTGAAGCTTCCAACGGAGGGACTGTGAAGCCAAGGCTGCTGTGCCTCAGCATCACTGTCGGCGATCACCCACGTGAAACCGTGCGGTGCCGCATCCGTGTTCGTGATTTGAAGTTGCCACATGACGGCGGTCGACAAGACAATGGTTATCCGAAGCACACCGCCGGTGGGTTCGACCAAGCAATCGCCTGCATCCGAGCCGCCTGTAAACACGGTGTGATAAAAGCCGTCGGCAGCGATCGTTGTTGCGGGAACCATCGGATCTGGGTCCGCTTTCAGAGCTATCCCCGGTTGAGAACCGGCGCCCACCATCGTGACCCGAATGAACTTCGTTCCAGTCGCGGGTAGCGGGCCCACCGTCTTCAGCCCGCTATTTGCGCCCGCAGCGATCTGCAATGGATGATCCTGCACATTGCCAGGCTCATTGGGAAATACAGCAAACGCCATTTCTTCTTCTCCTTTTGTTGTTTAGCGCAAATCAGTCCCGGCCCATGACAGCAGCGTTCTTCGTTACGAAACCGAGAATAAGTCAGTGCTTGTGGCAATGCCGCCGACCGTAGTGACGACAAACGGCTTCAAGCCGGGAGCCACGCCGGCAGGAATTCTGATCGGGATCAATATGGCCGTGACCACACCATTCAGCGGACAGGCGACACCCCCGATGGTGACCTGCAAACCCGGTTGATCAAAGTTGCTTCCATTGAGATTGACGGGCTGATTGGCGGGTCCTAGTTTTGGGTTAAACTGACCTCCCACCACCGGGACGAAAGATGGGGCCGGAGGAGGCGGCGGAATCGGCAGGACATTGAAGAAATCGTCGCTCACCACGGTTCCGCCTTCGGTTGTGACGGTGATCTTTACATTGCCTGTCGGGCCCCCCGCGGGAACCGCGGTGGCGATCAGACTGGTGGTCGGGGTGCCTACCACTGCCGCCGTCTGTCCTCCGAAGGCTACCGTGACATTACCTATGTTGAAATTGCGGCCACTCAGGTTCACGGGCTGACCAGGCTGACCAAGCTTGGGAGCGAACTGATTCGGAGATGGCATGAAACTCGGGAGCATAAGGAGCCGCTCCATCAAGGCCAGCCGGCGTTCCATGTCCGATGCTGTCAAACGCCTCTGTCGCAGATCGGTAATCATGAGCGCATCCACCGTGTTCACGTTCCGGGGACGCCGAAATTGCGCGATCGGGTAGTACACGTGTCCAGCCGGAGCCGTTGGAACGGGAACGGCTTCGGACACCCGCACTACCCAAGCCGGCTTCACTCGAACCGCCGTCTGGATTCCAATATCCAGAGGATTCTTTAGGTCGGGATCCGAGGTTGCGTCCACCTCTACAAAGAAAACATCCAGGTAGACGATATCGGTGCGTGGGTCAGGCTGCGCGGCGGTCGGCATGGTCAGCGAAGGCAGCCCGGCTTGAGATTTGTAAGTGAGGTTAGCGGGAATGTTCACCTCAATTCCACCTGCCAGACAAGTTCCCGGACTTGCGGTTCCCGCATTGATGGTGAAATCCTGCACATTCTGTGGGCTCGGCAGGGCTTGGATCGCGAATCCGTCGGCTCCAGCCGGGATGCCATTCCCGATGTAGCGGGTGAACACCGATCGCACCATCGCAGTGATCAGATCGTGCAGTAGGTTCAAATCGCGATCAAGCAGCGGCACTCCTTGTTGAATGTGGAGGCCCACGTACCCTTTTTGCAGGTTTGCCAGTAGTTGGTCTTGCGGGGGAATCGAATAGTCAGCCATGGGGGGTTCCTTTCGCCGCTTTAGAGATATTCATCCGTCGTCGTTACTCCGTGATGACTATGCCGCGCATGTTTGACGGCAGGAAGATACTCATGTTGTTAACCAGCCGGTCGCGCTTGCGTTGTGTTTCAGCCGCCGAGTCGGTTGGAAGAGCCTTCACGAAGATGCCAACTACATTAAAGGCGTAACAATCTTTCTGCGACACCCCGGAGTCATAGATGTAATCGACCGAATCCTCAAACCTCCCGATAGCAGTTATCGCCGCAGCGTCGCGCGTATTTACGGTCTTAGACCCGTTGTCGCCAGGATCGTTCGGATCGGGCATATGGTTAGTAAGAAATACATTGCGCGCGAACTCCTTCAGCCGCGGTTGCCACCCGGTCAATCGATAGACCCAGATCTGGCATCCGGGAATGGTGCCCGCAATCCGGTACAGCGCCGGCGCATATTTCACTTCATGCCGCTGGGCGGGGATCGAAGCGCTATAACTCAGATTCCAACCAATCCATTGAGCCATCAGGGGGAGGTAGCGATAATCTGAATTATCGACATCCCGCAGGTTGCGCAATCCCTCCGCAGTACTGCGCATGGAATCCAGAGCGACCCCGAAAAGGTCCAAAAACCTCCGGAGTTGCCCAGTCCGCTGTAGACCTTCTATCAGGTGTTGAGTCGAAGGGTCCTGCGGAGCGAGAACGGTATCGTGCGCCCGGTGAATTCCTGGCAAGAGCTCATACAACTTCTTTCCAAGCCCGTATACCTCAGTCGGTGACACTGCCGCGCGGTTCACATCGGGCGATCCCGCTATTGTGAGTTCGTAGTACAGCGGAACGCCAGGGGTGAGCCCCTGGGGTAGCGTCCCGTAATCGAGGTATTCTACCGTTTGGTCCAAGGGGATGCGATTCGCATCCAAGCGAGTGATCAGCGTTCGCCGGGCCACCTCAGTCAACGATCCGTTGATGTTTGCCGCAATGCTGGTGGCGGTTTTGATCAGATATTGTTCGCCAATGCGGTCTTGCCGGACCGGCAACTCCAGCACAGTACTACCGGCGGAAGGGAAGGCCTGGCTGTCATAAATCGTGAAAGGATCGATTGCAACCGGCGCCGGAAACTCCCAATCGCGAAGCTTACGCCGCAACGTGATGCGCGGAGCATTGACGGGAGTCTCCAGCGGCCCCATCACGAACTTCCAGGAAATCCGGATGCGGCGGCCGACGAGGTGCGACTCGGCGCAAAAGTCGACGACTATCATCGTGGCGCCTCCTGCATGTCGATGATGAAGCCGGCCAGGAACGGCAATTCGAAATCGTCAATATCGATGCGCCCGCTGGACGTAATTTGAAAGCCCGTCGGCGATGGGTCGATGCGATCCGCAATCCGGTACTTCACTGGCTTCAGCGGCGGAACGAGAAGAGTAACCTGCGGGCGAGCGAACTTCCGCACCGTCAGTGCGAACACTCCCGGGATCCCCTCCACCGCTTCGTAGATCTTGCTGAGGTAGAGCGGCCGGCCGAAGTCAACGTTCGCGTAGGCTAGCAAATCGTTAATGCTCTTCTCCACGTTGAGGCGCACGGACTCGGGGTCGTAGTTATACTCGGGAACAACGTCGAGGGTGACGTCCACTGGGACCGGAATCGGATCGCGGATAACCACAAAGGTCCCGACCATGCGTTTATCTTCAAAGAAACGCACCAAGCGTTGTTTCAAAAGCACATCGGGAGATGCCAACACGTCTCCAGTGGGCGCGACCACCAGTTCCACCGTATTCCAACCCTTGCTGTGAGCGCGAACCTTCGAGATACCTCCCGCCTGGTGCGCAATGGAAATGAAATCGGACAATGTTACGGCGCGCGCTTGCGATCGGAATGCAAGAGGCGCGAATTTCACCGCGTGTTCAATTGATTCGCGATCCTCGCCACTTACCGCGGGCGCCGGATTTGTGACCGATTTCAAGTTCGGAATCGACGTGCGAGCCTCCACGATCGTATTGGCCGCAACATTTCCAATCGAGCCGTCGCAAGTTGCGTAGCGCGCGCGGATCTGTCCTCTTGGGATGGCCCCGTACACACCATCACCCATGATCACAGAGGCAATCCCGAGTTCGTCGAATTGCAAATAATATTCGTGAGAAACCGGCGAGGGAAGGATAGTGCGGCCTGTGTCGTCGACGTGATAGAGCAGGTTATCGCGCCGGTCCCAAACGACGAATCCAGCGCCTTCATTCACTTCCACTTGAAGTGTATCCAGCAGGACGGGCGATTGCCGCAACTCAAAGCTCTGGTTCGGTTCGTTGGTCGAGATACCGAGAATCTCTACTGGACGCGTGCGGCACTGGCGCACGGGTAAACCGCTATACAGACGCTTGCCGTCCGGGGTGGTCGTAAAAGGGGATCCGGACTGATCGAGCGTCAATGGAGGAAGCGTGTACTCAAACACGACCACCGGCCCGGTGGCGGCCTTCGTCGCAAACTGCGTTCCGGTTGCGATCGTGAAAGTAGTGGAGGCGCCTGCGGGCGGTACATTGAAGGTGAGATCCAGCGTCGTGGATGCCGCTGACGAAGGCTTCAGCTCGTACCCGATGAGGCGCAGCAATTGCAAAACATTGCGGGGTTCGAGTGCCGTGTGAGGGAAGAGTTCGCTCGCAAGCCGGTCTTGATAATAAAGAACGATATCGCCCATGTAGGCGAAAAGATCGATCAGCGTAACGCCGACGTCCGCGGGTGACAAATCCGTCCATTCCGGAAGTCGGTATTGCGCGAGCTCCAGCATCCCTCTCCGGAGGGATGCGAAGTCTTTGTTCGTGTAGTCGATCGCCGGTGGCTGCGCCATGTTTTACCCGATAGGGAAACCCAATTGATCGGTTTCCCCTGTGTTCGAATAGATGTACTCGAGGTACAAATGTAACTCACCCTCCGCCCCGTCGACGCGGCTGGTGGTTACAATAATGCGCGGCTCCCACGCAGCCAGAGCTTCGCGGGCCTGCGATTCGGCGATCTTCGCCAGCACCTCGGAGTTGGGCTCCTGCACAAGGCCGGGCAGCCGCGATCCGAAATTTCGCAACATCGTTCGTTCCCCGAGCCGGGTGCTAAGGATTTGCACTACGTTTTGCCGAATTCTGACTCGATCCTCCGCCATGGCAACGCCCCCTGAGATAGGGTCTATGCGAAACGGGAATGCCAATCCTCGAATTGTTTGTGCCATGGTTAGGTGACCTTCACAGGTGTTATCTGAGTACCTTGGGTCTTAGCCGCGTTCAGGTTCACGGTAATACCCCCGACTTCAGCATCGATGACATAAGCGTGGATCGCTTCAGCAAGTCCTTTCGCGGCTTTCTGAATGCCAGACACAACGTCCGGCATGAGATCTTTCGGCTCGAATCCGGCCTTCAGAGCGTCTTCAATCCCGGTTTGCAGTTTGTCCTTTGAGAGCGCCATATTTCAATCCAATGGACAGCCGGGCAAGTTCGGTAGCTCCGGGAGTTCGATGTTCAAAGATGGTAGCGACGGAATCGGCGGCATCGCGGGAATGATGACACTCGGCAACGTGATCGCCGGCAGGCCCGGCAAAGCAGGCAGGTTCGGCAACTCCGGCAGAGCGACGTTCAGTGACGGCAAGGAAGGAATGGGCGGCATGGCCGGAATGCTGACAGTCGGCAGCGAGATCGCCGGCAGGCCCGGCAAGTCGGGCAACGCTGGCAACTCGGGGACAGCGACGTTCAGCGACGGCAGCGACGGAATCGGCGGCATGGCCGGGATGCTGATTGACGGCAACGATGGGAATCGGCAGTTGCTCATGATCAGCTCGATTTCACTGCCATGGATCCGGCTGCCGGCGTTAACGGCGGCACGGGTGGTCCCGTAGGCCCTATTGCCGATGCGTGCACGTGTGCGTTGTACATAGGCGTGAACATATTCAGCAGGATAGGCGAGTCCGTCGCGGTTCCGCCCAAGGCGATGCTGGAACCGTCAAGCACGATCTTCTGCCCAGTTATCTGGATCCCATCGGCAGCCACAATTCGCGCGGTGCCACCCTTCAGTTCCACGAACGCACCTTCCTGGTTCACGATCAGGATGCCGTTCTGCGTCATCGTCACGACGTTCTGATGTTCTTCGATAAGCGAAACCTCGCCGTCCTTGGAATTCAAGAATAGGAACGACCCGTTCTGATTTGAAATGGTAACGCTACCATCCTTATCAATTGAGAAGAACGCGTTGCCTTTATGCTTGATGAGGATCTTTTCCTCACCGTCCTTATCGAGGATCTCTATGGTATGACCCGAGGGTGTTTGCAGTACTCGATTATCCGGAGGATCGATTTGCGCGGGCGCGGGAGCAGTGCCCTGCGGGTACCACTGCCCCACCCACAGAGGGTGACTGATGTCTCCTGCTTCAAATTCGACCCACACCTTTGCCCCCACTGGCGGGACATAGAAATGCATCGCCGGAAAGCAGGGCCACGCAAGCACCTCCATCGTTGTTCCGAATACCGAGGGAACCTGAACCTTCACGCGTCCCATTTTCTGGTCATCCGCGTTGTCGGTGACAAAACCGCTGTATTTGCCGTAATACTTCCCACGGTGTCGTTCGAGTGATGGATCCATGATTACCTCGTGACCAGAAACTCCGTTGCGTAACGCGGAGAAGCGCCTTCGCGCGTGTAGATATGAACCGCACGTTTTACATACCAGTCACCGGCGGCCCAATCGGGAATACCCTCAATGTGCACTCGGCTCTTTGCGCGCAGGTAGACGGTCCCAACGGCTCTCCCACGGCCGAATAATCCAAGAGTCCGCGTCGGATCGACCTGACTTCCAACATCCACGGACTCCGCGTCGCTGGGTGCTCCGCTCGCAGTGCCGGTCGGCATCTGACTCATTCTATCGGGAGTACTGCCAGCTGCCGTGAGGGCCGAATCCGCAACCGTCGATCTACCGCCGGCGGCTAATGCGCCGGCGTGCGACGGGTCTAAACTCGGGGGCGGAGTGGGAGTCGGGGTTGGAGGGGTCCCGGTGCGTACCTCGCCTGTCATCCGGTCCACCGCCGACGGCGTGAGCATCGCGGCAGCCTGGCTGGCGATCTTCTGAAACCGGAAATCGATCAACTGGCTCATGCCCTGGCAGTAACGCAGTGTTCCCGCAACGGGCTGTTCCAGGATTCGGCTCAGAGGCATGAAATAGAAACGGGATCGGCCCTCGGCGGTAGGCCGTCGCGAGTCGCCGTTGAACTCCACAAACGCGACGCACCGGTATCTATCCGCAAGCCTCTGGACAAAATCCCAGTCGGTGGTGTCGGCTTGATTTAGCCGGTTGTTCGTGAGATCAAACGTAGGACTCGGGTCGGGAGTCACGATATTCTCGTCGTCGAATCCATAGTTGAAAACCACGGTACCAACCACGTCTTTTAATGTGCCCTCGTGCGGCCGGGTTTGCCGATCGATCGTCATTCCAAACGAAAGATCGTGGGCGATTATCGACGTCCGTCTGGAAGCGGACGTGGCCGCTGATGCAGGTGTACGAATCATGCCCTCAAACAGAACCGCATGTTCGGACTCCCAGCCCATGGTGATGCGAACCTTCTGGTTCTCCGATAGAGTCGCCGACCCCAGCGCATCGGGGTCACTGAGCACGATCGTCGCTTCATCAACCAGGCGATCATGGTCTTCAATCCTCAACGACTGCACCGACGCAGTAATGTTCCTCTGCTCATCCACCAGTTCCACGTCGATGTATGCTTCCTGCGACAATCTCTAAACTCCTCTGATTCGCATAATGCTTCCGACAGTTGCCGCTGACGGTACTGCCAGCCGCTCCCCATTAGCAATATCCAGCGGAAATACAAGCGCGTTCGCGTCGGCGATGCGCCACCATAATTCGCTATCTCCGTAATAACGGCTAGCGAGATACTCCATGCTCTGATTCACCGCCACCGTGTGCTCAAAATGGTTTCCAGCGGTTAGATTCAGAGGCACCCGGGTGAGCAACGTGGTCTTCGCCACGCCGTTCCGATCCGTGGCCATGAAGGGCGGGTGCCCGTTGTATCTCGATCGATTTCCAACAGCCATGTATGCTACTCCGCGAATGGATTGTAGACCGCGTTCAGCGCAGCTCCATATGGTACCTTCCCGGTGAACAACGCTTTGTCGACCAGGTAGAGTCGTTTGATCAGATCGCCGATGGGGCCGAAAGACCGAGTCTGTTCCTTAATGGTCAAGTCGACGTCAGCTCTCATCGGTTTGCCCTTTTCGGTAAAGTCCGTAATCTTGATATTCAAATCCGTGATGTGGCCCGTTATCGATACTCCTCCGTGCACAAACGATACCTCCGGCGGCCGGGTTGGACAGAGCTTCTTACCCTGGAAAACGTCGAACAGGTCGAACAATTCCCACGACGGAAACATGAACGAGCGCAACACTGCGAGATCCGTATCGATTTCCTCACGCTTCATCAGCGGGTCGTGCATCGAGTCGGCCAGGTCTTGCGCGCTGGGAGAAGCATCAAGTTTGAATTCTACCCCGATAGTCTGTGGCTCGCCTTCCTGGGCTTCCAGCGGCTTCGTCTTAGTGAGTAGCGATCCGAAGTCTTTCAGGTCGTCGATAACTCCAGTTACCGCCGCCGGACCTTTCCACAGCCCAGCTGCTCCCTGAACGGCGGAAACTGTCTTCTCGAAGCCCCACTCACCGTAACTCTCGGCCTGCCGGTAGTTGAATGACTTCTTGAGCGAAAGGATCTCCGGGTTGTATTGGAATTGGAAAACCAGCGGCGGTATGTTCAACGGCGAGGCTATGAATCCAAGTCTTGGCATCGGACCTCCTGATGTATCAAGCAGTCACCGGATGCGGATCGTATCCGCGGTACGGACGGACCAGTATGTCGTCTTCTTCATCTTGGAAGGCCACTGGTTCGGCATGATTGGCTGCCGGCACGGCACTAACAGGACCGGGGCGAACTACGATTTCCACCCGGCCGATCTCGACAGTGGCGCCCGGTTGCGCGGCGGCGGCACCGGCGGCAACCGCGCCTGGAACGGCGGGGGTGTGCTCGAAGTGGCTGGAGATGCGGCCTAGCAGCACATCGAAACCGCCGTGAGTGAGCCAATCCTGATACGCCCGCGCGATTTCGGTAAGGGAACTATCGGTATCCTGTGCGGCGAGGTCCCGTGCCGGACGCAGAGCTTCGGTAAAGGCGCGCGAACTTGCTGTGATATCGATGCGGTGAGTATCGAGACCCTGCTGAAAGTTCTGTTCACCGGTAGTAACGGCGGAGCGAAGTTCCGCCCCCACCTGGTTGAGCATTGTTTGGCCGGTGGTCAGAGCCGATTGCATGTCGGTGCGTATCGCGGTGCCGGCGCTCCTTAGATTCGCCGTCATCGTATCCACGTCCGCTTGGGCAAAGGGATTTTGGATATTTGTGAAAGTGGGAAGCGTTCCGGAAGGCGTCACGTAGGGCGCCAGCGCCGCGCTGAATGTGGGCGCGGTTCCTAAGGCGGTCGTGGAAGCGGCGCTCGGCGGACTTCCTGTGCGCAATTCGATCAGTCCAGGCAGGAGGCTTGGCAACGCATTCACCAGATGGAAAAGCAGTCGGAATACGCGCGTGTTCCCGATAAAGACCAACACGTTCCCGATGCCTTCTCTCAGGAATACGAGCACCGCGTTCAAGGTCGCCGCGAGCGCCGGGCCGATAAAACGAATCAACGCAATTACGCCAGTCGCAGCGGATTCCACCGCGGAGAATACCGAGCCGAGAATGGAGTCGAGTTGCGTGCTGAGAATGCCCAGAATGCGTCCGCCCAATGCCGCCGCGGAAGCGATCGTGTCGTAGATGGTAACCACCGCGATACCGCGCAATAGCAGAGTGTTTCGCAGTAGAAACTCCATCAGGTCGAGGATGCGGAACTTGATTTCATCGATCTTCAATAAGAACGAGGCAAAAGCGCCTGTCAGAATGGGAATCAACAGAATCAGGCCATCGACAATGTGCGAGACAGTCTGCAGGATTGGCAGAGTCTGATGAAACGGGAACTCTCCCGGCGTTGCGGGTGCGGTAGGTCCAGTGGTGACCGTCGGAGCTTCCGAACCAGCTCGGAACATGCGAGTCAGCGCATCTACTACGCGCGTCAACATCTCCAACTGGCCCACCAGAGTGCTGGGTCCCGTGTCGGTACCAGACGCTTGCGGCGAGGTGCCCAGCCGGGCCATGATGCTATCCACTTTGTCCGCCAGCCGGGCCATATCAGCGAGGCTCTGCGGCATGACGAAGCCAGCCACGGTACCGCCCACCAGACCGCCAAACAGGTTGCCGATAAATCGTCCCGCACCTCCCAGCAAGGCTTCGAAGAGGCCCAGTCCGCCCCCGGAATTCAATTCGTTGATGTTGACCACGTATACTTTCAAGGCGCCCTGAAACATTGGCGGGACTCCGAACCGTGGACCCTCGGAGAGCGCCGCGGCGAAAGTCACGCCGGTGTACTGCGCTGTGTTCCGCTCAATGGCCTCAAGAGCGCGCCGCATGTAGCGCATCTGAGTAAAGAGCAGACCCATTTGGGTGATGAGTTCTTCGTCCACTTGGTTATCCAGCCCCCGCGAGATTGCGCATCGCTCCGGTCCGGTAGCTGTTTTCGACCGCTTCTTTGAAACTCGCCGCGATGCGATCGATTAATGAGTCGTCGAGCTGCTGTCCGGTTGCGTCGAAGGACATGCGCTGCACGCGAACCGTGAGCTTCCTGCGCCGCGCCAGGATGAGAGGCGAGACGGGGATATCCCTCAAACGGCCACGCCAGTAAGAATCCATCTGCTCGATATAGCGCGGCACAACCTGTCCGATAACATCGAATCCGCCCGCACGCACCAAAGCCAGAAAAGGATCGAACGGCTGCTGCGCGATTCGCGCCGCGAGCCCCCTCCGTTCGTCGCCGAATACTCTGTCTGCAAACGACGTGGCGAATCCCTGGATAGCGCTGAATCGGTCTCCCAAGGGCGTTCGCGATTCACGAGCGGCCGCGCGCGCAAACTGTCCGCTGACATCGGCGAGCGCCGTTGAGCCGGTTCCGAGCGCGTCGCGTACTCCAATCCGAATGGGGTCGAGCATCTGCCCGAGAATCAAGAGGAGATCGGGCCGGCCGACGCCGAACCAGACTTCATACAAGTCCGGGAAGACCGGCGATGGGAGTGGCGCCGCAGCTTCGGCTGGCAAAGCTATCACCGGACGCGCCGGGCCGTGCAGCAAACGCTCGAAGGCGCGCAGACGCGGACCTATGACCGGTAAATACCGGTACGTCGAGAGCTCGTCGTCAATGTACTGCAGAATGGCGTCCCGTTGGGAGGCGCTTCCCGTCCCGGTCAGGATTTCAACCATCTGTCCGAGTGTGACGGGAGGCGGATCAGGATCCGACAGAACCGTGATTCCGACGCCTTCGTTTAAGAACTCCCACAGATCGCGATCGAAAAAAGTGCCCCAACTAGCGATGTACGCTCGGACCGCAGTCAACACACTCGCCAGGAATGGCCCTAGCTCCGTGCTGAAACGGCGCAACTCGGGCACTACCTGCTCAAAGTAGCGGCTGAGAAACTCGACATAGAAAGTCACGTTGGCCAGGAGAACCTCTACAGTAACTTGCAGGAAATCCTGAGCCATCAGGCCAATGCCGGCATTTTCGCCGTAGAAAAAATCCAGGACGGAGCGGCGCACCCCGACAACTTGACGTTCGATTCCCTGGAACTCGCGCAGCACCTTGATCTTGAGGGCCAGGATCGCTGTATCGAGAGTGGCACTGATCAGAGCCATGCCCGCCGGCAGCAGTAGAATCACGCCGGCGATCCCGCGCACAACATCGGACAGCGAGTCGATCCAGTTTCTCGCGGGACCAACTTCCTGCTCCTCCGCGGAGGAAAGGCTCTGGATGGCCTCCCGTACCTGAAACGCGCCGATGGCGGTGGCGACGATGTCCAACATTCCTGAGTATCGCGTGATCGCGCGCCAGAAGAGCGCAGCTTCGCCGAACAGATCGGATGCCGTGTGCCCGGTGAGCCGGAACATCTCGCGCGTGGGTTGAGCAAATCGCCGCATGGAATCGAGGATGGCCTCGGCCATATCAGCCAGGGTCGACAGGAGCCGTGGAATCGCAAACTCTTGTTCGACCATGATCGGCACTTGGCGCAGCCCGTCCCAAAACCGGCGCCCTCCTTCAACCAGACGCCCGAGCGGGGACAAGTCGGGTTCCCCCGAGCCTCTCCGATTCGGATGGTCGGGCGAGACTCCCAGGTAGCCGTACTGGCCGCGATCGAGACTGACGCTGAGAGCGCCGTTGTAAAACTCGAGCACTGGGAAATCGCGGGTGACCTCGAACATATTGCGCGTCCGGAGCCAGTGTGGCTGCAGCCATTTCGCCAACCGCTCGAAAGATTTGGTAATCAGATTGACCTGCGGCTGCATCAGCGGATAGAACTGAGCGACGATAGCAGCGAAGTCAATCGGCATTTTGCACCATGCTTATGGCAGCACCGGAACCACGTATTGCTGCCCGTTCAACCGGGCCCTCAACCGCTCCGCCCACGCCTGCGTGGCAGCCCGGTCCGATTCCTCCGTAACAACACGAAGGTGAGGTACGCGGACGTTTAGCCGCCCGGTGTCCGGAACAGCCAGGTCCGGCAGATTGAGCGATTGATCGATCCTGCGAAGCGTGGTCTCTATGGGACTGAAGAGGCCGGCCAGGCTGTCGGGAAATACGTTGTTGACGATGTCCTCCACATGCTGCCGCAAAGAGAGTTCGCGCACTCGGAATAGTGTCAGGGCTTCCGAAGGCTGGCGCCCTAATTCTCGTCGTAACCTAACCCATTCGCCGGCGAAGACACTTCTTGGATTGCGCGCCGCCTCTAATCCCGCTGCTGAATCGGCGGTCAAGGCAAATGGATCTTCCATTCGGGCGAGCAATCCTCCCAATGGGAACACCATGCGGAACGCCTCACGCAGCCGGATGCGAGGGCCGATTGATCCGATCGATGGCGGCTCGCCTCCCAGTTCTGCTGTCAGCGCACTCGTATCGGGAAGCACGGGCGCTGCCGGCGGCGTGGCTGTCAGATTGAACTGCGGAATCAACGCCGCGAATCGATCCACTATGTTGTCGATTTGATAGTCGATCGGATGTCGAAGGTACTGCTGCGTTCGGGGTGTCGGAGGACTGGCGGCGAAAACCGTGGAGGCCCACGTAAACCGCTCTCCTGCCTGCTGCAGCTGGGTCCAGAGCGGCGCGTTCTTAATGGCATCCAATTCTGTAGTCAGCGCCGGAGAAAACAGATCCCAATCGTCTGAGATGCGTTGCAGGCCCTCACGCAGGAACGTAAAAGGAGCCCGCAGGGCAGCGGGTACTCGAACTGTGAGAATCGGAATAATCGACAGCACCGAATCGAGCGCACGTTTCATTGTTGAGAGAACCGAGTGCGGCCCTGTCATGAATTGATCCAAGTGCTCCACCACGTTCTCCAGGATGTACTGGAAGGTCTCGATACTGTGCATGACGATGAGCCCAAGAGGCACAATCTGTGGAGCCAGTGCCAGCAGCCGGAAACGCAGATCGCGAATCATCACGGTGAAAAGGCCCATCATCTGAGGAAGCAGGTCGGCGGCTTGATCCAGAATATGCAACATCTCCGCAAGCACAGGATTTGCGACCCGCCAGCGATCGCCGTTCAGAATCTCCCAGAAATTCCGGAAAGGGCCAGCCATCTGAGCCAAGGCCCCTAACAGGTTGTACAAGGCGGGCGCAATCGGAAGCATGCCGGCGGCCGGGAGGGCGGCGATCACGCCCGCCCCCAACACCACCGCGAGTACCGCGCCGAGCATGCCTCCTACAACCACGTTGATGCCTGCCAAAATAATGCTCCACCAAGTCCGACTGCTTCGAGCGTAGTGAATCCCTAGCAATGCGGCATTCAGTGGACTTAACATCTCGCCCGCCAGCAACCCCGCCATTCCGGCCAATGGTTCGAGCAAATTCGGACCTTCGCGCAATGAATCCGTCCGCCTGACCGCATCGCGCCGCTGCTTCAACTCTTCGATGTTGACGATCCAGATCCTTGGGTTATGGCCCTCGATGGGCAGGTGAATCCCGAACCAGTGCGTGAGGAACGCCCCGCGCGCGCGGCCTACCAGAACGGCTTCCCATTGGACGAGTTGATTCCACCTGTCGAGCTTCTTCAGCTCGTGGTCCATCTTTCGCAGGAAATCCTGGATCATTAACGCGAGGGGCATGTGCTTCAGGTTCTCCGCGAGGCCTTGATCTCAGCGTTCTCCCGCTCTACCTGCTCGGCCAAAAGCTGAACGTAAGCGCGGCGTTCAAGCACATCCATGTCCATCACCTCGTTCCAGCCCCAGTGCAAATGATAAGCAAGGAAGAACACTTCTTTACGAAGGTTTTCCTCTCCTACTCCAGCGCTAAAAAACGGCTAAGGTCCAATGTGGTTTGGAACTGCCGCCCGCAGGATGGACACTCGATCTGCCGAATCAGATTGATACCGGGAGCCGCCTGGTTCAATGCCCGATCAATCAGCCGCCGGTCGGTCATGGTCAGGTCCGACATGATCTTCGGACCGATGGCTTCCATTCGGTGCTTTGGCACATCTCCCAAGCTTTTTAGACAGCGCGCCAGCAGCGAATTCTTTCCGAGCGACACATTCTGCCGCATTTGGGAAGCGACGACCTCTTCATCTTCCCCGGTTGGCAAGCGCAAAATCATCGCAGTGTGCACGCTGCCGTCACGATCGATCCAGCCGTCCTCCAACTCCACCCGGATTTCATCCGGTGATTCGCCTTCCAGCAGTCCTCTGACGGGGAGATTGTCAAGGTCTTCAACGACAGTCATTGTTTCACCGCAAGTGCACAGGTAGCTCGCGTTTAGTTCAGAACCAAATGTGATGCCGCGGAGTTTGATCAACAGAAAATTGCGGTCCGCCGAGTACATGGCGGCGACGGCCTGCTGGGTGCCTCGTTCAAGAGTCCCCAATCGTACTATGCAACTCGCTAGCAGCTCGGTTACCAGTCTTCCGCCATTCTTTTGAAACCGCTTGTCGGCGAGTATGGACTCTTCGCGCCCAGTCATCTTTCGCAGCGTGACCTGGCGATGAGATACGTTTTCATTGTCGATGTAGCCGATGGGAAGAGTGAACTCAAACTCGCGCGCCCTGGCGTGACTGTGTGCCATTGTCGATGTCATCCTGTGCTCCTTGTTGGCGATTGAACGTGGGCCGCAGCTTAAGTGACGCGCTCCAGGCCCTCATGCTCTAACACAATGGTTTGCTTGAACAGGCTGTTTGCGCCCGCTTCAAGATCGCTGAATTTGGACGACTTAATCCAGGCACGATGAAACGCAAATTCCATTACAATTTGGCCCGAGTGCAGTTTCTGGATCATGCCATTCTTCCGGGTAGCCGAGCCGCCGGGCACACCCGTGGCGAGACTGAACGCCGTCTTGAACCAACTCTGGAATCGAAGATCTTCCGGACTCCCGTCCACGATGCGCTCAATAGTCAACGGCTCGAACTTAACGGTTGTCGCCGCAATCTTGTAGATACGGTTGGTACCGGCGTCCGGCTGGTCAATCGTATCGATTTCTCCTTCGCTAAGTCCCGAGATCTTAGTCACGCCGGGCGACCGGGAACCGTCGATCAACAGGACGAACTCATTAGTTCTGTAGGACTCCCACAACTCACCTACTTGAGGCATTCCGCTCCTCCTTCAAACTGAAAATCTCTGCCCCCTAAACCTATGACTCCGCGACCTTGGCGCCACTCGGCTGCTGGCCGACCAAAATCACAATCGTCTCAGCCGGTCTCGACGGGTAGAAGTAGATCTCAATCTTGAAAATACCCTGATCCACTTGGTCTGGCGGGTTATTCGACGCATCGCAAATGACGGTGAATACCTCATCAGGCTTGCCGGCGCCGAATGCGCCCTGCCGGTACAATCCATTCAAGAATGGGATCACGCTGTTGTTCCGAACTACGCTCCACAGAGTATCCCGGTTTGGTTCCTGGCGTACCCATCGCAACCCTTGTTTCAGGCTGGACTTCACGTAATTGAACAGCAGCCGCACGTTCACGTATAACCAGCGCGTGTCGGTACTCAAGGTACGCGATGAATCGACGACAATGCCGGCCCCGGGCACCGCACGAATGCCGTTAATGCTTCCGCTCTTCACAAGATCGGTATGGTCGGCGTCGCTCAGCTGATATTCCACATCCAACGCGCCGTTGATGTAGGCCTCGTCTCCGGCAGGCGCCTTGAAAATGCCACGCCCCGTTTCGATTCGAGAGAAAACGCCCATCACGTGGCCAGTCGGCGGGATGAACTTGAAGCTCTGCGCCAGCGGATCGATGACTTTGATGTACGGCCCATAGAGTGCCCCATACACTTTGGCCTTCTGAAATCGCTGGCCGTAGGCGATCGCCGTCCCCGCTCCCACGGAGCCTTCGGGAGTAGATCCGACAAACATGCAGTCGCCGCGGTTCGAGCAGTAGGTCAGCGCCGAATCGACGATTGCCGGATCCGTGCGCTCGCAGCACAGAAGTTGAATGTTTGCGGGATCGAAGGCCGAAAACCCAGTGTGCTGGCCGCTGTTTCCGATGAAGTCGAAAGCGGTCGGCGTCCCGTCGCGCCCGGGTGTCATCCGCGCCCAATCTAAAGCGCGCGGTTCACGGGACGCCGTATCGGCTGCTCCGCGCAGGTCGACGGTTCGCAAATACTTCGAGCCTGTGACCGGATCATTTAACTGCGAAAGCACATATCCACCGCTGTCCCGTTCGAACGACAATCCGTTGAAGCGCTCCACCAGATTCTGCTCCGATGCTGCTCCGTTGGCCACCGACAAATCGAACTCGAGCCGCTGAATCGTGAATGTCAGAGGATCGAAGGTGTTAATATTCGCTACCGTTGAAGTCCATTCCACTTCCCCAGTCAGCGGCGACACCCGGGTGATCTTCGCGATCGCACGGTTCGCCCCCGCCACAATGACGGCCGAGTCTCCTACCTTCAGCACATCCGTATTCGATATCACCGTTCCGGTCGCGCTAAGCGCCGCTCGAGTTCCTCGCACCAGGGTGGCCGGGAACGTCAGGATGGGATGGGGCGCAACCTGCAAACTGGTGAACTGACCTGCCGATGTGAGCCGGATCTGACCTCCCACCACGCTCGCAATCACCTTTGTTGTGCGGCGGTTGATGGCATCGCGGATCTCCGTCGGCGTGGCTGCGGGTGGGCTTGCAAAATCGCTGACTTGGAACGGGATGGTAGTCGCGGTCGATTCGCCATCCACAGTGACGGATAGCGGCGCGGCTCCCGCCATATTGCTGGTCGCGGGCAAACCGGCCGTATCAACGGTAGCGGGCGCCGTTTCTCGAATACGAGCGACCGGTGTCGCGGAAATTGCTACACGAATGAACAAATTGTTGGCCCAGGTGCCAGGATCCGCCATGCCCCGATAGCCGGCTTCCAACCGGATGATATCGGTGGGCGTTACATCCTGAACCGCGGTGCGCGCAGGTGTCGCACCGGTGGCGGCATCGTTTGCAACCACACGGTTAATGTATGCTGTAACGCCGCCATTATCGAAGAACCCCTTTACCAGATAGGCGCCGAGGCCGTTCGCAAAATAAGAGCCAAACTGGTCGGCGAACTGATTATAAGTAGTTACGCGTGCCGGCCGGTTTGGAATGCCCCGCTGCGTAAGAATATTGAAACCCGCAACCGAAGTGGCTGCCCCTTGGATCGCTGGAGAGCCTTTGCCGTCGACCTCAATTACGTTCAGACCGATGTTATACGCCATCTGATTTGCTCCTTCGCGCACTGGTCTTGCGTGCCGCCTTGGGCTCGGCGCCCGTTTCCGCTTCTATTGTTGGGCCTTCTTCCGCTTTGGCGTCCGCCGTCGAGGGTATCTCTTCGACGAACAACTGAAGCCCACGGCTCACGCGGTTGATCTCAGCGATTCCTTCGTCTGTCAGTTCGATTTTCATTTCGCCGAACGGCTCAAAAACGTGAACTTCTTCGCCAACATACAATTCCACGGGCTGATTCCGTTGATTGACGATCCTGTGCATCTTACCCTCCGGTCAACGAGGCTGATCCGTCTCGACGATCACGTTCCGATAGGGACGGACAGCGGCAAGTGGCTCTGGCTCGGATTGCTGGGCTGCGGTCACTCGCAACCTCAAAGGCGTTCTACCGACTCGAGTAGGCGGGAGCGGTTCCACTGGAGGAGCCGCTAGAATTTCAGCCGTCAATGGCGCTCCGTTCACAACTAATCTCCCCATTGGAGAGAAGCGCTGAAGCACGAAATCGAGCAATTCGGCGCGCTGCGACGCATTCTCAACTCGCGCATCCACATCGTAGAACAGATAGTAAGGCACGGCGTTCGGCCACAACCGGAAGCCGGTGTCTGTGAAGTCCCCTGGAGTTGTACCCCAGCGAACTAACTCGTCGGCCCGGCGAATTTCGTAAGGAATAACACTAAATACTGGTGGCGCAGGGGTGCTCGGCGCATCCGGATTGAGCAGCGCCGCAGGTACGGCATTTCCTCCGATAGTAACCCGGTTGTGCATTGAATCCAGCAGCGCAGTCTCGACGTCGCTGACCATCTGGGGCAGTACGGCAATGAATTCATCAATCCAAGACTGGAAATCCTGCCCCGCCTCGATGCACTCGAGCCGAATGCCCGTGACGTTCGATCGAATGGCAGCGGGAAGGTCGTTAATACTCAGGCGGACCATTTCCCAGGTGTTGTCCCGTTGCACGGGAATCAACCGGTACCATGTGTTGCCTGGAGCATCGAAGGTCATCGCAGCGCTGGCCAGCCGTAATTTCCAATAGAATGGGCGGTCCGTGCTGCCATCCGCTCGTCGGTCCGAGCGAACCCAAAATCGCAGTTCTGAAGGCTCGGCGAGGTCGATCGACACGCTTCGCTGAAGCAAGTGACCGGTCGCGCCCGCGTGGACAGCCACCGACAAGCAGCCCGGCGCACCAGAACTTGTAGCGATTGTTGCGTCCACGGACACCACAATGGCTCCGGACACGGTGTGCTCATCAGCTTGAAAAGCTGACCATGGCGCGGCATTATCCATCGAGTCAATTAGAAAATGCGTAAGATCTCTCTCGAACTGGTTAAGTATTATTCCTGTTCGACCGCCCGCGCCGATTCACAAAATCCTGCCACACTTTCGTGCCGCTGTCAACCAACAATGTGGATTGGATTGATGGAGGTACGTGATCGGTTCCGCATGAACCGGCGCCTTGATGTGCGTTGATGGGTTGCATACAGCCATCTGGCTACACGCTGGCCGCCACGCCAAGGTCCGACGGTTGGCGGGCGACGGGCCTGCCGATCCGTCCGCAATTGAGGAAGGCAGGGACCCTCGCGGACAACAGTCTGTTGTAGGTCACCGCCGGCGGCGAGTTGATCCTGGCGGGGAACCGGCAACGGCTACATGCTTTTGCGACTCCGTGGAGCGGTGAACCCGTCCCCGTGGTCCGGAGTGATTGAAGTCAAGAACCCCGCAGGCGTAATGGCGGGCTATATTCTGCTCTACTCCAACCCGTGTAAAGGACAACCAAATGAAGTTGAGGCTGGACCACACCCCGCCGGCCAAGAGCGTGTAATGTGGAACCCGCTCTGTCGCTTCCAGTGAAGGAATTCGGGTTTTGGGACACGGAGGCCACGCGCGTTCGGGCAGAGCTTCAGGCGTGTGATTCCTTCGCCGCCGGCACCGACCGGCGCCCATCGTCGCCCGGTCCTCGCTTCTCCGTCCCATCTTAGTGACTGCGGCCGTGTCGAATTTCTTAGGCAGAGTCGGAGTAATCATCGCGATGGGCATTGCCCTACTGCCGATTGTCTACATACACGGCATCTGGCTCGGCTCCCCCGTCATGGCGTCCATGGGTGGACCGATGAGCCGCGGGAGGGATACTACGCTCTTCGGGGATGGCTTCCCGAGTCCACGAACCGGCCGGAGCCACTCCCTAAGCGGTGATCGCGCTGGAGTTGCGCGACGATGCCGGTCGATGCAGCCTCGCGTCGCGCCAATCAGGATCCACAGTGTCGCTGGCCCGTTTCCAGACAGGCTGCGACAGTGATTCCGCGCCACCACATACATCCACGTCGAGAATCGAGCCTCGCCGCGGAAAGTTGTAGCGGGTGAAGAATTCAGCTACACCATCAATCTGTATATTGCGCCAGTGAGCACTGCCGGAATCCGTATTCGGATGCTCAGCGCGCACTTTTTTGTTGACACTCGTTTGCAATTAGAGTGTAATGAGTTCTTCGAGACTGACATGCTCCTTCTACTCACCACCGCAATTAGACCCCTCCCACGCATAGAGAACGACTGCTCCGTCACGCATCGGACACTTTCTTCGATCTTGCAAATGGCCTGCATTCTAACCGTCGTGCTATATACAGTTGTGCTGCAGGGGGAGCCCTTGCCCGGCTCCTCCGTACGAGGTCGGATCGTCGATGAAACGGGCGCTGGCGTTGCCGGAGCACGCATCACGGCAGGTGTCGCTGACAGGGCTTCGGCGACTACTGGCACCAGCGGAAATGGTGATTTTGTCCTATCGCTGCCGCCCGGCCAATACCGCCTGAAGATCGCGGCCGATGGGTTCGTCGACGTTACGCGCGATGTGAATATCGAGGCCGGCGCGGGCTCGCCAGTCGTCATTCAGTTGCAGATACGACCAGTTACTGAATCGGTCACAGTGACTGACTCGGCCGGCTATCAGGCAGTCGCGACGAGTTCGGCGACACGCACTCCAACGCCGATCATCAACATCCCCCAATCGCTTTCCATCATCACGGGCGACCTGGTGAAGGATCAGATGATGATGAGCATCGGCGATGTTGTCCGTTATGTGCCCGGCGTCATGGCCAGTCAAGGCGAGAATAATCGGGATCAGATCGTCATCCGCGGCAACAGTTCATCAGCCGATTTCTTCGTGAACGGGCTTCGGGACGACGTTCAGTATTACCGGGATCTGTATAACGTCGAGCGGGTGGAGGTCCTGAAAGGTCCGAATGCGATGACCTTCGGGCGCGGCGGGGGTGGTGGGGTGATCAATCGCGTCACCAAACAGGCCGGCTTCGCGGATCTGCGAGAGATCGACATCCAGGCGGGGTCGTTCGGAACCAGACGAGTCACCACCGATTGGGATCGCGCCTTCAGCAGCAGAGCGGCGGTCCGGCTCAACGCCATATACGAAAATTCCGATACCTTCCGCGACTTCGTAGGGGTGGAGCGCTACGGAGTGAACCCCACTGCGACGTTCAATCCCGCGCCGGAAACGCGTGTCTCTATCGGTTACGAGTATTTCCACGACCGGCGCACCGCCGATCGCGGAATTCCGTCGTTCGACGGGAAACCAGCCGGTGTGCCTATTTCGATGTTCTTCGGAAATCCGGACGATAGCCGTGTCCGCGCCGGTGTCCATCTTGGGTCAGCCACCGTCGAGCATCAATTTGGGCGCGTGAATCTACGCAACGCCACCCTTGTTGGCGACTACGATCGCGGATATCAGAACTATGTGCCAAGGGGAGTGAATGCAGATCAAACGTTGGTTTCGATGTCAGCCTACAACAACGCAACACGCCGGCGGAACTTCTTCAACCAGACGGACCTCAGCCTCACTGCATCCACGGGGGGAGTTCACCACACGCTTCTGTTCGGCGGAGAGATTGGGCGTCAGAACACAGACAACTTCCGCAACACCGGCTATTTCAACGACACCAGTACGCTGATCGATGTACCCTACGGCAACCCATCCATCTCCACGCCAACTACGTTCCGCCAAAGCGCAACCGATGCTGACAACCACATTTGGACCAACGTGGCCGCGACCTATTTTCAGGATCAGATCGAGATCTCGCGATTTGTTCAAATACTCGCCGGCGTGAGAGTCGACCGGTTCGATCTGGCGTTCCACAACAATCGCACGAATAGCAGCCTCGGACGCATCGATCATCTGGTCTCACCGCGAGCGGGACTCGTCTTGAAACCAGCAGCGCAGGTATCTGTGTACGGCAGTTATAGCGTGTCATGGTTGCCCAGTTCCGGCGATCAGTTCTCGTCGCTCACGGACGTCACCCAGCAGGTGAAACCTGAGAAGTTCACCAACTACGAAGTGGGCGTCAAATGGGACGTTCGCCGGTTCCTTTCCATCACTACGGCCGTGTACCGGCTGGATCGAACCAACACAAGGGCGACGGACCCAAACAATCCTTCGCAAATCGTGCAGACCGGGAGCCAGCGCTCGAACGGTTTCGAAGCGGGAGTGAACGGCGCGGTGACGAAGAAGTGGCAGGTTTCGGGCGGATATGCCTACCAGGATGCGTTTATCTCGAATCCCACGATGTCGGCGGCACTCGGCGCACAGGTTGCGCAGGTGCCACACCACACGTTCTCGCTCTGGAACCACTACAGGGTTCTACCGCGGCTTTCGGCAGGTCTTGGAGTTTTGAACCGTTCGGATATGTTCGCGGCCATCGACAATACCGTCGTGTTGCCAGGCTATGTTCGCGCCGACGCGGCCGTGTTCTATTCGATTACGGAGCGGATTCGATGCCAGGCGAATGTTCAGAACATTTTCAACAAGAGATACTACCTGAACGCGGACGGGAACAACAACATCTCGCCGGGGTCGCCGCGAGCAATCCAGATTGGGCTGATCGCTTCTTTCTGACGGACGTAACTTCCACGCGGCTGCCTCTTTTCGTACAATAGAGATCAGTTGCAATATTGGGCGAAGCCCTGGGAGGCACCCGATTCATCCACGTAGAGTCTTGAATTTTGCCGGCACCTGTCTGGTTCCAATGCTCGTTGGTGTCTGTGTGCCTGCCGTCGCCGCAACTAACGGCGCGGCGAATCACCAGGCGTTGCTGAGCCAGTATTGCTATGGATGCCACAATCCCAAGCTGATGTCGGGCGGCATCTCACTGCCAGCTGTCGATCTGTCGAATGTCACGGCAAGTTCCGACGTCCTCGAAAAGGTAGTGCGCAAACTCGGGTCGGGCGAGATGCCTCCCGCCGGATTGCCGCGCCCCGATCGAGCCAGAGTCGACTCCTTCACGCGTTGGGTGGAGGGACAACTCGACCAGTCCGCCGCGGCGCATCCGGATCCAGGCCGTCCCATCGTTCACCGGCTGAATCGTGCCGAGTACAGCAACGCCATTCGAGATCTGCTGGCACTCGACATCCAGCCAGGCGAAAGGCTTCCGGTGGATGACACCGGCTACGGCTTCGACAACATCGGCGACGTACTCGCGCTCTCGCCGATGCTCATCGAACGCTATCTCTCCGTTGCGCGCAACGTGAGCCGCCTGGCCATCGGCGACACCAGCATCGCGCCCGAAATCGCCGAGTTTCGCCCGCCCAAGAGTATGCAGAAGGTGGGCCCCCGGCGCAGCGAACGCGTCAGCGACGATCTGCCCTTCGGTTCGGCGGGCGGACTCTCCGTCAGCTACCGCTTCCCGGTGAATGCCGAGTATTTAGTGAAATTCAGGCTGGCTCCGACCAAGGGCTTCGACGGTCCGCAGGAGGCCAGAAGCTTCGAACTGCGAGTGCCAGTGAAAGCCGGCACGCGAACCATCGCCATCACGTTCCCCCGTCAGGACGGGATTCGTGAATCGCAGCAGGACGCGGAAAGCGACGCCGCACCGCAAGAAGAGCCGGCGACTCCCCGGATGTTCGCGGACCTTCGCCTGGATGGGGCTCGCGTGAAGACCTGGGACGTCGAGAACGGAAGCACACCGGTATTATCCACGCTGACGATTTCCGGTCCGTACAATGTTGCCGGCGCCGGCGACACTCCCAGCCGGCACAAGATCTTCGTCTGTGAGCCTGCCACCGCGAAGGACGAAGAACCTTGCGCGCGAAAGATCCTGTCCACGCTTGCCCGCCGCGGTTTCCGGCGGTCGGTGACGAACACCGACGTAGATCCTCTGATGGCCTTCTACCGGCAAGGCCGCCGCGAGGGCACTTTCGAAAGCGGTATCGGCGCCGCTCTGCGTGCTCTGCTGGTCTCCCCCGACTTCCTGTTCCGCATCGAACACGACCCGCCCGGTCTGCGCGCCGGGGCCGCCTATCGCGTGAACGATTTTGAACTCGCGTCGCGGCTCTCGTTCTTCCTGTGGAGCAGCATCCCCGACGACGAACTTCTGACCTTGGCGGAGCAGGGCAAGCTCCAAGATCCTGCGGTGCTCTCGCAGCAGGTGGACCGGATGCTGGAAGACCGGCGCTCCAAGGCTTTGGTCAGCAATTTCGCCGGACAGTGGCTCTATCTCAGGAACCTGGCGCAAGTGAGGCCGGACCCGGATG
Source organism: Bryobacterales bacterium (assembly GCA_038322675.1). Lineage (GTDB taxonomy): Bacteria > Acidobacteriota > Terriglobia > Bryobacterales > Bryobacteraceae > TMP-7. The sequence continues at coordinate 84,846 of JBBQGE010000008.1, forward strand.
GGTTCCCCGAGTTCGACACGAGTCTGCGGCATGGCTTCCAACGCGAGACAGAACTGTTCTTCACTTCAATCTTGCGATCGAACCGGCCAGTGACCGATCTGCTCGACGCCAGGTACTCGTTCCTCAATGAGCGCCTGGCCGAATTCTATGGTATCCCCGATGTCTACGGTTCGCAGTTCCGGCGCGTATCGCTCACCGATCCGAACCGCGGTGGTCTGCTGGGCCAGGGGAGCATCCTCACCGTGACGTCGTACCCGAACCGGACATCGGTGGTTCAACGCGGCAAGTGGGTGCTCGATAATCTGCTGGGTTCGCCTCCGCCGCCTCCGCCGCCGAATGTGCCGTCGTTGCCCGATGCCCCGAAGGACGGCGCCAAACTGACGATGCGCGAGCAGATGGAGATCCATCGTGCGAATCCCATTTGCGCGTCGTGCCACGCCCGCATGGATCCGATCGGATTTGCGCTTGAGAATTACGATGGCGTCGGAAAGTGGAGAGCCAAGGATTCCGGAAAACCGATCGACGCTTCCGGTACGCTACCGGATGGAACTCGTTTCGAGGGACTGCAAGGGCTGCGCACCATTCTTCTGACCCAACGCCGCAATGATTTCGTGTCGACCGTAGCGCAGCGGTTGCTGACGTATGCGCTGGGCCGCGGTCTGGAATCGTCCGACAACCCGGCAGTCCGCGGCATCGTCCGTGAGGCCACTGGTCCGGACCCGAATGCTCCGGCCCCCGGTTTCCAATCATTGATCCACGCAATTGTAAACAGCGTGCCTTTTCAGATGAGGAGAACTCCCGAATCATGATCGTCACAAAGAAGGCTCTTGCCCGCCGCACATTTTTGCGGGGTGCCGGCGCCACTCTCGCTCTTCCGCTACTCGACGCCATGGTTCCGGCCATGGCCGCCACGCGCCTCACTCCAGCCAATCCCGCCGTCCGAATCGGCTTCGTTTACGTGCCGAATGGCATCATTCAGAAAAGCTGGCTGCCTTCGAAACAGGGGCCCGGCTTCGAGTTCCCCGCCACCATGAAGGCCCTGGAGCCGTTCCGCGACAAGTTGAACGTGCTGAGCGGACTGGCGCAGATAAACGGCCAGGCTCTCGGCGACGGGCCTGGCGATCATGCGCGCGCGGGCGCTACCTGGCTGACGGGCGTCCATCCGAAGAAGACCGAAGGCGCGGACATTCATGCGGGCGTGTCGGCGGACCAGATCGCCGCGCGGGAGTTCGGCAAGACTACGCAACTCGCGTCGCTCGAACTCGGCCTCGAAGAACAGAGCCTGGTAGGTGGGTGCGACTCCGGCTACAGTTGCGCCTACACGAACACGATTTCATGGCGCAGTCCGACGATTCCCAATCCGGTGGAAGTGAACCCGCGCGCTGTCTTTGAGCGGCTGTTCGGCGATGGCGACAGCACCGATCCGGCATCACGCCTGAAGCGCATGCAGGAGGACTCCAGCATCCTCGATTATGTTCGCGCCAGCGTTAAACGCCTGCAACCGGACTTAGGCGTCCGCGACAATCGCAAGCTCACCGAGTATCTGGACGGCATTCGCGATATCGAGCGCCGTATCCAAAAAGCGGAGCAACAGAACGCGACCATGAAGATGCCGGTGCTACAGCGCCCTGCGGGCATCCCTGAGGATTTCGAAGAGCACGCAAAGCTGATGAGCGATCTGCTGACCATCGCGTTCCAGACGGACATGACGCGCGTGATCACGTACATGCTGGCGCACGAGGGCAGCAACCGGAGTTATCGCTCGATCGGCATCTCCGACGGCCACCATTCACTGACGCACCACCAGAATAATCAGGATAAGATCGCGCGAGTGATCGAGATCAACGAACTGCACGTGAAGATCTTTTCGTACCTGGTCGAGAAGCTCAACTCGACTCCGGATGGCGACGGCACCTTACTCGACCACTCGATGATCCTGTATGGCAGCAGCATCAGCGACGGCAATGCCCATACGCACGACGATTTGCCGCTCGTCATGGTGGGAGGCGCCGCAGGCCAGATCCGCTGCGGCAAGCATATTCGTTATGCGAAAGACACGCCGATGAACAATCTGCTGTTGACGATTCTCGACAAGGCCGGAGTGCGTACGGAACATCTGGGCGACAGTACCGGCGAAGCCGATTATCTGTCCGAAGTGTAGCGCGTGTTTAAAACAGTTATACTGTCCATTCTTTTGGTGTGGCCGAGCCTTGCCGCCGGCATTCCGTCGCTCGTCGAGGCGGTGAAGGACCGCGACCGCAAGGCCGTCAATTCGCTACTGGGCGGCAAGATCGACGTGAACGAGCCGCAGCCCGACGGCGCCACTGCGCTCGCATGGGCCGTCTATCTGGACGAATCGGATGTTGTCGATGCGCTGCTGAAGGCTGGGGCGAAGGTCAACACCGCGGACGAGTACGGCGACTCACCGCTGACACTCGCTAGCGCGAACGGGAACGGCGCCGTGGTCCGCAAGCTGTTGGACGCGGGTGCCGATCCCAATGGTGCCCGCTGGGGCGGAGAAACGGCGTTGATGATGGCTGCGCGGTCCGGCAGTTCGGAAGCCGTCAGCGCATTGCTCAGCAAGGGAGCCAAGGTGGAGCCCGCCGACTCGCGGCGAGGGCAGAACGCGCTTATGTGGGCGGCTGCCGAGAGCCATTCCGAAGTAGTCGATCTGTTACTGCAGCATGGGGCCGATCCGAAAACTGCGTCAAAGCGCGGGTTTACGCCGCTACTGTTTGCGGCGAAGAAGGGCGATGCCAAATCAGTGGCGAGTCTGCTGGGCGCTGGGACGTCCGTCGATTACGCGCTGCCCAACGGACAGACGGCTTTGGGCGTGGCGCTCGCGGCGGGAAAATCCGACGTCGCAAATCTGCTACTCGATCGAGGCGCAAACCCCAATACGGCCGACAAGTCCGGACTCACGCCTTTGCACGCCGCCGCGGAGGCGGGCAGTGTGGAACTCGTGAAGAAGTTGCTCGCGAAGGGAGCGAATCCCAACGCGCGGACAGCGAAGTCGGCGAAAAAGGGCGGATTTCTGCCCTTTCATCCGCCGTCCGGCGAGCTCACCCCAATTCACATGGCGGCTGCCGCGAATCATGAGGATGTGATGCGGGTGCTGATCGGAGCGGGCGCCGACCCGAAGCTCAAAGGGGACGACGGCACTACACTGCTTATGTCGGCCGCGGCCAGCGGTCACGAAGGCGTATTGCAGTACGCGTGGCAACTGGATCCGGACGTCAACGCCGTCACGACCAGCGGCAACACGGCCGTGCATGCGGCCGTCAGTTCGTTCCGTTCGGTGTCGCAACCGGAGATCGTTAAGCTGATCGAGTTTCTGGGGGCGCACGGAGCCGACGTTAGCGTGAAGAATAGCCGCGGCATGACTGCGGCAAAAATCGGCGGTTTTCTTCCCCTGGATTATGTGATCGAGGCGATCAACAAGGTGATGAAGCAGAACGGGCAGACGCCCGAAGCGCCATCGCCAAAGCCTTCGAAGTAGCCCGGTACAATAGTGGTATGGCGCAAGCCCTTGTAGGAATGGATCTGGCCGACTTGCGCGAACTGCTCGGTCCGGCCCAACCCGCCTATCGCGCCCGGCAAATCTACGACGCTCTCTATCGCCAGAAGGCAGCCGATTTTGGCCGCATCAGCACTCTGCCGCGCGATCTGAAGGAGCGTCTCGCCGAGGCCCACCCTCTCGGTCTCCCGGAACAACTCGCGCGATACGAATCCGTCGACGGCACGCTGCGGTATCTGCTGGGTCTCGACGACGGGCGCAGCGTCGAAGCGGTCCTGATGCCCGAGGGCGATCGCAACACGGTGTGCATCTCGAGCCAAGTGGGATGCCCGGTCAACTGCCGGTTCTGCCTGACTGCGCTAATGGGCCTGGAGCGCAATCTGACAGCGGGAGAGATCGTCGGGCAGGTGCTGTTCGTACTCGCGGCTAACGGGCTCTCGGCGGAGGTGAATCCTCTCAACATCGTCATGATGGGCCAGGGCGAGCCGCTGCTCAACCTCCCGAACGTCCTCAAAGCCACTCGCATTTTGACGGACAAATCCGGCATCGGATTCGCCGAGCGGCGCATCACCGTGTCCACCGCCGGCATCCTGCCGAAGATCGAAGAACTCGGCCGCGCCGCGATCCGCCCGAAACTCGCGATCTCGCTGAACGCCTCCACTGAAGAGCAACGCCGCGAGTTGATGCCGATCACGAAGAAATACCACCTCCGCGATCTCATCGATGTCTGCCGCCGATACCCGCTTCGCACCTGGGAGAAGCTCACGTTTGAATACGTGCTGCTGGCCGGCGTCAACGATACCGACGCCGATGCGCGCCGGGTGGGCAAAATGCTGTCGAACCTCAATTGCAAGGTGAACCTGATTGCGCTGAACCCGGGGCCCGGCATCCCCTACGGCACCCCGTCCGATGAACGCGTCGCCGGCTTCCAGGAAATTGTGCGTGGATCCGTTCCCTGCTTCGTCCGCAAGCCCCGCGGCCGCGATGTCTACGCCGCCTGCGGCCAGTTGAAGCGCATGGAGTCGCTGGTCGAGTTGAAGGTCTGACCCCATTGACGCCCGTAGAACAGATTGCACGCGCGGTTGACGATGCGGGTGTCGTCCTAACAGCGAATCAGCGGCTGTCGCGCACGCTGCGCAAAGCGTACGACGATCGTCAACGCTCGGCGGGGTTGACCGCGTGGATCTCGCCGGCCATCCTGCCGCTGTCCACGTGGCTGGAAGCGCGATTCTCTGATGCTCAGCTCTCCGGTCGCACGGCGCGGCGCGTTCTGCTGACGGCGTCGCAGGAACTGGTGCTGTGGCGCCGGATTGTGGAGCAGTCCGGCGAGGCGGCTTCCCTGCTGGATGTTCGCGGCACCGCGGAATCCGCGATGCAAGCCTGGCGGTTGGTCCATCAGTATCGCCTGCCCCTCGACGGCCGTTACTCCGCACAAGAAGACTGCTTAGCGTTTCAAACATGGGCGGCCGAATATGCTCGCATCTGCCGCCAGCAGAATTGGCTCGACTCCGCCCGCCTCCCCGACGCCATCGCGGATTCCGCGCACGCGTTCGATGTGCCCAAGCGAATTCTGTTGGCCGGATTCGACGAATTCACGCCACAGCAGACGGCCGTGCTGGATGCTCTCGGCTGCCCGCGCGAAACCATCGAGCCCGAGTCGGTGCCGGGCGCCACGCTCGCACGGCCGTGCCGCGATGCTGACGACGAGCTTGTTACGGCCGCCCGCTGGGCTCGCGACATGCTTCGCATCGGAGGCCGCCGGACCATCGGAATCGTGCTACTGGAACGCGCCGGGTCCCGCTCGCGACTCGAGCGCATCTTTCATAACACGCTGGACTCGTACCACATCTCCATCCCCGATCCGCTTTCGGATTACCCACTGGTGGCCGCGGCGCTCCGGATCCTCCGCAACGCCGGACTCCCGCGATGGCGCACCGCCGACGCGAGCCTGCTGCTCCGATCGCCCTTCCTCGCCGGCGGCCACGACGAAGCGTCCGCGCGAGCCCTCCTCGATGTCGCGATCCGCCGCCGTCGCCGCCTGTTCGTGCCGGTCGACGTGGTCGCCAGTCTCGGCACGAAATGCCCTGAATTCTCGAACGTCCTGGAGCGCTGGCGCCTCGCGGTCCAGAACCTTCGCGGATCGCGCAAACCCTCGGATTGGAGCGATCGGTTTCTGGACCTGCTCGACGCGGCCGGATGGCCCGGCGATCGCGTGCTGTCGAGCGCCGAGTATCAGGTGTTCGAAGCCTTCACCGCCGCAATCCGCGAATTCGCGACGCTGGATGTAACGGCGCATCCGCTCACGTACGGCGAGGCCGTCTCGCGCTTCGGTGACCTCTGCCGCGACACGCAATTTCAGCCGCAGGATCCGGGTGCTGCGATCCAGATTCTCGGACCGCTGGAAGCCGCCGGAGCCCGATTCGACGCGCTCTGGATCTGCGGCGCGACCGACCGCACTTGGCCCGCACCCTCGCATCCGCACCCATTCATCCCCTTGTCTCTGCAGCGCGAGCACGACCTTCCGCACTCGTCCGCCGACCGCGAGCGGGAATTTGCGGCTCGGATATTCGCGCGCCTGCAGGCCAGCGCCGCGGACGTCGTCGTCAGTTGGGCGGAGCGCGATGGCGATGTCGAACTCCGCCCGAGCCCGATCGTCGCGCCTCTTGCTCGCTCGGAGGAACAGGTTCCGCCTGAACCCGAGCGCGAACCCATGGAACTCGAGTACATCCAGGACGAGATGGGACCCCCGCTCGCGAATCTGCAGCCGCGCGGCGGTACACGCGTCGTGAAACTGCAGGCTGCGTGCCCATTCCAGGCCTTCGCCGATCTCCGTCTCGGCGCCCGTAAAATGGACGTTCCCGAACCCGGACTCTCCGCGTCCGACCGCGGCAGTGCGATTCACAAAGCCCTGCAATTGTTCTGGGAGGAGGTCCGCGACCACTCGACTCTCACTCAACATGCCGCCGGTGTACTTCGAGCCATCGCCGAGCGCGCCGCAATCTCCGCTGTCCGCAGTGTCCTGCGCGACTCCGGCGACGAGTTCGATGCCGAGTTTTCGAAACTCGAGATCAAGCGTCTGACACAGGTTCTGGTGGATTGGGCCGAATTCGAAAAGCAGCGGTCGCCGTTTACGGTAGCGTTCAGCGAGCGCGAACGAACCATCCGAATCGGCGGCCTCGAACTGAGGGCCCGCATCGACCGGGTGGACGAGATTCCCGGCGGGCGCCATGTGATTCTCGATTACAAGGCGACGGCCCCGTCGCCGTCCGCATGGGAAGGTCCCCGTCCCGACGAACCACAAGTGCCGCTCTACGCCATCTCAAACGAGGCCGCCGTCGCTGGTTTGGCATTCGCCCAGGTGGGACCCGATGGGCTGCGATTCAAAGGCTATACCGATACCGCGAATGTGATGCCCGGCATTAAACCCGCCGAACTCGGGCCGCACATTGAAGCGTGGCGGGCGGCGCTCGAACCGCTTGCCGATTCGTTCCGGCGCGGAGAGGCGCAGGTGGATCCAGTGAAAGGCACGGCCACTTGCGAGTTCTGTGGTCTGCAACCGCTATGCCGGATTCACGAACTGCCGCAGGAGGACTCCGATGCGGGCGCGTGATCTCGACATCCCGTTCCTGCCCGGCATCGAATGGACCGGCGCTGCGGCGGCAATCGAACCGGCCGATCACGCCGAGCGCCGGCGGGCCCTCGACCCCACCCGTTCCTTCATCGTCCAAGCCCCCGCCGGATCAGGCAAAACGGAACTCCTCATTCAGCGATTCCTGTCGCTGCTCGCGCGTGTTGCAGAACCCGAGTCCATCGCCGCCATCACGTTCACGGTGAAAGCCGCCGGCGAAATGCGCAGCCGCGTGCTGGATGCGCTTCGCAAGGCTGCGGATAATGCCGCGCCGAACGGGTCGCACGAGGCCTTCACGCTCGACCTCGCCCGGGAAGCCATCGCGCGCGATGTTCAACAAGGCTGGCACCTGCTCGACAATCCCGACCGCCTCCGCATCCAGACCATCGACGCGCTGTCGATGAGCATCACGCGCCAGATGCCGTGGCTCTCACGTTTCGGCGCCATGCCCGACGTCACCGAAGACGCGCGCGACCTGTACCGCGAGGCCGCCCAGCGCGGGATCGAGATGCTCGATTTCAGCGCCTGCCTGCTGCAACATCTCGATAACGACGTGTCGCGCGCGATCGCGCTGCTGGCCGGCATGCTCGAGACGCGCGATCACTGGCTCCGGGTTCTCGGCGTCCGCGCGGACCCCGCCGAAGCCCGCCGCGCTCTCGAAACATCGCTTGAGCAGATTGTTTCAAACCATCTTGCGCGCCTTCGTGCCACTCTGCCGCCGCACCATCTCGCCGAATTGATTGCGCTCGCCCGCTATGCCGGTGCGAACGTCGAAGCCGATGACGAACTCGCCTGTTGCGTCGAACTCACCGATCCCGGCACGGCCCACTGGATCGGCCTCCGCCGCATGCTCCTCACCGGAAAAGGCGACTGGCGCAAGAGCCCCAACCGCGGCGACGGATTCCCGCCTTCGAACAAAATGATGAAGGCACGTTTCGAACATCTTCGCGATGCTCTGGCAGGCATCGGCGGCCTGCGCGAACTGCTCGACGATGTTGCGAAACTCCCTGCCTGTCGCTACACCGAGGCGCAATGGGAAGTGCTATCCGCACTCTTCCAATTGCTGCCCGTCACCGTAGCGCATCTGCGAACCGTGTTCGCCGAGACCGGCAAAGTCGACTTTCTCGAAATCGCCGCCGCATCCCGCCGTGCGCTCGGCGATCATGACCAGCCCACCGACCTCGCGCTCGCGATGGGGGCGCACATCGAGCATCTCTTGGTCGACGAGTTCCAGGACACGTCCGTCACGCAATTCGAGTTGCTCCGCGCGATCACCGCGGGTTGGGAGGACGACGGCCGGACGGTATTCCTGGTCGGCGATCCGATGCAGTCGATCTATCGCTTCCGGCAGGCCGAAGTCGCGCTGTTTTTGAACGTGCAGGCAGCGGGACTGGGCACTATCCGGCCGGAACCGCTCGCGCTTACCGCGAATTTCCGTTCTGCTCGTCCGGTGGTCGATTGGATCAATCGGCAGTTCCAAACCGTGTTCCCCGCCGAGGCCGATCCACGATCCGGCGCTGTGCCTTATTCCGCATCCGAAGCATTTCGCGAGGGCGCCGCGGGTGCGGCCGTCGCGTTCCATCCCTTCGCCGGCCGCGACGATCAGGCGGAGGCTGATCTGGTGCTCGACATCATCGAGCGTACCGAGCTTGGGCGCCGCATCGCGATACTCGTGCGATCGCGCGCTCACCTCATCACCATCGCCGAACTGCTGCGCGCGCGCCGCGTCCGTTACCGCGCGATCGAGATCCAAACGCTCGGCGAGAAATCGGTGATTCAGGATCTGCTGGCTCTCACGCGCGCGCTCCTGCACCTGGGCGATCGCGTCGCCTGGCTCGCTGTCCTGCGTGCGCCCTGGTGCGGCATGACGCTCGCGGAGTTACACGATCTCGCCGCCGCCGACCACTCGCGCAGCATTATCGAATTGCTGGAAGGAAGCGATTCCCCGGCCGTTGCGGTACTCCGGCAGGCACTCGCGGACCGGGGCCGGCTCCCCGTGTCGCATCTCGTCGAACGCACCTGGATCGCGCTCGGAGGGGATCGCATTGCGGGCACCACTGAACTCGCCGACGCACGCGCGTACTTCGACCTTCTGGAACAGACCGGGCGCACGGGCGAAGTTCTCGATCTCGACCAGCTCGCCGGCCGTGTCCGCGACCTGTCTGCGAATCCCGACGGAGGCAGCGATGCCGCGGTCGAACTCATGACCATCCACAAGGCCAAAGGGCTCGAGTTCGACACTGTGATTCTGCCGGGTCTCGGCAAACGGCCGAAGAGCGACGATGCGCCTCTGCTGCTCTGGACCGAGTATCCCGACGAGACCGGCACGCAACTCCTGATGGCTCCCATCGCCGCGCGGCGCAACGGGGAAGACCAGACATACGATTTCATCCGGTGCGAAAGCGATGCGAAGGCTCGCAACGAATCGCAGCGCCTGCTCTATGTGGCTTGCACACGCGCGCGAACGTCGCTGCATCTGATGGGACACGTCGAGAATGGCGACCCGCCGCGCGGTTCCTTGCTCGCGCACATCTGGCCCAGCGTGCAATCTGAATTCGATAGTGCCGGCAATGTGCCTCCACCACAACCGCAAACGCGGCAACCCCGATGGCTCCGCCGGCTTCGCGCCGGGCTGCTACCGCCGGCCGTCGAACCCGCTACAGGCGAAGCACGAGCGAGGATGCAACTGGATCGAGGCGCACGTGAAACCGGCACACTCATTCACCAGATCCTAGAGCGCATCGCTCAAGGCTGCGTGCCTGAATGCGACGATCCGGCGGTGACAGGCGCGATCGCCCGGACGCTCGACGACGATCGCGGCCGCTGGATTCTCGCCGCTCACGAAGAAGCACGATCCGAGTTTGCAGTGACGGCAATTCTCGAAGGTGAACTGCACCACCTGGCGATTGACCGCACGTTTATCGAGAACGGCACACGATGGGTGATCGATTTCAAGACCGGCGATACGCCGCTGTCGAGTCACCGCGCGCAACTGCGCCGCTATGCTGAAGCGATGCGTGCGATCGATGCTCGTCCCACTCGCGCCGGGCTGTACTCGCCGATCACCGGCGAATGGGCGGAATGGGACCCGTTCGAATAACGCGTGCCTTCCAAAGCTCGGCAAATTGGATGAACGCGAGCGGCCGACGCGCCCCCATCACCATGCGGACCACTTCGATGCCCGCCCAAACAAAATAGGCAACCGTCGTCCAGAAATGGATGTGTGTCGCGATGAACCCGATAACGCCCGGTCCCGGCGCCACCGCTGAGAACCCAAACTGCACGATGAACAAAATGAAAATGACGGTGGCTTCCCACCACGCGAGTTCCATGTTGATCAGGAACAAAACGCCGACCAGCGCCTGCCCCAACGTCATCGCGAGTTCAAGCCGCTGCTGCGCATCGAGCGGAATCGACGACGGCCGTCCGGCACTCAGCGAGAACACCACCGGCAGCATTCCAGCCAGCAGAGTCCATTGATTGATGTTGCTCGACACCATGTTCATCAACGCCATCGGAGCGCCGCGCACGGTACGCGCAAAGTAGAACGTCGAGACCATCTCGGGAAACTCGGATACGAATGGCGCCACCCACTGGATGAAGAGAAACGTCGGAAGCCCGGCTGCAGTCGCAAGTGCGAGCAGGCTGCCCAGAAATGGTTCAGCGGTGTAATAGATCAGCACGCCGCCGGCGATAAAGAGTCCAGTGATGGTAACAATTCGCGGCCATCGGCGCATCCCGGTAATCGCCGCGGGGATTGCCTCCAGTTCTTCGCCCTCGTCCTCTTTCGGAGGCATACGGCTCAGGATCAGGAGGTAGAAGGCGTAGATGGCAAACAGCACTGCCGCATCGCCGAGGTCGAGCGAAGCCTTCTGGTAAACACGAGCCATGTACACCAGCGGCACAAACAGGCTCACCACTTCGACGGCCTGCACATCTTCGAGCAGGATACGCTTCAGCGGCTGTCCTGTCGACTTTCGATGCGCCCATGCCGCCGTGCAATAAATCATGGGCCACCCGATTCCGGTGAGCAATCGCAGTGCGCCCGTCAGGTTCGCGAGCAGTAGCGGCGACTGCTGCCTCCAGGCCAACACAGCTTCCACCGCAAATTCCGGCAGCGTCTGCATCCATGCGAGGATGGCGAGCGCGAATCCCTGCGCGATGAAGTATTGCGCCGACTCCGCGCCCCACGCAATCAGCATCGCCGAGATCAGAATCGCCGGTGCCGCCCACAGCACTGCCCACGGGCCGGTTTCGCGAATCGGCATCGCTTGAAACAGGATCAACGCGCACAAGATCGACGGGACAGCGGCACGGCGCGCCGCCTCAGGCGAAGGCGACACCAGTTCCCCGCTGAGTGACCGAATGCTTCTGAAATTCCAAGCGCTTCTCCGGGAAATCGGCACGGAAGTGGCCACCTCGGCTCTCCTCACGCGCCAAAGCGCACTGCGAGATGATGCGGGCTACGGTGTGCATGTTGCGCAGTTCATAATCGGCACGAGTCGCGCCTGGCCTGGGCCTGCACACGGCCGCATGCAGGCGTTCGAAAGCCTCGCTCAGCGGCCCACCCGATCGGACAATGCCGCAGTGGGTCCACATCAGTGTCCGCAGATCGTGCTCGCGAATGTTGGGAAACACCGGCGTTGCGCTATCCGGCGCATCGATTCGATCTCGTCCAGTCCAACGCAGCATCGCGCGCGCCGCACGTGCTCCAAACACGATTCCTTCCAGCAGAGAATTGCTCGCCAACCGGTTCGCGCCATGCACGCCCGTGCAGGCGCACTCGCCCGCCGCATAGAGCCGCTGGCGGTTGGTTGCGCCATCCAGATCAGTACGAACGCCGCCCATCGCATAGTGCGCCGCGGGATGCACCGGCACAAGATCACTGGTGATATCGACTCCATATCGCAGACAGGTCTCGTAGATTCTCGGGAAGCGCTCGCGAACATGTGCCGCTCCGATATGCCGCAGATCTAGGTACACGTGCTCAGCGCCGGTTCGCACCAGTTCGGCGGCGATGGATCGCGATACAACATCGCGGGGCGCCAGTTCGGCCATGGGATGATACGCGGCCATGAACCGTTCGCCGAAACTGTTCGTCAAATAAGCGCCTTCACCGCGTAGCGCCTCAGACAAAAGGAATCGCGGAGCACCCTGCACGTGCAGCGCCGTGGGATGAAACTGTACGAACTCGAGATCGCTGATCTCCGCGCCGGCGCGCCAGGCGGTAGCCACGCCATCACCTGTCGCGACATCGGGATTCGTCGTTTCCAGAAACACGCGGCCCAATCCGCCGGTGGCCAGCAGAACCGCGCGGGCCATCAGCCGCACCTGCTGGCCGTCACGTTCTTCGTAAGCGAGCGCGCCCGCCACTTCATCGCCGTTCACCAGGAAATCGGTGATGAACATGTAGCTGTGAAATTGAATGTTGGGAATGCTCGCAGCTTTCATGTACAGGGCGCGAGCGATTTCGTGTCCCGTGGAATCGCCGTAGGCATGCAGCACGCGGCTGCGGCTGTGCGCACCTTCGCGGGCGAATAGAAGACGCGCTCCCTCGCGATCGAAGTTCGCACCGATTTCGATGAGATGCTCGATGGCGGCCGGCGCTTCTTCCACCAGCACCCGGACTGCTCGCGAATCGCAGAGTCCGTCGCCGGCGGCGATGGTGTCGGACTCATGCAGATACACGTCGTCGTCATCGCTCAAGGCCGCGGCGATGCCGCCCTGCGCATATTCCGACGACGATTCCTTGAGGCTGTCCTTCGCGAGAACCAGTACCGTGCCGGCTTGTGAGAGTTCGATGGCGGCGCGTAATCCGGCTACGCCCGCTCCGACGACGAGAAAATCAGGATTCATTCCAACGGGGATCGAGGGCCAACAGACAACTTCATGTTACAACCATCTTATGCCCAGCTTTCGCGTTGCGACGCCAACGCACACGTACGATGCGATAGTGGAGCGCGGCGCAATTGCAATGGCAGCGGAGTTCATCTCACCTCGCGCAGGCAAAGTGTTTGTCGTCACGACGGAGGATGTGTGGCGCCTGCACGGGCATCGTCTGGAATCGGCGCTCGCCGGCCGCGATCTAGACGTGCTCCTGTTTCCGGGCGGCGAAGAACGGAAGCGGATGTCGCAGGTGGAAGCGCTGGCCGAGCAAATGGTGGAGGCGGGCGCCGATCGCACCAGCGTCGTGATCGCGTTCGGCGGCGGAATTGTTACGGATCTCGGCGGATTCCTCGCGTCCATCTTCATGCGCGGCATACCGGTCTTGCAAATTCCCACCACGCTGCTGGCACAAGTGGACGCCGCCGTCGGTGGGAAGACCGGCGCAAACCTGATAGCAGGCAAGAATCTGATCGGCACTTTCCATCAGCCGCTTGCGGTGTTGATTGATCCCGATGTGATCCCGACGCTTCCCGTACGCGAGTACCGCGCCGGATTGTATGAGGTGATCAAATGCGGGGTGATTCGCGATTCGAAGCTGTTCGACCGGTTCGAATCGGATCGCGATCGCATCCTGCGGCAGGACGCAGACATCGTGCCGCATCTGATCGCGGCGGCAGTTCGCATCAAGGCGGAAGTGGTGACCGCCGACGAGAAGGAGAACGATCTTCGGCGGATTCTTAACTTCGGACACACGCTCGGCCATGCGCTCGAAGCCGAGACCGGGTATGCGCGATTCCTGCATGGCGAAGCAGTGGCGTTCGGCATGATCGCGGCCGCGCGGCTCGCGGTGGAAGCGGTGGGGTTGCCGGTCTATGAGGCCGAGCGCATCGCAAGGGTCGTCGCATCGTACGGTGCCATTCCTTCGCTCGAAGGCATCAGAGCGGACCAGTTATTCGGGCGTCTGTCGAGAGACAAGAAGACGCTCCACGGCAAAGTGCATTTCGTACTGCCGGTGCGCATCGGCGAAGTGAAGGTGGTGAGCGGGATCCCGACTCCTCAAATCGTCGAGGCCACCGACTGGGCCATCCAACGCTACAGGAACGTTCGAGCAGTTGCCTGATGGGGACCACTCCGCGGGGCACGGTCAACGAACGCCAGGCCGCCGAGTATGTGCGCGGCATGTTCGGCGGCATCGCAGGCCAGTACGATCTACTGAACCACCTGCTTTCGTTTAACATGGACAAGCGATGGCGACGGCGTCTGGTTGCGCGTGTCGCCGCTGTCGTGCCGGCGCGCGATGCCCGCATCCTGGACCTCTGCTGCGGCACGGCGGATGTTCTGATCGAACTCGAACGAGTTCGCGGCGCGCCCGCAATCGGCGCCGACTTCTGCCACCCGATGCTGACCACAGCCGCGGCAAAACTCGACCGCGCGCGATTGCGATCCACCCTGTTCGAAGCCGATGGGCTGGTGCTGCCGATGGCGGACGCGTCCATCAATGCGATTACCATCGCGTTCGGATTTCGCAATTTCGCGAACTACCAGCGCGGACTCACCGAGATGCTGCGAGTGTTGAAGCCGGGTGGAATCGCAGCGATTCTCGAGTTCTCACAGCCGAAGAATCGCGTGTTCAGCCGGGTCTACGATTGGTTCTCGACGGTGCTGCTGCCGCGGGTCGGCGGCCTGATTTCCGGATCGCGCCAGGCGTATTCGTATCTACCGGAATCGATCCGCAAATTTCCGAATGCGGAACAGCTTGCGGAACGAATGCGTGACGCGGGCTTCGGACGGGTGGAGTTCGAGTTGATGACCTTCGGGACGGTGGCGCTGCATATCGGCTACAAATAGGCTTCAAGCGAGCGCGCGTTCAATGGCTTTCTCCAAATCTTCCTTCGACAGCGCCGTGCTGATGAACAACTCTTGCCGTGCGCCGGCACTCAACGCAATCGCTTTCCATCCGTTCGTTGTCGGCACCGTGACGTGGATCTTGACGGGACCGCGCGCGTCGCGCACGGGACGAATCACTCCGGGAATCACGGCGCGGATGGGCTCGTTCGCACCCAACAATCGCTCCAGGCACTCGCGAACGCCGTCGATAATGCTGTGTTCGATTTTCAGCTTGCCGTGCGCTTTGCGGAGGCGCATTCAGTCCTTCCATCCCAGGTCGCCGCGGAGGGGAACGAACCGGCACAGTGTCGCGCTCCGCTTGTGGATCTCGCTGCCGTACTTCGTCACGATCTCGAGATCCTGATCGGCAAACGAACCGACCGGAATGGCCAACCGGCCGGGATCCTTCAATTGTTCGAGCAACGCGAATGGAATCTCCGGCGCGCCGGCCGCCACAGAAATGGCATCATACGGCGCAGCCGGCGGGTACCCGTGCGATCCATCACCGGTGATGATTTCAAGATTCTGCAGCAATCCCGCGCGCTCGAGATTCATCCGCGCCTGATCGGCGAGTTCGGGAATCAACTCGATGGAGTACACCTCCCCCGCCAACCGCGACAGTACGGCCGCGTGATACCCCGACCCTGTTCCGACGTCCAACACCCGCTCATGGCCGGAGAGCGCAAGCGATTCGCACATCAGCGCCGTCATGTAAGGCTGCGAAATCGTCTGGTCGAAACCAATGCCAATCGGAGAATCCTCGTACGCTTGCAGCCGGCACTCCGCAGGGACAAACAGCTCGCGCGGAATTCGCGACATCGCCGCCAGCACGCGTTCATCTCGAATACCGCGCCGCCGAAGCTGATGCTCCACCATCCATTCGCGCCGTTCGTTGTCGCCGGTCATTACTTGAATTGCTTGCGGTATTGGAAATCGATGCCGAACACTCCATTCTCCTCCCGAAGGGCGATGGCTGACCACTCGCGATTAATATCCCACTGGATGCGGACAATCTGCTCCTGCGTTCGAGTGAGATTGGTGATGTATGTGAGCGTGATGTCGCGCGACACTTGCTGTTCGAGAGTGAGCCGCGCCTGCGGGATGTTTTCGACGCCCGTCAATTGCGGATCGATCTTTAACCGGCTGACGCCGAAGAACCGTTGCAGCCGGCTGGATACGGGCGCGGCGACGGCCTGGCTCAACGTGTTCGCACTGCTCTGCAGCAGATTCGTGCGGGTCTGCGCGTTGGCGAAAGCGGACGTCGTGGGATCGCGGCCCACGGCCAACAGGGCGATAATGTCGTTGGTCTGCAGCGGCGGGTCCGATCGATAGGTCAGATTCAGCTTGTTCAGAGTGCCGGAAAAGCTGATGTTCACCGTAATTCCACGGGCCTTCGTCTCGACGTCGATGTCTACCACGGGCTCGATCTTGGTGGGATTGAGAAATCGAATATCGCCGCGGTTGATGGTGTACTTGTTTCCGAAGAACTGAATCTGCCCCTGATTCACAGAGATGTCGCCTAGGAGGATGGGCCTGGCCGCATTCCCGCGCAGGCGCAACTCGGCTTCCGCCTGAACGTCGCGAGTGAGCGAAGTCTGCACTTCAAGACTCGGCCCACTTTCGATGCGGACGTCGAAGTTCAGGCCGCGCAGGTATTCGTTCGGAGCCGACGGCGCAGGCAATGGCTTGGCGCTCGCGGCGAGCAGTCCGGCAAGATCCGTGCGAGGCTCGAAACCCGCGCGCATAACAGTGACGGTGCCGGAGATGAGGCCATTCTGCGACGTTCCAGTCAGATTCAACAGTGCATTGACGGTGACGCTGATTCCCTCGGGATGGCGGATGCGGACCTGATCGGCATTCGCTTGGACGCGATAGAGCAGAAGCCCACTGCTGAAGCCGATGAAGCCTCCGAACCCGATGCGCCCTCCACCAACTTCGGCAGTAAGCGTCTCGATGTTGGCACGATTGCGATCGAACGTGACCGCGCCATTGGCGTTGTCGATGCCCGCTGGAAGATCGCCGAGATACAGCGAGGCTTTCTGCAACTCGAGGCGGCCGTTCACCTGTGGATCGTTGAGCGGTCCCTTGATGCTGGTATCGAGGACCGCATTGCCGCGGGCCAGCAGATCCGGATTGAACAACTGCAGGATCGCCAGGTTAACACGGCCCCGCACTTGTACATCCCAAGGCGATTGCTGGTTGAAGGTGACGCGTCCGGCCGCTTCCAGACTCGTGTCGGTGGCGGCGAACCGCGCGGATTCGATCTTCACAGAATCGAGCGTCGCGGTGAACCTAACGGGATCGACGTTGCGCAGCACGAGATCCTGCCCCTTCACACCCGCACGCAGCCGCTGATCGGGCGCCGGACTCACCTGTACCCGATTCAGAATCACATCGGCGCGGAGTTCTTTCGGCTTCTTCAACGGACCCGTGATCACGGCTCCGCCGTCGATGGTGCCCACGAATGGGAGTTCACGACCGACGGCACCCTTGATGGCGAGTTCATGCAGCGCCGCGAAAGTAACGGGCGTAAAGCGGATCTGCCCTCGGCCCGGATAATCACCCTCGAGCTTCCATTGTCCGGAGCCCTGCACATTGCTTCCCCGCAGTGCGCCGTGGACTTCGGCCTCCAGAACATCACCGCGAGTCTTCGCCGTCGCAGTGAGATTGCCGACTGGTGCGGCGCCTCGCGTGATCCCGGCCAGTTCTAGCCGGCTGTCGAGAGCATCCAGATCGAAAACTCCGTTGTTCGTGTGCGCTGTGCCGGTGGCGTTGAGCGAGAGACTCGCCGCCATATCCGTGTCATAGTCGCGAATGCGTTTGAACTGGTCGAGTGATAGTCCCGAGCCCGAGATTTCGAATCTGATGCTACCGGTTTTCCAGTCAGAGCCGGTGCGATGGTAGGCTCCACTGAACTTGGCACCCCCGTGGCCGGCGCGAAGTTCGCCGCTGTTGAGAATCATGTCCTGGCCGGTAATGCGGCCTTCACCGCGCAGTTGACCGAAGCGTTCGCCGTAACCAGATGGGTTGTCCACGGTGAAGCGCACGGATGCATTCGGAGTCCCGTAGGTGCCGCTAACATCCGCGGTGGCGCTCAACATGCCGCCCACCTGTTCCTTCCGGCCGGCTTGTGCCAGCAGGTGCTGAACGTCGCCGCCCGACAGTTTCAGCGCGGCAGTTACGGCGCTGGCATCGGCCACTCTCCAGTTCTGCAACTGCACGCGGCCGCTTCCCGATACGCGCATCGCACCTTGTGCGACATTCACATTTCGAGCAACCAGTTCGTTCTGCGAGACGCTCACGTCCGCGCTCAGGTTGTCGAATGTTCGGCCTTGCGCTTCGAAACGCCCGAGTTGGACGCGACCGGCGATGATCGGATTCTGCACCGCGCCGCGCACCTCGATATCCGCCTTCGCCGGACCTGCCAATTTCAGAGGGAACTCCTTCGGCGCATCGGGACCCAACATCGCCATCGCGGGCAGCAGTTCGTCGAGGTTCTTGGTTTCGAGCGACACGCGCATCGACTCACCCGGCGTTCCCGATACTTGCACTCGAGACGACGGTGTGGAGATCTCAGATTGCCCAAGCCGTAGCGAATGCGCTTTCTGGTCCAGAATCAAATCCACATTGCCCTGAATCGGAATGCCGCCCTGTGCCGGCTCGATATTCATGTTCGCCTGCACGGTGAAATCGCGGCCACCCTTCGATCCCACGATCCCGTCGATGCGGATCGGGCCCGATGCAGTTCCGCTCCAGGCGATCTCCGGACGCTGGGCGACGCGCGTCAGCTCATTCAATCCGAGGCCGCGCGCCGATCCTTCGATGTGCAGTTTCTCGAAACTTTTCGTCAGATCCAGGCGGCCTTCGAACGTGCCGCCGAGTGTGGTGGCCGTGAGGCGAGGTACGGTCAAGGCTCCGGGAGCCAGATGGAATTCGCCGTTGGACGACACGCCGGCCACATGAACCCTGCTGTCGCGATAGGCCAGTCCGCGTCCTGTGAAGTGTCCGTCTAACCGGTAGTCAAATCCGTTCTTCCAATTCAACACGCCCGTTCCCCGCGCGGAGACTTCGCCTACCGATTCCACCGGCACCTTCACGGCTTTCCGGAGTTCCGCCACCGGCATAGCGGCCTCGAAGCGGAAGTTCACCTCCGGAGTGCCGCGCGTGTTCATCGATCCGGACGCCTGCACCTTGGTGCGGCCCGCGATGGCCGAAGTGTTCGTAAACGCGAGTTGGTTCCGATCGACGGTGAGATCGGTATCGAAATCGAACGCGAGCGGATTCACATTCGGGGCTTTGATGTGCAACTGCCGCGACGACACGTGCCCGCGATACAACGGACCTGTGCGGTCGTAATCAAGCACGGCCGCCAGATCGTCGCCTCGAATGTCGAACGGCACCTTCTCATTGCGGATTTCGGCCAGTCCGTTGCGCATTTCGAAATGGCGGATCGCGATTTTGAAAAGACGATCCACCAGATGAGTGCCCCCGGTGCGAGTCTTGGGAGCGGGAATGTTGTTGGTGCCGTCGGCGTACTCGATGATGTGAAGGCGCGGCCGCTCCACCACCAGCGCCGCGATATTGACGTCCTTCCGCAGCGCGGAGATCACCCGCAGTTTTACGCGAATCCCGTCCGTCTGAAGAAACACGGGCTCGCCTGGTTTCTCTTTGCCGTGAAGCGTGAATGGTGCCACTCGCGCCTCCATCGTCGACCAATCGAAATCGAAGCGGCCGATTTCGGCGCGGCCTCCAGTGGCCTTCTCGGTTTCGGCGACGATGCGATCGCGCACAGCATCGTGAAACCACTGGCTCCGCAGCAGCACCGCCGCGATCCCAGTGATCAGCACCAGCGCGACGACTGCCGTCAAC
This sequence comes from Bryobacterales bacterium, assembly GCA_038322675.1. GTDB lineage: Bacteria > Acidobacteriota > Terriglobia > Bryobacterales > Bryobacteraceae > TMP-7. The sequence continues at coordinate 104,633 of JBBQGE010000008.1, forward strand.
CCGATCAGGAGCCATTTCCTGGCACGCCTGCTCATTGGTAGCCCTCGCGATACAGTATCGTGTTTTGCGTGCGAACCTCGCCCAGCCAGCGGTCGAGCGCCGAGTCGGTGAGACGCTGCCGCACGATCTTCTCCAACTCAGATCGAATGTCCTCGAGCGGCGGCGGCTCGTTGGTATTCTTCTGCCGCCACGCCGCGGACTGACGGCGATACTCCTGTCGGACCTCGGAGTTGGTCACCTGCACCGAGGGCTGGAATCGGTACTCGATGAACTGCAGCATCATCAACTGCCAGCGGAGACGCTCCAGGACGTCTTCCTGGGTAATGTCATACTTCTCGAGCGCTCTCTGAAAGCCCGCCTCCCCTCCGTACTGCGACAGCAGTTGCGCCAGCAACGGCTTGGTTTCGGACACCGGCGGCTGCTGAAAACGCGTGAACTCGATTTCCCGGCGCACCAGGGCCTGATCGATCATGCGATCCAGGACCTTGCGCTTGTTCGTCGGAGTATAGTCGGGTTCGGTGCCCTCGAAGAAGGCCGTAACTCGTAACTCGCGCTCCACCTGCGTATCGGTGATCACTTCATAGCCGATGCTGGCCGCAATGCGATCCACAATCTTTCCGGAGAGCATAGCCGCGGTGATCAGCAGCAGGATCGCAGTGCGCATCAGAAGGCCTGCCCCAATGAGAAATGGAATTGGAACATGTTGATGCGCTGGCGGACCGATTCACACGGAGTGGTGCTGCCCGGCGCCGAGCAGGTGAACAACTCATCGCGGTTCCCCTTGAATCCGACGAAGCGCGGCGAGTTCGGTGCGAAGGCAAAATCGGCGCGAATGGGGCCGATCGGCGTGCGGTACCGGATGCCGAACCCGACCGCCTGCACCATGTAATTGAAGTCGTTCAGATCGCGCTGGTGATAGCGGAAGCTGATATCGCTCACGCTCGAGTAGACGTTGCCGGCATCGTGAAACAGCACTCCGCCCACATTGTCTCCAATGAGAGGGAATCGGAGCTCGAACGAGTTCATGAACACCGCTTTGCCGCCCAGCGGGAATCCGGTGATGGAATCGCGCTGCCCGGCCTGATTGTCTGGGAAGCCGCGATGGGACGACGCGCCGCCTGAGAAGAAGCGCTCTGGCAGCGGAATGTCGGCGAGTCCGCCGATACGGTCAATCAGACCGAAATTGACACTGCGCGCGAAAATCAGGTCACGGCTGATCCGGTGATACGTCGCGTTGCGCAGCACCAATCGCGTAAACGATGTTTGGGAGCCAAACGTCTTGCTGGCCAGCGCGAGATCGATGGTCTGGTAGAGTCCGCGATGCGCATCCGTGGGATCGTCACGACGGTCCTGGATGAAGGTGGTGGACACGTATCCGACGCGAACCGATTGCGAGAGCAGCGGGATGAGTTGCGGATTGATCTTGACCGAGTCCGGATCGACGAAGACATCGCGGTACGTGAAGCGATACTGGATCGTGTTGGCGCGTGTCAGCCGCTGCCCAAGTTGCACTGAACCTTCCAGGCGGCGGTCGGAGAAAGTACGAACATCGTGGGAATCGTCGAAGAGCGTCGTAAAAGTCAGATTCAGTCGATCGCTGCCCCGAAACTGCGGCGCATAGTAAGAGACGATGCCGCGGCGCTGCAGCGTCGAGACCCGCGACTGAAAGCTCACTGTATGACCGAGCCCCAGGAAGTTCAGGCGGCTAGCACCGAACGAGAGGCGCGGGGCAAATCCAGTGGCACCCGCCGGCGCATCGAACGTGGTAACGCCGCCCCCGATCCGCGCCACCTCTGCCCCAAAACCGATGTTCATCGAATACCGGCGCGCCTCTTCCACCTGGTAGAGGACGTACTTGCTGTCTTCATTCCCCTCGGGATTTTGAATCGCCGTCTGCACCTTGGCGAAGATGCCGAGATCATAGAGACGGCGCTGCGCATCGGCGATTCGCACCTGCGACAGCGGATCCCCTGCTCCGAAATCGATCCGCTGCATGACCAACTGCGGATCGGTTGTCTTGAGTCCGTTCACCAACACGCGGCGCACAAACTGGCGCCTGCCGGGCGTCACGATGTACTTCACGTTCACACGTCGATCCTCGGCGTCGGGAGACCGGCTCCAGTCGAAGGTCGCATCGGGAAAACCGTTGTTGTAGTAGTACGACAAGATGGCATCGCGGTCGGTGGCAATGTTGAATTCGCTAAACGGCTGGCCCGCGGTGGAATGCACCACCGGCAGCAACCGCGCCAGGTCCGCCGGGGCCGCGCCCGTGATCTCGAGATTCGACACCAGCCACTGCTCGCCTTCCGAGATGTGCAGCGTGACTGCCAACTCATTCGAATGGCCCTGGTAGTTGTCTTCAATCCCGGATGTTACCTTCACGTCGCGAAATCCGTTGGAGCGGTACAGGTCTTCGATCGAATTGATGTCGCGATCGAGATACTGCTGGCTATAACGCCCGTGGCGGTATCGCAGAAGACTCGCCGGCGCCATGTAGATCCGCTCGCGAATGGTGTTCCGATCGAAGTAGCGATTGCCCTCGATGCGGATGCTCACGAGCTTGTGACGTGTCTGGCGGTCGATGGTGTACTCGATGGTTTGCACGCCGTTCTCGACAGGCTCGTATTCGAATTCGACGCCGGCATCGAAGTAGCCCTGGGATTGAAAATACTCGATGAGATTGCGGCGGCCCTCCATCAGGAGACTGCGGTCGACCGATCTTTCCTGGTAGATCGGCAGGAGTTGTTTCAGCTTGCCTTTGGACAGCTTGGTGCCGGTGGTGCGGACCTTCACAATCGGGCCGGCGTCGATGATTAGTTTAGGCCTGATGGTGTTCTGGTCCAGATCGTATTCCAATCGCGACAACGTGACGTGCGCCAACAGGCGGTCGCGTTTCTGGTAGAACTCGCGGACGTTCTGGATGCCGGACTGCAACCGGTTCTCCGTCAATGGCCGCCAGCCGAACAGCCCAAATGTACGGCGCCATCCGGTGGCGCGGGTGACAGCCTCGGCGGTTCCTTTCGGCGCGCCCTCCACCACCACACCGTCGAATTTCGCACGATCGCCGGCATCGATCGCAAAGCCGATGTTGACCTGCTGAATATCGAGATCGCGTGTGGTTTCCGCCTGCACGGTGGCATTGTAGAGGCCGTTGGCGCGGAGCCGGGTCTGAATATTTTGGATGGCCTGACGGATGTCATTCGGCGCAAACTGGGTGCCGAGTTGGAGTTTCGTGGCGGTCACCAACTGGCCGGGATTCGGCGGATCCGGCGCGCCCCCGGCCGAGACACGCCCGACGAAGTATGCCTTCGTGGTAATGAAAATCAACGCAACGCCGCTGTCGTCCACCGACGCGTCCACCTGGATATCGGTATACCTGCCGGTTGAATAGAGCCCCTGGATTGCGGCTCGCACTTGTGCCGCCCGGTATGGATCGCCGGGTTTGATGCCGATCCGCCGCGCGAGTTCAGGCCCGGGCAGCGGTTGATCGGGTGGATCGAACTGAATGGTTGAGACGGGTCTGCCTTCGAGAGAATCGATGGCGGGCATCGCCGCTGCGCCGAACGACAGAAGCAACGCGGCCAACAACATTCGCGGGCAGGGGCCTCGGCGAAGGCGCACTTACCAAATAATAGCGCACCGGCTGTTACCATCTCGAATGTATGGACAATTCGGCAGCGGTCCGGTATTCGCGGCAGGAACGTTTCTCGGGCATCGGAGAAGAGGGCCAGCGCCGCATCACAAGCTCGCGGGTGGCGATCGCCGGTTGCGGAGCGCTGGGCAGCGTGCACGCCGAGTTGCTGGCTCGCGCGGGAGTTGGGTTCATCCGGATTATCGATCGCGATTACATCGAGTTGAGCAACCTGCAGCGGCAGCTGCTGTTCGACGAATCCGCTGCGGCCGAAGGACTGCCAAAAGCGGTGGCCGCGGAACGAAGAATCGCGGCGGTGAATTCGGAAGTGATGTGCGAAGCAGCGGTGGCGGATCTGACGCCCGCGAATGCAGAAGATCTGCTGGGCGATGTGGACCTGATCCTCGATGGCACCGATAACTTCGAAACACGATACCTGCTGAATGATTTTGCCGTGAGCCGGGGAGTGCCGTGGATCTACGGCGCGGCGGTGGGCAGTTATGGGCTCAAGATGGCGGTAATCCCGGGCCGGACAGCTTGCTTCCGCTGCGTGTACCCGGATCCTCCCGCCGGCGTGCAGCCTACGTGCGAAACAGCCGGAGTGCTGGGTCCATTGACGGCGGCCATCGGGGCCCTGCAGGCGGCCTCCGCTCTCAAGATTCTGTCGGGACACGCGGACGAGGTGACAGGCCGGATTACGACCATCGATATCTGGCAGGATCGGGTGCGGCAACCGGAAGCGCCGTCGAAGGATCCCGATTGTCCGTGTTGCGGGCAGCGGCAGTTTCCGTATCTCGAAGGCCGGAGGCGGGCGCCGGTCAGCCTGTGCGGGCGCAATGCCGTGCAGATTCACGAGCGGTCGCGGCCGGTGGACCTGGTGGAACTGGCGCGGCAACTGGAGCCAATTGCGGGCGTGCGGAGGAATGAGTTTGCACTGCGAGCGTCGATTGAGAGTTACGAGTTAACGGTTTTCGCCGACGGGCGGGCGATCATCAAAGGGACGACTGACGTCGGGGTAGCCCGCAGCCTGTACTCACGATATATAGGAAGTTAGTGAAACGCTGGACGTTCTCGATGTGGCAGCATAGGTGAGAGCCGGGCAGTACGGAATAAATCGCGCTGGTTTTGGATTTCTTGATAGGAATGCAGAATCGAAGCGTGGTGCACCAGGCGTTCTGGACGTGGCCGGCGGCTCGGGAAGCGAAGGCTGCCGTGGACCGTCGAGAGAACGTCGAAGAGTTTGAACGAGCGGCGCTGCCGCACCTGAACGATCTGCTGCGAACCGCGATCCATCTGTCCGGCGACCGGAGCCGCGCCGAAGATGCAGTCCAGGAAACGTGCGTGCAAGCGCTGCGGTCGATGGATCGGTTCACCCACGGCACGAACATGCGCGCGTGGCTGTTCGGAATCCTGTTCAATGTGGTCCGGCATCAACGCAGGAAATCATTCCGGTTCCGCTTGTTCGGCGATTCGGAAGACGACCGGCAGGATCAGATTGCGGCGGCCCCCGTGCTGCCGGACCGCTTGACGGATGGCTCAATCCTCTCCGCTCTGGACCGCATTCCGCAAAATTTCCGTGAGGTTGTGCTGTTAGTGGACGTGGAGGAGTTTTCGTACAAGGAGGCGGCGGAAATCATTGGCGTACCGGTCGGGACGGTGATGTCGCGTTTGAGCCGCGGGCGGGCAGCGCTGCGGACTGAACTGGCAGACATCGCGAAAGCTTGGGGCATCGGCACACGGGCAATGGAAGGAGGACGATCGTGAAACAGACAACCGCCTGTCAGGCCGCGCGAATGCATCTGGACGCATTTGCGGACTCCGAATTGGATGCCGCGACCATGGAAGACATCGGCCGGCACGTGGAGGAGTGTGCCGAATGCGCCGTCGAGTTGAACACGATCCGGCTGTTGAAGGCTCGCGTACATACTGCGGTGAAGTCCAACGAAATCTCACCCGAGTTTCGTACCCGGATCGTGGCGAGCCTGCGGGACGGCCGCGCTCCGTCCCGGGCCACGCGGCAGTGGGCCCCCCTGGCAGCAGCGGCGATGATCGCGGTCGCGTTCGGGCTAAGTTGGACGGTGTATCAGAACTGGTCCGGGACAACGGGGCCAGCCGTGACGGCGGACCGGTATGTGAATGCGCTGAAGGCTCGGGTGGCGGCGGTGGTGTACACGGCCATGACGGATCACATCCACTGCGCCGTGTTCCGCGATTATTCGAAAAATCCGCCGTCGCGGGAACAGATGGTGAGCGATATGGGTCCGCAGTTCAAGGATCTGATCCCAATCGTGCGCGACAAGGTTCCCGCGGCCTATCGCCTGGAACAGGCTCACCGGTGCACATCGGGTGGCCGCGAGTATGTGCACCTGATATTCCGCGACCGGTTAGCGCTAATTTCTGTAATCGCGACGATTCGCAAGCAAGGCGAGTCGGTGAACGAGTTACCGGCGGCGAATCAGAGCGGCCGGATTCGTGCCACCAGCGTGGATCAGTATCAGGTGGCCGCGTTCGATGCCGGTAAGTTTATGGCCTATGTCGTGTCGGACTTACCCCGGAATGAGAACGTTGTGGTGGCGGACGCGTTAGTAAGTCCAATGTCGTCGTTTCTGGGACAAGTAAGCCCGGTGCGCGTCTTCTGATCGTTAGTCGCCGGCTAGTGACAGGGTTGCGCCGGAGCTGTCACTGTGATACGAATACCGGCGGGAGGGAACGCCTATGCGCTCCAACACAACCGTCTGCATAATTTCCACACTCTTCATTGCGTTTGTCTGCACCTCATGCTCGAGCGGTCCTAGTGGACCGCAACCGGGAACCCCGGCCTTCTACTTTGGATCGGCGAGGCAGACATTCTCCGCCGGCGACTTTTTGAAAACCGAAGACAATCTGGAACGTGCGTTGAAGAGCGCGGACTTTGCCGCCCAGGCGCAGCCCTGGTCTCTGGTGGTGTTGGCCGGATTGGGCCATGGCTATATGGAGATGGCGGACAACTTCGAGACGGGCGCTCGAGCGAACCGGACCGATCCCTCGTTCTTCCGCCGGCAGAGTTCCGACTACCGCCGGTTCGCTCGCGGCATTGCGCTTCAACTGACTGAGCGATATCGCGACTTCGAGCAGAGCAACAAAGACGCGGAAATCGCGCTTGCGTTCCCATTTCCTTCTGGAAGCCAGGCAATTCCCCCGGCGATGATGAAGGTAGTCAAGGGGATCGCGCCGCAACAACCGGAACTCGACGGCATGCAGCGGGCCGAACTCTCGCGTGCGATGATCCTCGAGGTCTCGCGGGCAGCCGGCGCGGGGGACGACTCGTCCAAGGCCGCCAGTCTCTTCAAGGCCGGCGACGTCAAAGTGCCGCGGGCGACATTCGTGCTGGCGATGGCGGAGGTCCTGCACGATCATGCGCAACTGTTCGGGCAGAAGAAGCTCGATGAACCGGAGAAGATGCGGATGATCGCCGAAGAGGCCCGGGATGCCCTCAAAGGCGTTCCGGAAAGCAAAGACGTCAAGGCGCTCAACGACAAGATCGAAAAGACGTTGAAGCCGCTGAAGAAAACCTGACGTAGAGGCACGGGCCCCATCCGTTGGGGCCCTTTGTCACACATTCGCGCTATCCTTACGTCTTGACCCCTATGATCAGTCTCCGGAACGTCGAGAAGTACTTCGAGCACGGCCCGACGAAAACCTTCGTTCTGCGCCGCATCAACCTGGATATCAAAGAGGGCGACTTCATCTCCATCATGGGTCCGTCGGGAGCGGGCAAGTCGACGCTACTGCACGTTCTCGGCATGCACGACAGTGTCTGGACGGGCGAGTATTACCTGATGGATCACCCGATCCATAAGTTGAACAAGAAAGATCGCGCCGAGTTATACAAGAAGAACTTCGGCTTCGTCTTCCAGAGTTATCATTTGCTGGATTCGCTGACCGTGTACGAGAACCTGGAAATCCCGCTGTCTTACCGCAACGTGAAGAAGAACGAGCGCGACGGGATCGTTTGCGACGCACTCGACAAATTCCAGATGGTGGGTAAGAAGGATCTGTTCCCGAATCAGTTATCGGGCGGGCAACAGCAGTTAGTCGCCATTGCCCGCGCGATCATTGCCAATCCGAAAGTAATCCTCGCGGACGAGCCTACGGGTAATCTCCATTCGAGCCAGGCCAAAGAGATCATGGAAGTGTTCAAGCGGCTGAACGACGAGGGCACTACCATCATTCAGGTGACGCACTCGGAATCGAATGCCTCCTACGGCCACCGCATCGTGAACATCGTGGACGGTTGGATCACAGTCTGACGCCGGCGCAGGATCGCACTGGCCAATAGCATGACTGCTACCGGCCCGTAGATCAACCACCGCATCGGTGTTTCGCCATTCCACACGCCGAGTATCGACCAATCGATCAGCACCGAATAGGCGAGCGGCATCAACGCTGTCCACAACAGCAGCGCGGGAATCGGATAAAGCGTGAGTAGCGGAATTATCCACGTCAGATACCATGGGTGGACATTCGCCGATAACGCCAGAATCGCGACGATAACTCCCAACACACGGGCCTCCACCTGCCATCGGAGAGCGGCAATAATTACCGCCGCGGCGCCGGTCAGGGCCATGGTCACGTACTTCGCGATGTAGGGATCGGGCGTTAGGGCAGCGATGATCGCATGCAGGCTGTCGTTGTTGCGCCACCCGCCCAGGAATCCGGTAGCGAAACGGACGTTATCTGTAACGTTACCCCAATATGGCCACGAGACAGCGATCGTCGCGCAGGCTAGAATCGCGAATGCCGTGGCGATGCGGCGCAACCGGAACCCGGTAAAGACGGGGAACAGGAGCGCCGGCCAGAACTTCGCCAGTGCCGCAAGCGAAAGAGCGGTGCCGGCGAGGGCCTCCCTCCCGCGTGCGGACCACAGAATGGCGAGCATCAACAGCAGCAGCACGATCGCGTCATGGTGCCCGGACGCCCAGAACTCGAGCACCGGCAGCGGACACCAGGCATAGATGAGAACCCGCTCCGGCGGCAGCCCGCGGACGCGCAGCAGGGCGATCAACACGGCGATGATGCCGAGGTCGGCGGCGGCGGGCACCGCTTTGAACCAGAACAGTTGCGTAGCGGCATCCGGTGAGAGCCTGGAAACGACGCCGTACCATGCGCGCTCTTCCAATTCGAGTGAGGGGCCGTACACAGCCGTAAACTCTTTGCCCACGATGGCGGGGTACAGGGAATCGCGAAGAGGGGCGAGACGTGGATCGTCGGGTCGCGTGAGGTATGGATTAAAGCCAGCGCTTTGCAATTTTCCTTCCCAACGATAGCGATATAAATCATCAGTTAGCGCCGGAGATGACAGAAAAGCCGTCGCTCGGAAGAGTATTGCTGCCAGAACGATCCAGCGCAGCCGGAGTCTGCTACTATCTTGAGAAACTTTAAGGAGCAGCCAGGCCGAAAGAAGGTAGAATAGGGACGTCAATAGCAGTGTCGCAATGGTCTCTACGATGTGGAGGCGCAAGTCCGAGAGGGTTCGCAGCCGTACCATCGATGCTTCGATCAGAAAGAAACACAGCACGAGTCCGAATGTCTTTATTTTCCATGCTGCAGGGCTGGCGATCATCGTGCCGTTGATTTGAGAGTAGCCTATGGTAACAGGTTCATTCGCATTCTTACTCGCTCCGGGCGGCAGTGTGTTCGATACGCTGTTCGACAATACGTTTGCAGGCATACACCATCTGGACTGGTTCGACTGGTCGCTGCTAATTCCCTATTTCGCAACGTTGATCATCCTGTCTGTCTATGGCATACACCGGTTCGAGATGATTCGCGAGTATCTAAAAGTCAAAGAGAAAATCCCCAAGGAACCGCCGCAGCGCTTCGCCGAACTTCCACCCGTTACCATTCAGCTTCCCATTTATAACGAACGTAACGTTGTGGAGCGGCTGATTGAAGAGATCAGCAAAATGGAGTATCCCCTGCATCTTCTGCAGATTCAGGTTCTGGACGACTCCACCGACGAGACCCATACATTCACTGAGCGGCTGGTGAACGAGTACCGCGCCGCGGGCGTTCCGATCGAGTATCACCATCGAACCAACCGGCACGGCTTCAAGGCCGGCGCATTGCAAGAGGGACTGGAAACGGCGACCGGCGAGTTCGTCGCTGTGTTCGATGCCGACTTTGTCCCGCCGCGCGACTTCCTGATGAACACGGTCCACTGGTTCGCCGATCCGAAAGTCGGCGTGGTGCAGACGCGTTGGACGTATCTGAACCGGCATTCGAATCTGCTGACTGAAGTCCAGGCGATGCTGCTGGACGGCCATTTCGTGCTGGAGCATGTTGCACGCTATGGCGGGCATCTGTTCTTCAACTTCAACGGGACAGCAGGCATTCTGCGGAAATCGATGATCGCGGACGCGGGCGGTTGGCAGCACGACACGCTCACCGAAGATTCGGATTTGAGTTATCGCGCACAACTGAAGGGCTGGCAGTTTGTGTATCTGCCGTGGATCGAGTGCCCATCGGAACTGCCCGTGGAGACCTATGGTTTCCAGGTGCAGCAATCGCGTTGGGCGAAGGGTCTGACGCAGGTGGCGATGAAGATTCTGCCATCGGTGTTAAAGTCGAAGTTGCCATGGCGCGTGAAAGTGGAAGCCTTCATGCACCTGACGCCGAACATATCGTACCCGCTGATGATTATTGTGACGGCGCTCATGATTCCGGTGATGGTGGTCCGGTTCTACATGGGCATTTTCCAGATGGTGATGCTCGATCTGCCGTTGATCGTCGCATCGTTCTGGTCGATTTCGGCGTTCTATATTTTTGCCTATCGCGAGTTACACCCGAAAGAGTGGAAGCGCTGTCTCGTGTTTCTGCCGGCGTTGATGGCGGCCGGAATCGGACTTACGATTATCAATGCGCGCGCCGTACTGGAAGCGTTGTTCGGATACAAAACCGAGTTTGTGCGCACACCTAAGTCGGCGGTGGGAACGAACGGGATGCCCCTTCAATGCGTACAGTACCGGCGTCGCAGCGGTTGGTTGCCCTATGCCGAACTCGCGGTAGGCACTTACTTCGTGGCCATGGTGGGATTCGCGATCGACACTTACAACTTCTTCGCGATTCCGTTCTTAGTGCTCTTTGTCACCGCTTACTATTGGGTGGGCGTTTCCACCTTGTGGCAGGAGTGGCAAGGCAAACTCGCGTTCAATCGCGCGCGGCGTCTGGCTTCCGGCGTACTACCAGAAGCCGACTAACTTCCACCAGCCGAATCCGATGGTCGACCATATAGCGATATTCGCCAGCGATACTGCAAACCCTACCTGCCACCAGCGGCGCAAACTAACATAGCCGTGCGCGAAGAACATTGGCGAGGGTGTAGTCCCGTAATTCGTCAATCCGGCCGATAGGTTCGCAAAGCACGCGAAGGCGAACATCACGAGACCGGGTGGTGCGCTCTTGGCCAGTAACACGGCGGCAAACGGCGGGAACATCGCGAGTATGTGCGCGGTAATGCTGGCAAACGCGTAATGTGCGTAGAAGTAGATCAGCAGGGCCACGATAAACAGCGCGATCCAACCCGATCCGCTGAACATCGCGCCAACGGCTTTTGCGAATGCCGTCGTTACGCCCGCGTCGTTCAACGCCTTCCCCAGCCGCAGCAGTCCGCCGTACCAGATGAAGATATCCCAGGCCGACTGCTCCCGCTTCACGTCATCCCACGTGATGACGCCCGTCAGCAGAAGCGCCAACGCCCCGAGTAATGCCGTGACCGTGATGTCGAGCCCGTGCCATGACGACGTCACCCACGTGCCGCACACCAGGACGAAGACCATCGCCAGGATTCGCTCGTTGACACTGAGCCGGCCCATCCGCGCGAGTTCGTCTTTCGCGAATTGAGCGGCTTTGGGCGTGTGGCGCACCTCCGGCGGATTGATCTTCATCGCGATCCACGGCGCCACCAGCATGGAGCACAGACCCGGCACGATGCCCGCGACGAACCAGCTGCTCCACGTGATGGTGTACCCCATCTCTCCTGCCATCCGCGCCGCGAGAGGATTGCTCGCCTGCCCCGTGAAGAACATCGCCGCGCTAACGCAGATGCCCTGGTAGACCGCCGTGAACAGGAATGAGCCCAGAAGCCCCGCGGTGGCGCCCGGCGACGACCCGTACAGTTCCGCGATCGACCGCGCGATGGGGAGAATCACTCCGCCCGACCTTGCGCCGTTCGACGGAATAATGGTCGCAAGCACCATGTCGGAAATCGAGAGCGCATAGCTGACGCCGAGCGAACTCTTCCCAAACAGCCGGACAAAGAAAAGCGCAATGCGGCGCGCGAGTCCCGTGTTCAGCAGCGCTCGCGAGATGAAGAACGCCGCCATCACCAGCCAGACCGTTGAATCGGCATATCCTGCCAGCGCCTGCTGAATGGTCAAGCCGCCAATCAGCGCCGACAGTGTGACGGCCATCAGCACCAGCGCGCCTCCGGGGATCGGCTGCATCACCAAGCCCGCTATGGTGGCGAGAAACAGGCCGGTAAGACGCCACCCCGCCGGCTGCACTCCGGCCGGCGCTGGAATCAGGTACACGATGACGAGGTACAGGATCACCAGCGAAACAAGGCCGGCGATGCGACGTCGCGAATCAGGCAAAGAAAACCCTCCACGTGGTTACCACCAGTGCGTGCGTCACCATGGCCGCACGCACGCTGCCTGCGCGGATGTACGCCAGGCCGTAGAAGACACCCGCGATCCCCGCCATGATGGCGAATCGCCAGTTGGGGAATTGTCGGAACGGAAGATGGGCGAGGCCGAAAATGACCGACGCGAGGATGAGTCCCGCGACGGTGCTCTTGAATCGTCGCGTCAGCAACTGCTGCAGCATGCCGCGTACGAAGAACTCCTCCATCAGCCCCACCACCCATAGGAATCCGGCGAAAGTCCCGATGACCAGCAGCACGCCTTTCCACCAGACCGTGAACGCCAGGTGTGGCCGCGCGAACCCGATCGCCATCCCGATCACCACCGCTACCGGCCCAAACAGGAGGAATTGTTGAATGCCGATCCTCCAGTCCTTGCGCGTGGGGAGAAACCCGAAGCCGATGCCGCCCATCGTGCGAATGGAGAGCACGGCCAGGATGCACAGCCGGATCCACATCAGTTGGCCGAGTATCGCGGCGGGCGCTTTTGACGCCAGTTCAACGTAGATCCGCGGAAATACTTTCAGCAGCACCACCGCGGCGAAGAGCGCGAGAAACAACAGATCGGCATACAAATGTTGTTCTGTGTTCAGGACGTACCACACCGCCGCGGCGGACGTGATAACAGCGAGCATCGTAAGACTGCGCCAATGGAACGTGCCGGTGCCGAGCGAGTAAATCAGGTACGGAATCAGTGCGGTTGCTTCGATCACCAGAGCCCGGAACGCCGGCGGTTCCACGGATTCAATGGCGGTGCGGGTGGCGGCAAATCCCGGCGCAAGATAGAACGCGATTTCCACCAGAGCGGCGGCCACGAATGGGACAACGATGCGAGCCGGGATATTCTGTTGGATAGAGTAGATGGCCGCGAACGCTAACAGCAGCGCCCAGATCGTCAGCAACGTGGTGCGGTACGCGCGTGCATCCCTCTGCATCCTCGGAGTCATATTAGCATCCGGACTCGCGCGAGCCGGTGATCCCCCGCCGAATCTGATCAAACTCGTGGCCGCGCGCGAGACCGATAACGAGGCCGCGCGGAATCAGTATATGTACCGCCGGACGGTAGTGCTGGACGACTACTCGGGTGAGTACCGCGAGGTTCGCGATGTCGTGTTTTCGCCATCCGGCGAGCGCAGTGAGGAAGTGGTCGGCAAGCCCTCGAATTCGTTGCGGCGTCTGAAATTGACGGATGAGGATTTCCGCGATATCCGCGAAGTACAACCGATGCTGGTCACTCGCGATAACGCGTTTCTGTACGAAAGTAAGTTTCGCGGAGAAGACACAGTAGACGGCATCGATTGCTGGCTGCTCGAGATCCGGCCGCGTCAGATTCTGAGCGGCCAGCGGCTGTTCGACGGCACGTTGTGGGTGGACAAACGGGACTACTCGGTCATTCGTCTGGAAGGGCAGGCGGTGCCGCAAATTCGCACGACAAAAGAGGAGAATCTGTTTCCTCGCTTCACGACGGTCCGCGAGAAAATGGATGGGAAGTTCTGGTTTCCGGTGACCACTTATGGCGACGATACGCTGTACTTTCGCACGGGACCGCAGCGGGTCCGATTGGTGATCCGCTACGCGAACTATCGCCGGTTTGGCACGGAGACGAAGATTGAGTACAAGTAACACGCTGATCGATTCGCTCAGTGCCGCACTCGCCACGTCCGGCGCCATCGAGTGGATCACTCCGCGGTTGGGGACCGAAGAAATTCTGGTGGTCGCGGCGACGCGCGCCGCAGGCGACGAGTTTGTGCGTGCGTTGGCCGGGCCGGGGTCGTTCGGCGTTCATCGATACACGCTGGTGCAACTGGCGTCGGCGATGGCCACGCCCCGGCTGGTGGAGCGTGGCGTAGCACCCGCCACGCGCCTGGCGATGGAAGCGATCGCCGCTCGCGTCACGCACGAGGCGTTCCGGCATGGCCGGCTCGCGTACTTCGGGCCGGTGGCCAAGTGTCCTGGATTTGCGGCGGCTCTGGCGTCCACCCTGAATGACCTTCGTCTGACGCGCATCAATGCGGCATCGTTATCCGGTGCGCGGGCCGTCGGCGACATCGCTCTGCTGCTGGACGCGTATGAACGGGAACTCGACCGGCAGAGGCTCGCGGATTTGGCGTCAATGCTCGAGATTGCGACCGCGGAGGTGCGTGCCGGATCGCCTCTTCTGTTGCTCGATGTTCCGCTGCCGTCGCGAGCCCACGCGGAGTTTGTCGAGGCACTCGCCACGAAGGCGCCTGCCGTGTGTGCCACCGTGTTGAGCGCGGATGCGGATCGACTGTCGGAGTTCGCCAGGATCCTCGGGAAAGCGCCACGCCTGATCATCGACTCGCACGACTCCGCGTTGTGCCGTCTGCGTACAAATCTGTTCTCAGCCGAACCACCGCCGAGGTCCGATTACGATTCGACAGTCGATCTGTTCTCCGCGCCCGGCGAAGCGCTGGAGGCAGTGGAAATCGCGCGCCGGATTTTGCGTGACGGCATAGCGTTCGATCGCGTTGCGATCCTGCTGCGCGACCCCGATCGCTACCAGCCGCTGATCGAAGAGGCTTTGCGCCGTGCAGGCGTTCCGTCGTACTTCAGTCGAGGCACTGCGAGGCCCGATCCGGCGGGCCGCGCGTTTCTCGCACTGCTCGCCTGTGCGGGCGAAGGCTGCTCGGCGTCGCGGTTCGCCGAGTATCTCTCGCTGGGACAAGTGCCGCCGCTCGATGCCGCCGGGGCACCGCCTCGCCGCGAGGTTCCGTACGCCGCACCCGACGACGAGATGCTCGCGACCGCGGGTGCTGCAGCGGCTCGCGAGCCTTCTCCAATCCCCGATGCGACCGTCGTTGCGACTCCGCTTGCGTGGGAGAAACTGCTGGTGGATGCCGCTGTCATCGGCGGCTACGAGCGCTGGGCGCGGCGTCTGCGCGGACTCGAAAACGAGTTTCGAATTCAGCTCGAATCACTCACCGATGAGGAGCGCTCCACCCGCGAGCGCATCGAACGGGAACTCGAACGGCTGGGCCATCTGGAACGATTCGCGCTCCCCCTGATCGAGGATCTGCATGCGCTGCCTCGCGCCGCCGATTGGGGCGAATGGCTGCGCGCCCTTTCGCAACTGGCGGCGAGAGCGCTGGTCGATCCCGAGCCCATACTGGCCGCGCTGAATGAATTGCGGCCGATGGCCGAAATCGGGCCGGTGGAACTCGAAGAGGTGCAGACCGTCCTGGCCGACCGTCTGCGGTTTCTCCGGCGCGAACCGCCGCATCGCCGCTATGGCCGCGTCTTCGTTGGCGCGATCGAGGAAGGGCGGGGCCGGACCTTCGAGGTCGTGTACCTGCCGGGACTCGCAGAGGGACTGTTTCCACGCCGTGCAGCGGAGGACCCGCTGCTGCTCGATGAACTGCGAACTCCAATTTCCGCGGCACTCGCAACACGCTCGCACAAAGTTGCCGAAGAACGACTGCTGCTGCGCACCGCGGCTGCAAGCGCCGGTACGCGATTCGTTGCCTCGTACCCGAGCATGGACCTTGCACAAGGCCGTCCGCGAGTGCCGTCGTTCTACGCGCTCGAAATCGCACGGGCGATTGAAGGCCGCGTGCCCGTCCTCCGGGAGTTCGAAAAGTGGCTGACCGAAAACTCCGAAGCGCGGCTCGTCTGGCCCGCCCCGCCGGATGCGCAACACGCCATCGACGACACGGAGTTCGATCTCGCGTGGCTGGCCGCGCATCGCAGCGCATCGCATTTGGCCGATGCCAATCCGCATCTCGCACGTTCCCTCGCGGTTCGCCGCGCACGATGGGAACCCGAGTGGACGGCCGCCGACGGTCTGGTTGGCCCGGTTCAGCAACAGTTCCGACTATCGGAGCGTGCCTACTCGGCGTCGGCGCTGCAGGACTTCGCGGCGTGTCCCTACCGGTTCGTGCTTCACGGCATGCTCCATCTGGAGGAGCGCAAGCAGGCTGTGGCGCTGGAGCAACTCGATCCGCTTACTCGCGGGGCGCTACTGCACGAAGTGCAGTTCCGGTTCATGCGCGAGTGGCGCTCGCATCAATCGGCGGACCTGAAGGCGATGCTCAACGAGATGCTCGACTCCGTGGCCGCCGAATACGCAGAGAAGATCGCGCCGGCCATCGAGCGAGTGTGGGCGTCCGAGTTGGACGACATGCGAATGGACCTCGGCGGATGGCTTACGCAGTGGAAGGCCGGACTCGCGAACTGGCTGCCTGCCCACTTCGAACTGGCGTTCGGGCTACGTCCCGATAGCAATCACGACGACGCGAGCACGCCCGATCCCGTACAATGCGGCCCGGCGCTTCTGCGAGGATCCATCGACCTCGTCGAGATCGATCGCGATTTCGATACGGTCCGCGTCACCGATCACAAGACTGGCCGGCCGCTCGAAAAACCTCCCACCATTATCGCCGGGGGCAGCGTCATGCAACCGGTGTTGTACGCGCTGGTGGCAGAAAAGCTGACCGGCAAACAAGCTTCCTCCGGGCGGCTGTTCTACTGCACGCAGCGCGGCAATTATCAGGAGTACGACATCCCGATCGACGATCGCGCGCGCCGCTTCTTCGCGCGTGCGCTCGACATCATCGACGATGCGCTTGCATCGGGATTCCTGCCCGCCGCGCCCGCGCGTGATGCCTGCTCTTTGTGCGACTACCGCCCTGTCTGCGGACCTCACGAAGAAGATCGAGTGAAGAAATGGAAGGACCGCTCGGTGCTCGACGGCTTGAATGAATTGCGGAGCATGCCATGACGCCACGGCCTGAAGGCGACGGCCGCGCCCGCGAGATCATCCGCTCCAACTTGTCCGAGAGCCTGGTGGTGGAGGCCTCGGCAGGTACGGGCAAGACTACCGAACTGGTGCATCGCATCGTCGCCGTATTGCGTGCGGGCCTCGCGACCATCGATCGCATCGTCGCCGTCACGTTCACGCACAAGGCCGCCGGCGAGTTGAAGGTCCGCCTTCGGCAGGAACTCGACGTCGCGCGCGAATCCGCCCGCGGCGATGAACTGCGGCATCTCGAACATGCCATCGAGCACCTGGAAGAAGCGTCCATCGGCACCATTCACTCCTTCTGTGCGCAGGTGCTGCGCGAGCGTCCCGTGGAAGCGGGCGTGGATCCTGCATTCAAGGAACTCGCCGATCAGGAACAGCAGCGCATCTTCGATCGCGCGTTCCGTAGCTGGTTCGAATGGGCTCTGGAAGCGGATCGTCCCGGTGTGCGGCGCGCGTTGACGCGGCTCGCGTGGGACTCCGGCGCGAAGTCGAAACCGCCCTCTGACCAGCTTCGCTACGACGGCTGGAAGTTCATCGAGTGGCGCGATTTTACGGCCCCCTGGAAGTCTGAGCCTTTCGATCGAATCGAAGAAATGCGCGAACTCGGCAAGGCGGTGAAGCGGCTGTCGAAGATGCGAAGTCAGGCGGCCCGCGAGACCGACGAATTGGTGCTTGCCCTGCGCTGCGTGCGCGATGTGCACGTGTGGATCGATAACGTGTCCCACCGCCGCCGGCCCGATTACGACGCGGTGGAAGCCGTTCTTCTGAAACTGTTCAAGGACATGAAGCGCAACAAGAAGAAGGGTCGCGGGCGATTCAGCGACACGGTGTTGCGCGAGGACGTCCAGCGTGCGCGTGAAACGCTGATGCTGGATCTGGAGCGCTTCAAACGGAAGGCCGACGCGGAACTCGCCTCGGCGCTTCAGACCGATATGCGCGAACTCCTGACCCGCTACGAACGGCTCAAGCGCCGCGCAGGTGTGCTCGACTTTGTCGACTTGCTGGTGAAGACTCGCGACATGCTTCGCGGCAACTCCGAGGTCCGCGAGTATCTGCAGCGCCGCTTCACGCATCTGTTCGTCGACGAATTTCAGGACACCGATCCGGTGCAAGCGGAGATCATCGTTCTGCTGGCGGCGGCAGATGCTCGCGAATCCGATTGGCGCAAGACGGTTCCCGCGCCCGGGAAGTTGTTCGTGGTCGGCGATCCGAAGCAGTCGATCTACAAGTTCCGCCGCGCCGACGTTCTGATGTATCAGGACGTTCGCGACCGGCTGGTGGAGGGCGGCGCGCAACTGGTCCATCTGAGCACGAGCCATCGTTCGCTGCGGCCGATTCAGCAATGCGTCAACGGCGCGTTCGAGCGCGAGATGACGGGCAGCCGCGATCACGGGCAGGCGGACTACGTCCCGCTTGAAGGCAATCGCGAACCCATCGATGGGCAACCCTCGGTGGTCGTGCTGCCCGTGCCGTTTCCTTACTGGGTGAAGACGATTGAGGAAACGCAACCCGATGCCACCGCGGCGTTCGTCGAATGGCTACTGCGCGACAGCGGCTGGAAAGTGCGCGCGCCCGGGGAAGAAACGCTGGTGCCCATCGAAGCACGCCATATCGCGATTCTCTTTCGCCGCCGCGTCAACTTCGGGCAGGACGTGACGCGTCCTTACGTGCGCTGTCTGGAGGCGCGGAACATCCGGCATCTGTTGGTGGGGTCGAAGTCGTTTCACCAACGCGAGGAAGTGGAGACGCTTCGTACCGCATGCGCCGCTATCGAGTGGCCCACCGATGAGCTGTCGGTGTATGCGACGTTGAAGGGCCCGCTATTCGCCATCCCGGATGCGCTGCTGCTGCGCTTTCGCCTGGAGGTGGGACGCTTGCATCCGCTCCGACCCGAGCCAACCAACGCCGCGGATTGCGAACCCATCGAGCAGGCGCTGGAAACGCTGGCCATGCTCCATCGCAATCGGAACCGGCACCCCGTTGCCGAGACGGTGAACGCGATTCTCGAAGCCACCCGCGCGCATGCCGGATTCGCGGTACGGCCCGGCGGGCATCAGGTGCTGTCAAATGTATACCGGCTCATCGATCTCGCGCGTACGTTCGAGACGGGTGGCGGCACGTCGTTCCGCGCATTTTTCGAAATGCTGGAAGAACGGGGCGCGCGCGCGGATTCGAACGAAGCGCCCCTAGTGGAAGAGAGTGCCGACGGCGTCCGCATCATGACGGTTCACACCGCCAAGGGTCTCGAGTTTCCTATCGTGATTCTCGCGGACATGACAGCGAAATTGTCGCAAGCGCCTGAGCGGTATATCGACACGGACCGCGGTCTCGCCGCGCTGAAGTTATCGTGGTGTTCGCCGCTCGATCTGTCGGACCACGAAGACGAAGAGCAGTTTCGCGAGGATGCCGAGGGGGTGCGAGTCGCCTATGTTGCCGCGACGCGCGCGCGCGATCTTCTCGTGGTTCCGGCGTCCGGTGAGGAGCAGCGCCAGGGCTGGCTCTCCCCGTTGAACAAGGCAATTTATCCCGAACTAGGCGAGTGGCGAAAGGCGCGCCTGGCAAACGGCTGTCCGAAGTTCGGCGATCGCAGCGCTTTGCCTGACGAGAGCGCGGACCAGGGCTCGCGTTCGGTTCGGCCCGGACTTCATCAGCCGTGCTCGGGCGCTCACGAAGTGGTCTGGTGGGATCCCGCTGCGCTGAAACTGCGCGTGGATGCGAAACTCGGCGTGGGAATCGACAATGTATTAGAAGCCGATGGTGGAGCGGCCCAGGCGGCATACGATGCCTGGAGCGCTTCGCGCCACAGCGCGATCGAGCATGGCTCTGTGCCCGCGTTTGAGATCGCGAACCCGACCGACATGCCCGATGCACCCCGAGACATGCACGTCGAGTTGACGGCCACGGGCGTGATCGGCGAGCGCCCGTTAGGACCTCGATTCGGCACGATGGTGCACGCGATCCTGCGCGATTCGGTTCTGGATCCTGAGTTGGTGGCAGCCTCCGCAAAAATGCACGGGCGCTCATCGGGCGCGAGCGACGCGGAGATCACCGAAGCCGCGATTGCCGTGGAGGCCGCGCTCGAACATCGACTGCTGCGCCAGGCTCGGAGCGCGACACGGTGCCTTCGCGAAGTCCCGGTTTCGTTGCGAATCGACGATGCACACATCATGGAGGGAAACATCGATCTGGCATTCGAAGACGCGGAGGGCTGGCACATCGTCGATTACAAAACCGACTCCCCATCGGGAGCCCTGCTCGGGAAATACCAACGGCAGGTGGCGTGGTACGGTGTGGCTCTTTCCCGCATCACGAACAAACCGGTCCGATGTTACCTTCTCACGCTGTAACTCTGATCGTCGCAGAGGGAATAATCAGCCGGGCAACGGCAGTCCGAGCGGCGAGTCCTCGGCTCCGACGCACCCTAAACGGCGGACTGAAGCCGTGATAGCATACCTGGACGATGCTCCCCGATTACATTGCCAAAGCCGTGCCCAATCCGGCTTCGAACCGCGCCCCTTGGTACATCAATACTGCCCCGACGTATGCGGGCATCTTCCTGTGGATCGCCTTTTATCAGACGTTAGCCGTGGGTGCGATCGACCGCGCCAGCCTCGGGTTGTGCCTGCTGGCACTCGCTGTCGCGGGATTGCTGAGTTACGCGCTTTATTACTACGCCCCGGCGATGCTCGGAATGAAGACGGGACTTCCGTTATATGTGGTCGGCAGTTCGACGTTCGGTACCGCGGGCGGTTACCTCATGCCCGGACTTCTGATGGGTGTCCTGCAGATCGGCTGGTTCGCGGTCGGCACATTCTTCGCGACTAAGTTCATCCTCAGCGGACTCGGCATGAACGCCGATCCGGGTACGGCAGCGTTCACCATCATCGCCATCGTATGGGGCTACACGATGGCGTACGTAGGCGCCAAGGGCATCCAGTACGTATCGAAAGTCGCGCTGTATCTGAACGGAATCGCGTTCCTCATGGTGCTGCTGGTGTTCCTGAAGACCATGGGCGGGCTCAGCGCACACACGGTGGATCCTGCGAAAGCAGCCCCCTTCGCAGCGTTCACTACGCTGATCCAGGTGGTGATTGGATTCTTTGCAACAGCAGGTGCGGCGGGCGCCGACTTCGGCATGAACGGCCGCGATGCGCGCGATGTCCGGCTTGGCGGACTGGTGGGAATCGCGCTGGCGATCCTATACGCTGGTGGACTCCCGCTGCTATCGGTGGCCGGGGCTCGCGGACTTCATCCCGATCTCACCGCATTCAGCTACGATGCCGCCATCGGATCGCTCGGCGGCATTCTCGCTTCCGCCATGTTCTTCCTCTTCGCGATCACGTCGATTCCATCGGCCTGCTTCTGCGCGTTCATCGCGGGCAATAGCTTCTCCACCATGATTCCCGGCGTGAAGCGAATCTCGTCGATAATGGCCGGCGTGACCGTGGCCATCGTTCTCGCAGTCACCGGAGTCGCCGCCAACCTGATCGGATTCTTTACCATTGTCGGCGCATCGTTTGGCCCCATTTGCGGCGCGATGGCCGCGGATTATCTGCTCTCGGGGCGCAAGTGGGCAGGCCCGCGGCAGGGCATCAACATCGCCGGATATGGCGCGTGGGCACTGGGATTCATCGTCGGCCTTCTCCCATTCCTGCCGGTGTCCGATTCCGTGAAATCGGCATCGCAGCCTGCGGTGGTCTACAGCTTCATCACGGGATTCGTAGTCTACGCCGTGCTGGCCAAGATGGGCCTGCAGCCGAGCGTGGTGCGCGAAAGTTATCCCGCGGCTCCACAGCGCGCGGCCGCGTGATCACAAGCCGGCTTCGACTCGCAGCATCTCGACATCGGT
>JBBQGE010000009.1:0-119497 GCA_038322675.1 Bryobacterales bacterium
ATCGAGCGTTTTCGCGTCAACCACTGTTCCGCTGATGCTGGCCTCTCCAGTCTTTCCCGTTTGCGCCAACGCAGCTTGGACCGCAAGTAGTACAACAAGAATGTATTTCATCGAATTCGAATCCAATTCCGGGACTTTCGCGGCTATTGCCCCATCCAAAGTCTAGCCCTAGCTATCTCCTCTTACAGCCGGCGCAAAGGCACAGTCGATGTCTATTTCGTGACAGCCATGGGCAATCAAGATAATACAATAGTTTCGGCTCTTATACTCGTTTATTTGTATCGAAGTCTTAGCTTATCAGTAGTTAAAGTCTTGTCAAGTACTAAAAAGCCGGCGAGTATTACCTAAACAGGTTCGCAATCGGAACATATAGGGGTCGCAGTCGGCACATTCCGTCCTTTCGCCGGCGACAATTCAATTACAGTCGCTCACAAGACCCGGTCACAGCTCGCTACCCCAACAAAACACTACCCAAACCCAAAATCCATTTGGAACGCCCTGAGATAATGGAATCAGCGGAGCCCGAACGGGCCCCTCACCCCGGAAGCCGCCGTGCCTCCCACACCCCAACTCAGGAGACACACAATGGCTTCCCAAGCTCAGATCCTCGCGAATCAGCAGAACGCGCAGCGCTCCACCGGTCCCAAGACCGCCGAAGGCAAAGCGGCATCGTCCCGCAACGCCACCCGTCACGGACTCTCCTCCGTCTTCACCGTCCTCGCTCACGAGGACCAGGACGAATTCGACCTGCTTCTCATCGAACTCCGCGAAGAGCACGAACCCGCCAACCTCTACCAGGTCACCCTGGTCGACCAACTCGCGAGATCACAGTGGCTGCTCGCCCGCGCTCAACGCCTCGAGACCGCCGCCTTTAACCACCTCGCCGGATTCCAAAACGAACCCGATTCCGACCCCGACGCCCGCATCATCGAGTCGATGTTCAAAACAAACCCAAACGCCCTGGCCCTGCTGCAGCGCTACGCCGCCCAAGCCGAGCGGTCCTACTATAAGGCCTACCGCGAACTCAAGGGGTCCAAAAAGATACAGAACGAAGCCGATTACCTGCACGCTGCGTCCGCGCGCGCCTTCGTCCACAGCAGCATAAACGCCCCTACCCCCGATCACCCCGGCGCAACCAGCCAATACGGCTACTTCCCGCAATCCAAACTCACCGACGAGCGCCGGCAAAACATCGCGCAACAATTCGAACCCAATCACCGGTCCGCCGCCGCCACCAAGTAACCGATGACCCGAGCGCCCAACAAAACGAACCCAATGACTCTCAAGGCGGAGCCATGCCCAATCAACTTGCCACTTGCCACAATCGTGACGCTGGTGACCGGCAGAGGGAGCGGTCGCGGGTCAGGAAATAACCGCTGTGGTCGCGGCTCAGCCTACATGCAGGTACCACCGGATGAGCGAATCGCCGAAGACTGCAACGCCCAGCGCGGCCGCGCCCAGAAACGCTCCGAACGGGAGTTGGTAGGTGGATGCATTTTTGCGTGTCGCCAGAATGAACAGCAAGCCGCCCAGCCCACCTGCGAGGGACCCGAGGATCAACGTGATCAGCGCGCCCTGCAGGCCGAGAAACGCGCCGACCATCGCGATCATCTTGACGTCGCCCAAGCCCATCCCCTCGCGGTGCCGGAGGGTCTCGTACAGCTTCGCCACCAGCAGGATGGATCCGGAACTGATGGCCGCGCCGATGGCCGCTTCGATGAGCGAAAGCACCCGGATATTCTCAGTGCCCGGCGCGACCATGTGCGCGATGCCGGCGGGAATGGGAACGAACCAGGCGAACGCCAGGCCGACCGCCACTCCTCCGAGCGTGAACTCGTCGGGCAGAATTCGCTCCTCGATGTCGGAGGCGATCAGCGTAATCAGAATCGCGCCGAATACCGCATACTTCACGGCTTCGAGCGTAGCGCCCAGCGACAGGACGGTCCAGGCAAACACGAGGGCGGTGGCGAGTTCCACCAGCGGATAGCGCAGCGGGATGGGGGCTCCGCAATTCCGGCAGCGGCCGCGGAGCAGCAGAAAGCTCAGAACCGGCACATTGTCGTACCAGTCGATCTGCTTTTCACAGGACGGGCAGAACGAGCGTGGGCGAACCACGGACAGATCGCGCGGCAAGCGGAAAATGCAGACGTTTAAGAAACTGCCGATCAGCAATCCGGCGAAGAAAGCCAGCACGCCCTCGATCACCGGCAGACTCGCTGGTATACCTGAATGGTCTGGTCCACCATGCCGTCGATGGAGAACTGCCGCTCGACGCGGCGCCGTGCGGCAACGCCGATGGCTGCACGGAAACTACGGTCGACGAGCAGTGATCGTACCGCAGCCGCGATGGATTTAGCGTCGTTATCTACCAGCAATCCCGAGACTCCATCTTCCATTACCTCCACGAGTCCGCCAGTGCGGCTGGCGACTACGGGAACTCCGCGCGCCATCGCCAGCAAGGCGCCGGATCCCAGACCTTCCGATCTGGTGACATACAGCATGACGGCGGCGGACGCGAGGTCGCGCGAAAGATCGGTGGAAAATCGCAATTCGAAGCCGCCTGCGCGTGCCGCGTCGCGGGCCAGATCGCTGCCCTTCATCGGGTCGCCAGTAGCTGGGGCGATCACCAGGCCCTTCCCCCCGTGCGTCATGGGAGCATCCAACGGCACACCATCATAAACGACGGAAATACGATCGGACTTTATACCCGCCGTGCGCAACATTTCAGCCACGGTGGCGGAGATGGCGATGTACTGCGAGGCTTGGGCGTACTTCAGCCGCGAGAAGATGCCTCTTCGCACGGGAAACGCGACTCGCCGGGACACCACCAGCGTGTTTCCGGCCAGCCAGGCGGCCGCGGCATGGGCACGGGCGTCGTGAGCGTGCACGACGTCGGCCCAACCGCGATTCAGCAGCAGCGTGGATGCCGACAACTCGCGGGTATCGATCGCGTCCGCTATCGCCTGATCGAGCAGCGGACCTCCGCGCCTGGCAAGAAGCCGCACGGCGTGCCCGCGATCGCGCAGGCCGCGCAGAAGGTATAACACCTGATGCTGACCGCCGCGCATCTCGCGGCCCGAATCGAGATGCAGCGTCTTCATTCAGCGCTCCGGACGCATGAACCGGACCTTCGCGTACTTCAGGAAGTTGTACAGAGCCGCCATGTGGGCGATGGCGAGCCCTTCCATGCCGTCGAGGAATCCGCGCTGCAGAACGTATGCGCGGAAGAAGGTCCAGGCGGGATCGAGCAGCAGGTTCGACCAGCCGACGGGGCGCCCTTCGGCGATGATCTGCTCAGCCGCAAGCGTGGTGTAGCGATCCATGGTGCGCAGATGCTCGGAAAGTGAACTGCACGTGAAGTGTAACAGGTTCGCCTGGAGGTGTCCCACCGAGCCATCCACTACTACGGACTCGTGGACATACCGGCCCACCCAACGCGCGCGGCGGCGATCGAACAGGCGGACCTTGCGGTCCGGGTACCAGCCCGAATGGAAGATCCACCGCCCGAGATATTGCGCCAGGCGCGGCATCGTGTAGCCGTCGTACTCCGGACCGTTTTTCTTCAACTGCCAGATCTCGGCTTCGAGCGCTTCGCTGAGCGCCTCGTCGGCATCGATGGACAGAATCCAGTCGTGGGTGGCGCGATCGGAAGCGAAGTTCTTCTGGCCTGCGTAGCCGAGCCAGATGGAATCGAGCACGCGGGCGCCGAGGTTGGCGGCGATTTCGACCGTGCGGTCACTCGATCCGCTATCCACCACGAGAATCTCGTCGCAGCAGCGCAGGCTCTCGATGGCGCGTGCGATGTTCGATTGCTCGTTATAAGTGATGATGGTGGCCGAGATTTTCATACCGGCTTATCGGCGGATCGGCTCCACGGTAAAGCACAGGATGAAAATGATGAGCGATAGCCAGCCCAGGCGCGTGCGCAGTTTGCCGAGCGGCGAGGGATCGTAAATAACCGGGTGGCGCATTCCGAAAAAGAACAGGAACGCCGCCCAGATGAGCCAGCTATAGGAATAGAGCAGACCAAGCGGAATCAGAAACAGTACCAGGATCTTCGAGAGCACACCGGCGCGATCGCCGATGAACGAGTAGAGAATGTGACCGCCGTCGAGTTGGCCGATGGGGAGGAGATTGAGCGCCGTCGCCAGCACTCCCACCCAGGCGGCGCGCGCTACCGGGTGGAGATAGATGTCGGAGACGGGCACGCCCGGGAACATCAGGCGCTCGAGGAGTTGCACGAGCGGAGGAGTGCCGAAGACGAGTTCCCCCTGGTCGGCGATGCCGGGAATGACCTTGGAGAGCGCGATGCCGGTGATCAGGGCGGGCAGCAGGAAGAAGAATCCGGCCAGCGGACCCGCAACTCCGATGTCGAAGAGAACCCGCTTGGAATAGATGGGGGCTCGAATCCGGATAAACGCGCCGAAGGTGCCGATCGGGAGGGGAAACGGGATGAAGAACGGCGCAGTGGCGTCGACGCGATAGTAGCCGCACGCGAGATAGTGTCCCATCTCGTGCGCCAGCAGGATGATCATCAGCGTGACGGAGAACGGCATGCCCGTGAGCAGAATCGCGGGATGGTGCAGCAACTCGCGATAGCCGTCGAGGCCGGCCAGTATGTCCACCGGTTGATTCATCCGGAACGCGCGCATATAGGCCGCGCCCATGATGGTGGTGGTAATGAAGGTCGCGATCAGCAGCACCGTGTGCAGCAGCCAGGTCGTGCGCCGACGCGGATGCCACGAGGGGTTTCCGTTGGGGATACCGTTCAATTGAGGACTCGGGGTGCGGGGATACCCCAAAGGAGACACGTTGAATTACTGCAGGGTCTGCAGTTCTTTACCGGGCTTGAACCGGACCGCTTTCCCGGGCGGAATGGCTACTTCGGCCCCGGTGCGCGGATTACGGCCGATGCCAGTTTTCCGAGGCCGGACGTTGAAGATGCCGAAACCGCGCAGTTCGATGCGCTCCCCTTGGCCTAGAGCCTTCTTCATGGTCTCGAAAACTGTTTCGACGGCCATTTCGGCCTTCGTCTTCGTGATGCCGGTTCGGTTCACGACTTCATTGATGATGTCGAGCTTAATCAAAGGCCCAAGCCTCCTAACGTGAAAGACTGGAATCAAAACGCTCGAAGCCACAATGCCCCGAGTTCGGCAAACCTTATGATAGGATTGGGTTTATAAGCTTGTCAAGCGCAACCTCATCAGATAGCGCCGGTCCGCAGGTCGTGTCGTGCCAATTGTTGCGCCGCACTTGTGCGAAATTCGCGACCGGCATTACTGTTGTGACCACTTCGACACCGGATGGAACACCGCACGGGCTGGCGGTTAACTCATTCACCAGCGTCTCCTGCGATCCACCCTTGGTCAGCGTTTGCATCGACCTGAGATGCAGTGTTCTTCCCGCGCTTTCGAGCGCGACACACTTCGGCGTGAACATCCTCTCGGACCGGCAGCGCGACGTGTCGGTTCGGTTCGCTGCCGTGTGCGACGCGCGGTTCGACGGCATTGAGTGGCACCGCGGCTCAAGCGGGGTTCCACTACTCGGTGGTGTGCTGGCTTCGCTGGAATGCAGAGTTCATTCGGCGGTGCCGGTGGGCGATCACATCCTGATGCTTGGCCACGTGGAGGCGGTGGCTGTATTTTCCGGATCGCCTCTGCTTTACTTCAGCAGCCAGTACTCGCGGGTCTGCGAGTAACGGATTTTCGGCATTTCTTTCCTTGCGCACCGTGTAAACTTTGCGTTCAAACTGACGGCAAATGCAGGCAAACCACTGAGAGGTAAGCGCTCATGATCGGCCTCCCACGTGCTGTATTGAGTAACGGGATATAACATCATGGCGTCTTGTGCAGCCGTGCGACCTTTACAGCTACTCCTGGTGGAGGATAATCCTGGGGATGTTCGCCTGACCAGGGAAGCGTTAAAGAACGGAGATGTGTCACTCCAGTTGAGTGTCGTGCGGGATGGGGTAGAAGCGATCGATTTTCTGCGCAAGCGGGGTGATTTTAAGTCCGCGCCCGTTCCTGACCTGATCCTTCTGGATTTGAATCTTCCCCGCAAGAGCGGCCGTGAGGTATTGTCCGAAATCAAGAGCGACCCGGATCTGAAGCGGATTCCAGTGCTTGTGATGACCACTTCCCACGCCGATCAGGACATCAATCGAGCCTACAGCCTGAACGCCAATTGCTACATCACGAAGCCAATGGATCTGAACGAGTTCCTCCGCATCGTGAAGTCGATTGAAGACTTCTGGCTGAAGACCGTCACGCTTCCGACGGCGTAGCCGAGTTAGCGAGTTAGTCCCAATTCCCGATTTATGTCCGCAGTCGCCTTCGCGAGCATGGGTGGGTTTGCCAGCAGGTTTCGAATCCCGACGGCTTGGGTGCGGCTCATCAACTGATCCGCCGCGCGGAGAGCAATCGCGTAGATGGCGCGAGCGCGATCGGTGCCGGCCGTCCGAAGTGCGTCGCCTAGCCGCTCGAGTGGAGGAAACTGTCCGGCTTCGATGGACGGGCGGATGCGGTCCCATTCGGCGGGCTCGAGGGCATCGCCTGACAGCTTCTGCGCGAGTCCTTCATGGAGCCAGGCCTGCCACGATCCCAGCGAAGCCAGGCAAGCATGCACCAACTCGTGTGCAAAGGCGCGGCGCGTTTGCGCGGAGATCCCGTCATTATCCATCAGCGCCACGCGGATACGGCCGTCGTACTGGCCGCCGCTCCAGACGGCAGCGCCCGTCGTCCGGTAGTAGGCGTCGCGGCTCTGCACTATGGCGGCGATGCGCTCGCGCGTTCCGCATCCAAGTTGGGACGAGATACGCGAGTATTCCGCATCCAGCGCAAGGAGCATGGAGCGGGCCACCTCCTCGGTGACCTGACCCGGTTCATAGCGCAGCAGGATCCGCATGCCGACCATGTGCCCCGAGCTTCGATCGCCGGCCGATTCGCGCTCGACCTTGCGATAGAGAGCGTCGAGTTGCGGATCGGGGTGGAGGTCGAGCGAGCGGCGCCAATAGTCGAGTGCCGATCGCGGTTCGTCGTTGCGCCAGGCCGCGATTCCGGCAAGAGTCAGCAGGATGGGGTTGCGGCTGGTTTTGGCGGCAGGCTCCAGCATGGCGAGCGCGCGTCCGGGTTCGTGCGCTTCGATGGCCTGAAGGGCCTCGCGAAGTTCGACGGGCGCGGAGGCGGCGGCCTGCGTTTGGATAGCTTGCGATTCGACGGCGGTGCCGGACTGGCGGGCACGATCGAAATCGGTGGTGTTCGAGAGATCGGATCCGCTGAGCCATCCGCTGATGGAGCGGCCGTCGATAGTCGTGGCGATCTTGTAGCACCCTTCACCGGCCAGCGCGAACTTCACCTCGACGGACTGGCCGGCGGGGAGGCGTGCGACGCTTTCGGTGGTGGGGTCGCAACCGGCGCGAACGGTAGCACCGGAGTCGCGAATGGCCGCCGCGAGCAGCAGTAACAGGATAGGCAAGTTCCAGAATGCACCCGATGCGGTGGGAGCGCACTCGGCGGGAAGCCTGAGTTTTGGGCCGTTGATACACTGGCCCCATGACCGATGATGAGCGGGCTGTACTGATCGAGCAGTTACGGCAGGGACCCGTGTTGATGGCTGCCGAACTCGAGGGAATCTCGAACGAGGATGCGCGACGGGAATCGGCTCCCGAGGCATGGTCCGTTCTCGATTGCGTGGAGCATGTTGCGGTGGTGGAGTCGGCGCTATTCCGGCTGATCTCAACCGCATCGACGGCTGCTGAACCGGGACGTGAGGCGCGCGAGGATCGATTCCTGCGCCACATCCAGAAACGGTCGCGCAAGTTTCAGGCGCCGGAGGAGTTGCGCCCGAGGGGCCGGTTCCCTACCCTCGCCGATGCGCTCCAAAGCTTCACGGAACGGCGGGAACGCACCGTCGGCTACATAGAAAAAGCCGGCGACGATCTGCGGGGCCGCATGACCACGCATCCCGTCGCCGGCGAAATTACCTGCCGCGAGTGTCTGGCTCTGTTAATCGGCCATCCACTTCGCCATCTCGATCAGATCCGCGAGATCAAATTGGATCAGAAGTCGTAGCGCAACGCGAGTTGCAGGATGCGGGCTGAACTGCCGCCCACCTGCGTCCCAAGCGTCTGGCTGAACTTGCCGAAAGTCGCGGGATTGTTGACGTTCACGTTGGCCGCGGCAAATCCGAAGTTGGGGTGATTGGTCAGGTTGTAGGCCTCGGCGCGAAACGCCACCGAATGGCGCTCGGTGATGGCGAATTTCTTCACCAGCGATGCGTCGATTTCAAAGAACGAGGGATTCCGGAACACGTTCCGGCCCGAGTTCCCGATCTCGCCCGCACCTGGGAAAGTAAACTGCGCCACTTGGTCCGGCGTGAAGAAGAACACGCCGTTGCCGAGTTTCTGCACGCTGCCGATGTTGCGATCCGTGCCGGTATACGCGGCATAACTGGCGGCTACGCCGCTGACGGCCGTGGTGGCGCGCTGCGAACTGACGGAGAACGGCTGCCCGGCCTGCCAGATCCACAAGCTGCCAATCTGCCATCCACCGACCGCGGTATCCAACAGCCGCGGCATATCCGATCCGAAGCGCTTTCCGCGCCCGAACGGAATGGTGTAGAGCGAACTGGCGTTGAACGAATGCGGACGGTCGAAGTCGCTCAACGCGCGGTTCAGGCCGATGTTGTAACTGTCGATGGGCGTCGTGAATCCGTTTCCTTCGGCCGAGATGTTATCCATGCTCTTGCTCCAGGTGTAATTCGCCGAGAGTTGCAGAGAGCCCGCGCTGCGTCGGACGCTGATCTGCATGGAGTCGTAGTAGGATCGCCCGTCGTTGCCGCCGACGATCACCTGGTTGTATTGCGGGTAGTTGCGAAGCAGCGTCGCGGGAAGTCCAGCCGCGGCGTACTTGTTGAACTGGCTGGCGTTGCGGTCGATGGAGTTGGCGATGGTGCCGACCAGCCCGCGCTGGAAGTTGGTCGCGCCCAGCGTGCTGATTGCAGTCGCCGGCGACCCGTATAACTTCACGAAGAGGTTATTGGCCGACGGAGCCGTGCCGGAACTCTGAAAGGCCTGAATTTCCTTGAACGAATTCAGGAAATCGCCGTAAATGCGGGGCTGGTTGACATCGCGGTTATAGAACAGTTTGACGCCGCGATTGCCGACGTACCCGACCTGCAGCACGGTGTTGCGGAAGAGTTCGCGCTGGACGTTCAGCGAATAACTCTGCACATAGCCAGTGCGCAGATCCGGATTGAATGCGACAATGCTGTTGGTGCGCGTCACCGGCAGTGTCAGCACGGGGGCCGCGGGTTGAGCCGGCAGCGGATAAGTATCGTTAAATCGGATTTCCGCACCGCTCTGATTCGGGAACACAGGACTCGCCTGCGAAAATCCCGGAGTATTGCCGTCGGCCAGACTTACCGCCGCGCCAACAGAGCGGTCGTAGAAGATGCCGTAGTTACCACGAATCGCGGTCTTGCCGTTGCCGTTCACATCGTAAGCAAAGCCGAATCGCGGAGCGAAGTTATTCCAGTCCTTGTTGTACCAACTA
Source organism: Bryobacterales bacterium (assembly GCA_038322675.1). Taxonomy (GTDB): domain Bacteria; phylum Acidobacteriota; class Terriglobia; order Bryobacterales; family Bryobacteraceae; genus TMP-7. Next base: position 9,552 of record JBBQGE010000009.1, read on the forward strand.
CCGCCCGGCTGAATAGTAATGTCGGTGAACTGGGAGATCCCGTCCAACTGCGCTGCCTTGTCGAGGGTACCTTGTAGCCCGTCGCGCTCGGTCGGCGGCGCGAAGTACTCGTACCGGAGGCCGAGATTCAGAGTCAGGCGGCGGGACACTTTCCAGTCGTCCTGGAAGAAGTAGCCGCTTTCATCCAAGATGAAATTGCGCACGCGAGGGGAACCGGCGGGCTGGAACGTCTTCAGGTCGCTGTAGAAGGTGGCGGTGACCTGATCGATCCGGCCCAGCATGTCGTTGTATAGCTGTTCGAACGTGCTGCGCTGAGAAGAGGTGAGTCCGGCAGGCCCGATGGTGGTTGGGACGTTGTTGCCGTTGGCGACCGCGGTAGTCACGTTCGGATACACGCCGGCGTAGTTGTAGCCGTATTGGGTAGTCCGCCGGATATTCAGGCCGGCTTTGAACGTGTGCGAGCCCCAAACTTTCGACACGGTGTCGTTAATGTCGTTGACCGGTGAGTTACGGCCCTGCGGGAACCCGCTGAAGTAGACATCCGTGAAGAGGTTCGTGATGTAAGTGGGAGCCTCGAGACGGTTCGGGCGAAGGAATTCGACCGAAGCGCTCTGGTGCCCGAATACGAACTCGTTGTAGAGAGTCGGCCGGATGGCCCAGTTAGATCCGACGCTATAACCCCAGCGGTGTCCGCCCTGAGTGCCTTGCGGCAGGCCGGGGAATGTCGCGTCGGCGTTGTTCAAATTGTCGATGCCCGAATTCCGCTGCCAGCTCCACCGCATGAACACGCGATGATTGTCGGTGAGTTGGTGGTCGCCTCGAATGGTGAACTGATCCTCGAGCGCAGTCACTCCGTTGTTGAACCGGAAGCCGGCGGAGTTCAGGCCATCGCCGAGATCGGTATTGTTGGGGGCAGGATACAGGGCCATGATCTTGGACACTGCCGGATCGATTCCGATGTGCCGCGGATCGGCTGCCGCGAAATTGTAGGTCTGGGTCTGGCCGCCCTGGAGATAGGTGAAGAGTCCAGCCTTGGCGTTCGCGGTGGGAACAGTGCGGTTGCGGATGGTCTCCTGGCGGGTACGAGTGCCCTGGAAGTTGCCGAAGATGAAGGTGCGATCCTTCAGAATCTTGCCGCCGAACGATCCGCCGTAGATGTTGCGGATGTACTTGGGCACCGTACCGCCGCTCTGGTTATTGAAGAAGTCGTTGGCATTCAGAACGGTATTGCGGAGGTAATCGAACGCGCTGCCATGGTACTGATTAGTGCCCGAGCGGGTGATCATCTCGACCTGGGCGCCGGCACTGCGGCCGTATTCCGCTTTGCCGCCTTCGGTGACGACACGGAATTCGCCAACCGAATCGGAGTTATTGGCGGTCAGCGACAATCCCAGCCGGGGAGCCACTGAGTCGTTGATATCGATTCCGTCTAACTTCGCGTTGTTGCTGCCCTGGCGGAGGCCGTTGACGTGTGAAAAACTCGAGTCCTGGCCGGCGCGGATGTCGATCTGAACACCCGGCTGGAAAATCGCCAGGGTGATGGGCGTCCGGTTCAACTGCGGAAGCGTTTCGATGTCGCGCAGCAGAATCGCGCTGGAGACCTGCGACTCGGTGGTCTGAACGCTCACGGCGCTCGCCTCCACCATCACGCTCTCGCTGTTCTGACCGACTTCCAGTTTGACCGTCTGTGCCAACGTGGCACCCACCGACAGTTCGATCTTGTTGATGACGCTTTGGCGGAACCCAGCGGCTTCTACCGTCAGTTGATAGATGCCGGGCTGCAGAGTCGGGAAGACGAAAATTCCGGAATCGTCAGTCGTCTGCGACATGCGCGCTTGTGTGTTTTGGTTTAGGGCCGTGACCTTCGCGTTCGGAATAATCGCGCCGGTCTGGTCTTCAACGATTCCTTCTAGACGCGCGTTTCTGGACTGCGAGAAAGCTGTCGCAGCCATCAAAAGAAACGCGAAAGCACAACCTAGAAAATAGTTGCGTTTCACAATAACCCCCTGGAGCGAGTACAAAGACTCTGGTGGATGTGAAGATTACACCATGGGAGTAATGGCCGTGCAATAACTCTTACGGCCATTTGCGAGTCTATGAGGATCTTAACAAGCGAAAGAACAGCGAAGAGCCGGCCGAACAAGGCCGAAATCAACGACTTTGGCCCTTCGATTAAAGTTCTTCCAGATTTCAGGCCGCTATTTCAGTTTTACTGGATCCGCCGGGCGAGTTGGGAGGGCCGCGGGGTGAGTTTTCATCGCTTTCAGCACTTCCGCGACACCGCGCTCTAACTGCGGATCCTTGCCTTGAATCACCGACTTAGGATCGTTGATCACCTCGATGTCGGGATCCACGCCATGACCCTCAATGATCCATTGCCCCTGGGTGTTGGCGAATCCGAATTCCGGAACGTTGACACTGCCACCGTCGATTAACTGGCCGTGGTTGGTGATTCCCACCACACCGCCCCAGGAGCGTTTGCCGATCAGCGGACCGAGGCCGGCCGCCTTGAACATCGCCGGGAAGATATCGCCATCCGACGACGAGTTCTCGTTCAGCAGACAGACCATCGGGCCGTTGAACACCGCGTCGGGATAGGTGCTGGCCTGATCGATGGTCCTCGAGAATTGAACGGCCAGCAACTTCCTGCGCAGTCTCTCGATCAGCATCCGGGATACGTTGCCGCCACCATTAACTCGAACGTCTACTACCAGGCCCTCTTTCCGGATCTGGGGGTAATACCACTTGATGAATTCGCGGATCCCGGCGGCGCCCATATCGGGCACGTGGATGTAGCCCACGCGGCCGCCCGATAACTCGTCTACCATTTTCCGGTTGCGAGTTACCCAGTCCAGATACAGCAGGCTGGATTCGTCAGTGATCGGCCGGTACGTTACCGTACGGGATCCCTCCATCTCGGGTTTTGAATTCACAGTCAGCGCGACCGGGTTATCGGCGATGTTGCGCAGCAGCCGGTACGGATCGTCCTTTCCGGTCAATTCCTCGCCGTTGATAGCGAGAACATAATCGCCCTCCTTGGCATCCACGCCGATCTCCGTCAGCGGCGAGCGGTAGACGTCTTCCTCGTTTTCACCCTCGAAGATCTTCGCAATTTTGAAGCGATTGGAGGCCTTGTCCAACTCGAAGCGGGCGCCCGGCAGCGCCACCTTCGGACGCGGCGGAATCTGGTAGTCGCCGCCGTCGATGTAGGCGTGCTGCACCGATAACTCGGCGATCATTTCGCCGATCACATAGTTCAGGTCAGAGCGATGCGAGACATCTTTCAGCAACGGCCGGTAGCGATTGCGCAGCGCTTCCCAATCGTACCCGTGCATGTTTTTGGCGTAGAAGAAGTCGCGGTACCGGCGCCAGACTTCGTCGAAAATCTGCGACCACTCCTCAGCGGGAACGCGGTCGACGTAGAGTCCGGACGTCGAGATGGTCTTCTTGCCCGCCGCTCCGGCCGGCGTCGCGTCCATCAATAGCCAGTTGCGTTGCTGCCTCACCAGTACCTTCGACCCGTCGCGCGACAACACGACCGACCCGACGTCATCCAGCAGATTCGTCTCTTTCCGGTCCTTGAAGGAGTAGATTTTTAACGCCGGCTTGGTATCCGGTTGGCGCCCGTAATAGAAACTCGGGCCCACGACGTACAAAATGTGACCCGCTTTCGCCATCACGCCCATGTAGTTGGCGGCATCCACGGGCACGCGGGCGACACGCCGCTCGATACCTTCGAAGTCGATGGTCAATTCGGGCTTCGGCTTTGGCTCCACCTTGGGAGCATCCGGTTTGGGCGCGTCCGGTTTCGCTTCGGCCTTCGACTCTTCCTTGGCGATCGCGACCTCGTCGCTCTGCGGCGGGAACGGATGCTTCACGTCCTTGCGCAGAGCTATCGCGAAGATTCCCCGGTCGCGAGTGGTAGCGAAATTAAACTCGGCTCCCGAAATGAGCGGCGCGAATTCCCGAGTACTCACGAAATAGAGATAATTGCCGTCCGGATCCCATGCCGGACTTCCCGAGTCGAAGTACTTATCCGTCACGCGGCGCAACTGCCTGTCTTTGCCGCTCCAGATATACACACCGTCGACCTGGTTCAGATCGTTCATGCTAAATGCGAGATAGTCGCCGCTCGGCGCCCACTCATAGTCGCGCACCGCTCCAAGTTTCGATTCCGCGATCGTCTCTAACTTGCGGCCCTCCAGCGTCAGCACCCAGACCTTGCCGTCCTTATCGCTGAACGCGATCCGCTTTCCATCCAGCGACCATTCGGGCGCATAGCGGAATGCCTTCCCGCCGGTGGTGATCTGCTCGGGCGGCTTCGACCCGTCCTGCGGAACCAGCCAGATCTCTTCCTCGCCGCTCTTGTCCGATATGAACACGATGGTCTTGCCGTCCGGGGACCAGGCAGGCCACTTGTCGTGCGCACCCGACGTATTGGTCAGGTCCCGGGTCGGCCCGTGTTCCACGGGAGCTGTGAAGATATCGCCGCGGGCCGAAAACAGCACGCGCTCGCCCTTGGGGCTGAGATTGCCACTCTCGATATAATTCCCCGCTGCAATCCGGGACGGCCGCCGCGACAGGGCGTCGCTAGGCACGGTGATGCTCACCGGGTTCGTTTTGCGGGTCTTCATGTCGTAGATTTCGAGTTGTCCGTCGCGCTCATAGATGATGCGGCGGTCGCGGTCCGTGCTTGGCCATCGCAGATCCCACTCCTTGAAGAAGGTCACCTGTGTGGTCTTGCCGCTGGGAACGTCGTACGCGTACAAATTGAATTTACCGTCGCGGTCCGAGTCGAAGAAAATCGTATTTCCCACCCACATGGGATCGCGATTCGCGCGCGGATTATCGGTAATCAGCTTCGCTTCGTAGGTCTCGGTATCGAAAATGTATAACTGGTTCGCCTGGCCGCCGGCATAGCGTTTCTCCGTGCGGAAGTCGCGGGAAAGCGGCGAGTACACTAACTTGTTTCCGCCCGGCGAAAACGACCCGGCGCCCGATTGCGGCATCGGCAGCGGCTCCGCCGGTCCGCCCTCCAGGGAGACGGTATATAGGCGGCTCAACGGCGTGGTCCAGCCGTCGCGAATCGAGCGAAAAATGATGCGCTTGCCATCGTTGGTCCAGCCGTACACCTGGTTGTCGTAGCCCCACCGCGGAGCCAGCGGGCCTTTGGCTGGATAGAACGTCAACTGCCTCGGCTCGCCTCCGCCGGACGGCATGATGTATACCTGTTCGTCGCCGTCGTATTGACCGGTGAACGCGATCCACTTCCCGTCGGGCGAGTATTTCGCGAATAACTCCAGACCCGGATGGGCGGTGAGACGCACGGCGGTTCCGCCGGTGACCGGGGCCGTCCACAAGTCGCCTCCATAGGTGAACGCGACGGTGTCGCCGTGAACGTCGGGGAACCGCAGCAGGCGCGTCTCCGCTACGGCAGTGGCGCAAATCGTCAGGCTGATCAGGAAAGCAGGCAGGAAAGTATGTCGTGCAGACAAGCCGGTACCTCTCGGTGGGGATTCAATATCGATTAGGAGCACTCTCACGATAACAAATTTCAGACGGCGCGGTCCCGATTCCGTCACCCGTCTGAAATCGAGAGATAATACTCCTCACCGATGCCCCATCCGCTGTACGAGCCCGACCCCGCGGTGTTTGTGCATCCCCTTCCGGAAACCTTGTGGATCGAGCTAACTTCCAAGTGCCCGTACGACTGCGTCTTCTGCTCCCGGCGGTTTGTTCGGAGGTCCGGCGAGCACATGGATTTCGCCCTGTTCGAATCGCTGATCGCGCAACTGCACCGTCCGCGAATCCTGCGGCTGAATTACTCGGGAGAATCGGCTAACTACCCCCGGCTGGCCGACGCCGTCGAGTTAGCCGCCGCAACCGGAGCGCACACGGAGTTAGTTACGGCGCTATCGTCGATGCCTCTGTCTACGCTCGAACGAATCGCACATAGCCGGCTGTCGCGACTCTCGGTTTCCATCCACACTTTGGATCCCGCGGAATTCCGCGAAGTCTACGGTTATAGCTCCGCCGAAGCGATGCGTGACCGGCTGGAGGCGTTCCGCAAGTGGGTACCGACCGGCGCTCCCGGACCGGTTCTCGACTTCGCTTTTGTCGCGATGGATCGCAATCTCGGCCGGCTGGCTGACATAGCGGCGGCGGCAATCGATCTCGGAGTTACGAGTATCTCCATCCATCCCCTCCTGAAGCGCGATCCTATCCCCGTCCACTTCGTGGAACTCGATTCCAATTCGCAACTGACCGCGGCCTTTCGCGACCGTCTCGCCGCGACCGTCGAGCAAGCGCGATCGCGCCATCCCGGCATTCAATTCGACATCTGCAACCCACGGCCCGAGGCGGGCCAGGCACTCACGCGGCTGCCCGTGCCGTTCCCGAGTCCGCTGCCGCGGCACGCGCGCATCCGCACCTGCGAACAGGACCCGTGGCAATCGGCCCACGTTCTCGCGAACGGCGATGTTGTCGCATGCGAGGTGCACGATCGCGCGCCCCTGGGGAATCTGCGGACGCAATCGCTTGCCGATTTGTGGCACGGGGAGGCGTACCGTCAATTTCGAGTTCGCTATCGCGGCGGGGAACTCGAAGCGTGCCGAACCTGCCCGTGGAAGACCGCGTACAGCGCCGGCCCGCTGGGGACACAGCTATTCGGTTCCATGCGCCTGTCGCCTCAGTTCGCGGGAGGCTGGCACTTGGACAACGACGGCGAAATCGCCTGGAGTACGGGGCTTTCGCGCTTGGTGCTGAAGCGAATGCCGGGCGCTTCCCGTATTCGGCTTCGCGGGGTGCTGCCGTCACCGAATGGGCTCGAAGTATTCGCGAGCGGCCGGCGACTCCATTCCAGCAGCCGCTTCGGTACCGGCATCCAGCCGCTGGATATCGTCTTCGACTGGCCCGCTGCGGACGACGTAGTGGAACTCGAGATTCGTACTCGCGACCCGCGGCGTCCGGCCTCGCCAGTGGACTCCCGCACCATCGGTTTCGGACTCCACTCGGCCGTTTCCGAGCAGCGCTGGCCGAGGCTCGCGAGGGCCGTCAGGCGCGCTCTCTACTCACCGGCGGACGCGCTGCTCTGGGCCGCCGATCACGCGCCGGTGCGCCGAATCCCGGCTCCCCAATTGCCTCTACCGGCGCCGGGTCTCTCGGTCATCATCCCGGAACGCGCGAACCCCGCGCTGCTGTCCGACTGCCTGGATGCGCTCGCCGTCGCCGTCGCGCCCGTCCGCGAACCTGTGCAAGTTGTGATCGTCGTGAACGGAAGCACGCCCCAGCACTACGATAGCCACCGGCAGCGATTCCCCCACGTCGAATGGATTTGGGCCGAACGCGAGTTGGGATTCACCGAAGCCATCGCGCGCGGTCTTCAGCACGCGCGATTTTCGTGGCTCTATCTGCTGAATAGCGATATGGTGCTGCACCCTTCGGCGCTCGATGAGGTGTTGGCGCTGAGGGCCACGTCGGTGTTCGCAGTCGCGTCACAAATCGTACCGGCCGACCCCACGCGCGAACGCGAAGAGTCAAATTGGACTCATCGCAAATTCAACAATGGCCTAGTGGAAATTTTCGATGCGATTCCCACCGATAACTCGACCGTTTGCGCGTCGCTCTATGCCGGCGCCGGCAGCGGACTGTTCCAGCGGGACATGCTCTGCTCGCTACTCGATGCGTTTGCGTACCACCCGTTCTATTGGGAGGACGCCGAATGGGGCACCGTCGCCCGCCAGCAGGGCTTTGAAGTGCTTTTCGCTCCGGCGTCGATCGCGGTGCACCAACATCGTGCGACCATCTCGAAGTTCTATCGCGAAATTGAAGTCGACCGGATCTTCGAGCGCAATCGCCATGTGTACCAGCTTCGGAACGTGACGCAGCCCGGGTCGCGGCAGGCGCTGGCGCGCTCGATGCGCGAACTCGACTGGCAGTCGTTCTTCGAAGTCCTGCACCCGGCCCGATTCCTGCCGGCCCTCGGCGCCCGCCGCAAGTCGCGGCTGCTACAGGAGAAAGTCGAGCAGCGCCCGGTGCGATAACTCCGGCTGATCGGTCACGAAAATATGGCTCGCATTGGGCAGAATTACTAACTTCGACTCGGTAATTCGTCCGGCAATGACGCGGGCATTATCTGGCGGAATCAGCCGGTCGTGCTCGCCATGAATCACCAGCACGGGAGTCGCAATATCTCCCAGCCGCTCGTAGGATTGCCACGCGAAGATGCCCGCGAGTTGGGCCGCATACGCCTCGGCGGACGGAAACAGAGGGCGCCGGACCGCCAGATCCTCGTCGATCCGCTCCCGTGGAGTCGAGGGGTCGTAGATAAAGGGGATGGATGCCTCCATTGCCTGGTCTCTGGTCATTCGTGCGCGGTCCTTCAGCAGATCCACCGCGCCTTGTTCCGCACGAATCGCGTGGGGTCCGCCGCACGCCGTACAGCCGAGCACCAGTTTGCGCACACGCGCCGGATAACGAAGCGCAAACTCCTGCGCGATCATGCCGCCCATCGACATGCCCATCACGTGCGCGGCTTGGACACCCGCGGCATCCATCACCGCCGCCGTGTCCTCCACCATCTGGGCAATCGTGTAGGGACCCGCCGGCTGGCCGCTTCTGCCAACGCCGCGATTATCGAACAGGATCAGTCGAAAATGCTTCGAGAGCACGGGACGGCTGCGATACCACATCTCGTGCGTATAGCCGAGCCCCATGATCATCAGGAGTGGATCGCCCGATCCTTCTTCTTCCCAGTACATTCCGGTTCCGCTGCTATCGGCAATGGGCATCGACGCGCAGTGTTGCACAATCTTGGGCCTATTCGCAAACGCGTGCCCGCCCGACCTCGTATGAGAAACTGAAAGCGGTATGCCGCGCGCCATCACCTTCTGCGCCGTGACCCTGTTCGTCGTCGCGGCGGCATGGGCTCAGTCTCCGGGTCCGGAAGCTGGTGTGGAATCCGAGTGGGATCTTCGAAAACTGCTGGATTCGCTCTCGACCGCGGCCCACAAGCTGCAACCGATCATCCAGCAGGCCGATCCGCAAACATGGGCCAACACGCAGGCCGCGTCCACTTACACCCCGCAATGGCGGACGGCGTCCGACCAGATTCAGTACCTCACCCAAACCACCACGAAGTTCGCGAAAGAACCGGAACGCATGACCATCGCACTGGAGACTTACTTTCGTCTGCAAGCGTTGGAGAGCACGATTAAGTCGCTGGCCGAAGGCGTGCGGAAATATAAGAGTCCGAGTGTCGCCGATGCTCTCCTGAGCGCGCTGACGGACAATCTCAATAATCGCGAACACTTGAAGAACTACGTCACGGAACTGGCGCACACTCGCGAAGAGGAATTCAAGATCATCGACAAGGAAGCGCAGCGATGCAGGGGTATTCTCAGCCGCCAGCCCCCGGCGCCTGCCCAGGAACAGAAGAGATCAAGGAGTAAGCCCCAGTGACGCCCACGACAACCCAAACCTTCGTCTGCAGCATTTGCGGGGAAGCATCCGTTTCGATTTGCGTCTACTGCACCAAGGACGCGTGCCCCAACCACCTGTGCGACCACTGTGCCCGCTGCAGCGATTGCTGCGAGTGCGATATCCGCCTGGAGGAACATCGCTTCGAACCGGAACTGGCCGTCGACGTCATAAATGGCAACAGTCCGGAGGATGTCGATAGCGAACCGGAGGTCGATTCGGTAAGCGAGGATATTCCGGATACTCCGGCCGGCGAATAACACATGCGGACAGCGGCCGTAGTTCTGCTAGCGTTGTTCATGGTGACCGAGTTACCCGCGGCGAAGCAGCGTATCCTCGTGCACGGCCATCGCGGCGCCCGCGCACGATTCCCCGAAAACACCATCCCGGCTTTCGAGTACGCGATCCGGTCCGGCGTGGACTTTCTCGAACTCGACATGGCCGTCACGAAGGACAACGTGGTGGTGGTGTCGCATGATCCCGTGCTGGAGGCGCCGGTCTGCACGGGTCCACGGCCGCGCGCGGTGATCCACGAACTCACCCTCGAAGAGGTACGGCAGTGGGATTGTGGTGCGGTGCAGAATCCGCGATTCCCGCACCAGCAAATCGTGCCCGGAACGCGAATGCCAACGCTCGACGAAGTGCTTTCCCTGGCACCGCAGGGCACGTTCGGCTTCAACGTCGAGACCAAGAGCTTTCCGGATAAGCCAGAGTACACGCCTCCTCCTCGCGAGTTCGTGAAGCTGGTGCTGGATGTGATCCGCAAGCACTCACTCGAAAATCGCGTGATCGTGCAGTCGTTCGATTTCCGGACGTTGCACGCGATGAAAGAGATTGCGCCCGGTATCCGCTTAGCGGCGCTGACTGAGGCGGATTCGCGGCCGTTTCCCGCCATTGCCGCCGAAGCCGGAGCGGGCATCATCTCGCCGATGCTGAATCTGGTAACGCCCGCCAAGACTCAGGCCGCCCACGCCGCGCACCTGGAGGTGGTACCGTGGACCGCCGACACGCCCGCCGAGTGGCAGCGCCTGGTGGATGCGGGCGTGGACGCCATCATTACGGACGATCCGGCGGCGCTGATCGCCTGGCTGAAGCAGCGCGGTTTGCGGTAGCCTACCGCTCCGGATTCACCGTCAACTCCGACTTCGCCGTCACGTGCCGGAATTGCATCGGGAAGCTGTTCCCGACGTAATACGACGGCCACTGATCCTTGTAATGCGGCGATAGCGCGTGCCCCGATTCGCCGATGGTGAGATTCTGCAACGAGCCATCCAGATTGGACAAGTCCACCACCATGCGCATTGATGGCCCAAGGCGCGCCGTGGTCTGCTTCACCGTCGTCGTCCCGCCGCTCATCCACACCGGCCCGATGTTAAAGTAGGAGCCCACCAGCGGCAGGCGCCCGAGCACAGGATTCGCGACAGTCAACTGGTGATAGGCCCCGAACTTCCATCCGCTGACGTTGCTGCCTTCGAGTTTCGAGCCCGCTTCCAACGCGGCCCAGAGCGACGACAGCAGCATAGTGTCGTAATCGGCGAACCAACCCGGCGGACGCTCGCGCAGTAATTTCTCAACCACCGCGGGAGCCATCTGGGTCTTGTAGAGTTCGGGATGCTTCGGCGACGCACTTTTCGCCAGGGCTTGGCGCACCTCGGTATAGAGCAGATCGGCCAGCATCGGGGCCGCCGAATCCTTATCCATCTGGCCGTCCCAGTTGCGCAGCACCTGGACCGCTTTCTGCTGGGCCGAATCGGAGGACTTGCGGCGATCGTAGGCCCGCACTGCCTGACGAGCCAGGAAAAGCTCGAAGCCGGAGTACACGTCCTTCTGCACGCTGAGAATTTGATCGGGCTTCCACTTCGAGTAGGCCGATAGCCGGTCGCGAATCTGACGGGCGCGATAGGGCGGGGCGAATGCACCGCTGACCCGGTACGCGTAGTCGTCGGGAAATGGATTCTGATTTGCCGTTACGATCAAGCCGGACGGCGGGTTGTAGTAATTCGGCAATTGCTCAAAGGGTATATAGCCCTCCCACTCGAAAGCGCCGCTGGAGCCGTCCACCGGCACATCGCCCGCGTAATCCTTGCGGATCGGCAGACGGCCCGCCGCATGATAGCCGATGTTGCCTTCGACATCCGCGTAGACCCAGTTTTGTGCCGGACCGGGGAATCGTGAAAGCGCGGCCGTGAACTCCTGCCAGTTGTTGGCGCGATCGACGTCGAGAATCGGATACTCGAAGCCGCCCGGTTCGGCGGCGGTCCACTTGATGGCGAGCAGTTGATTCGAATCGGACGCGAACACGGGACCGTGGCGGGTCACCCACGTTGACTGCACCACCGGCTTGGCGCCTTTCACGGCGATGACGTCAGTCTCCAGGCGCGCCTGCTCCACCTGTCCGCGATAGACATACTGGCCAGTCTGCGGATTGAGGCGCTCGATGTACAGATCCTGAACGTCGAAGTGCAGATTCGTGACGCCCCACGCGATCCGTTCGTTGTGTCCGATGATCACACCGGGGAGTCCTGGCAGTGAGACGCCTTCGACGTTGAGTCCCGGCGCCGTGAGTTGCACCTGATACCACGTCGCGGGTAGCGAGTATTCCAGATGCGGATCGTTCGCAAGGATCGGACGGCCGCTAGCGGTTCTCGATCCCGCGATGGCCCACGCGTTCGATCCTGGCATCGGACCCGGCGCGAGATGGACGGGCAGCAGGTAGTCCACCTTGGCCCGATCGCCACCCGCGAGCATCGCCTGCTTCGCTACGTCATCGCGCCAGCTATCGGTCAGGTTGATGAACATCTGCAGGCCCGCGAGCATTGAATCGGCGATGGTCCATGGGCGCGGATCGTAGCGCAATAATGCGAACTCGGCGCCGTACTTGCCGCGATTCTGCTCGAGGTAGAAGTTGACGCCGCGAGCATAGGCAGCCATCACCGCGCGATCGGCGGGCGAGAGCCGCTTCTCCTGCTTTTCGGCGATGCGGCGCATCCGCAAACGCCGCGAGTTTCGATCCACCTCCAGAGCCGCGCTGCCGACAACCTCCGACAGTTCGCCGGCCGCGAGACGCCGCAGGGCATCCATCTGCCACATGCGATCCTGCGCGGTGGCATAGCCTTGCAGAAATAACGCTTCTTCGGGAGTTGCCGCTTGAATGTGCGGAACTCCGAGCGCGTCGCGGCTGATGTGGCCGATATGCGCGATGGGCGCCGCGATGGCACCGGTCGTCTTCGGCAGCGGCCGCCACGCGTACCAATAGATGAGAAAGATCAGGACTACAACCAAAACCGCTATGCTCAAGTTAATGAGCTTGAGAAGGCGCTGGAATAGCACGAGGCTTTCATTATCCCAGAGCCGGTCGCCGCGGAATTAGTCGCGGCCTCTCCATCGAATGGGCTACCGAATCCTGATCATGCTCGCGATCGTCGCGGTGAACGCATTTTTTGCGGCTGCGGAGGTATCGCTCATATCCGTGCGAAGGTCGCGTCTGCGCGCCATGGCCGACGAGGGGCAAGTGGCCGCTCAGGCCGCGTTGAACCTGCTGGCGAATCCGGAACGGCTGCTCTCTGTCACGCAGTTTGGCGTCACTGTGGCGAGCCTGGGACTCGGTTGGGCCGGTGAAGACACGCTGTATCAAATGATCCTGCGGATCGCTAAGCCGGCGATCACGCCCAGCACCGAATACTGGCTGCACGGCATCGCGTTCGGATTCGCTTTCCTTCTGATCAGCTATCTGCACGCGGTGTTCGGCGAGGTGGTGCCGAAGAATCTCGCGCTGGAGAAAGCCGACCGGCTGGCGCTGCTGGTGGCACCGGTGCTGGTCGTGTTCTACCGGATCGCCGCGCCGTTCGTGCTGGTGATGGAGCGGTCCGCCACGGCCATCTCGAGAATGATGGGACTTTCGAGTTTGCACGCGGCGGGCGGACATTCGGCGGAAGAGCTGAAGTTCATCATCCGCTCGAGCTTCTCGGAAGGACACCTGGAGAGCTTCGAGGAGAAGGCGATTCAGCACCTGTTGGATCTCGGCGATGTTCTGGCGCGCGAGATCATGGTGCCGCGCAACGACATCGTCTCGCTGCCGTCGAATGCCGGCCTGGACGACATCCTGAAGGTGATGGCCGAGCACAAGTACTCACGCGTGCCGGTTTACGAAGACCGGCGCGAGAACATCATCGGCGTGCTGCATTACAAGGATCTGATGCGCATCTGGCAGGAGCGCAAATGGAATCACGAACGCCGCCGTCCCCAGCGGCCGCTTCAAGTGCGCCGGTTCCTTCGCAAGCCGCTGGTGATTCCGGAAACGAAGTCGCTGTCGCAGTTGATTGCCGACTTTCGCAAGCGCCACACGCATCTCGCGCTGGTAGTGGACGAGTTCGGCACCATCGCCGGACTGGTGACACTCGAGGATGTGCTGGAGCAGGTTTTCGGCGAGATCGGCGATGAGCACGATGTGCAACAGCCGCTACCCGATATCGAGGCAAACGAGCTTGTGGTGGAAGGCACGATCCCCATTCGCGATCTGGCCGCGATGTACGGGATCGAACTGCCGACAGATGCCGGATTCGAAACGCTGGCGGGTTTCCTGCTGTTCCACTTCGAGCACATCCCGAAGAAGAACGAGTTTGTGACACACGAAGGGCGCCGGTTTACAATCCTCGATATGGATCGCAACCGGATCGCCCGTGTGAAGATTGAAAAAGTGCAGGAGCCTCCGGCAGCCGGTCCGGCGGCAGCGGAAGGTTAACCCTCGCGGACCTGCAGCGACAGATAGCGCTCGTAGCCTATCTCACCGATCTGGAACAACTGCGCTTCCAGCCAGTCAACATGTTGTTCTTCATCGCGCAGCAGCTTCTCGAACAGTTCGCGCGACCCGTTGTCGCCTTCGTCTCGAGCCAACTTCGCCGACTCGTTGTACATGGCGACGGCGCCGATCTCCAGCTTGAGATCGTTCTCCAACTGGGCCTTCACGTTCTGCCCAATGTTTAGATGCAACAGTTCGGTGAGACTCGGCGTGCCGTCCAGAAACAGAATGCGTTCGATCAGTTCTTCGGCATGCTTCATCTCGTCGATCGACTGCTTCTTGATAAACGACCCGAGCTTCTCGTATTTCCAGTTGTCACACATCTCGGCGTGAAGGAAATACTGGTTGATGGCAGTCAGCTCCTCTTTGAGAGCCTCCTGCAGTTTGGCGATTACTTTTGGATTCCCTTTCATGGTTGACTCCAGCTTATCGGAGTTTGTGGCCCTAATCCAGTTTCTTATGGAATCGTGCCGCGCTGAGGCCCAGAATGGTGACACCGAAAACTCCCATCGCGAGCAATTGGGGCCATAGGACGGAGATTCCGGCGCCCTTCAGAAAAATGCCGCGCACAACTTCTAGAAAATATCGAACGGGATTCAGGTAGGTCAGCCACTGAACCGCGATGGGCATGTTGCGAATCGGGAACGCAAACCCGCTCAGCAGAAAGAACGGCTGGAACAACAGGAACGTCGCCATCATGGCCTGCTGCTGTGTTCGCGATACGGTGGAAATGAACAGTCCCGCGCCCAGCGTCGTCAGCAGAAACAGAATCGCTCCGAACAGCAACAGGAGAATGCTTCCGCGAAACGGCACGTGGAACAGCAGCAGCGCTACGCCGACGACAAGGAACGTATCGAAAATCCCGACGAAAGCAAAGGGCAGTGTCTTGCCGATCATCAACTCAATGGGCCGGATCGGCGTCACCATCAGTTGCTCCATGGTTCCGATTTCCTTCTCACGCACGATGGCCATCGCGGTTAGCATCAGCGTCACCAGCGCAATGATATTCACCACCACGCCCGGCACGAAGTAGTTGCGGCTGCGCAGATCGGGATTGAACCAGACTCGGTCCTCCGAGACCAGCCGCGGGAACGGAATGCGCAGCGGCTGGCCCGTCGTCATGGTGCGGCCGATGAGTTTGTCCTGCTGCTCCTGCCTCAGCTTTTGGCTGGAGAACCGCGCGATGGTCTGCGTAGCGTAGTTCGAGACGATGGAGGCGGTGTTCGAATTGGTCCCATCCACCAGCACTTGAACCGAGGCCGTACGTCCGCGCTGGATGTCGCGCGCAAACCCGGACAGCACGTGGACGACGGCATCGGTGCGGCCCCGATCGAGCAGTCTCTGACCTTCTTCCGCGCTGGCCGGCACGGCCACGAGTTCGAAGCGCCCCGAGCCTTGGAACTCCGCCAGCAGATTCCGGCTCTCGGGCGTACGGTCCTGATCGAACCACGCCAAACGCGCACTATCCACGTCGAGGTTCGCCGCATATCCGAAGATGATCAACTGAATGATCGGCGGCAGAAACAGCATCACCCGCATGCGCGGATTCCGCAGTGCCTGCAATAGTTCCTTCTTGACAATTACGCGCAACCGTCCCCTCATGCGATTTTCTGCCTCACTTTCCTACTGGCAAGGAAGAACACGATGACGGCGTACGCTGTGAGGAATCCCAGTTCGGCCCACAGCACCTGCCAGCCCACGCCCTTCAGGAAAATGGCCTTCAGCAGCGTGACGAAATACCGTGCGGGCACCAGGTACGTGAACGCTTGGATCACTACCGGCAGGTTCTGAATCGAGTAGATGAATCCCGACAGAAGGAACGCCGGCAGGAACGACGTCAGCACGCCCATCTGATACGCCAGTAGTTGCGATCGGGTGGAGGCCGAGATAAACACGCCCCAGCACAAGGCGCCAAACAGGAACAGGAAACACGACACCAGCAGCAGCAACACCGACCCTCGCAGCGGCACGCCGAAGACAAACGCCGCCACCACCAGGCAGATGATCAGATCAGCCAGGCCCAGCGCAAAGAATGCCGATAACTTTCCGAGCACCAGTTCCTGCGGCCGGACGGGCGTCGACAGCAACTGCTCCATGGTGCCCGTTTCCCACTCCCTGGCGATGGTCAGTGAAGTCAGCAGCGAGGCGATGATCATCAGGATCACCGCGATCAATCCCGGCACGATGTAATTCTTCGACTTCAGATCGCTGTTGTACTGAACGCGGATTCTCGTCTCGACGGGGCTCTTCAATTCGCCCCCGCCCATCTTCTGCTGAGCCTCCGACCGCAGCGTCAGCGCATACATCTGCACCACGGCATCGGCGTAACCCAAGGCAATCGACGCCGTGTTGCTGTCGCTGCCATCGAACAGCAGTTGCACTTGCGCCTCGCGGCCCGCCGCCAGATCGTTTCCGAAATCGTGCGGGACCACGATCGACATCAGCGCTTTGCTCTTGTCTATCGCCCGGTCGATGTCCGACGGCCGCGATGCATAGCTGACGATTTCGAAATATCGCGACCCGCTGAACTGGCGGATCAACTCGCGGCTGGCCGGCGTCTGATCGCGGTCGTACACGATGGTCGGGATCTGGTCCACGTCCAGACTCAGCGCGTAACCGAACAGCATCAGCATCACGAATGGTAGAGCGAGCGCGAGAATCAGGCTGCGCACATCGCGAATGATGTGCAGGAACTCCTTCCGTGCGATCGCCCGGGTGCGGCGCCAGCTCATGGGTTCCTCTTTTCTTCCTGCTCGATCATCGCCACAAAGACATCCTCCATCGACGGCTGAATGCGCTCCAGACGATCGATCCCGATCCCCTGGTTGCCCAACCGCGAGCGAATCTCCCCCACCGCGTCCGCGCTGTTCACGTTCACATGCAGACCGGCTCCGAATACCGCCGAATCCAGGACTCCCGGCACGCCCTCCAGCGCGGTCATGGCGCCCAGTAGATCGGGTGTCTCGAGGTCGACAATCTGCTGGTCGCTCAGCGATTCCTTCAACTGCGCGGGTGTTCCCAGCGCGATCACCTTGCCGCGGTACATCAGCGCGATGCGGTGGCAATACTCAGCTTCGTCCATATAGTGCGTGCTGACGAAGATGGTGTGCCCGGCTCCCGATAGCTGATAGATCAACTCCCAAAAACCGCGGCGGGCGATCGGGTCGACGCCGGAGGTCGGCTCGTCCAAAAACAGAATCGGCGGTTCGTGTAGAATCGCGCAACCAAGCGCCAGCCGCTGTTTCCAGCCGCCCGCGAGCATGGCCGTCATCGTCGTCCGCTTCGCCGTCAGCCCGGCCATGCGGAGCACGTAATCCTTGCGCTCCGCACTGCGCTCGCGCGGGACGCCGTAGATGCCGCTGAAGAAGTCGATATTCTCTTCCACCGTCAGGTCGTCGTAGAGCGAGAACTTCTGCGACATGTACCCGATGTTGCGCTTGATCTGCTCGGACTGGGTGCGGACATCGAAACCCGCCACCTGCGCCTCGCCCTCTGTCGGTTCCAGCAAGCCGCACAGGATGCGAATCGTTGTCGACTTCCCCGCCCCATTCGGCCCCAGGAATCCGAAGATCTCGCCGCGCTCCACCTCGAGCGTCACGTGATCGACGGCAACGAAATCGCCGAAGCGCTTCACTAGTCCGCGAATGCTCACCGTAATCGCGTCAGGCATTCGCAGGCTCCTCCTTGCGAATCAGCGCGATGAACACGTCTTCGAGCGAGGGCACGATCTGCTTGAATTCACCGCGCCCGAGGGCATTCCGCAACGTCTCCGGCGATGTCGCCGAGGGATCGAGGAACAGATGAATCACGGGCCCCGATGCCTCGACGCTCGTGACGCCCGGTTGCCGTTCGAGAAACTGGCGCGCCTCGCGACGGTCGTCCACTGTCAGTTCATAGCAAACGTCTTTGAGTTGGCGCTTCAACGCCGTCGGTGTATCGCAGCGAATCAGCCGCCCCTCGTGCATCAGACCTACGCGGTTGCATCGCTCGGCTTCATCGAGATAAGCCGTCGTCACGAACACCGTCAGCCCGTCCTTCACCAGTTGATAGAGAATCGCCCAGAAATCGCGGCGCGAAACGGGATCGACGCCGTTGGTCGGCTCGTCCAGAAACAGGATGTCGGGATGGTGGAGCAGCGTGCACATCAACGCGAGCTTCTGTTTCATGCCGCCCGAGAGCTTGCCCGCCGCGCGGCCGCGAAACGGCTCCATGCGCGTCATCCGCAGAAGCTTCGACTTCAACTCCGACCGTTCGGCGCCCATGACACCGAACAGGTCAGCGTAGAAATCCATGTTCTCTTCCACCGTCAAATCGGCGTACAGGCCGAACTTCTGCGCCATGTAGCCGATGCGATCCTTGACGGCGTCGGGCTCGCGGGCCACGTCGTGACCGGCAACCGACACAGAGCCCGAAGTCGGGTCCACCAATCCGCACAGCATTCGCAGAGTCGTCGTTTTGCCCGCGCCGTCGGGCCCCACCAAGCCGAAGATCTCGCCCCGCTGGATTTCCAGATTCAGCGCATTCACCGCCGTGAGCGCGCCAAACCGCCGAGTCAGATTGCGGATCTCGATAATTGCGCTCACAGCAGAATCTCGGCGTCCACCGGCATGTTCGACTTCAACTCGTGCCGCGGATTGTCCACTTCCACTTTGATGCGGTACATCAGCTTCACGCGTTCATCGCGCGTCTGAATCTGCTTCGGCGTGAATTCGGCTTGCGATGCGATGAACGTGACGCGCCCGTCGTAGACCTTGCCTGGATAGGAATCCGTGGTCACTTGCACCTTCTGCCCCAGCTTCACACGTCCGAGATCGGTCTCACTGACATAGCCGCGAACCCATGGATGATCGATATCGCCGACGGTCACCACGGGCGTTCCGGCCGCCAGCACCTCCCCCGGTTCCGCCGACTTCACCAGCACCACGCCGCCTACCGGCGTAAACACCGACGTATCCGCAAGCTGTGCCTCGGTGACACCCAACTGCGCCCGCGCTCGATCCACTTCCGCGCGGCTGGCGGTCAGCATTTCCTTACGGCGCTTGATCTCCAAACGGTTCGCTTCGGTCACCTGCAGCCCGGCCTTGGCCTTGGCAAGTTGCGCGCGCGCCGCCGCGATCTCTTCCTTCCGCGGCCCTTCCCGCACCAGCCCGAGCCGTTCCTGCGCCTGCTTCAGCATCGCGGCGGTGCTGTTGAACTTCGACTGCGCCTGATCGTGCTGCGCGGTCGAGATGTCGTCATTTTTGTATAGCACCTGCGCGCGTTCCCAATCGCGGCGGGCCTGCTCGTGCTGCGTCTTCACGTCGTTGACGGCGGCCTCGGCCTGCTGGATTTCCTGCGGCCGGGATCCTGCCAGCATCTGATCCAGCACGGCCTGCGCGTGCTGGACGTCGGCCTGCTGCAGGTCGATGTTTCCCTCCAGCGACGCCTGCTGCCACTGCACTCCCGTCGCTGCCTGCGCCACCTGCGCCTGGGCCGATCCGACTCCAGCCTCCTGCGCGATCTTCTGCCTCGAGGTTTGCGTGTCGTCCAGACGCGCGATCAACTGGCCCGCGTGCACGGTATCGCCCTCGGTAACGGTCCGCTCAATCAGCTTGCCGGGGATCTTGAACGCGATGTCCACCTGCGTCAGCTCGATGTTCCCGGAGATGTGTATGCGATCGGTCTCGCCATCGCCGCGCCGCATCCAGAAAAAGATGCCGGCGCCAGCCGCGGCAAGAATCAGAACGATGGGGATGATTCGCTTCATATGTCCTCAGAAGTTGTCGATGAATTCCTGCATGGTACCCCTGGCCGAGTTCAGATCGATGCGCGCGAGGGCGTGGTTGTAAAGCGCGCTGATCTGGTTGTCGCGAGCGCGCTGCAAACGCGTCTGTGCGTCCGTTACTTCGATGCTGCTGGCGACTCCCGCCTGATACCGCCGCTTGGCCTGCGTCAGTTCGTGGTCCGCGAGTTCAAGGCCGTCCTTCGCTGCCGCCACCTGCGCATCCGCCGACTTCAGCGAATCCAGCGCAAGCCGGATGTCGAGTTCAATCTGTTCGCGCAGATCGTGCGTCCGCACGCGCTCCACCCGCAACTGCGAGAGCGATTCGGACCGCCGCGCGTCCCGCCGTCCCCCGTCGAAAAGCGGCACACGCAGCGACACTCCGTAGGTGCGGGTCGGAATGGCGGAATCGATACCGGTCCCAATGGATCCGTAGTCGCCGAAGAACCCAAGCGACGGCAGACGCTCCCATTTCGTCGCGCTGTAGGAAAGGCTTGCGTTCTGTTCGCGCTGTTGCTGAGCCGTCAACTCGGCACGGTCCTTTTCGGCGGTCTGGAGCGCCTGCTGCACCGTCGGCGCGTCGACAGGCTTGTAGTTCATGTGGTCGGTGAGTTCAGTATCACCGTCGAGTTTGAGACCCAGAGTCCTGAGCAGTTGCAGGTGCGCGCGAGCCCGCTGGTTCTCGGCAACCACGAGCCTCTGCCGGTCGTTGGCGAGTTGCACCTCGGCGCGCGTCACTTCGATGCCGGTCCCTGTCCCCGCCCGCTTCTGCGAATTCGCGAGATCGACCAGCGCCTTCGACAGTTCGACATTCGCCTTTGCCGTCTCGAGTTGAGCGTCCGCGTTCAAGGCTGCCAGATAAGTGCGAGCCACCTGGTCCGCCACCTGGTCCTTGGTCCCGCGGGCATCCGACTTGGTCGCCTCGACGCCCGTCTTTGCCGCTTGAAACCGGCGGATGGAACTGAAGTCGAACACACTCTGTGTACCCGACAGGCGCACATCAAAGACATTGAACGGTCCCACGACGGACGGGATATTGAAGCCCGGAATCGAGGGAAAGTTGATTCCGATCGCACGCAGGTTGCGGACCTGGTTCTGTTCCGAGACTGATGCATCGAAGTTCGGCAGCAGCGCGGATCGGGCTTCCGCCGCGCGGCCTTCCGCCTGATGGATCAATTCGTCGGCGATCTGAACGCGCGCGTTTCCTTCCGGCGCCAGAGCAATTTCCACCGCGCGCTTCAGCGACAACGGGAGCACGGCCGGCCGCGACTGCAGCACGGTCGCCTCCTGTGCGAATAGGGAGAGTGAGATCAGTGCAATCCAGAGTCTATGCATTTCTTCTTTCTTCCTTGGAACGTTGTTCGAGGGCCCGAAAGCCCGCGGCGGAGAACCGTACGAGGTTGTCAATAACCCGGCCGGTGTCCGGCAGATCGACGGCACCGTTCGACATCACACCGAGCAGTCGGGACCACGTAAGCGTGTGGACCATCGCGCCGACAGTGAAATTCATGGCCCATAGCCGGTCGGGGATCTGGAGTCCAGGTGTCGCGCGCGCCAGGGCAGCACTGAAACGGTTGACGATCGGAGTCAGATGGCGCTTGTAGATGCGCTCCATGAACTCATCGGGCATGCTGTAGAAGCGTCCAAACAGCACCCGCACGTGTTCGCCGTGCTCGAGTTCAAAGACCGGCGCCAGGAACGCTCGCAGGATGTCTTCGAGCGGAAGCGGCCCGTTGGGGTAATCCCGCTCGAGAGCATCCAGCATTTGGATCCTCCGCTCGTTAATCGGACACATGTGCCGCGCCACCACGGCATCCAGCAGCGAATCCTTCGAGTGAAAGTGGTAATTGACGGCCGCGAGATTCACGTCCGCCGCCGTCGTAATCGCTCGCAACGAGACATCGATCCCCTGCTGCGCCATGAGGCGTTCCGCAGCATCGAGGATCTTCAACTTCGTCTCATTCATACGTATGTTTTAATTGTACGTATGTTTGGATCGGTGTCAAGCGGCGTGGAGTACAATTGCAAATTATGGCCGGAGCCCGAACGGTGAGCGGCGGCTGACGGACGCGCCAAATTGGGCTGATCACGTCGTGGGCTCCTCACGAATTTGCGTTAGCTGATCGGGCAGAATGCGGGAAGCTGCGGAGTTCTTTGAGCGATCACTCAGCATGCATCCAGGACACCCGGTTGCTCAACCGGAATCTGGAACTGGTGCGGCGGCAACTCCGCGGATAGCTTGCGATTAGGCCTTCCGCCGCCGGCGGAGCGCGACACATGCAGCCAACCCGGCCGCTGCCAGAAAGATCGTGCCTGGCTCGGGAATATTACCGCCGGTCGGACCGAGCATCGAATCATTGAGGAAGAAGCCGTCTTCCGGTGTGTTCGGGAAGTTGCCGATCACCGTCGAATCGAAGGACGATCCATTCCAGTGCAGCACGGTCATTTCATGATTGCCGTACTCGCTGGTGACCAGGATGTCGCCGATGTAACCGGCGAACTGGCCGCTACTCGCGTACAAAATGTTCGGCCTGAAATTTGCCGAGTAGAATCCTTCGCCGGGAAGCATACCAAAGGTTGGAATGAAACTGAGCATTTCGGTCCACGGCACATTGGCCAGCAGCGTCATGGTGCCGTCGGGCTTCACTGCAGAGATATTTCCGGAGTTCTCCGCCCCAACGAACAACTCGCCGGGATGAACGGCGTAACTCAGGGGCGCGATATCCATTCCCTCGACGTCCTCGCCGAGGTCGGTCACGTAGGTCGCGACTCCCGCCGAGTTGACGCGATACAGCTTCCCGCTGCTGGTGCTGACCAGCATGTCATGGCCGAAGGTGCCGACGTCGTCAAACAGGATGTTGCGGGCGTATCCATCCAGGCCGGTGACGAACATGTCCGACGTGGTTCCGCCGTGATTAATGTGGACGATCCCGCCGTCTACGCCAACGTAGAGATCGTTGCTGGGAAAACCGCCCAGTCCAGCCGAACTCGCGATGAAGTGCTCCTGTTCGAACCCTCCCGGAATGGAAACACCGGGCGCGAACACCTGCTGATTGCCGCCGTTCAAGTCGGTGGAGTAGAGGGTGTTCAGGCCGCTGTTATAGATGGTGCCAACGAACATGTCACCGGCGAAGGCAAAGCCAATGGTCCCGTTCGAATTCACGCCTGCCGGTGTGGTCGTAAAGACATCCAAGGTAATGCTGGCCGCACTGCTGATGGCGGCTACGGTAAAAAAGGCGCACACTCGAACTAAGGTCTGAATATTCACTCTGTTGCCTCCCTGGATCGGGTTCCCGACCCCAGCGGCTCCGGTTCGCACAACCCCCGACGCGCGCTACGCTGACCTGACGATTTTACCAGAGGGTCGAATAGGATTCAATGGTAATTCTAAAGTATTGCTTTACAAAACTAGCCCCACTGGGGTAATCCCGTAGTAGTAATGGACGTCCTGGAGCGGTAGATGAGGGGTGTAAGGTAGGTGGTAGGCGCTGTAGGATTTGAACCTACGACCCAAGTGGAAGCGTCAGGTGATTTGTTGGCCGGATAGGATTTCAGGATCCCCGCCTCGGACAATCAGAGAACCGAATGTTCCCATGGAGCTTTAGGCGGGACGGTTTTGCCACCACGCGCTGCCAAGGCCGTGGCGAGTGATTGTTTGAGAAATCTGGTGGGCCCTGTAGGATTTGAACCTACGACCAACGGATTATGAGTCCGCTGCACTAACCGCTGTGCTAAGGGCCCAATATCATTTTTTACAATAACTTACAACCTGAACCGGCCTGCAAATCTGATCCAGTGTCACCAGCCGCGCCGACCCCGCTCCGGTCGACCTTCCCGGTCTGCACTTGTCGCGCGAGATAATCACCGAGCATGGCGCCCGCATTGGCCAAGTCCTTGTCCACAACGATATTGTAGCTATCGAAGACGTGCCTTGTCTTATGCCCGCTGATGGCCATGGCCACCTTTTCCGGAATTCCAGCGCGCACCGTCACCTACCAGAATCCGGATCGCGCGCACTGGAGGCGCGTGAGCCGAGTCAGGGTTAGCAGACTTGGAATGGCGTCGGTCACAGCGGACAATCCGGAGCGGGCAGCATTTGACAAGCGCATGATGGACAAGAGTCCGGTGAACCAGCCTCGCTGGTTGCACGAAATCTTGGGATCCTTGGGTCGGATTGCGGCTCGCGACGGCTGACCACAGGCCGTAAGCGCCGCACCTGCGTCACCAGGCTCGCCCAACCGGAGGGGCGCCGGCCACGCGCTTCTCTCAGTGGCGTGGTACAAGCGTGGGACCGGGAATCGCCGGGGCGAATACCGATCATCCCAACAGCAAACCCTGCGAGCGGCCAACGTGCGCCTGTGCGTCGCTTTCCTCCACCCCGAGAATAGCTGCTACTCGCGGCGCATCCGCCTTGGCGAGCGACTGAACGGACCGGATCCCCGCAGCCTCCAGTTTCTCTCGATCCGCGACCCTCAAGTTGCGCAGGGCTCGCAGGGACACGTGGGACGCGGGAGTTGCGGCTGGGACAGTTACCAGCACGCTCCGCGCCACGACGGTCCGCGGCCGGATCACTTCGAGAGGCCGAACATGTACCGTTTGCACAGCACGCACAGGTGTCGCCTTTACGGCGGTGATGGGCCGCACCGTCACCGAGCCGCAACTCGCGCACACTGCGGTGACTACTGTCCGGCGGGTTGGCGTCATCACTACCTGTTTCGGCGTTCCCGATTGATCTTCTCCGCAGCACGAGCATTGGTCGCAGTCATCGCCGCCTGGTTCGGCGCCGGGAGCCGTCGGAGGGCACACTCCGCCCGGTGGGGGCCCCGGCGGGACGGCCGGCTTCCGATCGCTCACAATATTCACTGCGCTGATCGACAACTCGCCGGGCGCTTCCGCGTACACCGCAATCGGAATCGATATCTGCGAATCCGGCGATACGCTCAGCTCCTCCAAAGCGATGGTGGACTGCGGCGGCAGTTGAATCGAAAAATCCGCGGCCGTTACACCCGCGGGAACGGCCACTGTCGCGACGCGCACCCTCGGACCGCCGGCCTCAATCGCCAATGCGAACGGAGATTCTCCCGATCCCTGCCACTCGAACATCAGGAATGGTGGTGATCCGGCGCTGGTCACATTCCCCGCAAATTCCAGCTTCAACGATGTGCCGCCCGTCACATTCGCCGTCTGCGTCAGGGCCACGGTCTGCAGCCCCGCATTCGCGAGTGTCACCACTCCATTGGCCGCATGCACCGAGAATCCCGGGACCGGCGAAGGTGCGATGGTCCATCCGGCAGGCGCGCCCGACGCGTCGTTCTCCAGAAAGTCGGAGTTCCCCAGTACCGGCGCCACCGTCGCGAACGAGGCGCGGTCCACAATGGCCCCCATGTTGTCCGTGGTCCGGAACCGCA
Organism: Bryobacterales bacterium; assembly: GCA_038322675.1. GTDB lineage: Bacteria > Acidobacteriota > Terriglobia > Bryobacterales > Bryobacteraceae > TMP-7. The sequence continues at coordinate 34,996 of JBBQGE010000009.1, forward strand.
CTTCCGCTCCCGTGATTCCATCCGGCGCCTGCACGCGCAGGCGATGGAACCGCAGCAGTTCCGCGAAGTTCCTCTGCGGCGACACTTGGCTTGGTACGAGGCCCCCTTCCACCAGCACCGGCACGGCCTTCGGCGAGGGCGGCAATTCCTCAATCGGAATGGTATCCACTTTCGGGGACGTGCAGTCGCCGCCGCGCCAAATGATCTCGCCTACTCCTCCCAACGCGGTCGCGATTCCCCAAAACGCCAACTCAAATGTGCACCCCGCCTGCGCCGGCACAACCTGCGAAATTGCCGATGCCGGAGCATTCTCGTGCTTGCCGCCCAACAGCACCGCGATCCGGAACGGATCGTCGAGGCAGACCGGTGCCACCTGACTCCGCGGCGCCACCTGCCACACCTCCGGCACGGGCGTGCCGAATTCGAAGAGTTGGATTCCGCTGCCCACGTTGCTGATCGCGAGGTATGAGGGCGTCAACGCCGCCGCCGTAATCGCCGTGTTGAGATCGTTGCCCGACACCGGCACCGCGATCGTGCCTCGCTCCCCTCCGCTCGCGACATCGATTACGTGGATCGGTCCGTTCGGCGACTCCGCAATCCACGCCAGTGGCTGTTCCGCGTGAAGCGCGATCGGCCCCGCGCCAAAGCCCAGTGGAAAGCTCGCGACCGGCGTGAATCCGCGAGCCGTATCGAATATCTGCAGCGGCGCGGCAGTTGTTCCCCTTTGCGGTCTCGAGACCGTCACATACAATCGGTCCCCCGCGGCCGAAACAGCCATCCCTCCAATTTGGGCTCCTTCGCCGAAGTTGGTGAACACGGTTGGATCCGGCAGCGGCACCCCCGACACGGCGCTTTGCTCCAGCGCATCGAGTGCGATCTTCTGCACCTGCGCCTCGGCGCCCGCCGCCGTCACTACCAGGAACAGCGTGGTGTTGCTGGCTGCCATACGGCTGGATGCCAGCCTGGGAGACGACGACGTTCCCACCACCTGGTTTGCGGCCGGGTCCACCATGAAGGTGACCCCGTTCAAATGGGCCACCACCCGGCGCCCGTCCGGTGTGGCCGCAAGCGATGCAGTGCCATTCGCGGTCGTCGAAAACGCAGGCGGCAGATCGACGGTCGCCGCCACCTTCCCGCAGACGGTTCCGATTCCCCGGAGCCGAGTTGTCGTTCCCACGTTACCAGCCGAATTCGTGCCCTCCTGTGTCAGCACCCACAACAGCTTTCCGTCGTGCGACATCGCCATCGCCAAAGCGGAACCGGGCGTAACCACAAGCCTCGGCGCGGATGGCTGACTGCCCACCCGCAACCAGTCTTCGAATTCTCCATTGTCCAGGTGCTCCACGGGCTGGCACGTCTTTGCCGTTGCATTCCCCACCGCCAGGTTGATGGCGTCCGCCAAAGCCGGCGTATCCAGGGTGAAGTCCACGCGTCCCAACGGCTCGAATTGCTTCAGCGGCACTTCCGTCGCTGCATCGCCTTCGCCCACGAACACGTGGATCGGCATCGTGAATTGCGGAGGCTTGTTTCGCAACCGGAAATAGGCCTCCACCGCGCCTACCGCCGACCGCTGCCACGATAGCGCGCCGTCCTTCGTCTGCTGCAGCGTGATTCCGGCGGTCGGCTTCGCGGACCATGCCACATCTCCCAGCGACCGCTGCACTGAAACCCAGTACGGCTTATTGGCATTCAGCTTCAACTCGGCACCCAGGCCGACACTCACCCATTCGGCGTGTCCCGCCGGGCGAGCCGCGATGTCCACCGCAATCGGCGCTGGCAGAACCGGCGTGAATCCGGGCTTGCCGCCCAGATCGTCGCGAATGTCCACCTGCACTTGCGCCGCGGGTGTTAGTGCGCGCAGCAGCAGGTCGATTCCCGTGATGTTCAGGTTCTCGCTCAATGTGAACTGCTGCGACTGCGCCTGCGCGTGCCCCGGCTCCGACGAAATCTCCGCCTCCAGGCCCGATTGCACCGGCACGATGGGCCCGAACGCAACACGCGTATCGTCGAAGCCGCCGATGAACCGCAGCGACGTCTTCCCAGCAATCACTTGGGCATTCACCGGCAGCACTACCGGCAGCGAAGCCGCCGCGGCCGCTGGCACGGCATTGAAACTGTACGACTGCACCGATTCGCCTACTCCCGCCGGCAGCGGCGGATGCGTCTCCAGCACATCGAACTCGACGTGGATCAACAGCCGCGCGATCGAATCCGAGTGCACCACCAGCGGCACGTTATAGTATCCGTTCTGTGCCTCGGCGCTGTCGAGAAACTCTTGCAGCAGTTTCGCAAAATCGATGCTCGTCTGCTCCGTGGTCATCAGACCCAGAAACGAATGAAACGCGGGATTCCCGCCCAACCGCAGTTGCACGTTCTCCGGTACGCTGCGGACCTCCACGCCCGTGATGTCGGGGATCGGCGCCAGCGGCCTGCTCAACTTGAATCGCGCCGCAACAAACGAGGGCAGCACATAGCGGCTTCCGCCGGCCACTTCGGGCGACAAGGCAAATAGACCATCGCCTGGCGCCTTGATGGCTCCATGCTCGTTAATCTCCACGTAGGTTCCGCCCGGATCCATCTGCAGATTCGCACCCGTGAGATTCGTCCCATGAACCGCCGCAAGTGTACGTCGCGCTCGAAAATCCACCTCGGCAAAGAAGGGCGCCTTCACCAGGTTCGCACCCCAACGTTCGCCCGCCGCCGCAAACGGAATCGTCTCCAGGAACGATCCGCCGTTGTCGACGGGCGTCACCTTCACCACGGCGGTCTCGATATGCGCGCCATCCGGGAGGATGGCGATAGGGATGGACACTTCTCCCACAAAGGGCCGGTTAGATCCATCCCAGTCGACAGTGAGATTCATGAGCGTCTTCCGGTCTTCACACTTTCAACAGGATTAATACCGGCATCTCGTTCCTCAGATGTTCCGGTATGGGAGCGGGCTGGTCCGCCGGGTTGCCAAGCGCCGGCACTTGTTGCACTGTGCTCGTGCTTAGTAGGCGTACGCCTTCCGTATCGAAGTCGTATTGCGTCACCACCACTTCAGACGGACGGTCGTGCGTCGGAGAATTCGCGTCTGCGGGCGCCGCATTCACGGTCTTCACCGGCCGAGTCTGGAAGAACAACTGGTCCCAATCCCCGCGCCGCTTCAGATCGGCTACCGTGCGACGCTCGCCGCAGCATCGGTCGAACCAGGGCGAGTGGCAGGTGTGGTCGTCGTCGAACTGATCGTTCGGCGCCGAGAACAGCGCTTCCCAGAAACGCTCCTCCAGTTCGTCGAGCGTCGTGTCCTGGTCGTACGATACTTTGTACAGTTCCAGCATCTTCGAGAACGGAATCTTGAACGGGGCCGGAGTCGCCTGCTCGATCTCCACTTCCTGCGTCGAACCGTCGTTCACCTTTGTCCGAATCCGTTTCTCGCTGCCGTGATACAGGTAGAAGATCGTCTTTTCCTTCTCCTTAATGTCGTCTTCCGAGCAGATCACGTCGAACCACATCAACTGATACACGTCCGTGACGGGATAGTCTTTCAGCTCGTGTTTGATGAGCGTCTCGGTAGTGGTGAGCCGCTTGAATACTCTCATATAGCCCGTCCTTTTGTTCAGCGCCTGTGTGGCGGCATTAATGATTTCCTGTTCCAACTCCTCAAGCGTCTTGCCTTCCAGCTTGCTCGAGTCGCCGGACTTCGGCACTTGTTGCAACTGTGCTAGCGCTTTTGTGAGTTGATCGATAATGTCCTCGCGGATGAGGACCTGCATTTGGTTCCAGTCCTCCGCGGTGATCAGGTCCCGCGGCTTTTTCTCGATATACGGCTCGGTGGTTGGCATAGTTATCCTCTGAGTTGTGTCATTCGGCGCGCGATCGTTTCACGCGTGCCCGGATTCCTGCGGCCTTCGCTTGCTCCACGCCGGGGGCCGGTACGGTCGTATACGCCAGCGGCTTTTTCGCACACGCCGGCAAGTTCGGATCGGGCGGCGGCGGAATCAGCGGTTGCTCGCCCGCGAGCACCAAATTGCGCGCCCCCTCAAATCGGTCTCCTTCGAAATAGATCTCTACCTGGTACCGTGCCGGACCGCTGGGCCGCACCGATACCGAAACGCGGTTGCCCCAATCGCCCGGTTCCCGCGCCTTCACTTCGATGGTGCCCTCCAGGCCTTCTTCCAGCAGGTAGATCGCGGCCGGCTTGCGATCGTCGCCCAGCGTCAGAAACTTGGGTTTGCGGAACGGCACCGTCTGTCCCGAAAATCCCAACGGCACGTTCGTCAGCGCGTCGTTGGCTTCCACGATCGTCGATCCCTCGTTGATCTTGTCTACGATATAGTCCGGATCGTCCTCCGGTTCGAACACCACGTTTTCGAACACCTCGCTCTTGCGTCCCAGCCCCAGCCGCGCCTCGTTGAAGTGGCCGCCGAACACCGGCGGTAATTCTGCCGGCAGGTTCAGGTCGAAACTCCCGCTCCGGTATTCCACCCATTCGAATGCCAACCGCACCGACGGATCGGGCGGGGGCGGCGGCGGCCAGAAAATGCTCGTCGGCGCCACGCCGGTGCCGTCCCACAGGCTCACGTCGAAGATTCCCAGCGAAATGCAGGGCAGCCCCGCGAAGGAGTCGACATCGAAATCCGCTTCATTGAAGCGCGACCCCGTGCATTCCAGATACGTCCATTCGCTCTGTCCCCGTGGCACCAGCAGCGGGTTCGTCACCGCCACATTGCCGTGCGTCTTCTGAATTTCGATCGAACCCGAATCGACGGACCGCACCGGCGACAACGGCGATTCGATGCGCGCCTGAACCGCACCCGAGTCCGACCACTCCACGATCAAAGTCGCCCCCGGCCGGATCACTTCTTTGATCCCGACGACCACGCCGGCAAACTCATTCACAAACGCCGGATCCACCACGCCGCGGTCAGCGTACAGAATGATTCGCAGCGAACTGTCCGCCGCTCCGCTGTTGTGAATCGTGAACTGCTGGCCGTGGCTGAATTCCGCTGGTGGCTCCGTGCTCGTCTCCGGCGGATACTCGATCAGTTCGAGATACCGCCTTGGCAGAATCTCGATAGAACTCGCCTCGCCAACCGACGGCGATGTCAGCAGCAGCGTCCCATCGGCGGCGAGCGACGCCACTCCCGGCAAGACGCCGTTGATGTTCTCGATGATCTCGTCGAAACCGGTCTGTTGCGGCTGCTCGCCCGAGAGGTCGATCTCCACCGGGCGCCGCCTGTCCACCGAGATCAGCAGGTTCCGATGCTCGAACAGATCCGCTGGATCGAGCAAACTCACCGAGCCCTTCAACTGTGCAGGCAGGGGATCCGATCCTCGCGTCACATCGGGAACCGCGCCGAACAGCTTCTGCCGCGCGTCGCCCGCCACGTACGGCTGCACTTCGATCCGGCTCGCCGAACCGCGTGTGTTCGAATGCAGCGCCAGTTTGCCGTCGGACGCGGCCGCCAGAGCGCCAATCGCCGTGTTCAACGAAGTGACCACTTCTTCGAGCGTCGCGTTTGCCGGATCCTTCGCGGCCGTCGAACAGTTGATTGTCTTGGCAGGCTTCCCGTCCACGGACACGTTCAGGAATCGCGCCAGCGACACATCGACCGTGCCGATCGTCTTCGTTCCGCGGATCTCTCCGCGGGTTGCATCGGATGCCTGATAGAACCGCGCCGCGTCGATCCCGAACACTGCCTTCGTCGAGTCCGTACCACCCGGAGTGTCGAACTGAATCTGGCTCACGCTGCCTTTCTTACGTGAGCTGATGGTCAGTGTTCGCCCATCCTGCGAGGCAATGGTCGCGTTCAATCCCAGGTTGATGGCAGCAGCGATTTCACCCGCCGATTTCTTCACCGGAGTGGTCCCTGCATTCAGCGGGATCTCCACCGATGCGCTTCCATCGATTCCCAGTTTCACCCGCGCATCCGGCGCCAGTTCCACTCCCTTCGACAGATCGACCGTCGAGACAAACACCACCTGGGTCGCGTCTTCGCCCCGCCGTTCTCCCAGAAGATCGCTGCCCAGAAGGCGTATGGATGCATCCTGCACCGTCACCGGCAGAAATCGCACGCTGCTCCCCGCACCCGCGGAAGGTGACGCGAGAATCAGGTGGTGTCCATCGCTGATCGCCGTGCCCAACGTCAGCTTCTCGCGGATCTTGCCGAGAGCCTCGCCGATGGTCGTCGCCCGCGGCCGCGGTCCCGCGCAGTTGATTGGATCCAGCGCGTGGCCGTCGATTTCGAGCATCAGCCATGGCTGGTCGCGAAGGTCCACGCCGAACTGCAGGTCCGGTTCGCCTCTAACTACCGCAATGCTGGCTGACTCACCGAACGCCGTTCCCACCGTCAGCCCGAGCACGATCTGCGACGCCTCATCCAGGATCATCGCCCTTGAAGTGAAGCGGCGCACCAGCTTTGTTTCGAGCGGCACCACCTCGATCCGGCTGTTGCTGCCCACCGTTTGCGACGTCAGCAACAGGTGCCGCCCATCGGTGAAGGCGACGCCGGGATACTTGGCGTTGATCGTGGCCACCATCTCTTCCGGCGTGGCGTGGTCCAGGTCCACGACGTGCGTCCGCAGATCGATCTCGCGCGCCTCGCCGCCGTCTACTGCGATTCCGACGAGATACTCCGCCCATAGCCGGTTGTGCCCGCTCAGATCGGTATTTCCCGTGATCGAAGCCGGCAATCCTCCGGATCCGTTGAACACTCGAATGCGAAAACCGAAGATGACATCGAGCGCGTCGTGCTCGCCCGCCGATTCGAAAACAATCTGTCCGTGGCGGCCCGTCTGATGCGACATCAGCACGATCTTTCGCCCGTCCGTAAACGCCGTCCCAGGCCCGAGCGCGGCATTCAGAATCGTCACGATTTCCTGCAGCGTGGTCTTCGATGGACTGGCTCCCGCGCAGTTCACGGTCACCGGCGGAGCGGTATCCACACGGAGCCGCACCAACGCGGCGTTGCTCAAATCCACAGTCTCCGCGATGTGCACCGCACCGCTCGCCACTGCCGGAGCCGCATCCGTGCCCAGGAAGAACGCGCGCGAAATCCCGAGAATCGAAGCGGAGCAATCCTGCGCCGCCGGTTGCTGCAGAAACAGGCTGCTCTGCGCGCCGGTCAGCGCCGACCGGATGATGAGAAACTGCCCGTTGTGCGTCGCCGCCGCGCGTCCGAAGGCCGCGTTGATCTTGTCCCGGATCTCGTCCAGTACCGTCGAGGAAGGATCCGCTCCCGCACAATCGATCTCCGCGATGTCCTTGCCGTCGATGACAAGCCGTAGATAGCGTTGCCCGCTCAAATCCACCCCGGCGCTCAAGTCAACCTTCGATGTGATCTGCGCCTGCGTGGAATCGCGACCCGTGTAAATCAGCGCCGGGAGCCCAAGAATCGCAGGTGCTGCATCGCGATCCTGGTCTTCGATTTCGACCCGCCCCTCCGGCCCTTTCACGATCGATTCGAGTATCAGATGCGACCCGTCGTGCCGTGCCACCTGAGCCGGAAATTTCGCATTGATCGCCGTAACGATCTGATCCAGCGTGACCGTCTCCGTGCCGCCCGCCAGATCGATATCGAACGGCCCGTGCTCGTCCACCTGCACCCGGAGCGTGCGCGCTTCGCCGAGTTGAACGCCCGTGCTCAGGCTCGGCTTTCCCACGATTCGCGCGGGCTCCGCATCCGCCCCAGCCACATCCGCCGAACCCCTCCCGAATAGCCGCTCCGCCGCATCTTCACCGCGCGGCTCGAACGACGTCAGTACATCGTGCTTGCGCGCCCACCAGGGATCGAACGAGACTCCTTCGGTATCGGCGTGAATGCCGAGAATGTCGGAAGCCAGACGCAGTATGCCCGGCACCGTGACGGTTCCCTGGATCAGCGTCGCGACATGCCACTTCAGGTGCTCCCGGAATTGCTCGATGGATTCGAGTACCTCTCCATCGTTGTCCCGCAGCGGAGCCAGTCCCCACATCGAGCCGATGCGCGCCAGGTCGTCGATCTCCGGCGCATTCCGATCGGCCGTATCCACCCAGTGCGCCCGAAGGATTCGCGCAAGGGCGACCTCGCCGCTCGACAGTTCCGACCCTACCGAACCGGCGATCGCCTGCAGCGCGGACCGCCGCGTCGCCGCCAGGAACGTGAACGGCAGGTTCGCCAGAATGCTTGCGGTCTTGGTGGGCATCGCCTCTACGCAGCCTCCGTTAGCGATACGTCACCTAATTCCATATCGAGCACCGGGAACCACGTTCCGGACGCGTCTACAGTGGTCACAATCCGGAACGTTGGCTTCTCTCCGAAGTCGCTGTCCGCGGCCGGCCCTCCACTCAGGTTCTGCAGCAGTTCCCGCGCGGGCAGTTTTTCATCGGTCAGGGTCGAAGCGCTCACGTTGCTGCGCCTCACCACCACATCGGCGATGCTCGCCTTTACTACGTCCTTAACAGACGTGATCGCCGCTAACATGTCGCTCGCCAACGCCGGCGCGCCGCCCGCCAGGGTATCCATGTATGAGCCCAGCGCGTCCATCACCTGGCTGATCACCTTCAGCTTCCCGGCTGCCGTCAATCCGGGCTGAACCGTCAGCACGATGCGCGCTTTGATGAACACGTACCGTGCGAGCAGCGACAACGCCACGCCTGCCGCGCGAGTCTCGTTCACCTGCCCCTTCACGCTTTCGAATCGCGCCGGGGACACTTCGACAAGCAGATCGATGGTTCCCGGCCCGCGCGATTCCGACACCTGCACCAGGCGCGCGCGCTCTTCGAAGATCACCCGCTCGATGGCGCCGAGTGTTCCCTTGCCGAGACTGCTCAGCACCTGTTTGGCTCGGGCGCGAAACTCGTCGTCGGTCTCGTCATCGGCGCCCAGCACCGTTTCGTCGAAGTTCGTGATGCGCGAGATTCCGGTGATCGGTTGGATCAACGTGTTGATCAACCCCGCCGCCACCAGCCCCGCCGGACCCTTCGATTGCTCGGTTGCCCGTACCGGAACGTCGATCCGCACCTGCCCCCGCTGCAGCGTCCGCAGTTGCGCAGTGATAAACGTCGCCTCGCCCTTGGCCGTGCTCATCAGCACGCCTTCCGGGATCGTGATGTTGCCGTCGCCCGCTGCCGAGTCGCGGAAAAACGTCACCAGCCCTTCGGCAAACTCCTTCGTCTTCCTTGCTATTCCCAGAATCGAAACCACCAGGTCGAGCGACTTGCCCGTCGCCGTATCGATGAACGCCTGCAGATAGGCCTGGTTAATCTGCTGATACATCAGCGCCACTTCGCGCGCGATCGCCTCCGACACGGTGCGGGTCACGCTGCCGACGTTGATGTCGGTGAGCGGCGAATCGCTGAAACGCCGGAAGTAATCGACGTAGATAATGGTCTCGTCGTCTGGAAGGCGTCCCTGGTCGCGCCAGATCAGGGAATTGTCCGCTTCGCTGAACGTGAAATCGACCTCGAGCTGAAACTGGAAATGGCAGTCGCCGCGCGTGCCCGTTACTCCGCGGATGCCGTTCGAGGGCTCCGCCAGAGGGTACCGCAAGCTCTTCTCGTCGAACAGTATCGGCTCGTTCACGACGCCGCCGACCACCGCGGTCAGCAGATCGTCCACGATTTCGCCGAAAGGCCTTTCAATCAGATTGAGAGTATCGGCGTTCATGCCGGGCTCCTGTCGAGAAAGAACGGAAACACCAGGTTCAACGGTGTGCTGTGGTCCACCGTAATGGCCTGAACCGCAATGTCGATGCGCGTGCGATCGTTGGCGTTCGGCGTCACGTCGACGCTCACTACTCTGTCGATCCGCGGCTCTCCGGCCAGCGCTTGCAGCACGAACATTTTCGCCTTATTGCGTGTACGCTCCACGTTCAGTTCTCCGATAAGTTCAATCAAGCGGCATCCATAATCCGGATGGCCCAGTAGGGCCAGTTCGCCGACGGGGGTCAGAAACCGCAGCAGCAGCGCCTGCTTGATGTTGTCCACTTCCGATAACGAGTCGAGATCCATCTTTCCCGTGCGAGGCCGCCGGTGCACCAGCAGATCGCTGCCCCGGTCGCGCGAGTTCTGATGCTCCAGGTCCTTCAACAGCCGGAGATCCGATCCGAAATATTTAGCCTTTGCCACCGCCATCTCAGTTCTCCTTGTTCTACGGCGGAAATGAATCCGTGATAAACGGCGCTGCCGGCGGTCCTAGCACCAGCAGAATGCCCGGCGGCGTCGGAATCCGGTCGAAGGTCCGCACCAGGCTTTTTCCCGCTACCGTTACTCCGCTCGATGCGGGCGAGCCGATCACCAGCGGATACGGAAATCCCCAAACCGAATTGATCATCAGACAGAGCGATCCGCTCGTAGCGAGCGGCATGCCGTTCGCCGTGATGAACGGCGGAAACACCGCGACGATCGTTCCCGTGTCCGGCGGCCCCGACGCCCCCGGCGTGATCATCACCTGCGCTCCGATGCTGACTGGTGATCCCGGCATACTCTCCGCCTACGGCGTGAACGAGGTCACGCCCTTCAATTGCAATGTCGCGGCCTGCACAGTTACCGCGCCCGCCGCCTGCAGCACCGCTTGCCCGTTGGCCTTGATGGTCGCGCTGGCCGCAGCTTGTATCTCGACGCTGGTGTTCGATTTGATTGAAACCTTCTGCGCTTCTAGCGAGAATGCTCCCGTTGCCTTCAGCGACATCGCTCCGCGCGCTTCCACCGTCACATCGCCGTCCTGGTTCATTGTGATTTTCGTGTTGCCCGCCAGGACAGTCACCTTGCCGCCGCTGCCGCCTGGTTGATCGAGCACCATCTCCGTCTTGCCCGCGGTCGCATGCACCGACCCGTCGTCGATGCGCACCGTAATCTTCGGCGGCATCTCGATGGTCATCGCGCGCGGCGGATTTTCCGATTGATGATTCCGGATCGCGGCTTTGATCGTCTTGTCGTTGGCAGCCGCGAGAGGCAGCCGGAAAATCACTTCGTCCGGTTTGTTAATGGGTACGCGGTCGGCATCGTTGTACAACCTGCCGATTACGATGGGCTGGTTGACATCGCCGTGGTAGAAGTTCAACAGCACCAGGTCGCCGACATTCGGAATCGCCGCCGTCCCAACATGCCCCGTTGTCACGGGAACGCGCTTCAGCAGCAGCCCGCTGTTCTTCAACTTCACGTCGCAGCCGTAATTGTCCGAATCGCCGCCGTCCTGATGCGGATATACCGCGTCCACCAGGCCCAATTCCGCCACGTGCAGCGTCCGTATCTCGTCGCGGATGATCTCGCGAATGGTTCCAACGATTGTCGACATCAGGCCGCCGCTCCTCGAAATTCAATTTCGGTTGTGAACCCGCCGTTTTTTGTAATGCGGTGCCGTACCGCGCGCGCCTGGAAATCGCCGTTCACCCGGGCGTCCGGCGCGTCCTTCACGCGAATCGAATCGCCCAACGCTACCTGCGGCACTCCGAAAGTCAGCATTCGCCCGCGCACAGCATTCACGCCCGATTCGCGAAAGAATCCGTCCGCCGCGGCCTGCGCCAGTTCCCGCGTCCGCAAAACCGGCCGCTCCAGCAGCAGCACTGGATCGCCAGTTCCCGCCGATCCCTTCGAGCGCGAAAAATCCTTCGTCAGCCAGGCCCACGAATTCGAGCCCTGGCTCGTCCCCGGGCTCTCACCGAACACGTTCACGCTCGACTGCGCCCGGACGTCCTTGCGGACTTCGAGTTCGATGATCTGTTTCGCGTACTGGAAGATGTGCACCACTCCGCCCCCGCGATACTGCCGGAACAACAACTCGCCATCGGCGTTGAACAGAAGGTCGCAGCCGCAATACGTCGCCAGGTCGTACAGATGCCTGTGCACGCTACGCTTGCCGTCTACGACGTACGCCGGAAACACTGCCCCGCGGTCCACTTGCGCCACCGTGATTCCGGCTCCGTCCGCCAATTCCCGCACGATGTCCCCGCCGCTCTTGTTCTCGAATGTCTTCTCGACATACGTGCGCAGCAGCCCCTGCGCGGGCGAGTGCGCGATCACGCGAGTCTCGGGCAGCGACGGATCCACCGCCACCACCTTGCCTGTGAACACCAGCGTCAGGCTGTCGTCATCAATAAAGCCGAGTTTGATCGCGGCATCGTCACCTACCGCGGGCTGCAAGCCTCCGACATTGCCGAGCCGCAGCAGAACGCTGTCCGATGGAGCGTCCATGTCCAGGTCCACCAACAGTTCCTTCACGGTGCTCGCCAGGGGCTCCTCCGTCGTATCCACCTTCTTGCCGCCGATCACGATCTGGTAGGCAGGACTCAGCAGTTTCATGCGTCCACCTCCACCTCGTCGAACGCTCCGGCGGTTTCGGCGCGCAGGAATCCGTCCGGGCCCCCGCGGATGAAAATATCGGCCGCCGTCTCGGCCTGGCGCTGCCGCGCGTCGATCGTCTGAATCGTCTTCGTCGCGACGAACCGGTCGCCCGTAGTGCGCCGCAACGTCACGGTCACCCGGTCCGTGAAATCGCGTTGAGGCACCGATGAACGCGCGCCCTTCACGGCCTCGAATGCGTTCACACGCCCGAAGCCATACCAGTCGCTGTGCCCGTTCGGCAGATACTGCCCGACCGGATCGGTATTCACGAAATCGACTTTGTCCGCGGTGGCCTCGATAACGAACAGCACCTGGTCCCTGGTCAAATCCGGCGCGATCGACAGCATCAGCGCGACCACGCCCGCAGCCAGCGGACACGCCGACGAAGTCCCGCCGAACTGCCCGGTATAATTCCTCGCCGCGCCCGCGGACTCGATCGGCGATAGCGGGCGGGCATTGTTGTATCCGTCGTTGCCGGTGCGGTCCGTCGTGAAGATCGCGAGAGTGCTGCCATCGGCCGGAAAAGTTGTAGCGGTGCGCCCGGCGGATGTAGTGCCGTCGCTTGGCGCGCAGATGTCCAGGGTGGATCCAAAGTTGCTGTACCCTGAACGCACGTTCGCATCGTTCACCGCGCCCACCGCAATCACGCGATCGTCGTTTGCGAATCCGTTTAGAGTGGCAGCCGCCGAGATGGACAGGTTGTCGTTGCCCGACGCGAACATCACGACTGCACCAAGTCCGCCCCGCCCCGCGGCGAGTGCGTGGTCGAGCGCATCGCCCAGCGGGCCCGGCAGCGGCGCGGGCGGCGACGTCGGCCCCCAACTGTTGTTGATGACGGCCGCCCCGTTATCCACTGCGTGCGTTACGGCGGCGCCTTCCATTTCAGGCGTGGTAGCGCCCCCGATCAGACGGATCGGCATCAGACGGCAGTTCGGCGCGGCGCCCGACACTCCGATGGAGTTGTTGCCATCCGCAACCGCGACCCCCGCCACTGCCGTGCCGTGATCCTCCGACCCTTCCGCCACCGGATTGTTGTCGCCCCCCAGCGGGTCGAAGGGTGAAACAATCTTTCCCGCCGACGACAGGTCCTCGTGCGTCAGGTCGATTCCTGTATCGAGCACAGCCACGATGATGGTGGCGTCCCCTCGGGTGATATCCCAGGCTTCTTCGGACTGGATTCGCGGCAGGTGCCACTGGCTTGAATAGAACGGATCGTTCGGCCGGAACAGCGCCTCCCGCACTTCGATGAAGTTCGGCTCGGCGTACCGCGCGAGACCCGACTCGTAATACCGGTTGCCTGTGTCCAGCGCGCCAGCGAATCCCCGCGGCTGCTTCACGCGCAGCACGAAAGCATTCGGCCCGTATTCGATCGGCCTCAGAATCTCGACTCCGCTGGCCGCATTCAACTGGGCGATCTGCGCGCGGCTCACCTCGGGTTTGAAGCCTACGTTGAACTCGCTGGTGATCACGACAGCAGCGGAGCCCCGATAGCGGACGATGCTGACGTAAGCGATATCGGCGGACTCCTCGAGGCGTGCCGCAAACTCTTCCACCGTGCCCGGCGCGTTCTCGCCGCGGCGGAACAGGACGATGTTGCGCGAATCCAGTTCGGGACTGTGTATGAACTGCGCGAGGCGGTCGTCGCCGCGGATCAGCGCTTCGAGATCCTTGGCCGGAGCGGCGTTCCGATACGCGATTGCCACCGACCGGGTGGAAACGGTCAACGGAATTCGATCGCCCTTCGCACTGTAATAGAAATCGTCCGCCATGCTTATCTCCGGATCAGGTAACTCATCAACTCGACCGTGAACTCGTCCCTTGTCTCGCCGGGAATGTCCGCGCGAATCAGAAAGCGCTGCCCGAACACAACGCGATCGAGCGTCGTGTTCACATCATTCGCATCCACGATTTCGAACGAGCTCGGCCTCGAGGTGATAATCACGTTGAACGGCGTGGACCCGTCCATCCGCTTGCAGACCACATTTCCTTTGGCCTTCGACGGCGGATCCTCTTCGAGCCGCGCCAGCACCGATGCGTGAATCTCCAGGATCCAAACGCCGACGCCCTTATCGCGGTCGTAGTGGAATTCGCCGTTCGAGTTGGTGATGTCGAACCGTGGTTCACCGCTCGCCTGCTCGCCTTTCATGTACTCGCCATCGGGTGCGATCAGCACGAACTGAACTCCTACCGCCGGCGATCCATCCTCGTGCCGGATGCGACCCGCCACTCTCATCTGTGCCGGATTCGCGGGCTGCACCTGCAGCGCGTTCGGATCCCGCTTTTGCGGATCCTTTGGATTTGGCCGCGTCAGGAAGCAGATATGGTTGTTCGGATCGCCCGGTCCCAGGCACCAGTTCGCATTGACAGATCCGGGCGCCGGCAGGTTGAACGTGTCCGGCTGAGGAACCTTGCAGGCCAGCGTGGACGATCGCGTAAACAGAATTTCGGTCCGGCGGTCCGGCCTCCACGCCGCCTGCGTGTCGAGAACCGGATCTTTTTCCCCGCAGCCGATCCACTTCAGGGTCTCGGGGTCGCAGTTCTTCAAAAACCTTGCGGGCGGGACGTTGAAGCTATCCTGCTTCATGTACTCGTCGATCAGGACCGGCCACGTGGCATCGTCCATCGCCCCTGTATCGGGGAGAGTATGAACCTGCTGGAAATGGCGGATGCCCGCGATGGTGGTATCGCCGTTGATCCCGTCCACCTCCGCGTTATAGAAGTTCAGATCCTGCAGCATGTACTGCGCCTGCCGGATGGTCCAGTTGTCGTTGATTGTCGGGAGCCCGCCGGTCTGCGCCCGACGCAAATTGTTCCACTCCTCCACTGCCACGGCCGGATTCGCTGCATACGTCAGGAACGCGTAAACACCACGCGCTCTCCGCTCAGACAGCGACTGGTTGTATTGATCGGGACCGGTGAGGTCGGTGTGCCCGACGATGAGCACCTTCTCGTCCGCCGGCCCGGTGCTGGCGCGATCGGCCACTTCCTTGAGCACCGCCCGCAGGCACGGCTCGACGAACGACTTGTCGAAGCGGTAGTGAACGACGTAGGTATTCCCCAGCCGCACTCCGCGGCGAAGCGTGATGGTCACCGCGTTCGGGCAGACGTTCTCTTCGACGGTTACCGTCGCGGTGCCGGTCATCGGTTCGGGCTGTTCCGTCGAAGCAGTTACCGTGTATGTGCCCGGCGGCATGTTTCCCGGCGGCGTGTCGTCTTCGGTCCAGACATTCCCGTTGCGATTCGTCAGTTGCTTGCTGAACGATGCTCCGGCGGCGGTGGTGCCCGTCAGGCTCACGCGAATGGTGGAGAAGTCGAAATTCGGATCGTCCGCAACGATGACCGTCACCTCCAGGCACGTGTGAATGGCCGGAGGCGGCGGCGGAGGAGGCGGCACGATGATGTCGGTGGGCGGTTCCGGCGCCTTGAACTCGCGCAGCGTGAACGAATACTCGAACCGTTCCGGACGTCCGGCCAACTCGCGGACGCCCATCTCCTCGATCACGACCTTGTCCACCTGCGTCGCCGTCGCGATATCGCTGACGAACGACACCGGATCGGCGGAAGCGAATTTCTCGCGCAACTTCTTGAGGCTGTCGCCCGCCTCTTCACCGATCACCACGCCGGTGAGAGTGAAACGCGTCGCCCGGCGCCCCACACTGGCCAGGAAATCGCCATCGAGTCCGGGGACGGCGGAACGCACGAGTTCCTCATCCTGCTCGCTGTCGATCTTCTGTACGAGTTCAAGCTCGAGGTCGTCGAGCACGGGGCGTCCAGGCATGGCGTTATGACTTCAGACTGTTCAGGTGACCCACGATGGCGTCGATGAGGCTCATCAATTCGCCTTTCAGCTGATCCACCGAAGGAAGGCTCGTTACCACCGCCGCGACGTTCGAGATCTCATCGATGGTCGAGGCCTCGCTCGGCAGCAGCTTCTTGCTGGTATCGAGCAGTGCCTTCACAGCAGTGGTGAATTGCGAAACCTTATCAAGGCCCGGGATCTGACCGACGTTCAGGTTCTGGATCGCGGTTTTCAGTTTCCCCATCAGCGTGATGAGTTCGTTGATCAGATCGTTGATCTGGGGAACGATCGCCGCGAGCGCATTAATGGCCGGCTTGATCACCGGCACGTTCGTGTCGAGGAATGTTTTCAAATCCGTCAACACGGTTTTCAGTTCTTGATAGACATTTGGCGTTGCCAACTCAACCTCCTTGAGCCTGCTCCAGACGGCCCAGTAAATCCCCCAACTGAGGAATGAAACGCTGTAAGCCGCTGGCAAAAGCCAAAGCGGCATCGAGGCCATCCACCAGACCGCTGATCTGGTCGATAGCATCGCTAAGAAGCGAGGTATCGATACCCGAGACATCTTCTGGTTCCACGGGAACCTGGTGTTGCCGCAGCGTCAGGATGTAGGCGAACCGGTCAGGCTTGCCCGCGAGTTCCTGCAGCCGCAGATTGTCGATCAGGACGTCGTCGATGTTCGAGTCGGTGACGATGTCCGCGGTGAACGGAACCGGCGAGCCGGCCTTGAACTTCGTTTCGAGCTTGTCGAGAAAGTCTCGCGACTCGTCTCCACAAGCGATGCCCCACAGCAGAATGCACGACGGGTTGCGGCCGAGGTTCTGAATGATACTGCCGTCCATTCCCGGCGGCTTGTATTCGGCCAGAGTGCGCCGGTCGAAGGTGGATATCTCCTGCACCAGCGGCAACTCCAGATCGTCGAGCATGGGTCGCATATGTTCTCTCCGGCATCAGACATTGATGCCGTGCCTCCGTGCCTCATTCTGGAGGATGGTTTTGATTTTCGCGGCGAGCGGACCGAGATCATCCTCGGGATCCGCAACGTCTTCCGGCCGCGTCATCACCCGTGTCAACGGGCCCGTCAATCCATAAGCCGGCGGCTGCGTCACACGGCCGGGCATCATCGCGGGCATGGACGGAGTGGCCTGGGGCGGAAAGACCTGCGCTTCCGATCCCGTTCCCATGGGCACCACACTCAATGGCGTATCCGGAGCGGGCATGCTGTCACGCGAAGCGAGTCCGACCGCATGCAGGGGCGAACGCTCGTCGACCGGCGTGATCTCGGGGTACTGCGGCCCGGCCGCAACGCGCTCGAAGTCATCGCCGGCTCTCGGCGGCGAGGCCGGTTTGGGCGTCCGCGTTCGGGCGGGCGGCGGCGCACTGGCACGTCGTCGCGCTTCGTTGACAATCTCAACCAGCCTTTCGCGCGACGCCTGCTCCCCGGTGACAACCGTGCGGACCGCGTCTGCTGCCAACTTTTCCGCGGCTTCGGACCACGGCACTGCGTTTGCTACGGATGAGCGCTCCGCCCTCTGCAGCACCAGGCGGAGACGGCGCCCGGCGAGTTCGGGCCAGTTCCTTTCGCCCTGTTCGGAACGCCACGGTTCGCTGTGCGAGTCGTGCCCGCGGACAGCCCCGGCCGCTCGCGGCAATTTCGTTCGCGGGGTCTCGGGCGCCGCGGCTTGAGGTTTCCGGGCCGACCGGGTTCGGGAGGAGGAGACCTGAGCGGCCGGACGAGCGGCGCGCTTCAGCAACTCCCGGGCTTCTTCCGGAGTGGATGGCTCCGGCAGGTCCGAGACCGCCGAGTGTCCCGAGCCGGCTGTATCCGGTGTCGCGGATATGCGCGGAACTTTGGGCGAAGCGGGACGCGCTACGCCGGCCGCCGCGCGAGTCCGCGTCCGGTTTGGAGCACTCGCAGGACGCCGTCTCGTGGAAGTCCACTCACTCTCGTTCGCAGGTTCTTCTTCTAAATCGAGCGGCAGACTCGAGCCCAGCACGTCCCACCAATTCTGTAACGGCAGTTCCGGCAGCACGCCGAAGGTGACGGGCCACGCCGACAGCCCAGGCAACCGGCGTATGCCGGTCACACCATGCCACACGCGGCTTTCGAAACATCGCAGACCCATCACGCCGGGCATTACTTGCGTTCTCCTTCGCGCCGCGACATCTCCAGATACAGCAAAATCTGTCCGATGCTCATGCCGCTTACCTGTTCCGGAGTCCAGCCGAACTCCTTCGCGAGTACAAAGCAGGCCCGAGCGAGCGGAGCCTGCACCATTTCGTCCAACTGATCCCGCGAAGTAGTGATGCCGCTGATGGCGTTAATCTGATCCACCAGAAAGGTTGCCAACCCGGCGGGCAACTGCGAGACATCATCGGCCTTCAGTTCGGGTTCGACGACTGCCTGCTGGATCATCAGGGCCGCGGAGAGCGAATCGTCGTCCTTCGCGGCACGGTTGATGCGTTGCAGGTCCCGGACTGCGAGCGGGCGCAGTATCACGGTCGGTGGACCGTTCTGCGCGGTCCGGTTCGGCAGCAGAGCGGCGGGAATTTCCACCGTCTGCTGGAGAGCCGGACCAGCGATCATTTGTTCGACGGAGAGCATCGACGTCAAGCCACCTCTTCGCGTTTGATGGTGCTGGCTTTGAATGTCATGTTCTCGATGACGAAGTCATCCTCGGGAACGGTGAGCACCCAGTCGTCGAAGCGGACATTCTCGATGGTGAGCCGGGTGCCTTCCGTGTTCGTATCGGCGCGGGGGTCGACGAAATTGACCACCATGTTGAAGATGGGCTGCAGTTCGAGCGGGAAGTCGTCTTCATTCTGACCGGCGCCGGCTACCTTACCGAGCAGCAACCGGACCAGCGCTCCGTTGATGTAAGCGCGCTCGACACGTCCGAACACGTTGATGTTCCCGGGGCAGGAGTTGGTGGCGATCCGGGTACCGATCTCATGAAACATCTCGAGATCGGTGGTGACTCGCAGCTCGATTCCGGTGATGCGGCCGACAGTCAACTGGCCCTGGTACTCAGTGTTGAATACATTCGTTGCCAGTTGGCCCCCACGCGTGGAAACGGATGCCAGCGTCAGGGTTGCGGCTGAGCCTCGATAGACGGCTTTGTTTGGTATGGCCATTGTGTTCCTCCTTTACCCGAGCACCATCGTGACCTTGATGAAATCGATGCTGAAAACAGGCTGCAGCAGGATGGTGACGTTCGCGATGCCTTTGATCTCGTCCTGCCTAGTCGCCGTCACGTCCACTGCAAACCCAGTCAGCATCTCGTCGTCGAGCATTTCCTGCAGGAAGCTCGACAACGTGGATTTCATGGCCGAACGCACGCGTTCGTTGTTGAGTTTGCCGATGTAGGGACTCGCGGCCGAGCGAACGCCGTACTTCGCAAAGTCGACGATGCGGCGGGTGGTAACCTGCGAGAACGCCGAGTCGGTGGAAGTGGTGATCGCCTTTACAACGCGAATGCCGAGGCCGCGCTGCTCTTCGATGGCGAAGACGCGGGACTGCACCAACTGTTCCAGTTGCGGCCGGGTGAAGCGGGTCTCGAGTTGATCGACCGAAACCGGCTTGTTGGTCAGGCTGATATGCGGCGAGTTCGAACCCAACATCCCGGCGATCACCGGAGCCATATACGAGCCGGGGAACGTGGCAGGAAGACTGCTGACCGAATCCGTCGTCTTGAATCCCGGAGCGACGAAGATGACGCGATCGCTATTCACGTGGTGAGAGCGAATGCTGTTGAAGGTGGCACCCTTGCCGCTGCCGGTAACCGCGATACGATCGGCCTTGAGAGTATCGGTGGAGGCGGTTGCGCAGTGAGCCGAAAGACGGGCGCCCATCGCCTCGTTATCCATCCCGGCGGCAACCACGATGTGAACAGCTTCATTCAGCAATAGTTCCAGGCCTGAATCGAAGCTGGTGTTGGTGACACTGGCACCGTCGTTGCCGCCCTTCAAGAGAGTGAACTCTTCGGCCGAGGCGCTGTTAGCCGGCAGTTCCGCTGGATTGGCAGCGTCGATTCCTTTGACCAGCCCGGACGGTACGTCGAGGTCGTTGACGAGCGAGACCAGGTGAGCGCCGTCGGCAACGGTGTAGACTTCGTCAGTGTTCCCGGAGCGAATTGTGACCTTGGCGCTGTTCGCTTTTAGAACCTGATAGGAGACGTGGACCTTGTCAACAGTGACGGGCACCTGACTGGCATCAAAGGTGACGACGCCGGTGGCATCGTTGACCTGCACGGTGTCGGGAGCCGGTACTGCAGGCGAGTAGACGATGCTGAACTCTTTGATTTGGCCCGTGGCGTCATACTTCACCTGGACACGGTTGCGTCCAACCTTGGCGACGGGCTTGCGGGTAAGTGTCACGCTGGCTGCGCCATCGTGGACTTCGCTCTCGATGAACGCGTTGTCGTCGGCGTTCCAGACGTTGTAGGTGACGCCGTTGCCCCACGTCCCGGCGGACTTCGCCTCGAGCTTCGCGGCCTTGGTCGCGGCCGTCTTTCCGGCGAGTTCAGTGGAGGCAGCGGTTTGGGAACCGCTGGATACGCGCACCGCATAGACAGCGCTGGCGCCGTTTTCGTAAGCGAGTTCGAGGCTTCGGACCAGGGACAACTCGTTCTGATCGCCGCCACGCCATGCATCATAGGGACCGAAAGTGTCGCGGGCTTCAGTAGGGCTGCCGAGAAGCACCGGCTCGTTGACCGGGCCTTTGCTGGCAGTGCCGAGCATGCCGATATTACCGACAGTGACCCGGCCGGGCGATATGAGCCCCTCCGCACGAACTTCGATGTAAACACCAGGTAGAACCATTTCCGGCATTGTTACGGATTCTCCTTACGTTGAAATGTTCGATCCGCGAATTCCGCGGAGGTAAAGAATTTGGTTAGCGCCGAGGGTGGCGCCGCTGAAGGCGACCTCGAAGCTGTCGTTGCGCAAAGGCATCTGAATCGCCGGATCGAACAGTTTCGACCGGGTCGTGAATGCGCGCGGAGCGCCGAGCTCATCGACGAACTCGATGCTGTCTCCGGGCGGATCGAACGCATTCAGGAAATCTGTAATGGACGCGAAGATTACGCGAGTGTGGCGGTGTGTCGGCGACGAGCCGGTGGTTGCCGCCAGGAAATCCGTGAGATTCGCAAAGCCGGTGGGCGGTCCCGCGGCGCCGATGAAACTGCGCGTCAGGCTGACAGTACCGGCAGCGAGGACTCCGGGCAAGAATCCGAGGGTAGAGAGCCCGACTAAGTCGCGTCTACCTTCCAGACGTAGGGCCGGCGCCGCATCGCTGTTCCAGATCACCAGGTCGCCGGTGACCAGCGCGGAGCCGAAGGACTGCCGCAGTTCGATGGGCACGCTTGCAATGAGGCCTCCGGCGTCGTCCGAGTGCTGATATTGGAATTCGTACAGAATGTCGAACTCGGCCACCTGACGCCAGGCTGTTGCGCTCGGTACGATTTCGGAAATGGAGACCGACTTCAGCTTCAAATCGAGAAAGCCATCGGCGACCAGCGCATCCTTCTGGGAGAGAAGCTGATCGATAGCATTCCCGAGAGCAGATTCGACATCCGCCACCTGCGCCGCCCAGAATTGAAACCGCACCGTCGCCGCGACGCGAAGGCCCCGCAGGGTGACGGGCAAGGCGTTTTGGACGATGGTTCCGGCAGACCGGCCGATTCCGATGGGCCGCTCCTCCGCGCTGACCAGAGAAACGGTTGAAGGCGGATTGGCGGGCAGCGGCAGGAAATCATCGAGCCGCAGCAGCATGGCGTGTATGGCCTGGCTCAACATGGGCAACGTCCCGGGTATGCCGAACGCTCTCTGTCGCACTGCGCGCGGCTCCGCGCCAGCTTCAACCGGAGCAGACGTGAGCAGACGCTCCGGCAGTTGTTGGACCGGTTCGGGCGGCGGTACGATGATCGGGGCTTTTGCCGTCCCGGGCCGTCGGAGAGTCGGGGGGAGCAGGCTTCGGAATTCCATGAGATCATCCATCCTCCCGTCTGGACTTTCCAACTGGGATAGCAATTGTTGTCCGGCTTGTCCCGTACACGGCCTCGAAATCTTCTAGTGTGAGCATCAGCAACTCGACCATCTGCTTCGCATACATTGGACTAGTGACGATACGGGTGTGAAACGTTACGGCTCCTCCGCCTTCATATCCCTGGCCGAAATCGATTACGATTTCCTCCGAGTTGTAGCCGGTTCTGAATGAGTTCGCAAAGCGCGCCTGCAGCATGTCGCCGGGTATCTGTTGCCGTTCGCTCATGGCCTTTCGGCTTCGGAGTAATGCAATCGAGTTTCCTATCGGTCAACTTACTGAAAAGGCGGGGACTTGGCGAAGGAGGCAGTAGGTTGTGTGACAGCGAAGTGTAACAACAGTGCGAAGAATTGTGTCACAGGTGCTGTCACACCTGTATCGGCGTGACTATCCAGCGGCGCGCATCTGCTTCAACGGTTCTTCGTCGTGAACCTCGTACTTAGCCAGCTTGCGATAAAGCGTCATGCGCGACCATTGCAGGCGGCCGGCTGCTTTGCTCTTGTTCCAATTCACTTCCCGAAGGACTCCGATCATGCGTTCGCGCTCCGAGTGCCCGGCCGCAATGTAGGATCGGAAGATGGCAGGACGCAGATTTTCGGGCAGATCGGAAACGTGTAACGTGTCGCCTTCGACGCTCAGGAAAGCAGATTCGATGACGTTGCGCAACTCGCGGATATTGCCCGGCCAGGCGTATGCCTGCAGCGTTTCCATAGCTTCGTCCGAAATGCGCGCGACGTTCAGCCCGAACTGGCAATTGAATCCGCTCAGGTAGTGAAGAGTGAGTAGAGGCACATCGCCGGGGCGCTCCCGCAAGGGCGGTAAACGGAGGTGAGCGACGTTCAACCGGTAGTAGAGATCGCGGCGGAAAGTGCCGGCCTCCATGCACTTCTCGAGCGGCTGATTCGTGGCGGTGATCAAGCGGAAATCGGCGGTGACATTGGCGTCTCCGCCTAAAGTCTGGATCTCACGACTCTCGATGGCACGCAGCAGTTTGGCCTGTGCCGTCAGGGTGAGTTCTCCAATTTCATCGAGGAACACAGATCCGCCGTCACAGTGACGCAACTTTCCGATGCGCGACTGAACGGCGCCGGTGAACGCACCGCGCGCGTGACCGAACAACTCGCTTTCGAGCAGCGCGTCCGGAAGGGCCGCGCAGTTGACGCAGAGGAAATTGCGCTGGTTCCGCTTGCTGCCGCGGTGGATGGCCGACGCAACTAACTCTTTGCCGGTACCCGTCTCGCCGGTGATGAGAACATTAACATCGGTCGGCGCGAGCCTGATCAGTTTCCTTTTCAATTCCTGAATAGACGGTGATCCGCCCAGAATAGGTGCGAAAGCCTCGGACAGCCGTTCGGGATCCGAGGCGTAGTTCGTGCGGCCTGGGGGGATGCATCGAGACATGGAACATTCTCCGCAGTCCAAGGATCGTCAAGGGCTTCGCCGCACCGTCGTTACCAGGATGGCTGCAGCGGGGAATCGGTTCGATCAAGCCACGCCAGTAAATTCTAACACCCTTACGCTCAATCAACACTGCCTTTTCTTACTTGTGCCCGTTAGATACCCGGCAAATGAATAGTGCATCCGGCCGGTCGGACGTTACGATAATTCGATGCACGGCCGTGTTCGCGAGCAGGAGCGGTGACGTTCTGCGATGCACAAGCAGCCGAGTTGATGATCGCGGAGACAAGGATCGCGGAGCATCGACGAGAATGGCGGAATAGTCCGGGGCAATCCGGGCAGAGGACATGCAACCAGGCGGGATAGCTCGAGCCGCAGAAGTTGGCGAACTCGAGGTGTCCGCAACGGCGATGCCGGTCGATGAGCTGCAGATGTTGCCGCAGATCGGAGCGAAGCGGCGGTCTGCCGCCGTTTAGAGGCGTCTCCGGCGTCTACCTTTCGTTAACCCTCGTCCGGCTTTTGCGCGGAGCGATTCCGGCGGCGAGAAGCTTCTCGTTTTCTGCTGCGACGAATCCCTGGCAGCGGCAGAAGACGAGGAAGTCCTCGATCGCCTCCGCCGTGCGACCTGCGACATCGTGCTGGTCGTGCCACGACGTCTCATCGGAAGCGTCGCGGTTATCTGGCGCTCGGTCTGCGGTAGTCATCCTGCCTTGGGGGGCGGAGCGCTCGGATTGCATTCAGAACTCGAGGATAGATCACGGGCTGTTTGTAGTGGATGTTGCAGTGGGTGCAGTGTCCTCGCAGATCACGCGGGCACTGAATGTTGCAGTGGGGGCACGCTGTCTCCATGGTCTTTCTCCTGTCAGCGATCTGAATGGATAGTGGGAGGCTTGCGTTCCGTTTCTCAGACTTTCGATCCAGCCAACAGCGTTAGAGACGAAGCAGCCGAGTCGATCGGTACGCGATGGAACAGATGGACGAGGCGCAGGCGGAGGCGGCCGAGGTGCATTAGGCAGTCCGGTCCTAATGCACGAGCGGGTGCCTAACGAGAAGTTGCAGCAGGCCGGTTCGCTCGATTTGCCGAGGACGCCGACGACGGCGGGTGAGATCGCCAGGGCGAGGGCGAAGGCGGGGAGCGGCGGCGGGCGGGCTAGGAGCACCCAATTGCTGCCGTGGTCGAAGGTGGGCTGGTGGACGAGGCGGACGGTCGACTGTCACCATTACTGTCTGCTATAAGGCTGAGAACAAAGTAACTTGCGGATCTGTCAGAGTCTGAGAACGTCCTAGAATAGATTATGAGTCCGCTGCACTAACCGCTGTGCTAAGGGCGCCGCTCAATTCAAACCGTACCCCATTGTACCGGGCTTTCGGCGCGTGACAATAGAACCATGGACCGCGTCAGAATCGACAAGTGGCTCTGGGCCGCACGATTCTTTAAAACTCGAGCCCTCGCCTCCCGGGCCTGTGAACTCGGCAGAATCGAGTCCAATGGTCAATCAGCCAAGCCGTCCCGTGAAGTCCGTGCCGGCGACAGGCTGCGCGTCAAAAACGACAGCGGCGACTTTGAAATCGAGGTTCTGATCGTCAGCGACATGCGCGGGCCTGCGTCCGTCGCACAAACGCTATACCGCGAAACCGACGCAAGCCGCCAAGCGCGCATGCAGGCCGCCGAACAGCGCAAACTCATGCCCCAATTCGACTTTCCGCACGAAGGCAAACCGTCCAAACGCGACCGCCGCCAACTCGACCGCCTCCGCCATCGAACGTGATCGGGGCGCTACTGCTTGGCGCGCCGGTAGTCGCTGTTCACGCCGACCTCGGGTTTGCGATACGGCTCCGGACGCACCCCCGCCGCCAGCATCACGCGCTCGAACGCTGCCACCGTGACGGCCGACGGCTTGTAATTCCCGAAGCGGTACCCTTCGGCAATATTGAACGGCGTCCACCCATGCGAGTTCGGCCGATTCCACACTCCAATGTCCGCGCCTTTGCTCGCCAGTAACTCCACCACGCCCGGCAGATTCTTGTACGCGGCCGAGTGCATCGCCGTCTCGCCGTTCTGGTCCACCACATCGATGTTGTTGCCTAACTCCAGCGCCACGCGGACCGCCCCCATCACCTCGCTCTCGGTGCCCGCATCCTCGCCAGGGGATCGCGTACCCAAGCCCGCCGCGGCCATCAACGGCGTCGATCCGTCGACATTCGGGATCAGCGGGTCAGCGCCCAACTCGGCGAGCAATCCCATCAACTCCGCATCCCCGGTCCGAGCCGCCAGGAAGAACGGAGTCGCGCCGTTGGTATTCAGACTCGTCAATCCGAAATTCACGCGCTTGGTCATGCGCGCATTGAGATTCGCGCCGTGCGCCGCAAGCCGCCGAACCAATTTGACACTCGTCATGGTTCCCGATCCGCGCGGAGTTGGATCGTTGTCGCCGCCACCAGGCTTCCGTACATTGCTGATCATGTGCAGCACGGAGTAACCCGGCCCCATCGCGTTCGGATTCGCGCCCGCATCCAGCAGCATCGCCGCTAACTCGAAATGCGCATTGACGGCGGCCAGATGCAGCGCGCTGGTCCCCACGCGGGGCGCACCACGGCCGGGATTCAGCTTCCGCCCTGTGACCTGCGGCTGTTCGATGGTCCGGTTGACATCCTCGCCCGCCGCGAGAAAAGCTCGCACCACCTCCGCCTGCCCTTCGCGAACGGCCAGCAGAAACGCGGTGAATCCCGAATCGAGCCGGTAGTGCGGATCCGCGCCCGCCTTCAGCAGCGCCTCGACGACACCGGCATGACCCTCAGCCGCCGCCCACATCAGCGCCGTCTGACCTCGCGCGCGCTCCTTCGCATCCACCACTGCGCCCCGCGCCAGCAGCACATTCACCGCATCGACACTCCCGGTCCGCGAACAGGTCATCAGCGCGGCTTCGCCGTCCGCAACCGCCGCGTTCGCGTCCGCGCCCGAATTCAACAGCAACTGGACCATCGCGCCGTTGCCATTCGTGCACGCCAGCCACAACGGCGTCACCCCGTACCGATTCGCAGCGTCGACTTTCGCGCCCGCGCGGATCAGCGATGCGGCCATCGCGACATCGTCCCCGCGAACCGCCCAGTGTAGCGCCGTCGTGCCGTCCATCTGCGGAGCATTGACGTCCGCTTTCTCTGCGAGCAACGCCCGCACCGCCGCCGCATCCATTCGCTTCGCGGCATCCGCCACGCGCGACTCCCCCGCCGCCGCACACGCACAGACCAGCGCCGCCAACCACCACCGCATTAGAGCAATTCCTGGATCGGTCCCTGGCTATCGGCGAATCGATCCACCCGCACGCCCGCGCGATCGAGCAGCGTCAAATGCAGATTCGCCAGCGGCGCCGGGTCCGCATACCGGATGTGCCGGCCACCCTTGTGACGTCCGGCCGCGCCGCCTGCCACCAGAATCGGCAGATTCACGTGGTCGTGTATATCGGGGTTCCCCATGCCGCTCCCATACAGATACAGCGAGTGATCGAGCAGAGAGCCGTCGCCGTCCGGCGTTGCCTTCATCTTTTCGAGGAAATAGGCGAATAGCGACACGTGAAATGCGTTGATTTTCCCTACCTTCGCTAACTTCTCCGGATCGCCGCCGTTATGAGTTAGCGGATGATGCGGCTCGGAGACGTTGATTTCGGGATAACTCCGATTGCTGGTCTCGCGCGCGAGTTGGAAAGTCATCACCCGCGTGACGTCGGCCTGCATGGCCAATACTTGCAGATCGAACATCAACTTCGCATGATCCTCATACGCCGCCGGCACACCCACGGGCCGCTCCAGATCCGGCAACGGCGAATCCGCCGTGCGCTGCTCGGCCTTCTGAATTCGCCGCTCCACCTCGCGCACAGTATCGAGATAATCGCCGACTTTGGTCCGATCCCCCGGACCCAGCTTCCGCTGCAATCGCGCGATGCTTTCGCCCATCGCGTCCAACAAACTCGCGCTCTTGCGCAACTCCGCCGCGCGTTCAACAGGAGTGCCGCCATCGCCGAATAGCCGCTCGAATACGACGCGCGGATGCGCCTCGGCCGGCAGCGGAGTGGTCGGCGACGACCACGACAGGTTGTTCTGGTAAACGCAGGCGTACCCGTTGTCGCACTGGCCGACCGTCGTCAGCAGGTCCATCGCGAGTTCGAGCGAGGGCAGACGTGTGTCACGGCCGAGTTGCTTCGCCGCCACCTGATCCACCGTGGTGCCGAGATAATAGTCGGAGCTCTCGGTCCACTTCGCAGTGGCCGCGCTCAGAAACGTCGCGTTCGACGTCGCATGCGTCCCGGGATAGGCATTCTTCAACTCCATGTTGGTGAGCACCGTCACGTGCTCCGCCACCGGAGCCAGCGACTGCAACGCCGGCGACAGCGCCGTCAGCGCGCCTTCGCACGGCGGAGTCCACTCGGTGATGTGCGAGCCCATCGGGATGTAGACGAATCCTAACCGGCGCACTGGATTCGCCGGCGTCGCCGCGAGCGCGGTCATGGAGGGCACCATCGCGTCCAGTAGCGGCAGTGCCAAGGCTCCACCGATTCCGCGCAACAGCGTCCGCCGCGGCAGAGCCTTCTTCGTGATCATCATTGCGACCTCCTCATCTCGAACGGCACACTATTGACGATGCCTACAACGAACGACGAGAAACGATAGTCGTTAGCGGCTGCCTCCCGCACGATGGCGCGGACCGCCGGCGCGTCGTAACTCTCGACGCCGCGGCCCAGTCCGTACGTGAGCAGTTTCTCGGTAAACGTGGTGGCGAACAGATCCGGCCGCTTCAGCAGCGCCTTCTGCAATCCGGCCACTCCCTCGAATTTCGATCCGTCCGGCAGCCCGCCCGACGCGTCGATCGGAAGGCCGTCCTCCATCGTTCGCCAACGTCCCACCGCATCGTAATTCTCGAACGCAAACCCGATAGGATCCATCGGCGCGTGGCACCCCGCACAGGCCGGATTCGCCCGATGCTGTGCCAGCCGCTCGCGCATACTCATCGGCTTCGCGCTCCCGACCTTCTCCTTCAGCGCCGGCACATTGGGCGGAGGCGGTGGAGGCGGCATGCCGAGAATATTCGCCAGCACCCACTTGCCGCGAATCACCGGCGAGGTCCGCGTCGCGTACGAGGTCACCGTCAGAATGCTGCCCTGGCGCAGCAGACCGCCGCGCTCGGCGTCGCCGTCAAACGTCACACGGCGGAAGCGGCTGCCAAAGACATTCGGGATTCCGTAGTGCCTTGCCAGGCGTTCGTTTACAAAGGTGTAGTTGGCCCGGAACAGATCGAGAATGCTGCGGTCTGCGCGCATGAGACTCTCAATGAACATCTCCGTCTCCGTGCGGAATGCGCGGCGGAGGTTATCGTCGAAATCGGTGAACAGCCGCATGTCCGGTTTCGCGGAATCGAGATTCCGGAGATACAGCCACTGCTCGGCGAAGTTCGTCACCAGTGCCTTCGACCGCGGATCCGCCAGCATGCGTCGCACCTGGGCGTCCAGCACCGTCAGGTCATGCAGTTTGCCCGCGATCGCCGCATTCAGCAACTCGTCGTCCGGGATGCTGCTCCAGAGAAAGAACGAAAGCCGCGACGCGAGTTCCAGGCCGGTCACCCGATACGCGGTACCCGGCGCGACGCCCGCGGGTTCGTTCTCGACCCGAAATAAGAACTCCGGATTGACCAGCACCGATCGCAGGCCCATCTCGATGCCCGCTTCGAATCCGTCATCACGCTTCGCCTCGCGGTAGAACTTCATCGGTAGTTCCAGATCCGCGCCGGTCACGGGCCGGCGATAGGCGCGGCGGGTCAGTACCGCGAAAATCCGTTTCGCACAAGCGTCGTCGTCACCCGGGCCCGACGGCGTGCAGACCAGGACGCGGCGCCGGCTCGGAGTGTTGCCCGGACCCTTCTGCTCGTACGGGCCGTTGACGGTAATCGAATACAGCGCGGGCGTGATGCGCGGATGCCGGTCCATGTTGAAGTGGGCATACCAGGGTTCGCGTTCGGTCTCGAGCAGCGGCGCACCCAGTTTCGGAAACGTCACCGCGACAGCGTGCGGACCGGCGGTCACAGGGATGCGGATGGTCAGGTGCCGGTCGACTTCGGAGTGGTCGCCACCCGGCGGCGGCTTAACCGTGAACAGATGCACGCGTTCGCCATCCAGCAGTAACTCCACCTGGTGCGTGGCATGCAGCCCTTCCACTTGCTCGTTGCGATCGCGGGCGAGCCGAATCTGGAAGTCGTACTTGGCGTCGGCCGGGAACGTGTACTGCATGATGGCTCCGCCACGCGTCCCCAGCGGAAGCTCTTCGAAGTGCTCTTCCTGCGTCAGGTCGGGAGGAAGGGTCATCGTCTCCCCGCCGGGCGAACGAACGGGCGTTCCCAAGGCCAGGCGACTGATCTTGCGCGCCGCTCCGACGTACCGCTCCAACAGCATGGGCGACAGATCGCCGACTGTTATGTTGTCGAACCCGTGGCTCGACTCATCGGCCGGCAGCAGCGCCGCCACGTCCACATCGATCGCCAGCAGATCGCGGATGGCGTTCTGATACTCGGACCGATTCAGCCGCCGGAACGTGTCTGTGCGCCCCGGATTTGGATGCGCGGCGGCGGCCCGATCCAACCGGTCCTCCACCGATCCCGCCAGATTGTCGTAAGTGTGTTCATCCGGCCGAGGTAGTCCCGCCGGAGGCATCGACCGTGTCCGCAGTTTATGGGCGACCTTCTCCCACTGATCCTCGGAAGGGTCCGCATCCAGAGCGAGTCCCGCTGTCTTCAGCTTCGAGTTGTGACACCCGTGGCAGTATTGCTGCAGAGGACCCGGTGCCGCCGGAGTGCCAATGGTGAAGACGATGCCAATTACCCAGATACGAATGGTCAAATTGCCAGCCCAGCCTCATCCCACTATCCGGCCTGCCGGTCCTGGACGCAAGTGCGGATCGGTCACCCGCCGCCCAGCATCTCTTTCAACTGGCCGAACACCAGGATGCAAGCCGGGCCCAAGGTCACCAGGACCACCGACGGGAAGATCAGGAAGAACACGGGAGAGACCAGCTTCACCGACACCTTCCGCGCCGACTCGTGGGCGATCTGCCGCATCCGCCGCGTGTGCCAAACCGGTCGCTGTCGAGCCGTATCCGGCGTGCCGGTCCTGGACGCAAGTGCGGATCGGTCACCCGCCGCCGAGCATCTCTTTCAACTGGCCGAACACCAGGATGCAAGCCGGGCCCAAGGTCACCAAGACCACCGACGGGAAGATCAGGAAGAACACGGGAAAGACCAGCTTCACCGACACCTTCCGCGCCGACTCGTGGGCGATCTGCCGCATCCGCAGCCGGAGATATTTCGCATGGGTGCGGAGCGCCGGAACGATGTTCGCGCCAAACCGGTCGCTGTCGAGCATGACGTTGACGATCTTCCGCAACTCGAATTCGCCGGTGCGTGCCGCCAGATTCCGCAATGCCGTGGCCCGATCGTTGGAGGTCCGGATTTCGACATACGTAAGTTCGAGTTCGTCCGCCAGATCCGCGCACGACCGCCGGAGCCCGCGCGATGTCTCCATGAGCGCCTGGTCGAGCGTCTGACCCGCCTCGAGTGCGAGAATCAGCAGATCCAGCGCGGTCGCGAGGCCGCGGCGGATGCGGATGTTCCGCCTCGACGCCCTGGCTGCTCTGATCCGGCGGGGAACCATGTACCCGAATGCCGCAAACGCGGCCCCAGGAAACAACGCGGCTACGGGATCGCCCCTCACGGCCAGCGCCAACAGGAACGTCGCGGTTCCGATTACAGCAGCAAAAATCGGCTTCACGCCCGGCGCATTCGACATCGCCGCCCAGCCGCATACGACGACGCCCGCCATCACCACTACGAAGAACGCGAACGCCAGCAAGGGCCCCGTCATATCCGGATGTCCACGATTCGCCGGATCACAAAATGTGCAGCAACCAGGCAGACGACGGCCGCGGCAATCAGGTTCTTCCCGTAAGGATGCGCGGTCAGCACCCGGATGTACATGGGACTTACCACCAGCATCAACCCGGCGATGATCACCGGAATGCACGTCAGGATGATGCCCGTCATGCGGCCGTGCGCTGCCAACGACCGCACTTCTCCACGCAACGCCACCTGCTCCCGCATACTCTCCGCTAGAGCGCTCAGGACATCCGTGAGCCGGCCGCCCGTCCGCGAATGCAGTTGTACAGCCGCGGCGAACACGTCGACCTCCGGCAATGGTAGCCGATCGCGCAGGTTCTCGAGTGCTCGCGAGAGTGGCATCCCGAGGTCCGTTTCCGCGTATACCTTCCTGATCTCCGAACCCGCCGGCGGGAGCGCCTCGCGCGACACGATTTCGAGCGCGCCCAGAAGGGGGTAACCGGCCCGCATCGCGCGGCCCAACGAATCGAGCACGTCGGGAAACTGCACCGAAAAATCCTGAAAACGCTTCGAGCGTGTGTGCAGGACCACTGCGTAGGGAACCAGTGCCGCGCCCCAGGCGCACGCGATGACCACCCACAGCGGAGCCCACCTAACTCGCGAAGCTGCGGCAAACACGACACTGCCGGCCAGCAGCATAGCCAGGGTCACACGCCCGACGGACCAGTCCAGCCCCGCTTGCGCCAGATGGACTCGCAAGATCCTGACGAAGTTGAAACGCGCCAGCAGGGTGTGCCAGGCCGAAATGGAACTGAGTTGCTCGCTGCGGAAGAGTTCAGGCTCTGGTTCGGCGACCGGTTCGCCCGCCAGTGAAACAGCCGGCTTCGAAATCACGAATGCCGCGCCTAACACGAACAGGCACGCGATAGCGAACGCCACGCCGAAGAACAGCAGCAGGATCAACACCATCACGATGCCGGCTCAATCAAGAGCACACGGTGCCGGAACGTGCCGCCGCTCGATAACCCCGATACCACCACCATCGATCCCGGAACCAATCGCAGTTCGCTCTCCACACTCCGGGTCTCCGACCGGCCCTCCGAAACCGTAGTCATTTCGGGCCGGATCCGAAATCGCGACCCTCCCTGAACCATCAGGCCGATCCGGTTGCGAGGCTGTTGCCCGATGCTGAAATAGGTCATCCGTCCCAGCGAAGCCCGAATCGTCAAATCCGAGTGCTGCGACCAGGCCTGCGTCGCCAAGGCCGCAGCGGCATCCTTCACGCGGTCGCGCGCCGCCGTCCCCACGCTGAGCCGATTACCGATCCCAGCATCCAGCCGCTCACGCAGCAGCGCCAATCCCTCGTCATTTACGTCGAGCGTCTCGACGCGCACCCGCGCCGTTTCGACTTTGGCCTGCCCTGGATTTTTCTGCGACGCCACAACGTCCTCCACCGGCTCCAACGGATTCCGCAACGCAATTCGCAGCCGCGCAAACGAATCGGCCTTCGCGAGTTCCAGAGTATCCGCCGCATTCGTGAGCAGCGTTACCACCGGCGCGTTGAAATAGCCCTGTGAACTCGGCTCCGGAGCCGTGCTCACCGACAACACCGTCAACCCTCGGAGCAGCATCCGGAACCCCGAGTACCCGCTTCCCTGCGTCCGCGATTCGAATACCTGGACGTCCACTTTGAAACCCGGCTTCAGCAGCGCCACCACTCCCGACGAATCCGAAACGTGGACCGAAACCGCGCGCATCCCCTTCGGCACCCCTACCGCTCCGCCGTCCTTGTTCAGCAGCTTCGAGACGAGGAT
Source organism: Bryobacterales bacterium (assembly GCA_038322675.1). Taxonomy (GTDB): domain Bacteria; phylum Acidobacteriota; class Terriglobia; order Bryobacterales; family Bryobacteraceae; genus TMP-7. The sequence continues at coordinate 68,230 of JBBQGE010000009.1, forward strand.
GGGCTCCCCGCGCGCTACCGGTTCGAAAATCGTCTTGCCGATCGCCACGGCAGGGTCAACAAACGAACCCGCCGTCTGTCCGTCGTTCACCCACGGCACCGCCGAGACGTCGGCTTCGGAAAGCAGCGTCCCAGCCGGCAAATCGCGTGCCGCCACCGCAATCCGCGACCGTGCCTTGTTCGCCGCGGGCTCCCCATTCAAGCGCGACGCAAACACCGAGTAGAAGACTGCCGTGGCAACGACAGCTGCCACGAACGCAATCGCAATGAGCGGTATTAGCTTCTGTTTCATGCAACCGGGACGACTCTCGATTTCTTATCGGCGGGTTACCGCCGTCGCATTAGGGTGCCTGCCCGGGCCGCGAGATAGAATAGGATCATGTCGGATGTATTGCGTATCGCGGATCGCGAGTTTCATTCGCGGCTGTTTGTCGGCACAGGGAAGTACCGGTCGAATCAGGAGATGGTGCGCTGCCACGCGGCGTCGGGCGCCGAAGTGGTCACCGTCGCGGTCCGGCGCGTGAACCTGACCGATCGGTCGAAGGAATCCCTTCTCGATTACATCGACCGCTCGAAGCTGTTCATCCTGCCCAACACCGCAGCCTGCTACACCGCCGACGACGCCATTCGCACGGCCCGGCTGGCACGCGAAGTCGGCTTGTCGAATTGGGTGAAGCTCGAAGTGATCGGCGACGAGCGTACGCTGTTCCCCGACAATGAAGGTCTGCTCGAAGCCACCCGCGTCCTCTCACGCGAAGGCTTCGTGGTGCTCCCCTACACCAACGACGACCTCATCAACGCCCGCAAGCTCATCGACGCCGGCGCCGCGGCCGTCATGCCGCTGGCCGCTCCTATCGGCAGCGGACTCGGCATCCAGAATTTCACGAACCTCCGCATCATGCGCGAGATGATTACCGAAGTTCCGCTGATCGTCGACGCCGGAGTCGGCACGGCTTCGGATGCCGCCATCGCTCTCGAAATGGGATTCGATGGCGTTCTCCTGAACACGGCGATTGCCGCCGCCGAGGATGCGGAGAAAATGGCCACCGCCATGAACCTCGCCGTTCAGGCCGGGCGTCTGGCATATTTGTCGGGCCGTATGCCCAAGCGGCTGTATGCCTCCGCCAGCAGTCCGGTGACAGGCGTCGTGGCAGGCCGCAGCTAGTCTAAGCTGAAGCCGCGCCGAGAAGTTCCCGCACCACGCCCAGAAGATCCTCGGGACGGAACGGCTTCTCCAGAAATCGTACGCTTTCTACCGGATGGCTCGGCAGCATGTAACCGGACATGCAGATGATCTTCAACTCCGGTATCCGCTGCCGGAGCAAGCGCGCGAGTTCCACGCCGTTGATGCCCGGCAAACCCACGTCGGTGATCAGCAGATCCGGCTCCTCCTGGATGTCGAGAGCTTCCTCGGCCGAGGCAGCTTCCAGAATCCGGAATGACGGATCGCGCACGATCTCGCGGATTAGCGCGCGGATCGCCTGATTATCGTCCACCAGCAGAACGGTCGGCACGGCAGCATTACACCGCGCTCGACCCGTCGGCCGACAGCGCCACCTTACGCCCTCGTAAGAATGCCTGATTCGCGAGGTGCGGACCCGCCACTGCCTGCGCGGCCACGCGCACCGGACAGTTCGGCTCCTTCCGCGATTTCACGCAATCCAGGAAATTCTGAATGTGCGATTCCACCGGCACCGGAGCCTTCTCTTGATAGATGGGCGCCGCCTCCCGCCTCCACGGCTCCGCCCAAACGCGGTATCCGTCCTCGTCGAGAACCATCGTTCCCTTGTCACCCTGAAACGTAATCGACCACCCGTTCTCGTATGAGTTACTGTAGTCGAGCGTCCAGGTGGCCATGAACTCCGGAAATTCAAAAATCGCCGCGAAGACGTCCGGATGTTCGGCGCCTTTCATCTTGGCGACGTACCCATTCATCAACGCCGATTTTGGCGGACCCGATTTAGTAAACCATTGCACGACATCCATCAGATGCGTGCCCTGATCCGTCATGTTTCCGCCCGCGTAATCCCAGAAGTATCGCCAATATCGAAACCGCATTGGCTCTAACTCCCGCTGCGGGGCGCTCCCCAGGAATCCATTCCAATCCAATTTCCCCGGCAGCGGCGAGTTATTCAGTGGTTTCGCGATATTCCAGTTCCACTGCGGCTTCACCATCGTGATCTGCCCGAGTACGCCGTCGTCCACCAGTTTCTTCGCCTGGATGATGGCCGGCGCGCTCCGGCGTTGCATACCGATCTGCACCACCTGCTTCGACTTCTCTACCGCCGCGATCATCGTCTGGCTCTGTTCCAGCGATTTCGATAACGGCTTCTCCGAGTAGGCGTCCTTGCGTGCGTCCAACGCCGCCAGCAGCATTGGACAATGCTGATGATCGGGCGAAGCAATCACTACCGCGTCCAAATCCTTGTGAGTTAGCAACTCGCGATAATCGCCGTACCGCTTCGCATCGGGCGATTGCTGTTGCGCGGCCTCGAGATGAGGACCATAGACATCGCACAGCGCCACGCACTGTGCACCCTGTTTCTGAAACTTATCGTTGAGGTAGCGGCCACGGCCTCCCGTGCCGATCACTCCATAGGTAAGTCGATCGTTGGCGCCCCATGCCGGGCGCGGTACGAATAGCGGAGCCGACGCCAAAATGGCTGCGGTCCGCGTGAATTCCCTGCGGTTCGACTGCATGAATGCGACTACTCCTTTCGGGTTCGTTTCAGGCGCTGCCGTTTACTCGCTTTCTTGCAATCAGCACACGCGACGGGTAGCCGGTCTGCCTCACAGACCGCTCCCGGATAATCTCCATGCCGGCCGCATCGAGCAGGTCCGGAACATTTCGCTCCACCTGGCGGCCCCAAAATGCCGGGACCAGTCCACCACATATCTTATACAGTCTGTTGAATACCGGTTGGTTCTGGCCGATGAGGACCATCGCCAGCGTACCGTCGCACCGCAGAACTCTCGAGAATTCGCGCAGCGTGATCCGGATGTCGTCGGAAGCCAGTAATTCCAGCAGGTAACAGCACACCAGCGTGTCGAACGATTCCTCACGGAACGGGATGTTGCGGACATCCACCGCCTGGCAATGAACCCGCGATCCCGGGTGCTTGGCCCGCGCATGACTCTGCGTGCGCGCCGCCATTTTCGGCGACAGATCCAATCCGCACGTAGTCCCGGTGCGATTCTCCGTCACCAGGCGCCGGAACATCTCGCCCGACCCCGTCGCGACCTCCAGGACCTGCGTCCCGTCCTGAATGCCGGCCTCGGCCAACAGACACCGGTGCGCTTTCGAATGGAACAGCATCGTGCTGATTGGATAGACGGCCGCAACATGGTCGTAAATCCAACGCGTGCGTTCCGCAATCGTATTCGGCAGCGAGTCCGGCTGGCGCAAAGCCAGAGAAATATTCAGTTCGCTCAATGATGGCTCCGATAATTTAGTAGTCGCTGGACAAGTGCTTCTCCATACCAGCGCTGATTCCGCACGTCTAGGATACCGCTGCGAGTCCGGTTTGCAGATCGGGGATCTCGATTCCGGTGGTGGTGCCTTCACCCGGTTTGCTGTCAATCCACATGCGGTAATCCTCCCCAAATAGGACCTTTAGACGCTCGTTGACGTTACTGACGCCGATTCCCGACTCAAATAGGGTAGCGAGCTTCGCTTCCGGAATTCCGACGCCATCGTCTTCCACTGTGACATGTAACCGGCCTTCCGATAATCGGCTGCGTACTCGAATGATACCGCCGTCTACCTTGCTGCTCAATCCATGCCGGATGCTGTTCTCGATAATCGGCTGCAGCAGCATGCTGGGCACCAGCCGGTCCAGAGTCGCCGCGTCTACGTCTTTCGAGAATCGCAGCTTGTCTCCAAACCTCACCATCTCAATGGCGAGGTAATCGTCGATGAACGACAACTCCTCACGCAGCGGGCATAGGTTTTCCTGCTTCCGCAACAGCCGCCGCAGGATGTTCGATAACTTGTAGATCACTTTCCGCGCCTGCTCCGGATTAGTTCGAATCAGCGATGCCACCGAATTCAGCGTGTTGAACAGGAAATGCGGGTTGATCTGCCGCTGCAGTGCCGACAGGCGCGCCTCGTTCAGCAACAACTGCTGCGACTCGAGCTTCTTCTCATTCCGGCGCGCCGCCCAGACTTTCAGGGGGAGCGCTGTCGCGAACAGAGTGGTTGCGAACAACGCGAGGAACGAGAGCGGGTGCGGCGGCGGTTGCATCCGCAACAGCGAAAACACGCCCTTGGGCACCAGCGCCGAGATACCGAGGCGAAATGCTTCCAGCAGCAGGATGCTCAGCACACATGCCAGGCTAAAAGCCGTTTTGTGCAGATCGTACTTCTTCTTGCGAAACAGCCGGTATAGGCTGAGATCGAGAAACGGCGAGAAACTCCATATGTCCTCGGGCTCCGGCGCCAGATCGCGCAGCAACCCTCCCAGCACTCCGGCCGCCGCGAACAACAGCATCGTCAGGAATTCGCCGTTCAGCATCGCGGGTATTGAAATCAGGATTCCCGACAGGAGCCCTGTGACGTATCCGCCGACGATGCCGAGGACGAAACTGCCCTCCAACCCCAGATCCACGGCCTGGTAGGTGTTATGGGTCGCTACGCGCGTCGCCACACCGGCCGCAAAGAAAGCACCGCACCCGAACGCGATTGCCAGGCGGTCCGAAACGTTCCGCTCCTCGCGCATCAGGATCCGCTGAAACCGCGTTGAACGAATCAGAATGCTGGCCAAAGACGCGGCCACGGCCAGCCGGACGAGCAGCGTTACCAGCAGTTGCTCAACCATTCAGAACGCGACCATTATAAGCGGATCGGAGCCGGACCCGCCGGTCGCGTCGCGTCTGCTACTGCATCTCGCCAGTCTGATAGGTCACTACAGCGCGCTGATATTGGTAATCGAACCTGGCGTTCAGATTCTGTACCTCGGCATTCGTCTCGGCGATCTGTGCCTGGCTCAATTCGACGATGGAACTCAACCCAAGCTCGTACCGGGCTCGCGCCAGTTCCAGCGCGAGCGATGCCTGCTCCACCAGTTTCGCAGCCACGCCCATGCGCTGCGCCGCCGATTGCGCGCTGATGACCGCAACGGTGACATCGCGGGCGATCTGCTGCATGGCCGCGTCCTCTTTCCGCTTTGCCGCCACGGCCCGGTACTCCGCCTCCGTACGGCGAGCGCTGTACAATCCGCCATTCAGAAACGGGATCGTGACATTCACCCCCGCCGCCACATAGTGGTTATTGCCGAGTTTTTCCGCGTAAAACGGAATTGCGCCGGCACTGGCGACGGCACTCACGGTGGGAAATCGCAATTTCCGCTCGGCCTCCACCATTTGCTGCGCGGCCTCGAGTTCGAAGTGCCTGCCCGCAAGTTCGGGACGGCGGCTGATGGCATCGGTGATCAGACGCGCCGGATCGGTGGAAGGCAGTTCCCGCGGAGGCTGCTCCACCAGTTCAAACGTGTGCGGAGTCGTGTATCCGAGCGCCATGGTTAAATCGGCATCGGCCGCATTCCGATCGTTCTTCGCGGTCTCGAGAATCAGCTCTGCCTCGGCGACATTCACCTCCGCGAAGCGAACGTCCAGTTCCGATTTCAACTGACTCGCGGCCAGGGCGCGCGCCTGATCCGCCATGGCCTGACGGGCCGCTAGTGTGCGCCGCGCGACGTCGAGCAGCGCATCGGCCCGCAGCCCGGCCATGTAAGCCCGATTCACACTGAGCAAAATATCCGCGCGGGTGGCTTTGTGGTTCTCGAATTCCGCGTTGGCTCGCAATTCCGCGCTTCGCCCCAAAGCCGACGTGCGCCCGAAATCCGTAATCATCTGGCTGGCACTAAAACCGGATCCGAAGCGCGAATAGATCACGGGATTGTTCAGCCCTCCCGCACCAATCCGAGTATCTCCAGGAGCCTGCACGCCGGAAACATTTCCGGACAAAACGGGAAACAACGCGGAACGAATCTCGGTGCGCTGTTGAGAAACGGCCAGCGCCTGTGCCTGCGCGGCGCTGATCTCGGGGTTGTTCTTCAGTGCGGTAGCTTCGGCATCGGCCAACGTCAGCCGTACCGGCGCGGTCTGGCCGAAACACGCCAGGCCGGCGATGAGCAATAGCCACAGCTTCGATGTCATTCGGCCTCCAGAACCCGGCGGCGGCCATACACCAGAAGAAACGCCGCGGGAACAAGAAAAACGGTAAATATCACAGATACTGAGAGTCCTCCTATGATGGCTTGCGCCAGTGGAGCATAGCTTTCGCTGCCCGTGCCTAATTTCAGAGCCATCGGTAACAGCCCGATCACCGTTGCCAGCGAAGTCATCAGCACGGGACGCAGCCGGATCCGGCAGGCCGTGGCCACCGCTTCTTCCACCGGCATATTCGTTTCGTTCAAAAGACGGTGCGTGAACTCGACTATCAGAATGCTGTTGGAAACCACAATGCCCACCATCATCACCACGCCCATGAGCGACTGCACATTCAGAGTGGTACCGGCCATATACAACAGCACCAACACGCCGCTCAGCCCCAGTGGAACCGCCAGCAGAATGATCAGCGGATCGACGAACGATTCGAACTGCGCCACCAGAATCAGATACAGAAGCAGCAGGGCCAGAAGCAGCCCGATGCTGAAGCTCCTGAATGACGCGCGCATCCCTTGCACCATTCCACGAAGATCCACGCGAACACCTTCGGCAAGCGGAGTGGCGCCGATCGTCCCGTCAATCTGGTTCGCCACGCGGCCCAAGTCTTCACCGGCGAGCCCGACGTAGACATCGATTACCCGGCGCAGTTGATAATGGTCCACCTCGGTGGGCGATTCAAGACGCCGGATGTCCGTAAGAGCGCCCAGATTCACGGGCTCCGAACTCTTCACTCCACGAAGTGGAATGGAGGAGAGGTCGGACAGGCTCCGGATTTCGTCTTCCCGGTATTGGACCGTCAACATGTAGTCGTTACCCGTCTCCCGGTCCACCCAATAACTCGGAGCGATCATTTGGTTCGAAGTGAGTGCCGTAATGATGTTACTGACGATCTCGCGCTGATTCAGCCCCAACTGGCTCGCGCGGGTACGATCCACTTGCAGGCGCAGAGCGGGATAGTCGGTATCCTGCGGGATAAAAACGTCGCTCACCTGGGGAATTCGCCGGATCTTGGCCGCCAGTTCTTCCGCGATGCCGTGCGTCACCTGCAAATCCGATCCGCTCACCTGCACGTCGATCGGTGCGGGCAATCCAAGATTCAGCACGGCGTCGACCAGGCCGCCCGATTGAAAATACGCACTGATCTGAGGCATATGATTGCGAAGATCCTGGCGAACACGATTCATATACTCATAACTGCCGGTCTTGTGACCCTCTTTCAGATTTACCTGCACAAACGCCGTGTGTTGCGCCGAATTGCTCGTATAAATGGAGGAGAAGCCCGGCGTCACTCCGATGTTCGAGACAATAATTCCGAGGTCTTCCGGAGATACGATTTTCCGTATACGGTCTTCGATCTGTCGGACGTCTTCGGACGTAACTTCCAGGCGGGTACCGGATGGCGCCTTCAGATTGATGACGAACTGACCTCCGTCCGTCCGGGGAAAGAACGCCACGCCAAGCAGCGGGTAAATCAGCAGACTCACGCCAAAAATGGCTGCGCAACCGATCACCACGGCCACAGGACGCCGTATTACTCTGGTGACCACGAAGCTATACCCGTTCAGCATCCGCTCGAAACCGCGATTGAATCCCCGGTTGAAGCGCTCGCCCCAACTCAGGCGCCCGTGTCCGTGTGACGCTCCGTGGGGCTTCAAAAAGCGAGAGCAGAACAGCGGAACCACCGTCATCGCGACAGCATAGGACGCAAATAGCGAGATCACCACGGCCAGCGCGAGCGCTGAGAATAGAAACCGGCTAACCCCATACAGAAAGGTGACGGGGAAGAATACGACCGCTGTCGTCAGAGTTGCGGCCAAAACCGGAAGAGCCACTTCCTGTCCGCCCTTTTCCGCAGCGTCTTTTGGAGATTCGCCCATCTCCAGATGACGGAAAATATTCTCAAGAACAACTACTGAGTTATCGATCAGGCGGGAGAAGACCAGGGCCAGGCCTCCCAGTACCATGGCGTTGATGGAACTGCCGCCCAGCGCCAGCAGAATGAATGTCGCCAATGCGGATAGCGGAATGGACAGGCACACCGCGACTGTCGCCCTCATGCTGCCCAGAAAGATCAGGATCATCACCGAAGTGAGGAACAGCCCGATGGCGCCCTCGTGGATCAGAGTCTCAATCGCATTCTTCACGAATATCGACTGATCGAATACCACTTTCGTCGACAATTCCTTGGGGACATCGAAAAGGCGCGCCACCGCGGCTTTCACGCCGTCCACCACGGAAATCGTGTTCGTGTCGCCGCCTTGTTTCAGAACCGGCAAATAGACTGACGGTTGCCCGTCGACACGTACAATATTGTTCTGAATCTGTTGTGCATCCCGGGCTTCGCCCACGTCGCCTACCATCACCAGGCCGTTGTCGGTGGTCTTCAGCGGAATGCGCGCGATCTCGTCAATCGTGGGCACCTGGCTGTTGGTATAGAGGCTGTAGTCCAACGCTCCGATCCGCGTATCGCCCGCCGGCAGGATGAGGTTGGACGCATTCACCGACCTCACCACATCCATCGGACTCAGCTCGTGAGCCTGGAGCTTGACCGGATCGACATAGACCATGATCTGGCGGTATCGCCCGCCGAATGGCTGCGGAACCGATGCGCCCGGAACATTCGCCACCTGGTTGCGGACGGTGTACTGAGCCAGGTCGCGAAGGCGCGTCTCGTCCAATCCTTTCCCTTTGAGGGTGATCAGACAGACCGGCAAACTGGACGCATCGAACTTGAGTACGACCGGAGGAAGCGTACCCGGCGGCAGCCTCCTCAGATTGGCCATCGCAAGATTCGAGATGTTCGTAACAGCAGAATCCGGATCTGTCCCGGGTTGAAAATAGATCTTGATCAGGCTTACTCCCGGCAGCGAGCGGGACTCAATGTGCTCAATGCTACTCGCCAGCGTAAAGAACCGCTCAAAGCGGCCGGTTATGTCCGCCTCAATCTGCTCGGGAGGCATTCCCGAGAAGAATGTCGCCACCACCACCACCGGGATATTGATGGAGGGAAACAGGTCCACGGGCATCCCCGTGACACTCACCACTCCTACGATGGCCAGCACCAGGCAGACCACCACAACCAGGTAAGGATTGGCGATTGCGAACCGCGACATCAGGCCTCCACCTGTGGGCTCCGTCCGCGCCGCAGCAGATACCAGAGCGCCGGGACACCGAATACACCTGCCGCGACCGACAGCAGCATACCGCCGATAATCGCCCGCGCCATCGGAACGTATGTTTCGCCGCCGGTTCCTATCGCGAAGGCGAGAGGCAGCAGCCCCACCACCGTGGCAAACGATGTCATGATCACGGCGCGGAAGCGTATGCGGCATGCTTGTTCAATAGCGGCAGCAGGAGCCAGCCCGGTCTCCATCAGTTCGTTCGCCGTGAAGACAATCAGGATGCTGCTGGATACCGCCACGCCAACCATCATCACGGTGCCCATCAGCGACATCACGTTCAGGCTCGAGCCGGAGGCCAGCAGAGCCACCATGACGCCGGTGATCCCCATGGGAAGCGCGGAAAGAATCAACAAGGGATCTACAAATGACCGGAACTGCGCCACCAGAATCAGATACAGCAGTGCGATCGCGAGGATAAGTCCCATACCGAAGCTTCGGAACGACTGCCTCATCCCCTGGACCATTCCCCGAAGGTCGATGCGCACTCCTTCCGGCAGTGGGGTGCCGCTGATGATCTTGTCGATGGCATTCGATACGCGCCCGAGATCCTCGCCGGCTGGGGCCACATACACGTCAATCACGCGCCGGAGTTGATAATGATCGACTTCCGTCGGAGCCTCGATATTGTGAATCCGGCTGACTGCATCCAGGCGGGCCGTGCGCTGCGCCATCGGGGCCTTCAACGGAATTCCCGACACATCGGACAGAGCCTGGATCTGGTTCTCCGCGTACTGGACGGTGAGCAGGTAATCATTCCCCGTCCTTTCATCCACCCAATAACTTGGCGCGATCATCTGGTTCGACGTAAGTGCAGTAATGACGTTCTGCACGATTTCCTTCTGGCTCAAGCCCATCTTGCCGGCGGTCAGCCGGTCGATGTCGATCTGCAGCGCCGGATAGTCGAGATCCTGCGGAATGAAGACGTCGCTGACTCCCCGCAACCCTCGGACGCGCTCGGCAATCCCGAGCGCTGTCTTGTACGCGGCTGCAAGGTCTGAGCCGCTTACCTGGATGTCGATAGGCGCCGGCAGCCCCAGGTTCAGCACCGCATCGGCCATGCCGCCCGTTTGGAAGTAGGCGCTCATCGTCGGTAGTTCGTCCCGGATACGGCGGCGAACCATCGCCATATACTCGAAACTGCTGCGGCGGTGACCGTCCGCGAGATTTACTTGAACAAATGCCGTATGCTGCGCCGAGTTACTCGTGTAAATGGACGAAAATCCCGGAGTGACGCCGATATTCGATAACACCACACCCAGGTCGCTCTTCGGGATCACGGACCGAATCAGGTCTTCTACGCGGCTTACCTCCTGCTGCGTCACTTCCAGCCGCGTACCCGATTGTGCCTTCAGGTTGATGATGAACTGGCCGGCTTCAGTCCTGGGGAAAAATGCGATCTTGAGCTTAGGATACAGCAGCAGGCTGGCGGCAAAGACTACCGCGGTAGCCGACAATACGACCGCCGCGTGACCGATCGACCAGCGCACTCCGTTCACATACCTATCGGTGATCGTCGATTGAATCGTCTGCGCCCGGGCGGAGAAGCGCCTCTGCCAGGTGTTCGCACGGTCTCGAGCCGCGCGCGTCTTCAAGAAACGCGCACAAAACAGCGGAATCACCGTGAGCGCCACGATGTAGGACGCCGAAAGCGCCAGCACCACGGCTGCCGCCAGCGCCGTGAACAGGAACTTACTCACGCCGAACAGGAACGTCACCGGGAAGAACACCACAATCGTGGTCAGCGTGGCGGCCAGCACGGGAGTCGCAACTTCTTTGGCGCCTTCCTCCGCCGCGGTTTTCGGATCCGCACCATCATCGAGCCGCCGGAAAATACTTTCCAGCACCACCAACGAATTGAACAGTAGTCGGGTAAAGGCCAGGGCCAATCCTCCCAGTACCATCGCGTTGATGGAACTGCCACCCATCGATAACGCGATGAAGGCCGCCAGCGCTGACAGCGGCACCGACAGGAAAACAGCCATGGTGGCCGTTCCGCTTGCCAGGAAAACAAAAACGATGACGGCGGTGAGCAGCAGTCCGCATACCGACGCAAGCAGAAGCGTCTTGATAGCGCCCTTCACGAACTGCGACTGGTCGAATACAACTCGCGTCACCAGTTGCTTGGGAACGTCCACGAGATTCGACACCGCGTCCTTCACGCCCTGGACCACGGAGATGGTATTGGTGTCGCCGCCTTGTTTCAGCACCGGCAGATACACGGAAGGCTGCCCATCCACCTGCACGATATTGTTTTGAATCTGCTGCGCGTCTTTCGCTTTGCCGACATCGCCGACCGTCACGATCCGGTTGCCCGAAGCCTTCAGCGGAACGCTGTTGATATCGCCGATCGATTGCACCTGGCTGTTGGTGTAAATGCTGTAGTCGATCGGTCCGATGCGAACGTCACCGGCCGGCAGAATCAGATTCGAGTCGTTCACCGCACGCACGACATCCATCGGGCTCAGCCGGTACGCCTCGAGTTTCACCGGGTCGACATACACCATGATCTGGCGATAACGTCCGCCAAAAGGCTGCGGCACCGAAGCGCCTTTAACATTCGCGACCTGGTTGCGCACGCCGTATTGCGCGAGATCGCGGAGCGCCGTCTCGTCCAGACCCTCACCCTTCAACGCAATCAGGCAGACCGGCAAACTGGAAGCATCGAATTTCAACACCACCGGCGGTAGCGTCCCCGGAGGCAGGCGGCGGAGGTTCGCCATCGCCAGATTGGAAATGTTCGTTACCGCGGAATCCGCGTCCGTGCCGGGTTGGAAGTAGATCTTGATCAGGCTCACACCGGGCAGCGAGCGCGACTCGATATGCTCGATGCTGCTGGCGAGCGTGAAGAAACGCTCAAATCGTCCGGTGATGTCCGCTTCGATCTGCTCGGGAGGCATCCCCGAAAAGAACGTCGCTACCACCACCACCGGAATATTGATCGAGGGAAACAAGTCCACCGGCATCCTGGCGACGGAAGTAACGCCTACGACGGCGATAATCAGGCACGCAACGATAATGAGATACGGCCTGCGGATGGAAAATCCTGGCATCTAGAGGCTCCGGGCGATGGCGGTGGTGTTCACTAGTTTCGGTTCGACCGGCGCGCCTGACTTTAAGCGGCTGCGGCTGCCCAGCACCACCAGATCCTGCTCCTTAAGGCCCGACAGAATCTCGATTCTGGTCGGCGTCTCCAGGCCCGCGTCGATATGCCGCTCTTCGAGCTTCTTGTTTGCGTCGACTACCATCACCGTGGCCTCACTGCCATGCCCGGACACAGCCTGTACCGGAACCGCGAGAGCATTCTGCCGGCGATCGAGCCGCAGGATGGCATAGCCATACATCCCCGGTTTGATGGTGCCCGCCGGATTCGGAATGTCGACCTCGGTTTCCATTGTTCTGGTGGATGTGTCCAGCTGTCCGCTGAACCGTGCTATCTTGCCTTGAAACACGCGTTGCAGGGTGTCTACGCGAACCTCCACCCGGTCGCCCACCTTGATGCTGGGAACGATGGATTCGGGCACTGGAAGCACCAGCCGCAGCCGGTCGATCTCGGATAACCGAACCACCGGCATGGCCTGCGTGTGAGAGGCTGTCCCGGCCTGAATCAAGGCTCCGGGATCCCCTCGCCGGTCCGTGATCACTCCGGCGAACGGAGCGGTGATCCGGGAGTACGCCATCATGGTGTGTACACGTTCCTCAGTCGCTGTGGTCACCTCTACCTGCTCCTGGGTGGCGGCCAAAGTCGCTTGGGCCGAACTCAGCTGAGCCTGAGCCTCGTTGTAGCGGGCCTGCGCATCGTCGATTTCCTGCTGTGCGATCAGATTCGGTCTTTGCTTGGCTACCTTCGCCAACCGCTCGTAGGAGAGCTTCCGAATGTCCACCGCGGATTGCACACGCCGCACGTCGCTCCGCGCACGGTCCACCTCCAGCGCCGTCCGCTTCACCGTTCCCGCTGCCTGTGCCAGTTCCTGCTCCATCTCGGGAATCTCGAGGACAGCAATGAGCTGACCCTGTCGAACGTGGTCGCCGACATCCACCGAAATCGATTTCAAAAAGCCGGACACCTTTGCGTGTACGTCGATTTCCTGGTACGGCCGGAACTCCGCAGCTAGTTCCACCTGACGGGCAAGATCCTCCCGGGTCACCTTCGCCACTGCCACCGGAGTGGCCCGCTCGGGTGTTCCCGCCCCCGCGGCCGCCTTTTCTGTCCCGCATCCCGTCGCGAACAGGATTACGGCCGCCAACAGCGCCAGCGTCATCAGTGGAAGTCGAGTTCTGTCATTCATAGGTGTGGTCAGCCCAGGCGACCCTTACGGTCACTTCTCAGTATTCTGTACGTGCCATCTCCGGCAACATCCCGAATTCACCGGAGACATCGGCCAGGAATCAACTGAAGAAGCACCCCGATCGACTGCCACTAGCAACTGTCCCTCGAGTTTAGCCACAATGGTAGTTCCGGTGATGAGAGACTCCGCATGAATCGCTACCGAACATGGCCCGTATTTACAGTCGGGCTGGGATGCCTGCTGTTACTCATCTTCCTGCCCGGCGTGGCCGCGCTGCGGCAGTCGTCGCAGATCTACGACGAAGTCCGCGCCATTCAGCACTCTCACGAACGCACGCAGTCGGACTTGTTCTCCATCGAGCGCCGCGTTCTCCAGATGAGTGTCACGGTTCGCGACTTCCTGCTGGACAATTCGCCTGACACGTCCTCCGCTTACCGCACCGACTTCGATCTGCTTCGATCCGCGATCGACCGCAACCTCCAGACTCTGGCCGACTCGGCGCCCGAGGGCAAGAGCGCCGTCTTCGACCGTCTTCGCAGCCAGATCAGAGAGTACGAGAACACGATGACACCGGTGTTCGCTTGGGCCCCGGCCGAGCGCTCCGAAAAAGGAACGTATTTCCTCCGGGAGCAGCAGCGTCCAAGACGCCAGTCCATCCTGGCAATCGCCGACGAAATCGGAACCCTGTACAGCGCAAACTACCGTACCCGCTATGAGGAGACCAACGCCAGCCAGCAACGATTCCGCCGTCAATTGCAGGTTGCCGTTGCGATGGCCTTTATCCTGGGCGTCGGGGTCGCAGTCGCTACTACCTTCCGGATCTCCACTCTCGAGCGGCGCTTCGGCGGTCAGCGAATCGCGACGGAACAGGCCGAGAGAGAACTCCGCAGTCTCTCCGCTCGGCTCATGAATGCACAGGAAGAGGAGCGCCGGACCATCTCCCGGGAGTTGCATGACGAAGTAGGCCAGGAGCTGACGGCGTTGCGCCTCGAACTCGGCAGTCTGGAAAAGCTGCGGCACGATTCGGGCACACAATTCACGCAGCATCTCTCACAAGCGAAGGAACTGGCTGAGCAGACCTTGCGCGCCGTCCGCGACCTGGCCGTCGGCCTGCGCCCGTCGGTGCTGGATCTCGGGCTTGCGCCGGCGCTCAAATGGCAAGCGCGGCAGTTCTCCCGTGTCACCGGAACCGAAGCGCTGGTGCGTGTCGAAGACGAGTTGCCCGAACTGTCCGAGGCCTATCTCACCTGCGTCTATCGAATCGTTCAGGAGTCGCTCACGAATGCGGCCCGGCACGGACAGGCGAAACAGATCGACATCGCCGTACAGGTTACCGACACAGACCTGGCCGTGACCATCGCCGATAACGGCCTCGGCCTCAGCCAGAACTGGGCCGAGAATCGCGGTCTGGGTCTGATCGGCATGGAAGAGCGGGCCAGAGAGTTGGGAGGAGTTCTGGCCATACACTCGGAGAATCGAAACGGTGTCACCATACGAGTGAAACTGCCGTTGCGGCAGGGAGAAAAACGTGAGCAACACTCGGGTTCTGATCGCCGATGATCATGGCGTGGTTCGCAGGGGTCTGGCCTACCTTCTATCGGCTGAACCGGGAATCGAAGTCATCGGTGAGGCCAGCACGGGCCAAGAAGCCGTCGCGCTGGCCGAAAAGCTGAATCCCGACGTGACCATTCTCGATATCGCCATGCCCGGCATGACCGGTATCGAAGCCGCCTCCCAGATCACCCGAAAAAATCCCCGCCTCGGAATCGTCATGCTGAGCATGTATTCCGATGAGGAGTTCGTATTGAGAGCCCTCACCGCCGGGGCCCGCGGATACCTTCTCAAAGACTCCGCCGATCAGGACCTGATTCACGCCGTGAGGACCGTGGCTGCCGGACGGCCGTTCTTCAGCCCGGTTGTCGCGCAGATGCTCCTGGAAGACCATGTCCGCCGCCTTCATCAAACTGGTTTGCAGGATTCCTACGATCTGCTCAGCGATCGCGAAAAACAAGTCCTCTATCTGATCGCGCAGGGCAAATCAAACAAAGAGGCGGCGGCTGTCATGGATGTTGGCGTCTCGACCGTGGAGACCCATCGCACCAACTTCATGCAGAAACTCGATATTCACAATACGGCGGAGATTGTGCTGTATGCGGTGCGGAAAAAGCTGATTTGTTGAGTGAACTCAGAGCCGCTCACATGGACGCCCGCCGCTCTTCCAACCGTTGCCGCAATGCCAGACGCGCCCGCCGCAGACGGGTCTTCACCACATCCGTGCTCACGTCCAGAATCTCCGCCGTGTCTTCAGTCGACATCTCTTCCACATCCCGAAGCAACACCACCGCGCGATACATCGGGGGCAACTCGCGGATGGCCTGATCGAGCGCCGTCCGCAGTTCGTGTCGTAAGGCGCTCGCGTCCGGCAGTTCCGATGCATCCACCGGATCGATGCGCGGCCGCGGATTGCCGGAACCGTCGTACACCTGCTCATCGAGGGAAATTTCTTCCGGTGGCGCAAAAATGCTGCGACGCCGCTTCATCAGGCAGTTGTTACGCGCAATCCGGAACACCCACGGCTTCACACGCTCCGCCTCGCGCAACTGGTCGAAGCTCTCGTACACCTTCAGCAGCGTCTCCTGCGCAACTTCCTCGGCATCTTCTCGCTGGCCGCACATCATGTAGGTGTAGTGAAACAACTTCTCGCGGAAAATGTCCGCGAAGCGATCGAAGGCGCTGGAGTCGCCTGAAATCAAGGCTTGCGCCAACACCACTTCTTCGGCCGTTTGGGGGTTCACACCTCGATTCTATCTTGAACGGCCGGACGCTTTCCGGAGTCTAATGGTAGCGATGAATGTGCTCGAGTTCAGTTTCGTCGTCATGGCGATTTCATTCACAGCGGGCTATCTCGGCTCCCTCACGGGACTGGGCGGCGGTGTCGTCGTGACGCCCGCTCTCGTCTCGTTACTCGGCGTCGATCTGCACTTTGCTATCGGCGCGACTCTCGTTTCGGTGATCGCCACCTCCTCCGGCGCCGCCGCGGCGTACGTCCGCGAAGGCTTTTCCAATATCCGAATCGGAATGTTTCTCGAAGTCGCCACCACTATCGGCGCCGTTTGCGGCGCGGCACTCGCCGCCCGAGTCCCCGTTAACGCACTCGCCGTTATCTTCGGCGTCGTCCTCATCTATTCCGCCTGGCTGTCGGCGCAGCAGACTTCGAAGCCTCACGCGGATCCGGAGAGTGGCGGAGTCGCCGGTAAACTCCGTCTGGCCGGCAGTTATCCCACCGCGTCCGGCGAGTGCGCCTATTCCGTCAATCACGTCCCCGCCGGATTCGGTGTCATGGCCGGCGCGGGACTCATCTCCGGACTACTCGGCATCGGCTCGGGCGCGCTCAAGGTGCTCGCCATGGACCATGTCATGCGCATCCCATTCAAGGTCTCTACCGCTACCAGCAACTTCATGATCGGAGTGACCGCCGCCGCGAGCGCCGGAGTGTACTGGAGCCGCGGCTATATCGATCCGGGACTCGCCATGCCCGTCATGCTCGGCGTTCTGCTCGGCTCCGTATTGGGAGCGCGCCGCCTGGCCGGTGCCAACGTTCGCGTACTGCGACTCGTCTTCGCCGTCGTGGTGGGTGCGCTCGCCCTTGAAATGATCTACAGCGGACTGGCGGGTCGCGTCTGATATGACCGACGACACGCGTATCGAAATGTGGTTGGGAAATCTGCTGCGCGCCGGTGTCATCGTGTCGGCTTCCGTCGTCGTCGCCGGCGCCGCATGGTACCTGGTCCGGCACGGACACGAAGCACCGGCCTACCACACCTTCAAGACGATTCCGGAAAACACCGACGGGATGCGCGCCGTACTCTCCGGAGTCGCTCAGGCTCACAGCCGCAGCCTCATCCAACTCGGCTTGATGCTGCTCATCGCGACGCCCGTTGCGCGAGTCGTGTTCTCTCTGTTCGCCTTCCTGCACGAACGCGATTACCTATACGTCGCCATTACCGCGATCGTCCTCGGAGTGCTGATGTTCTCCCTGTTCGCCGGCCACACGATATAAGTTCACACGCGCAGGAACCACTTGCGCCGATACATCGCGTACGCAATCACGTACATCAGCAGCACATAAGCAATCGCGTATAGCAGAGATGCGTTCATCGGCGATGCGATGGGCTGAAACACCGCCGCGTAAATCGTCTGGTGCAGCTTCAGACCCCACAGCGCTTCTTCGAGAAACTCCGAAATCAGATAGATCGTGATGGCGTTCATCCCGAGAATCACCAGCGGTCTGACGATGCGCTTGTGCCCCAGCCCGTCGATCACCCACAGGAAAATCGCAAACACCACGAAGTCGAGTCCCGCCATGAACAGTGTGAAGGAACTGGTCCACAGCTTCTTGTTAATCGGCAGCCAGATGTCGCAGATCAATCCAGCGGCCAGCAGTACATTGCCGATCACGAACAGCCACGTCGTGCGCTCCGCCAGACTACGGCGCAACCGCAGCACATAACCCGCCATAATGCCGAGCAGCGTCGTCGCAATGGCGGGAATCGTGCTGATGATCCCCTCGGGGTCCCAGGTCTTCGATGACAAATAATTGTGCGATCCCAACACAATCCGATCGACGTAATGAGCGAAGTTACCCTCGACATCCAGCCGCCCCGCGCCGTACCCCGGCACTGGCACCAGCGTCATCAGCAGCCAATAGCCGATTAGCAGCGCCGCAATCCACACAATCTGCGCCCGCCACCGGGTGGTGAGGTAGATCGCCACCGCGATCAGGTAACAGATCGCGATCCGCTGCAGAACGCCGAGCAATCGCTGCGTCGACAGACTAAAGGCGGGCCACACGTAGATCAGCACGCCGAGGATGTAGAGGATCAACGCGCGCCGCGCAGCCTGCGCAAACAGGCTTACGCGCGGAACTCCGGCCTCCAATCGCCGCCCCAGCGACAGTGTGATCGCGACCCCCACAATCCACAGAAACGATGGAAACACGACATCCGTAGGAGTCCACCCGTTCCACGCAGAATGCTGCAAGGGAGCATAAACATTGCGCCCATCGCCCGCCGTGTTCACCAGTACCATCAAGGCCATGGTGGCGCCGCGAAATGCATCCAGCGAGACAAGACGTTCGGTTTGGGGAAGGCAAATCGGCGTCTCCGCCGCGAGGGTATCAGTCGAAGTTTGGCCCATATCCAGCTACTCCGTTCATGATACGCTCGCCACCGGAACGATTCACCTATGCGAGCGATTGCAGATCGGATTGTATTCGTGCAGTAGCCGGCCTAGCCGGATGTTCCGCGATGTCATGGTGCACGCCTCGAATGTGAAACCGGTAGGCCGGCTCTCGAACAGCAGTGATCCTGGTTGGGCCAGATGTTCCAACAGGGCCCGCCGGACGTTGTCCGACGCGCCGATGTAGATCCACTCCCGTGCGTTCATCACACCATAAACGCCACCGGTCTCCGGCGCGTGCGCCCGAATCGAGACCTCGGCAAAAGCATGCGGCTGAGCATACTGAAACGGCATATAACGGACTCTCCCAGCCGTGCTTAAGTATAGCAGGGGCCTCCAATTATTGATACGTATATCGGAATCTGATATAACGGAATCAGATATGCAAGACACCGATCGTTTCCTTCCGCTCGCACCGGCCACCTTGCACATCCTGCTCGCTCTCGGAGCCGGCGACCGGCACGGCTACGCCATCATGCAGGAGGTGGCGCGCCAATCCGAAGACCGCTACAAACTCGGACCCGGAACGCTCTACGACAATCTCCAGCGCATGATGTCCCAGGGACTCGTCGAAGAGGTTCTTCGCGGCACCACCTACGAAGATTCCCGGCGGCGATACTACCGGCTCACACCGCTCGGCAATGGCGTGCTGACCGCCGAGATCACTCGTTTGGAGGGCGTCGTACGGCACGCCCGCAGGCAGTGGAAGACTCTGAAACCCAGGAGGGCCTGATGCTCCGCTCGCTCTATGTCTGGTTGCTTTGCCTCCACCGCCCCGCTTCAAGCGGAGATTCGGCGATGAGATGCTGGCCATTTTCGACGAGGCTGCCGGTGATCGTCCGGCCCTGTTCGCCGACGCCGCCGCATCGCTGTTCCGCCAGTGGACCCTCCGTTCGGACACCGCGGAATCCGAATCCGGCGCGCCGGCATTCCGCCTGCTCGACGACTATCGCCCGCCCACCGCCGTGCTGCTCAACGGTGCCGCGATCTCAGTGCTCGTTTTGTCTCCGATGCTGTTCGCGAAATCTCCGCCGCCGAAATCGCCAACAGCACCAGCGCTCTTCGCGCCCTCGACGCGAATCACGACGGACGGCTCGAGCCCGTGGAAGTAGTTCCGGCTATCGACCGCTAGCCGTTCAGCACCCACCCCGACCGGTAGGTCCGCTTCAAATAGTCGTTCGCCTCCGGAGCATTCGTCACCCGGCCCGTCGCCGGATCATACTCCAGCCTCTTGCCCGCACGGTGCGCCACCAGTCCTAACAGCATTTGCTCGATCATTGCGCCCGAATAATCGAAGTCGCAATGTGTCTTCGAACTCGTGCCGTGCGTCACTCCGTTATACTTCCCTTTGCAGGCGTCCAGCCACTCCGTCTGGAACACATCCGGCCGCCGGCTCTCCAACGACCCGCTCTTCTCCGCCTCGAGTATCGGCTCAATTTCGGGATTCGGCAGCCCGAGAGCCGCGGGAACTCCTGCCGCCGTGAACTGGATCTCCGGGAATCCGTTCGCAGTCGGCGCCGCATTCGGCTCGGCCGTAAATCCCGCTGGCAACGCGGGCGCGGTTCGCTGACGCGGCCTCGCCGACGGACGATTCGACCGCTCCGTCGGCTGACCCACTCCCGCCACCAGCGCTTCCAGGCGGCTGGCATCCCGCGGCTTGTAATACGTGAAATCCCCGCTGTCGTTGTTCGGAATAATCAGACGGCTCGTGAAGTCCGCGACGATCGATCCCTTCGTTCCCTCGTAAATGGCGCCATTCGGAATCTTCTCCATATCTACGTAGCTTCGCGGCGACTCCGGCTTCAGCCCACCCTGATACCAAACTACTTTGATGGGACCTCGCCAGCTATTCGCCGGGTGATCGAACGTCGCCTTGAGTTTGACCGGACAAATATCCGGATTGAATTTGTCGCTGACGTCGGTATCCACCTCGATCGCCACCGGCGCCCCGGCATCCACCACGTTCCATACTAAATCCATCGTGTGCGCGCCCATGTCGCCCATCTGGCCCACACCGAAATCGCGGTACATGTTCCAGAACAGGCAGTTCAGCCCGTTCGATCCGCCGAAATACTGCGGACTGTAGGGATGGTACGCCGAGGGACCGATCCACTGCTCGTAATGCAACTGCGCGGGCGGCATGCCTTGCATCACCGGATATCCCGGGCGCGGCAACTGCCGGCTGTCCCAACTGTGCACCGTCTTCAACTCGCCGATGGCGCCGTCCATCACCAGTTCGCGCAGCCGCTCGAAATTCGGATACGCATGGCGCTGCGTGCCGTGCTGTGTCGCCAACTTGGCCTTGCGCTTGATGTAGTTCGCACGGACGGTCCGCGCCTCTTCCACGCTGATCCCCAGCGGCTTCTCGCAGAACACGTGCAGGTCGCGGTTCAGCGCCCAGTTGGCGATGAACGCATGATGATGGTCGGCGGTACAGATCACCACTGCTTCGATGTCCTTCTGATCCAGCATCCGCCGCCAGTCCCAATAGGTCTTCGCCTTCGGGAAGATCTGCAGAGCCTCCTTGAATCGCTGGTCGTTGATATCGCACAACGCCACCACGTTCTCGCGGATCAGCGAGTTGTAATGAGCCGTCCCACGGCCCCAAACACCCACCAGCGCCACATTCAGCTTGTTACTCGGGGCGTTCTGCCCGCGCAGCATTCCGCTCTTCAGAATGGTCAAACCGGCCGCCGGTCCGGCCGCGCTTTTCAGTAAATCTCGTCGCCGCATAGGATCTCCTGGAGCGATTATATCCGGATTCAACCGCGTTCATCGGAGCTGATTGTCTGATTTTCCCGCCGCGTGAAGAGGTTGCCAGCGCTAAACACCGGACGTCCTGGCAGCCGCCATAACCCGGATCTCCGCCTCATACCGGAGGAGTGTCTGCTTCTCGCGCGGCTTGTGATACTTTGCCGGGATGCCGCAGTACACGCACCACGGATCCAGATCGCTAAGAACCAGGGACGCACTACCCACCGCCGCGCCCTCGCCGAAAGTTACGCCGGGATGAACGATACTGCCCGTTCCCAGAATCGCAAACTTCTTGAAAGTGATTGGCGCTCCGTGAAGTTCACCGCGGTAGCCTGGAGGAACGAACGGGTGAATCAACCCACTTCCGAAAAAGTCTCCCGAGACGCAAACCAGCCGGCAACCTGCCGCCATGCCGGAGAAGTCCTCCATGATGCAGTGGCCTGTTCTTCCTCCGATGATGCTGCTATGCGGCCCAATATGCACGTAACTGCCGATATCAAGAGCACTCGTAATATACGTGAAGTCATCGATCGCGACGTGGTCGCCGATGGAGACGAGTTCCGGATAGCCAATTACGACGTTCGCGCCAATCCTGACGTCCACACCGCACTTCTTCAAGCGTCCCAGATCGAACCCCATTCGTAATAGAACTGATTTTACCGTTTTACGCGAACGTAGATCCTTCCGCTTCGAACATCACATGGTACTTCCTGTCCGGCGCGCGCGCGGAATCCATGTAACCATAAGTTTAAGGTTCTGGCCCCACGATATTTGCGCCGGCCGCGCATTCACTTTTTCTCATGCTGCCTTATCCGAATACTGTGTTTGCAACATCACCGGAGGGAATAGACTCCCTGCTGCAGCCTTTCCGCGACCAATCGGCGCCGGTCCGATCGCTGATTGTACTGGATGAGGAAGCGGTTCTGCTCCGGCTGCCTGCGCTACAAGGCGGCAGTTCGATGATCACGGTTAATGGAGATGGCGAAGGCACCCTGGATCATCTGGCGCGGCAGGCGCAAGAGCTTTGCGGCGCCGTTTCCGGACACGATTTGCTGGTGTTAACTGCGGATCAACTGAACCAGCGACTGGGGCCGGTCGATCGGGATTTCAGCTTCCGAGCCGTTGCCGCCCTGTTCCCGGAAACGGCTACTCCAGAACCCTGGCAACTCCGGCGCAGTATGTTTGACCGAGGTCTCATATGCATCGGTTCCGTACGCGTCGGCGCTCGCAAAGCGCTATGCTTTCTTGCCGGCGATGCCGTTCGTTCTTTTTCGGATCTCGATGTCGACTCGCGCGGTCACGTAGGCATATCGGTCCTTCGACACGAAGCGGCCTTTGCAAACCGGTTGTTTCGATATGCGTGCGTGAAGCTCTATGCGCTCAGACACGGGTTGACTCCCGGGGTACCAGCCTGGGAAGGTAATCAACTTTTCGGTCTCGAAGACAAACCCGTTGCTGGGGTCGCGCTCGAGAAGATATCTTTCCTCGGGTTCGCGGAAAACGATCGCGTGTTTTGGGACCTGGACGAGCCCCCGATCAACATCGATCTGGAGGGCTATTTCCAGGAGATACCCGAATGCTGGCGAAGACACAGGCCGCTGCTGCGGAGTATGTTCCGGCTCGCCGATGCACGCGTCCGTGCGATCGATAAGTGGCGGGATCGCATCACCGAAGGCGGCCAGCGGACGCTGGTGGCCATTCATGTCCGGCGGGGCGACTATCGGCGGCAGAAAATCCCGCAGTTTACGCTTGTACCGGAAGAATGGTATTTGGAATGGCTCCGGAAGATTTGGCCGGACCTCCGCCGTCCGGTTCTGTTCATCGGTACGGACGAACCGGAGACCGTACTGCCGGTCTTCAACGAATTCGAGACGGTTTCGGCGACATTCGGCGACATCGACCGCGCACTCCCCGAGCACATTCGCGATTTTGAGGTCTTGAGGCGAGCGGACTACCTCGCCGTCTGCAATAGTAGTTTCTCGCGGATGGCGGCCATTCTGGCACCAGCGTCTCAGACGTGTTTCCTGCCCTCTTTCCGGACGCAGTCGTTTGAGCCTTACGAACCGTGGATCGACCCGGCTTTCTGGGCACGATTCCGAGATGCAAGCAATGTCGCGCCTCCACGCGCCAATCGAATCATGCAGCACCCGCCGGCGATAACGAGCAGGAAGGCAACAAATGTACCGGCAGAGATGGTACACATCAACATCGACGCGACGGACCTGGCACGCTATCTGCTGCATCACACAACCCTCTCCGGAATCCAGCGCGTACAGTGCGAAATTCTCCGCAACCTACTGGACACCGCCACTTGGCCAGTCCGTTTTGTGGGGCTGAACGATCAGGGAGAGTTGGGAAGGATTGACCCGTCGATGCTGCTAAACGCCATCGAGGCCTTCCGCTCCGACAGAACGTCGAACGCGGCAGTTGAGAGCGATGTTCGCTCATTACTGAAGCGTGCAGGACCGTGGACGATCCATCCTGGGGAGGTTTTTCTCATGGCAGGCGCCTTCTGGGGCGTGGCCGGCATGGGCAAACTGCTCCAAGGGCTGAAGAGCTCCGGGGTGATTATCGGAGTATTTATTCACGACATCATTCCGATCGTAGCCCCAGAGTATTTTCAGGCTCACGATATCCGATTATTTTCCAAAGCGATCACGGAAGCCTTGAATTTCGCCGGGTTTCTTCTCACCACGTCGGAATACAACAAGGAGACCTTGATCGAGCATATGGCATCGCGAAACATCGGTCCGCTGCCAGTCCATGTGGTGCCGCTCGGTCACGTATTTCCGCCGCCAGAGACGCAATCGGAAGTTTCAACTGCCGTTTCGGCCATCCTCGATAAGAACTATGCCCTCTGTGTCGGGACCATCGAGGTACGAAAGAATCCGGTATACCTGTTTCAGATTTGGAAGCTGCTCGTGAAGTCGGGCCGGCAGGATATTCCTTACCTGGTATTTGCAGGGCGCAACGGCTGGTTCGTTCAGGACCTGCTGGATCAGTTGAAGGCGTGCGATTACCTGGGTGGCAGAATCATCGTTCTACATAATGTTACGGACGGCGAACTCGACCTGCTGTACCAGAAGTGCCTGCTCACCATGTTTCCGAGCTTTCTGGAAGGATGGGGGCTGCCGGTAGGAGAGAGCCTGGCGCATGGAAAGATCTGTCTGTGCTCTGAAAGTGGAGGCATTCCGGACGTCGGCGGCGAACTTGCGGACTACCTTGATCCCTACAACGCTCGCGACGGGCTCCAGCGGTTGCTGCAATATCTCGACGATCCGGAACTCCGGCGCCGGCGCGAGGCTGAGATAGAGGAACGATTCATCGCCCGGTCATGGCGGAACGTCTCTGACGAACTAGTCAAATCGACTCGTGCGCTCTCACGCATGGTCCAGGAGCGCCTAGGTGACGCCGCCGTGACAATCCCAGCAGGCCGGTTTCTGCCGATGGGCAACGCCAGCGCGATTGACGGACCACTGTCGGGCGAGCTCGTCTGTATCTCAGGGTGGGCCCAACCCGGGAGCGCCGGCGTGCGGCCAACTGCTTCTGAAACGCTGGTCCGATTCCGCGTTGATGCCAAGGCTGGCACAAGAATCAACCTCTTGATGCAATTCAGCGCATCCGGCCGCGATTTTCGCATCCGTATCCGTTCCGGTTCAGGAGCCGAGGCCGAAGCTGTCCTCACAGCGGGAACCGACAAAGTAGTGGTTCTGCCATGTAAGGTTGAACCGGAAGAACTGGTAAATGCGCAGGTTTTTTCGGTAGACACGATGGGCGACGGCACCGGGCCGGTGGGAGGCGATGCAGTCACGGACCCGGCTTACTGGATTTTCAAGGGGTTTCTCTATTTCGATCCCATACGAGTGGCAGTGCAAGCTTCGTCGAAGTCGCGATCCGCGGCGCCGCTACCTTTGCCCACACCACGCGAGCAACCGGTCCGTTCAGAGCCGGTGAGGCAGTCAGATCGTATTCTGATTAGTTCCAATGGCCTCGACAATAGGCCCCCGGCGGCTTCTTTCGGGGCGTTCCTGCAAACGGCTGATTGCCAGTGGCCAATAGACATCAGCGGCATCCGAGACGCGCCGATCTTCGCCGATCCCGCGGACAAACGCGCCTTCTACTCGGGCTGCGGAAGAAGCTCCGATATACCTCAGGTGGGCGCCATCAGGGATTCCATTCGGCTGGTCAGGCGCAATGATCAGTTTGTGTCGACCTCGAGATTCAGCGAGGGCTCGGTGTTCGACCGCTGGGGTGTATCGAGGGCATTCGGGTATCTACACGGCTCGCCGCCGGACAAGGCGCCGTGGATGTACAAAGAGGGCGATCACGTATCGGTTGATGAGAAGGCTTTACAGGCGGCGCCTTATCTCGATCATTCCTGTCTCATTTTTTACAACGGGAATCTGCACAATTACTATCATTGGATCGTCGAAGGAATGCTGTGCCTGGACATCTTGTCGGGAGCGCTGGGCAACGACTCGAATCTGATGATGGTGTTGCCGAAATCCGTTGACATAGCTGCCTTAATACAGCATCGCGAGTCGCTGCAATCGCTCGGTTTCGGCGGACACAAGATGACCGAGGTAGCCGATGGGCTGATCAGGGTAAAAGAGGCGATCTGGGTGGATAGCGACTTGGTGCAACATATCCCGGCCGTCTATCTGAAGGACTTTCAGCAAAGAATCGCCGCAATGTACGCTCATCTGGGAACTCCGCGGAACAGGCGGCTGTTGTTGGCGCGGAAGGGATCCACTAGAAGGATTCAAAATCTGGAGCAGGTGGAGGTATTTCTATCCAGATACGGTTTTGAGACCGTCTATCTCGAGGGCATGAATACAAGGGATCAGGTCCTGTTGTTCCAGAGTGCGGAGTTCATCATCGGCACGCACGGGGCGGGTTTGTCGAATCTTCTCTTCTGCGAGCCTGGGACGAAGGTGATTGAGCTTTCGCCGTCATCGGCAATCCGGCCTTTCTTCTGGATGATTTCGGACAAACTGGATCTGATCCACGGTCTGCAATTCTGTCCCAGCATGGCGAATGGCGATTTTCAGTCCTCCATCATCGTCGACGTTCACAAGCTCGAGGCGCTGATGCGCATGGTTGACGCGCATTGGTAAGCCTCGCGGCGGGTCACTACTCCTCCCGCAACGCCGACATCGGTTCAATGCGCGCGGCGCGGACGGCTGGGATGGCACCGGCCGACAGCGCGATCGCCGCCAGCACAAGCGCCGCCGCGACGAAGACGGCGAGATCGAATCCTTGCATGCCGAATAGCTGGGATTGGACCGCACGCGCCGCCACCCACGCCAACAGCAACCCCAGCACTCCGCCGGCGGCCAGCACCAGCGCGACTTCGCCGAGCACCATCGCCATGATGTTCGCCCGTGTAGCTCCGAGCGCCATACGAACGCCGATCTCCGTCGTGCGCCGCGCCACCAGGTACGAGATGACGCCATACAGTCCGACTGCGGTCAGCACAACTGCGAGAATGCTGAATGCCGTAGACAGCGCAGCCAGCAACCGGTCGACATAAATCGAATCGTCCACTTGTTGCTGCAGAGTGTGCAAACCGAACACAGAGACATTCGCATCCACCGCCGCGGCCGCTTGCCGGATCGCACCGGGTAGCGTTTCGAATCCTTGCGACGCGTGAATCAGGTACGTTGCGGGACGCATGACCTTCGCCTCAATCAGAGTTTGCTCATACGGCATGAAGTACAACGGCGGCGCGGCTTGTCGCAGGCTATAGTGCTGTGAATCGGCCACAACCCCCACGATTTCACTTTCCAGCTTGCCGCCAGATCCCCGGGTCATGTGACGGCCCGTTGCGCCGTGCGGCAGGAACTTCCGGGCGAATGCCTCATTGACGATAACGACTTTGGGCGCACTACGGTCGTCGCGGTCTGTGAACTCGCGACCGTCGATCAACGGAGTGCCGATGGTACGGAAATACCCGGGCCCCACGCTGAGAATGTTGACTTGTGTGTCGTCGTCGCCCTTGGCGGTGTAGCCCTCGATGGTGACGTTGGTGCTGGCATCGTTTCCCGAGAGCGGGCTGTCGTCGGACACTGCTACCGAGCCGACGCCGGGCAGCGATTCGAGACGGGCGCGAAGTTGGCGCGTGTACAGAATGCCGCGTTCGACGTCGTAGCCGTTCAACGCCGGCCGTACCCAGAATGTCATCACGTGGTCGGGACGGAATCCGAACTGATGATGCATCAAGTTGGTGAGACTGCGGGCGAACAGCCCGGCCGTCGCGAGCAGCACCAGCGAAAGCGCGATTTGCGAACCGACCAGAACCTTTCGGCCGAGTCCCGTATGGGCGGCGGTGCGCGACCGGATGCTGAGCGTGGCCGTCGCCCGGCGCAGCGCCTGCAGGGACGGAGCGATGCCGCAGAGTATCGTCGTCGCGATCATGAGCGCCGCGGAGAAGGCGAGCAGTGGAGTGTCGATGCCGCCGGTCACCCACCCACCAAGACTGTCCTCGGGAAGGAAGGTGAGGAGAGTGCGGTCGAGCACAGGCGCAAGCAGCACACCAGCGACGGTGCCGGTGATCGCCAGCAATCCGCTTTCGATCAGCAATAGCCGCATAATGCTCCAACGCGGCGCGCCGAGTGCAAGTCGCACGTTGATCTCGCGGGCGCGACCGGCAGCGCGTGCGGCGAGCAAATTCGCGAGGTTCGCGCAAGCGATGAGAAGCAGCAGCGAGGCCATCGCCGCAAGCACGAGTAGCGGCTGGCGCCATTGGCGTTCGAGCTGGTTGAGTCCTTGCGATGCGGGGCGCACTTCTACTCTCTTGGCGAGCACTCGCGCGCGGACGGAAGCGCGCTTGACGTTCAGTTCATCCAGTTGCGCCGTGAGCGTGGAGGCGAAAAGAGGTTGGAGAGCAGCCGCCGCTTTCTCGCGAGTGACGCTGGGGCGGAGGCGGCCGATGATCGTCAGCCACTGCGAACCCGGCTGATTGTACGGATCCCGGCCCGGCGCCATCGTTGCATACATCGAGATGGGCAGGAACACATCCGGCGATTGGCCGGCCAGCACACCTCGGAATCCCTGGGGCGTTACGCCGACCACGGTGTATGCGTGACCATTCAAGTGAATGGTCGAGTTTAGCGTGGCGGGTGAGGCGGCAAACCAGCGCGTCCATGCGTCGAACGAAAGGACACAGACGGGGCTGGTGCCGGGCTGGCCATCGTCGATGGTGCCGATGAGCCGTCCCATTGCAGGCCGCACCCCGAGAACATCGAAGAAGTTGCCCGAAATGAAATCGGCCGCGGCGCGCTGCGCGGTGGCTCCGTCTCCTAACTGCAAACCGGACCCGCTCCGGACGGCAAGGTTGAGCACGGAACTCGCGCCGTCGCGCAGCCGGAGATACATGGGATATGAGAACACGGTCTCAAAATTATCCGAGGACGTGCCTCCCGGCAGATTGGGCGGATCCGAGTGAAGCACGACAAGGCGATCGGGTTGGGGGACCGGGAGAGTCCGCATCAGCACCTGGTAAAACAGAGCGAACATCGCGGTGTTGGCGGCGATACCGAGGGCAAGCGTGAGAGCGCCCGTGACGAAGAATGCCGGGCTGCGGGCGAGTGTGCGGAGGACGTACTTCAGATCACCCATGGCGGTTATGATGCCATAGCGCGGCGCGGCCTTCGCAATTCATACTAGAGGCATGCACCGCATTCTCGGCGCTATCGCGCTGCTGGCATCCGCCATATTCGCCCAAACGGAACCATTCACTGTTGGATCGTTGTTAAGGCTGAATCGCATCTCAGAGCCGCAACTGTCGCCCGACGGCAAGATCGTGGCGTTCACGGTCCAGGGCGTGGATATCGACAACAATACGAAACCGAAGGATATCTACACAGTTCCGGCAAGCGGCGGGATTCCCCAGCGAATCACGTACGAAGGCAACAACGACGGTGCGCGATGGGTGCCCGAATCGAACAAGCTGGTGTACGTTTCGGCGCGGGGCGGCTCTTCGCAGATCTGGCTGATGAACCAGGACGGAACGGGCGCGCGCCCGCTGACGCATGTCGCGACCGAGGCTACCGGTGCTATTGTGTCCCCCGATGCCAAATTCCTCGTGTTTCAGAGCAGCGTATATCCGCAGTGCAGTATTTCCGGGACGTTGGACAACGAGTGTAACCGGCAGGCACTGGAGGGGGATAAGAAGTCGAAGGTGCAGGCCCACGTCTATACATCGCTGCTTTTCCGGCACTGGACGGAATGGCAGACCAAGCGCCGGCAGCACTTGTTATCGATGCAGATGGACGGGACCGGGCCGATTCACGATCTCACCCCGGGCAATCGGGATGTTCCGCCATTCAGCTTGAGCGGCGGACAGGACTACGCCATTTCGCCCGAATCGAACGAAGTCTGCTACGTGATGAACGCGGATGCTGACTTAGCTACAAGCACTAACTCGGACTTATATGTTGTCGGGATCGCGGGTGGCGAGTCGAAGAAGATTACCACCAATCCGGCGGCGGATGTGGGTCCGACATACTCGCCCGATGCGAAATACCTGGCATTTCGCGCTCAAGAGCGGCCGGGTTATGAGAGTGACCGGTTCCGTCTACTTGTGTTAGATCGGGCGAGCGGAAATACAACGGTATTGACCGAGAATCTTGATCGCTGGGTAACGGCAGTTACCTGGGCACCCGATTCAAAGTCGCTGTTTTTCGTCTCAGAGGACCGCGGGCGCCACCCGCTGCAGATGGTCGGTGTCAATGGCGGCGGGTTGCGTTCTATCGTCACAGGCAACGCGTCCATTGACGACGTGCAGTTGTCGAAAGACGGCAAGACGATGATCTACACCGAGCAGAGCGGCAAACATCCGGCCGAAATCATGCGTGCCATGTCAGGCGGCGGGACTCCCGTAGCACTGACGCATCTGAACGACACGATGCTTTCGGCTTACGGACTGCCGGACCTGGAGGAGTTTTCGGTGGAAGGCGCCGAAGGGTCTCGAGTGGCGAGCTTCCTGTTGAAACCGCGCGATTTTGACGCAAAACGGAAATACCCGGTTCTGTTTCTGATTCACGGCGGACCACAGGGCGCCTGGGGCCAGACCTGGAGCTACCGTTGGAATCCGCACGCATTTGCGTCGGCGGGATATGTCGTCGTCATGCCAAACCCGCGCGGCTCGACGGGATACGGGCAGAAGTACATCGACGAAATCAATGAGGACTGGGGCGGCCGCGCTTACGACGACATCATGGCGGTAGTCGATTGGGTGGCGAAGCAGCCCTATGCGGACTCCGATCGCATGGCGGCGGCGGGCGGCTCCTACGGCGGGTACATGGTGGATTGGATGCTGGGGCACACGGACCGGTTCAAGGCGTTCGTGTCGCATGCCGGTGTGTTTGATCTGCGGAGTATGGCCGGTGCGACCGAGGAGTTATGGTTCCCACTGTGGGAATTCAAGGGAATGCCGTGGCAGAATCCCGACTTATACGCGAAATGGTCGCCGAGTTACTTCGTCCAGAATTTCAAAACGCCGACTCTGGTCATCCACGGCGAGCAGGATTTTCGAGTTCCCTATACGCAGGGGCTGCAGTTGTTCACGTCCCTGCAGGTTCAGAAGGTGCCCTCGAAGCTATTGCTGTATCCGGATGAGGGCCATTGGATTCTGAAGCCGCAGAATAGCGTGCTGTGGTACAACACGTTCCTGGATTGGATTGGGGAGTGGACGAAGCCAAATGCGAAATAGCTTGCTGGCGCTGACGATGATGGCTTCGGCCGTGGCGGGCCCAGCGGAGTTAGAGTCGCAGGTCAAGGCCGCCATCGCGGGATTTCCAGGCCAAGTCTACCTGTACGCGAAGAATCTGGATACTGGTGAGACGTTCGGAATCGACCCGGACGAGCGTGTCCGGACCGCCAGCACCATCAAACTGCCCGTGATGACAGCGGTTTTTCAGGCCGTCGAGGATGGGCGCGTGAAATGGACGGATCTCGTGACACTGCACGACCGCGAAAAGGTGTCGGGATCGGGCGTGATGACGGAGTTCTCCGATGGTGTCCAACTGCCGCTCCGGGACGTGATGCATCTGATGATCGTGCTGAGCGATAACACGGCGACAAACCTGATCCTGGATCGTGTCACCGCGGATCAGGTGAATCGCGAAATGGATCGATTGGGGTTGAAGCAGACGCGGTCTCTGCGGAAAGTACGCGGGGATGGAAACGATTTGAAATCGCCGTCCGGATGGAGTGCGGCGGGGCGGGATCCGGCGAATCAACGATTCGGAATCGGTGTGAGTACGCCGCGTGAGATGGTGATGCTGTTGGAGAAGTTAGAGCGCGGCGAGGTGGTCAGTAAGGCGGCGTCCCAGGAGATGATCGCGGTATTGAAGCGCAATCAGGATGGCCAGGATATCGCGCGGCACATGGGAGAAATTCCGGTGGCGCATAAGTCGGGCGCGCTGGATGCGCTGCGCAGCGATGTGGGAATCGTGTACTCGCCGAGAGGGCGGATTGCGATGGCCATTACTTGCGATGACATGCCGAAATTGGATTGGTCGCCGGATAATCCAGGCGCGATTCTGATTGGGAAGTTAGCGCGGATTCTGGTGGATGGATTGTAAGGGTTATGCGCTTTATCGGCTATATTCTTCTGGCGGCTGCGCTGGGACTTGCACAGCCTCAAGGAACGGGCGTGATCTCCGGGACTGTATACAACAAAGTCACCCGCGAGCCCGTTCGGAAAGCAATCGTCACCGTGATATGGTTCGGGACGCCGCAGAGTTGGGGCACCGCAGCGACCGATGGCGACGGGCACTTCTCGTTTAACGGACTGCCTGCCGGCAAATTTCAACTGCACGCCACGAAACCAGGGATTGGGACCGGTTCGTATGGAGGCGATCTTCCCGAATGGCTCACCCTGGCCGACGGCGAAAAGAAGCGCATCGAAATCGGCCTCTTTCGGCAAAGCTCGATTTCAGGAACCGTCGCCGATACCGATGGCGATCCGCTGATGAACGCAGAGGTTTCGGTGTACCGTGAGGGCTACCCGCGTGGAACCCGCGACCTGATACCAGGCTCGGTGGCACGCACCAACGATCGTGGAGAATTCCGGTTGTCGAGCCTGATGCCGGGCAAATACTATGTGGCGGCGGCGAAGGAGCAACGCGGGAATTTGGCGCAGACATACGTACGGCAGTTCTATGGCGGGGCGACGGATTGGAAACGAGCCATCGCACTCAAAGTCGGATCAGGAGAGGAGATTCGCGGCATTGATATTCACCTTATGGAAGTGCGCCTGATCCATCTGCGAGGACGTTTGACAGGTGTGCCCGAGCAATCGGAGGGACAAGTCACGATACACATGACCTCGGCGGGCGAGGGCGGCAGGCGGATGTTCGGCTCTGCCGCCGGTCCCCCGGAATATCGGTTGGATATGCCGGAGGTGTCACCCGGGTCGTACTACCTGACTGCAGAACTGCAAGCAGGATCCAAACGCTACTTCGCGTTGCAAAAGCTGGACCTCGTCGAGGATCCGGGCGAGATCACGGTTGCTCTCGCTCCGGGCGTCGATCTGAAGGGACGCGTAACTCTGGAAGGCGAGACCTCCGAACCAGTCAAGAGCTTTCGCGTGAATCTGACACGCGGAGACGGCGTCGTCCGAGACCAGAGAGATGTGTCGGCGAAGACCGCGCCCAATGGCACCTACACGCTCGAGCAGGTTCCGCCTGGAATATGGGACATCGGCGTCAGCCCGATATCTAAGGGCGGCTATCTCAAATCGATGCGGCTGGGAAAGCAAGACGTACTCACTGAGGAAATGGAGATTACGGCGTCAACGGATGCGCCGCTGAACATTGTGGTGAGCACCCGTGGGGCGATGGTCGAAGGGCAGGTGCAAGCAGATGTCCGCGCCATGGTGCCGGTGGTTCTGGTGCCAAATGGCAAACTGCGAAGCGTGATCAGCCTGTATGAAGCGGCGCCGGCTGATAATGAAGGCAAATTCAAAATGACCGGCGTCGCTCCTGGCCAATATAAGATCTTCGCGTTCGAGCGGATGCCCGCGGGCGGTTTCCGAAATCCGGAACTGATCGGCAAGCTCGACCGCCTGGGCGCGCCCGTTGAGATCGCTGAGGGCGCACATGTCGAAGCGAACCCTAAGCTGATTACGGCTGAACAGCTTAAGGAGGCGGAGCAATGAAAGCGGCGCTGTTGTTCGTGGTGCTTGCCGCCTTCGCAGGCGGTCAGGACCAGACGGGTAGCATCGCGGGCGCGGTGACAGACAGCGTAACGCACATGCCGCTGAAGAAAGCGCAGGTGATTGTTTCCAGCCGAACCCCGGGACCGGTCAGAGGCCAACCCCAGCCTACCCCGACCGACGGCAGCGGCGCTTTCGGGGCTCGCGACCTCGCGCCAGGGACTTACCGGGTCGAAGGGACTCATCCGCGATACCCGTCCCCAGCGACCGCATCGGTGGAGGTGAAATCTGGCGAGGCGGCGCACGTCAGCGTTGAGTTAGTTCCCGGAGCTTCGATAACAGGTCGTGTTCTGGACCCCGATGGCGACCCGATTTTTGGCTGCATGGTTCAGGTGCTGTCTCCTGCCGGAAATAATACGAGAGCCGGAAGCGCGATGGGTCAGGAGCCAACCAACGAGAATGGCGAATACCGAATCTGGGGCGTCGCGGCAGGCCGGTACATCCTGGTAGCGCAATGTTATCAACCGGTCTTCGAACCTCGCCCATTTTCCGCAGGGCCGCCAAAGCCGCCCTCGCTCGCGTATCCCGCTCAGTTCTACCCTTTGGCAAGCGACATCAAGTCGGCCGATATCGTAGAACTGACTCCGGCGATGGAGAAGACAGGCGTCGATTTCCACATGCGCACTGCAAAGGTCTACACAGTTCGTGGGACTTTGACGTCGATGGGCGCGGATTGGAAGACTCGCACGGACTTGCAGATCATGCTTGTGCCGAAAACCGCACAAAGATTAAACTCCGGGGCGGGTGCGTCGATTGATCGGGCGAGAGGAACCTTTGAGGCTAGCCGCGTTTTCCCCGGCTCTTACACGATGGTGGCAGCCACTAGCGGCGACTCGGAAGGACGCATTGGTGGACGCCGCGATGTCGAGGTGGAAGACAGCGATGTGGAAGCCGATTTGACGCTTCTACCGGCAGTAGATATCAAGGGCGTCGTTGAAATCGAAGGCGAGAAGAAAATTCCCCTCGAACAAACCACGGTGCAGATCATGCCGGCCGACCAAAGGTTTTTTGTTCCTCCATCGGGAGCCCGTGTAAGCGCAGACGGCACGTTCACGTTGAAATCGGTGCTGCCATCGACGTGGCGCGTTCAGGTCTTCGCACCCCAAGCCTACGTCAAGACAGTTTCATTGGGCGACCAGGAATCGAAAGACCGCGTGATCGATACCGCAAGCGGTGGCGCGACCTCGCTGCACATCGTACTCGGCACGAAAATGGGGACCATCCATGGCTCCGGACCGCCTGGCCAGTTCGTCGCTGTGGCGGCCGATGAGGGATATGGATGGCAAATGGTGCGTGGCGGCGCTGTCACGGCAAGCGGGGAACTGACGATGGCCAACATGGCCCCTGGTAAATACAAGCTGTTCCTGATGGACCAGCCCGGTCCGGTTCCCGAAGCAGGCGGCCAGGAGATTACCGTTCGCGTGGGCGAGACCGCTAACGTGGACCTCAAGCCCGTTACTTCTCGGCCGTAAAGGTCCGCTTCGATTCGGCGTGCTGGTGCCCGGTTTTATCCTCGGCGGCGACAATCACGGTATACTCACCCGGCGCGAGGTCTTTCGGAAGATTCAGACTCAGGGCCGCGCGCACATAACGGCGGGGATAGAAACTCTGGTTCCGATCCACTGCGGCCTCGGGCTGGGAGAAAGTCGTCTCGCCATTGGGTCGCAATACCGCAATTCCATACCCGACTTCGTAGCTATTCCCTTCCCCGTACTTGTACCCGATAATGTCGAAACGGATCCACACCGTATCGCCAGGCCGGTATGCGGCCACCTCCAACGGGTGTTCGTCCTGTTCGCCGCGGAAGAAATTGAAATTACGAATCACCAGGACAGGGCTCGACTCCACCTCGCGGCCGCGAACCAGAAAGCTGGCCTGCAGCACCGCATCCGTATTTGCCACCTGGTCATGAATCTTCATGGAAACGTGATAAGTCCCCGTAGGAGCGAACACCGGAACCTGGATCGCTTGCCGGACCTTCGGTTTCCACTTCTTATCCTCTTGGGAAACGCCTGTTTCCACCTTGCCCGATTGCGTCGCGAGAATGGGAACGCCAGCCGGATCGGTGGCATCCACCTGCCAAGTCAGCTTGACGCTCTGTTCATCCTCGCCCGTAGTGCGATACCCGGCGATCTGAAAACTCAGAAAGACCGTCTCGCCCGGCACGAAAGACGACCCCGACGGCACCAGCGGCCCATCCTCGTACTGCGCGATTTCAAGGTTCTCGATAGACAGCGGCCCGGTCTTATTCTGCGCCGGGCACGACAGGGCAGCCACCAGCGAAATGGCGGCGATTGGCGCGTACCGCATCTTCTACCATTATGCGCTCCTGACCGTTATGGCGCCTGCACTGGCGTGGTATCGGTCTGCATACTCAGAGGGATGGAAATGTACGCTATGTGCTCGTTTTCGTACTTCCCGTCGGTGACGCGCATCTTGTATGAGTTCGTGGGGACATCGAACAGCACCCAGGCATCCTGCGATTGCGCTGGGCCCAGACGGCGAATCACTCCAAACCAGCGGTTCACACCATTGCCATCCGTGCTTTCGTCGTACACGTCGCCATTCGAATTTTCCAGCTTGAAAAAAGGAACAGAAACGTCGGAACCACCGCTATTGGTGACCGTCACATGTAAGAGGAGAAAGTTGCGCTCCGCGAGCCGGGGAGTCGGAAATCCCTCCAATTGACTTACCCATCGCGCCTCAGTGACAGTGTAGGTGAGGGGGCCGGCGGCGGCGGCGTCACCAATGCGGAATTCGGCCTTCGCCGGGGTCGGCTTGCTGCAACCGTTGCCGAGCAGCAAGCATGCGATCGCGAATGGGACTAGACGTACTACCTTCATCATTAGATTGAACCTGAGGCCTTCAACATGACACAACCCAATGCGGAAGCGCAATCATCCAGGGTATACGGTTTTCTGCCGGCACTGGTCGCGGGCCTGATCCTCGCCTGCGCTCCGGTGGGGATGGCGCAGGCGGAGCACCCCATCACCGGCCGCCGGATCGCGCCCACTATGGGGATGGGCGGAGCCGAGTGGCTCGAGCGATCCGAACGGGAGTTGGAGGAGCACCCTGAGGCCGCCCTGGATGCGTTGGAGATCAAGCCCGGCATGGTGGTGGCCGACGTCGGTGCCGGAGTCGGATACATCACCACAAAACTGGCGCGGCGCGTAGGTCCGGCCGGCAAGGTTTACGCCAATGACATCCAGCCGGAAATGCTGTCCCGGCTGCAGGAGCGCCTGGATGAAGAGAAGATCCACAACGTCGAGACGGTGCTCGGGACACAATCGGATCCGCGACTGCCGGCCGGTAAGCTGGATATGATCCTGATGGTCGACGTCTACCACGAAATGTCCCAACCCCAGCGGATGCTACAGGCGATGCGCACGGCGCTGAAGCCGGACGGCCGGCTCGTGCTGGTGGAGTACCGGAAGGAGGACCCGACCATTCCGATCCGCCCCGAGCACAAAATGAGCTACGCCGAAGTAAAAACCGAAGTCGAGCATGAAGGCTACCGGCTCGCCGACGTTCTGAAAGCGCTGCCTCGCCAGAACATCTACATATTTCGCAAGCAGCCCGCGTCGTAGGTTGCCGCCCCGGGTAGGATTCGTTATCATTCCCGGTATCCAATGATCCCATGCCCAAACTGTGGTGCCCCCGCGGAGGGGCGGTTTTGCGCCGCTTGTGGACGCCCGATCACAGGTGTGCCCGGACCCTCACCGCACGCGTCCGGCCCCGACCTCGACGAAAACATTGCGTGTATGCTGTGCTACCTTCTGTTAGCGATTACCGGCATACTCTTTCTGGTGCTGGACCCTTATCGCCGCAGCCGGACCGTCCGCTTTCACGCCTACCAGTCGATCTTCTTCACGGTCGCCATCACGATGGTCTGGATCGTGCTAGGCACTGTGAGTACTCTGATTGCCCAGATCCCCTGGGTGGGCGCTCCGATCGCGGGCTTGCTCATGCTAGGTCTGTCCATGGGGATGTTCGGATGCTGGCTGTACCTGATGTACAAGGCTTATCGTCGTGAACGATTTCTACTGCCGATCATCGGACCGTTCGCTGAAAAACAGGCGTAGCCGGACAGTGCTTCGCATACGTCTATATTGCTTGCGACCCATCTTTCTGCTACTGATCGTGAGCGGGGCGTTGTGCGCTCAAAGCACGCCGCGCATCGGACGAATTGAGTTCTACGGCCTGCGAAAGGTGCCCGAGGCTAAGGTGCGCAAGGCACTCGGAGTGGTGGAGGGCGACCCGCTTCCCCGCTCCAAAGGCAATGTCGAAGAGCGGCTCGCGGCCGTACCCGGCATCGTCGAGGCGCACCTGGAAGCGTCGTGCTGCGACGAAGGTAAGATCATGCTGTACGTCGGCGTGGAAGAGCGCGGCGCTCCCCACTTCGACTTGCGCACCCCGCCCGAGGCCGACCTGGAGTTGCCCGCGGAAATCACGACGGCGTACCACGAGTTTCTGACAGCCGTGAATGAGGCCGTTCGAAGGAACTCGACTGCCGAGGATCTGACGCAGGGTCATTCCCTGATGGCCGATCCCGATAGCCGCGACATTCAGTTGAAATTCGTGACTCTCGCCAGCGCCCACTTTGATGAGCTCTCGAAAGTGCTCCACGAATCGGGCGACGACGAGCAGCGTGCTATTGCCGCCTATGTCATCGGGTACGCGCCGAAGAACCAGTCGACGGTAGACGAGTTGCAGTACGCATTGAAGGACGCCGACGACACCGTCCGCGGCAACGCCATTCGCGCCCTGGCCGCGGTGGCGGTGTACGCGAAGCTGAATCCGGAAAAAGAACTCCGAATCTCACCTACCTGGTTCATTGAGATGCTCAACTCGCTGGTCTGGACCGACCGGAACAATGCCGCGGTGGCGCTGGCGCATTTGACCGAATCGCGCGACGAGTCGACCCTGGAGCAGTTAAAGACGCGCGCACTTCCGTCGCTGGTGGAGATGGCGAAATTCAAGTATTTGCCGCATGCCTTGCCTGCTTATATCATCCTGGGACGGGTGGCCGGAATGCCCGAGCAGGAAATCCAAGACCGTTGGAGCAAGGGCGAGCGCGACTTGGTCGTAGCCGAAGTATCGAAAAAGCTAAAACCATAGCATCCAGATTCCGGCAAACCTCTTCCGGCGGCGCAGCAAGAATTACACAAACTAATAGACTTTAACGCGTTGGCCCGCCGTGCATGCCTCAATGCAGAGGCTCAGCGCCTCACTCCATTGCTGCCCGGTTATCATAGAGCTGGCGAAATCCTTCGGCTAACCTAAACCCGTTTCTAACAACGAAGCATGGATCAACTAGACGGCAACGACGATTAAGCCATCTTGATGACTTAATTTGCATTGAACTCCTACTAAGATAGTGCTACACTCCCGACCTAGGTGGTAGCAGTCGTGGCAAACCGATTTTTGCACTTATCTCTCGGAATATCTTGCCTCTGTATTGCCGCTTACGCGGATACAGCCGGTCCTTTCTTCTGCTCGGACTTCCCCAATGCCTTTCAGGACGGTGCCGGTGGTCCGGCGCCCGTAACATGTCCCGGCTTCACAGTGCCTGGCGGCACTCTCACCGGCGTATCTTTGGTTTATGTAGCCGACTATCAGTTTGGGGTCGCGTTTAATACCGTTGAGGTGCGTTTCACCCCAGTTGGCCCTGCGGGTGTTACCTGGAATCCGCCCACACAGGTGGTGCCCGTCAGTGGTGGCAGATCCTCTCCAATTCCCATCGCGATGGGTGGCGCGGATGCGACTGGCGGAATTTCCGCGGCGGCCTTCGCTGCTCCGTTCAACGTGAACGTCAGTTCGGTGGTTACGGCGGGCTTGGTCGCCACCTCATCCGGCGGAGTGATCGTAACTTACACTTACACTCCACCCCCGCCAGTCACATTGGTCTGCCCGGCAAATATCGGTACCGTGGGGGTTCCCTATAGCTCGGCACTGATTGCGGGAGGCGGAGTCCCTCCATTTACCTACTCCATAGCCGTCGGGAGCTTGCCGCCACCCCTGATCTTGAATCCCAGCACGGGAGCCATCATGGGCATACCCGCGGTCGGAGGTCCGTTCGCCTTCACGGCCAAGGTGGTGGATTCCACGGGTACGGCTGCCGGCACCAAGACCACTGATTGCACCATCACGGTCATCGTTCCGCCGCCAGTCGCGCTAACGTGTCCGGCAACCATGGGCGTAGTGGGAGTCCCCTATAGCTCAGCCCTGGTTGGGAGCGGAGGTGTCCCGCCCTACACGTTCTCCCTCGCTTCCGGGAGTCTTCCACCGCCGCTGACACTGAATTCGATCACAGGAGCCATAACCGGTACTCCTACGACGGCGGGTACTTTCCCCTTCACTGCCAAGCTTGTAGATTCAACCGGCACCGCCGCAGGCACCACGACTCACAGTTGTACCATCATAATTGCTAATCCGATCGGGTTAACCTGCCCGGCCAATAGCGGGACAGTAGGTGTCCCCTATAGCTCGGCGCTGACCGCTAGTGGAGGATTTCCGCCCTACACTTTCTCAATTACCGCCGGGAACCTGCCCACATCACTAACTTTGAATCCGGCAACTGGAGCCATAACAGGAACGCCCACGGCGGGGGGTCCGTTCACTTTCACTGCCAAGGTGGTGGATTCCACCGGCCAGACGTCCGGTACGACGACGACGAGTTGCACCATCACGATCATCGTTCCGCCCCCAGTCGCGTTGACGTGTCCTGCAACCATGGGTGTGGTAGGCGTCCCGTTCACATCAGCCCTGATTGGCACCGGAGGCGTCCCGCCGTACACATTCTCGATCGATTCCGGACGGCTGCCGGCGACACTCATGCTCAATGCGGCCACCGGAGCCATCACAGGTACGCCTACGACAGCGGGCACATTCACCTTCACTGGCAAACTGGTGGATTCCACAGGTACCGTGGCGGGCACCACGACCCAGAATTGCAGCATCACCATTGCAAATCCGATCGCGTTAACCTGCCCGGCAAACAGCGGAACCGTCGGTGTTCCGTATAGCTCGTCGCTCGGTGCCAGCGGCGGATTCCCACCGTACACCTTCTCCATCACTTCCGGGAACCTGCCCACATCCCTGACCTTGAACCCAGCAACCGGAGCCATTACCGGCACCACGACGGCTGGAGGCCCGTTCGCCTTCACGGCGAAGGTGGTGGATTCCACCGGCACTGCCGCCGGCACCACCACGATGAATTGCACCATCACCGTCATCGTTCCGCCACCAGTCGCGCTGACGTGTCCGGCCAGCATGGGCGTCGTAGGCGTCCCGTATAGCTCGGCACTCCTCGCAACGGGAGGCGTCCCGCCCTATACGTTCTCAATCGCCTCGGGCAACCTGCCCCCGACGCTCGGCTTGAATCCGGCCACGGGAGCCATTACCGGCACGCCGGCGACAGCGGGCGCATTCACGTTCATAGCCAAGGCGGTGGATTCCACCGGCACGGGAGCTGGCACCACAACTCAAAGTTGCACCATCACCGTTGCCAATGCCATCGCATTGACCTGCCCGGCAAACACGGGTACGGTAGGCATTCCCTACAGCTCAACCCTGACCGCGACCGGCGGATTCCCGCCATACGCGTTCTCCATCAGTTCCGGGAACCTGCCCACATCCCTGACGTTGAATCCGGTAACTGGAGCGATCACCGGCACGCCGACGGCTGGAGGTCCGTTCGCCTTTACCGCGCGTGTAGCCGATTCAACCGGCGTGTCGTCCGGTGTCACGACGGTCAACTGCACCATCACGGTCATCGTTCCACCGGCGATGGCACTGACGTGCCCGGCCAGCCAAGCCATAGTCGGTCTCCCCTTTACTACAGCGCTGGTCGCCACCGGAGGTGTTCCGCCCTACACGTTCTCCATCACGTCCGGCCCACTGCCTCCTGTGCTGTCGTTGAATACGTCGACTGGAGCTATTACAGGTGTGCCAAGCGGTGTGGGTACCTTCACCTTCACGGCGAAGGTAGTTGACCTGACCGGCACGTCCGCCGGTACTACGTCGATGAATTGCACCCTCGCGATCGCAGAAGCCATAGGGCTGTCCTGCCCCGCGGTGAGCGGCACCGTGGGTTCGCCGTTCAGTTCGCCGGTGGTCGCCACAGGCGGTTTTCCTCCGTACACGTATTCGATCCAGTCGGGTAGCCTACCCCCGCCGTTGATGTTGAACGCAACCACGGGACTCATCACCGGAATCCCAAGCACTGGAGGGTCGTTCACATTCACACCCAGAGTCCAGGATTCTAGTGGCAATGCGATCGGGGCGACGGTGACCAGTTGCCGGATCACCATTACCGAGATCATGAACCAATCGGCGACTGTCTGTAATGGGGCCGCGGGCAATATCGCCTTCCCTCGCGGTCAGATGCCAGAGGGTGCGTTCCTGGTGCGCTACGCCACTAACCTCAACGTGGCCGATTCGGTGGTCAATATCACCAACACCGGCCTGAACGGCGTTCCGCTACAGGGCCCCGGATACGGCAATCAAGGCAATCTCTGCGTCAACGTCTATGGGTTCTCGCCCGACGAGCAACTGGTATCCTGCTGTTCCTGTCTGGTGACGCCAAATGGGCTGCTCTCCATGTCGGCGAAAACCGACGTGTTCAGCAACACGCTTACCGGGATAAGCCCGAACTCGGGAATGATCAAACTGGCGGCTTCCTTGCCGGGCACTTCGACCCTGGCGGGCGGTCTGGCCGCCTGGGGCACGACGGCTCACGTGCCCGGAGTTGGCACGATTCCGGGGTCGACGGCTCCGTTCTCAATCGTGGAGACACCCTTTGTGCCGGCCACGCTCAGCGCTGGAGAACTGGCCAGCATCACCAACCGCTGCGCCCAGATCATCGGAAATGGCAGCGGCTTTGGGATTTGTCGCGGTTGCCGTGCGGACGGCAGGGGCGCAGCCAATCAGTGATTCGTCTGGCGGCCCGATTCATCGCGATCCTCGCGCAACTGCCCGCACCACTTGGTGGAGCGGATCGCGATGCAACTCCCGGATATCGGCGCCCGGCGGACGCCCTCGCAGTATCGTGTTGAGACGTGAGAAAGGGCCCTCGTCGTATCGAGCGGCCCTTTCCAGAAAAGTCGGTGCTAGGGGAGCGTCCTTCCAGGCTAGATAGGACTCGTACTCTGATTCGTTCGCGGCCAGATGCAACAGGTAATCGGCGAGAGCCCGCGGATCTCGAAAATCCGAGGCATTGATGAAGCAGTGCTCTCCCGGCACGAAGTCCTGGATATTCGGCGCGCCGAGATAGACCGGCACCGACCCGGCGGTCAACGAATCGAAGATCTTCTCCGTCACGTAGTCCCGTGCGATCGAGTTCTCGAAAGCAAGAGTGAATTTGTAACGCGCAAGTGTCTCGAGCTTTGTTTCCCGGCCTTTATCCTCCAAAAACGCCCGGTTATTGAGACACTTGCCATAGCAATCGACTGGCAGATACCGCATCAACTCGCGAACGTAGTCCAACCGGCCGCTTCGGTCCCATAAACTGGAGGCGATAAAGACGGCTGGAGCGCTCTCGGTCTTGGGCGCTGCCTTACGTAGAAGTTCCCGCGCCGTGCCGATTCCGAAATATAGATTGGGAATATCTGAATTGAGGCGATAGGTCATGGTCAGGTCGAAGTGCTTCATATGACCGACACTCGACAATTGTGGATACAAGGCCTCGCTTTCCATCGACCACGCTACCCAGATCTGCCCCTCGCGTTTGGGAATACCGCGAACGTCGGGTGCGCTCGGGATATGGAACACTACGGCCTGCGCGTGTGGAAGGCGGTCCAACTCAACGGTGACAAACTGCCGGTCGGCGGGACCAATAAAATCGGCGGCTCGCGAGTAGTAAAGAAGGATGATCGGCGAGGAATCGTCAGTCGCGCTCATAGGTCGAGCCCCTCATCCTAGCACCACGCCTTCGGACCGTGGCCCAACGCGAACCTCTGTTACCATATCTTCTTACGAATGTTCAGGTTTGAAACCGCAGGCGAATCCCACGGTGAATGCCTGGTGGCCACGCTCACCGGACTCCCCGCCGGAATCCCCATTTCCATCGAAAAGGTCAATCGCGAACTCTGGCGACGTCAGCAGGGCTATGGCCGCGGTGGACGCATGAAGATCGAAACCGACCAGGTCGAGATCGTCGCCGGCGTCCGCCATTCGCAAACCATCGGATCACCCATCGCGATGCTCATCCGCAATCGCGACTGGAAGAATTGGACCGAAGCCCTCCCGGTAGAAGACATCGACGGCGGCGAGGACAAACGCAAACCCGTCACGCGTCCCCGTCCCGGTCACGCCGACCTGGCCGGAGCCCTGAAGTATAACTTCCACGACGCGCGCTACATTCTTGAACGCGCCAGCGCTCGCGAGACGACGGCCCGCGTCGCCATCGGTGCCATTGCCAAATCGCTGCTCGCCGAATTCGGTATCGAAATTCTCAGCCATGTCGTCGCTGTCGGCCCCGTCCAACTCGAGCGCCCCGCCTCCTGGGACGAACTCGTCGCCCTCAGCCTGAAAGACGACGTGCTTCTCGGCTGCGTCGACGCCGAAACCGAAGCCCGCATGAAAGAGGCGGTCGACGTCGCCTATCGCACCAAGGATACCGTCGGTGGCGTCTTTGAAGTGGTGGCCCACAACGTTCCCCCTGGACTCGGGTCGCACATCACCTGGGACTCCCGCCTCGACGGCCGCATCGCGCAGGCCATCGTGTCCATGCAGGCCGTCAAAGGCGTCGACGTCGGCTTTGCGCGCCGTGCCGCCCAGGAGTACGGATCCAAGGTCCAGGACACCATCCATTACGATTCCGCAGGCCGCCGCTTTACCCGCGGTGCCAATCGCGCCGGAGGCCTGGAAGGCGGCATCACCAATGGCGAGGATATCGTGGTGCGCGGCTATCTCAAGCCCATCTCCACCCTGCGGCAGCCTCTGGAATCCGTCGATCTCGTGACCCACGAAAACGCGCCGGGCGCTTATGAACGCAGCGACATCGCCGTCGTTCCCGCCGCCGGAGTTATCGGCGAAGCCATGCTCGCCATCGTACTCGCCCAGGCCTTCCTCGAAAAGTTCGGCGGCGATTCACTCGCTGAGA
Source organism: Bryobacterales bacterium (assembly GCA_038322675.1). Classification (GTDB taxonomy): domain Bacteria; phylum Acidobacteriota; class Terriglobia; order Bryobacterales; family Bryobacteraceae; genus TMP-7. Next base: position 113,184 of record JBBQGE010000009.1, read on the forward strand.
CGAAACGGAATTTCGAAGGCTACATCGAACAGGTAAAGAAATTCTGATGATCTACCCAATCGTCAAATACGGGCAGACCGTACTGGAGACGCGTGCCGAAACGGTCAGCAATTTCAATACTCCCGAACTCGATCAGTTCATCGACGACATGTTCGCGTCCATGTACGCCGCCAAGGGGGTCGGACTCGCCGCGCCGCAGATCGGCATCTCCAGACGCATCGCCGTCATCGATACCTCGGTCGGCGAGGATGAGTCCGCGAAGCTCGTGCTCATCAATCCCGAAATCATCCGGCGCGAGGGTACCCAGTCCAACGAGGAGGGCTGCCTCAGCGTCCCCGGCTTTCGCGAACAGGTTACTCGACCCAAACGCGTGACCATTCGCGCGCAGAACGCCAAGGGTGAGTGGTTTGAACAGACCGGCGAGGATCTGTTGGCTCGCGCCTTCATGCACGAAACCGATCACCTCAACGGCACGCTCTATCTCAGCCATGTCAGCCCGCTCAAGCGCGACCTGATTCGCCGCAAAATCCGTAAACTGCAAAAAGCGGACGAGTGGGGTTGAGCCGGTCTCATGAACATCGTCTTCATGGGCACGCCCCAATTCGCCGTGCCAACCTTGCAGCGGTTGGTCGAATCCGGGCATAGCATCGCCGCCATATACACCCAGCCCGATCGCCCCAAGGGACGCGGTCAGAAGGAAACGCAGTCGCCCGTCAAGGACGCGGCTCTCGAACTCGGTCTCGAAGTTCGCCAACCCGAGCGGGTGCGGCGTCCGGAGGTGGTCGCGGAACTCGCGGCGATTCGGCCCGATGCGATGGTGGTAGTCGGATACGGCCAGATTATTCCGCAATCCATCATCGATATTCCGCCGCTCGGAATTATTAACGTGCATGCCTCGTTATTGCCCAAATACCGCGGCGCGGCGCCCATTCAGTGGGCCATTGCGAACGGGGAACAAGTAACGGGAGTTACCACCATGCGCATCAATGCCGGACTCGACACCGGCGACATGCTGCTGAGGTGGGAGACAGAAATCGGACCTCAGGAAACATCGCCAGAGTTATCCGCCCGGCTATCGACGGCAGGTGCGGAGTTACTGATCGAAACACTTTGCGGTCTCGAACGGCAAACGCTCGCCGGTGAGCCGCAAAACCACGCCGAGGCCACCCTCGCGCCCATCATTCGCAAGGAAGACGGGCTGCTCGACTGGAATCGCCCGGCGCGCGAGATACTCAACCGGATGCGGGGCTTCACTCCCTGGCCGGGAGCTTACACGTACTTCCGCGGCCAACGCTTTCACATCTGGCAAGGACGCGAAACCGAAGCCGCTGACCCGGGAGTCATACGAGCCGCCGGCAAACGCCTCGTCGTTGGCGCCGGTAACGGGTCCGGTGTCGAACTCGTCGAAGTTCAACTGGAAGGCCGTAAACGCATGGCCGCCCAAGCCTTCCTCAATGGCAATCCGATTCCGGATAGAGAGGTGCTAACCAATTGCTGACCGTTCCCCAGGGATACCGTTTCTCGGCGACATACGCCGGCATCCGCAAAGTGTCGAAAGACGACCTCGCGCTCATCGTCTCCGACCGGCCCGCATCCGCCGCGGCCGTCTTCACGCAGAACCGCGTCCAGGCCGCCCCGGTAAAGCTATGCCGCAAACACCTGCGTTCATCGAAGGGAATGGCACGGGCAATCCTGGTGAACGCTGGAAACGCGAACTGCGCTACCCGCACCGGCGATGCCGTCGCGCTCGCTACTTGTGAGGCCCTCGCGCCCATGCTCGACGCTGCCGTAGATCAGGTCCTCCCGGCATCCACCGGGGTCATCGGCATGGAACTCGATCCCCGGCTCATCACCAAGGCCCTGCCGAAACTCGTGAAGCAACTCAAGACCGGAACCTTCGAATCCGTCGCCAACGCCATCATGACTACGGACACGGTGCCCAAAACCGCATCGCACGAAATCATCATCGGCGGCAAACCGGTCCGCGTCGCCGGCATGACCAAGGGCTCCGGAATGATCCAGCCCAATATGGCCACTACGCTCGGTTTCGTTATTACCGATGCGGAGTTATCGCCCGCCGCGCTGCGCGGCATCCTCGCCGCGGGTATTGAGACCAGTTTCAATCGAGTCAGCGTCGATGGCGACACCTCCACCAACGACACCGTCGTGCTGATGGCCAACGGCGCATCCGGAGTGAAGCCCGCCGCGAGCGGCATAGCCGATGCTGTGCGAGAAGTCCTGGAAGACCTCGCCCGCCAGATCGCGCGCGACGGCGAAGGCGCACGCAAACTAGTAACCATCGACGTCCGCGGCGCCGCTGACAACGAAGCCGCCCAGCGACTCGCACGAGCCATCGCCAACTCGCCGCTCGTCAAAACGGCCATCGCCGGATCGGATGCCAACTGGGGCAGGATCCTATCGGCAGCCGGCAATGCCGGTGTGGTGTTCGACCCGTCGAAAGTCGACATCCACCTCCAAGGTGTACCGGTCTGCGCCTCCGGTCTAGCAGCGGATTTCGACGAGCCGGCACTCAAGACAAAACTTGACGAGCCGGAATGCAGCATCGAATTCACGATCCGCGGCCGAGGCCAAGGCACCGCGCGTTTCTGGACGTGCGATTTCACCGAGGAATATATTCGAATTAACGCGAGTTACCGCACATGACCCGGCGCGAGTTAGCCTCGCTGTTGGCCGTATCGGCCCTGCCGCTCAAAGCCGACTCCGCATCCGACGCCTGGAATGTCATCGCGGCGCTCGCTTCCGACTTAGCCGACGACAACGTTCCCGGTTTCCTGAAACCGATGGACGCAGCCATGCCCGGCCTGGAAAAGCTGCACGCCTCCCTCCGCGCCATGATCGCCGAATCGGACGTTCATTCGACGATCGAACCGGTCAGCAATGAAGGCGACGACAATCGTCGCACGCTCGAATTGGACTGGACCCTGCACATGCGCAGAAAGGCATCCGACGAACCACGCGTGGAAGTCCGGCAGCAGTTGGTAACCGTAGTCATGCGTCTCCAGGGGAAGAAATGGGTCATCCTGGAATTTGGACCGGTGGAGTTCTTCGCCCCGCCGAATTTTCGTTAGGGCACCCTGTGCAGGGCGAATTCAAAAATTAGTCAAAAGTGAGGCGATTCGTGCGGGTTGATACGATGGCCGCCACGCGAGACTTGCTTGTCCTATTCGTATATTTGATTGCGACGGGTGGCGCGATTGGCAGGGCCGGGCGCACTCCGGTCCGTCGTCGCCGAGTCCGTGCTCGTGCGGCATCAACTGTTGATCCTCAACCGCGGTCGGACGCACGCCCCAAACCTGCGCACCACAGCTCGGATCATCGCCGGGTTGTGTACTCCAAACGCCGGTCTCGGCCTGGCCCGAAGGGACCCGGCAGAGAACTGCTCGATGCCGTGGTAGCTATGAAGCGGCAGAATCCCAGTTGGGGCTTTCCTCGCATCGCTCGGCAGGTGTCGTTGGCGTTTGGCATCGACATCGACAAGGATGTAGTGCGCCGACTTCTGAGCTTTCACTACCGTCCGGAACCGGGTTCGGGAGGTCCTTCCTGGCTGACTTTCCTCGGCCACACGAAGGATAGTCTGTGGAGCTGCGATCTGTTCCGTTGCGAATCGGCCACGCTGAGAACCCACTGGATACTCGTGGTGATGGACCAATTTACCCGTCGCATCATCGGGTTTGGCGTTCAGTGTGGCACCGTCGACGGCGTAGCGCTGTGCCGTATGTTCCAGCGAGCCATCCGAGCGCATGGTTAGCCGAAATACCTCGGACCATGATCCGCTGTATCGATTCCATCGATGGCAAGCCAATCTTCGGATACTGGAAGTGAAGGAAGTTAAGACCGTTCCTCACGTGCCGCTCCCGCATCCCTTCGTCGAGCGACTGATCGGCACAATTCGGCGTGAGTATCTGGATCGCAGTTTATTCTGGAGCACGGCAGATCTGGAGGCGAAGCTTTTCGATTTCCAGAACTGCTACAACCGCCACCAAACTCATGCGGGGATCGACGGACGCTTCCCGGAATCGGCCGATGATGCTTCTGCGTCGCCAATAAGTCTCGACTCGTACCGCTGGCAGAGCCACTGTCGCGGCTTGTACCATACGCCCATTGCAGCATGAGTTGCGAATTCGCCATGCACAGGTTGGCCTCCAATATCTCATGCCGCGATTCGCGTATATTCTCAACCAAGGCGTTTAGCATCTTCTGAGCACGTAAAATCGAATCCTCGTCGGCGATGAATAGCAGGCGGATAGGGCGTCGAAGGAACGGTGCATATCGCAAGGGCTCAGGCACGACCGAAGCGCACGCTCGCTGGAAGCAAGATCATGCCTGCAGCGTCTCCAGCAAGTGGCGAGGAGTTGCCGGGTCGGCGCCGTTGGCAGTCCGGAGCGGTGCGCCAGAGGCGAGCGAGAGTTCCAGGGTCCACGGTGAAGCAGGCGCCGTTGCGGGTTTCGTATCCCAACCGTGCGAACTCGACCCCGCGGGGCTGTGCGCAGGCGGTTCCGCCAGCAATAGAACGAGTGCTCGCCAATTCCGTGTTGGCGCCAAAACGCGCGGATGGATTCCCCGCTGGTTCCTGCTCGGCGATTCGCGAACTCCAGCGCGTGGGGGCTTCCTGTTCCTCGACACACCCTCAAGATGCAACCCCGGAGGGCGAGGGGGGAAGGGCGGTTCATAATCCTCTTACCTTTCGCTTGAGCTCACTTCTTTTCTGAGAGCTTCCAATTCGCCTTCACGTACGTGGAGGAGGCCCCAGCGGGAAAGGTCACGGGAGCTGAAGCGGTCGACCGCTCAGACGTACCGTCCAGCGGCGGCGTCGAGACCACTCGAGGAGGGCCGGTCTCCGAGAACAACTCCAGTTCGATGACCGTGCCGGTCGGGATGAACCTGGCCTCAATACCGACCTTGATAGTTCCCGGCCGCTTCAGATTCAACTGGGACAAAACTAGCGGCTCTGTCGATTTGAGGCTCGCCGCAACGCCGTTCACGCTCACGACTCGAACCGACGGTGGAGGGTTTGGAGGAAGGAAGAGCCCGAAGGGTTTGCCGGTGGCCACCGGGGTCTCATCCGTGGCTCCAGAGAAGTTGTTGGTGAAAGCCTCCAGCCGGATGCGCCCGTCGCCGCCGCCGGGTTGCCCTCCTTTCGCACTTAGATCGCCCGCGCCCTCGATCACAGGCGCGATCAGACGAATTGCCCCGCCGCTGCCTCCACTTGCCCGGCAGTCCCCTCGCACGCTACCGCCATCCGCCGTGATCGCTCCGTTGACGCTGATGGACGTAGAACTAGCAATCAGAAGCGCCCCTCCACCGGCTCCTCCACCGCAGTCGGGCCCACCTGCCCCTCCGGACCCTCCGACCAACGGAACCAGAAACTGGTTGCCCGTGAATGCGCCGCCCAGATCGCCGGCTCCAGGACCGTAGCCGGGTTTCTCCTGAACACCCCCAGCGTGCCCGCCCGCCCCCGCGATATTCGGGCGCTGAGCGGAGGGCGCTCCGCCGTCCGCACCGCTGAGGTCAATGTTGCCATCGATCCGTACGGGGCCTTGCGCCAGCCAAAACACAGGGCCGTTCAGAACGTTCGCGGAGAGTTTGACCGTCACGCCGGCGGCAATGTAGATACTTGTGAAGTGGTACACACCGTCGTGTGCCGGGTTCATCGACGGCTTGACCGCACTCGGGTCGAAGCGAATCTCGCCCGGAGTGGTCAACTCGAGCGCGCCATCGGAGCCATTCGAACCGCTACCGGCAAATTGCGGGTAGGCGGGAACGATGGCCGCGAGGAGACAATAGAGTCGGATGGCTATCGGACTGCTAGTCATATGCTCACTGCCAGGTTGCCGTCACAAAACCCCTTGATCCGCCAGTCGGAAACGTGATCTGGGCGCTACAGGTCGTTTGTTGGATCGAGGCACCTTGTAGCGGCGAGCAGTTGACGGTCTGGTCGGGGCCGGTCTCTGAGAACACAATTATCTTCGGGACGGTCCCGATAGGAATGTACTGCGCCTGGACATTCACAATAACGGGATTCGGGGAATTGATCTGGGCATCCGGGAAACTGAATGGGTTGGCGTTGATGGGGATGCCGTTAATGCTGGTGACCTTGATGGCGCCAGGGGGCGTGGCAGGAAGGAGTACGCTAAATGGCGTCGACATCAAAAAATGATTCGTCCGCAAAATCGGTGGGTCAGTCGTAGCTCCAGAGGGCTTTGAAGGGTTTGTGGATTGACCCGTAAGCCGTCCCGTTTCAATGCATTCCGGGTGCTCTTAACATGTTAAGACCTTCTCCTTTGAGGGCTGGC